>NZ_FNDM01000005.1:0-405824 GCF_900100505.1 Bacillus sp. cl96
CCGGTTCCGTTATCTTTCCCCGTTCCGCCTCCTGGGTTTCCTCCAGTTCCGTTATCTGTTCCCGTTCCGCCTCCTGGGTTTCCTCCGGTTCCGTTATCTTTCCCTGTTGTGTTTTCCATTTTTTTAATAATAGGGTTTTTAGCACTGTGTACCAACGGCATTATGCCATACTGTGATTTATGAACCACATTTTCCACCTTGCTATTTTCAGTTTGTGTTCCTTTATCCTCTTTATTAGGTTCTTCTTTTTCAGGACTAGTTTCTTTTTTATGAGTCCCGCTCAATTCCCACTGCCATGTTACAGGAGAGAAAACATCTATATTGATGTTTGGATCTTTTAACTTCACATCCAAGCTAATCTTTATATCCCCTTCATTACGAGGAGCTATTGTAATTTCTCCTGCTTCGCTTTGAAGAAAGTCACTTGTACGATCCACATCATCAATATGTAAGAATCCTGTACTTCCATCTAGTTTAAATTCTTCTGGAATCTTTATCTTCAAAATTTGCGGAGATTCCATTTTAATTACTTTTGCAGTATCACTAAATGTAATTCCCTCTGTATAAAGTCTATCCTTTACTTCTTTAATTGCGTTTCCTAAAGATATTTTATTTACAGGATCATAATAAAAATTATTTTCTTTATTATATTTTTGTGTAAATTGAATTACATTTTGCAGTTGTAATTTCGTTGTATCTGGCAAATCACTTTGACCGATTTCTTCCATGTTTAAACTAGGTAATTTCGCAATTAAATTCTCGATTTGTTTCTTTATTCGAGCATCTGGTTGTTTCATTAATGTATTTATGAAGATTTCTTGCTTTCCATCATTCGACATAGATTGCTTTAACTTCTTAATTACCGTCTCTTGAATATCACTTTCTAACTTCCCTGCAAGTTCTGTATCATATTCAGACACTTGTTTTTTTACATCTGCTAAATATTTTTGAATTGCTGCAGCATCAGTTAAAATATTTGGTTCTTTCTCTGAAAACGTAAATTGATTTGAAATAATTTTATTAGCGGATTCCAATGCACTTAATTGCTTTAAAGCATCGCCTGTATTCATATCATTCATATATTGATTGAATTGATTTGTGAAATTATTCGCTAACAAATTGTTATCAGTTTGCATTTTTTGAAAGTTATTAAAACCATCTAAGTACGTACTGTTTGATTTATTCCCTTCATCTAACGCTTGACCGAAACCTTTTAAAACATCCTGAAATCCTTTGAAACTATTAACAGAAACACCTGTATAATCTTGTACTGTTTTAAATTGATTTGTGTAATTTGCTAACGGACTATGTATATCTTTTTTATACATAGTTGTTTGAACGTTTCCTTTTTCAATTATTTTACCTATATTATCTTGTGCACCTTGTAGCTTACCGATAATACTCGCAAAATAAACGTCGATTATTTGCTTATTGAAATCTTCTAAAATAACAGAAGCTGTATTTTCTGCCTCAGCTTTCAAATCCTTATTCCCAGTTGCATTTACTTTGTAGTTTAAAGTTAATTTCTCCGGAATCTCTGAATCAATCGCAACTGCTTTCCTAGAAAAATCATTTGGAATAACAATCATCATATTGTAATTATTATTTTTCAATCCATTTTCTGCTACCCCGCGACTAACTACGTACCATTCTTGTTTCGTATTTTTATTTACATTTTTAACAAATTGATCTCCAAACGCTATTTTATTGCCCTCAAATACAGTGCCCTGATCTTCATTTACCAACGCAACTGTCATTTTTGGTGTAGTATTCTCATTAGCTTTCTTAACATTTTGATTTAATGCTAAATAGGAGACCCCTGTTGATAGTACAAGAGCTAAAATAATAAACAACAAGATGCTCCATTTGAACTTTTTCACTACTTATCACTCCTGCGACTGCGAGTCTATCTAATGAAAGACTTCGTATCTTACTCTAGTTTTAAAGTAATTTAGCCATACAACGTATGGTTGCATGGCTAAATTATATATTTCTTTTTATCTGTCTTATTGTAGACCGAAATTACGAGAAAGATCTTCGTCATGTCTAGCAACAGCTTCTGCAGTTTTATTAAGCTGCATATTAATTTCTTGTAATAGCTGTGCGAAGTTTTGTACTTTTGGCTTTAATTGATTGAACTGTTGGTCAAAACCTTCGAAAGCACGACCTTCCCATTCTCCTCTTAATTCATTTTGTAAGTTTTGTAGTTGACGTAAAATGTCCTCAATTTGATTTGCACCTTGTCCATATCGAGTCGCTTTCGATTTAAGCTCCTCTGGTGACATACGAATTTGTCCTGCCATTATTAAATCCCCCTTAAAATTAAAAAATAGTAAAATTAACCAATAATCAATTCTACAAATTGATTATATCAATAATTTAAAAATTTCTAAACAAAAAAATGATATTTTTCCAAAATTTCTCTTTTACTATAATAACGATATATTGTATAATACTAATTTATTTTTTTAAGCACACTCTATAAATCTACTATAAAATAAAGGCAAACCATCTATTTTATATATTTATAAGGACTTATTCACTTTAAATCCCAGCGAGAAAGTAGCCACTAAATCATTATTTTCTCCCATTCAGACTATAATACTCACTTCAAAGTCATAATGACCTGCCTTTCAACAAACCCAAACTCTTCGTACATCTCTTTTGCAAAATTCCCAGCAAATACATTCAACCGAATTTCTGAATACTTCTCCTTTAATTCCTTAATACTAGCTTCCATCAGTTCTCGCGATAATCCTCTCCCGCGATATTCTGGGAAAACGTACAATTCATATATAAATCCAAGTTTTTCACGAGAAAAATAGTCTGTATTTCCCCCTATTAATATCCATCCCATTACTTTATTTTCTTCTTTAACAATTAAATAGTATGCTCCTTTTTCTACAATCGGCTTTGTAATCTCAATTGCTTTCTCGGTACTTAATTGACAATTCCCTCTCGTCCCTTCAAAAAGCGATTGAGCCGCATATTTTAATATTTCATTGGTATCTTCTTGATTCGCCTTAATTATCATTTTTCACAACTCCCCTTGAATAATAGGCATTACTATCGCTTGTTCAAGATTCTCCGCTTCCATAACAATTGCCGTTAATCCGTGTTCTGTACTTGTTTCATGGAGCTCTCCCTTTTCCCAAAACACAGCTTGTCCCGCCTCTATCTTTATCTTTTCTTTATTTACTCCACATACATATCCTGTCCCGTCCACAATAAGAAGCAGTTGAGATACAACTGCTTCATGATTACCGATGATTCCATTCTCGTGTAAATGCATAGCACCGATATGTATATTTCCTTGATGGTTTAATATTTTTGACATGATGAAATTAGATTGAAATACTGATAGGTGCTTTCCTACTTTTTCACTAAAATCAAAAATTTTCATTACTAGTCCTCCTTATACGTATAAAACCATCCTTACTGTCTGCATCATATGTCCTTCAAAGTCTTCTTCAAATTGCTCTAATTCAGCAAAACCTTTCGCTTCATAAAAGCGTTTTCCTTTTTCATTTGCTGCTTCTACATGTATGTACAATTTCCGTATCCCATTTAATGCTTTAATCCCTCTTTGTAATAAAGCACTTCCGATCCCTTTTCCTTGCTGATCTGGTAACAAATAAATCGCACCTAATTCTGCTTCGTTTTGTAGTCTAACAGGTGAAAAGTTTGCAAACCCTATTACTTCTCCTTCTTCTTCCGCAACGAATAAATGCGTATTTTTAAGACGATATTTCATTTTTTCATCAGAGTATGCCTCATCTAAAAAACTATCTTGAATTTCTCTTGGAATAATGCCTTCGTATGTATCATGCCAAGCTATTTTTGCTACTGATTGTACAGCGTGAATGTCTTCTTGCTTCATTTCTCTAATTATATATGTCATCTCGATGTCTCCATTCTCTTTAAATTATATTCTGCTAATATACTAGAAGAAACGGCAAAACCATTTTCATAATTCACCTTAATTAATTTTAATTTCTCAATTGAAGCTGTTGCAAAATTAAACTTTCCATAAATATATTCCATTACACTTAAAAACTGCTTTGTATGTAATCTATTTGCAATTGTACAATGCGGAACCCATTTTCCCGGTACGTAATATGAATTTGGGTTGTCATGAAAAGTTTTAAAATAATCATGATAAGAATGATGAAGTTTTAACAATTCATCGGTAACAGTCGGCGCTAGAAAGACCGTTCCATTAGTAGGAAAAATTCCAATAGAAGGAAAAGTTACTGCATCCATATTTTCTTGAATAGCTACAAACTCCCCTAGTTTCTCCGTATACAAATGGACATCTAACTCATTATAATCAGCTAACGTAATATGAGGTTCTACTCCAGCTAGTTGATTTGTTCCAATTACATTTGTTAATTCATTTTGCAGTTCTGTAATTTTATGAGTAAACACACGATCAAATGTAGCAATAATAGCGTACAATCTTTCTCACCCCTTCGTTACACATAGCGCTTCCCATTCTTCACGAATCATGCCCATTCGAATAGAATCATAGTATGTTCCGTTATAATAACGACACTTTCGCATTCTACCTTCTAAGCTCATTCCTATTTTCTCCGCTACTTTCATCATTCGTTCATTGCCAGACCAAGTCGTGATTCCTACTCTACCAATCTCCATTTTTTCAAATAGCAAATCTCTATATAATGTCAATGCTTCTGTACCGTATCCACCATTCCAGTATGTTGAGTCATAAATCACAAGCCCCATCTCTAACCAACGCGTCGGTTTATATTCCCAATAAAACCCGACTGTCCCAATGATTTGACCGTTATTTTCTATAATTAAATTTGACAGTGGTTCTTCTTTTAAACGAGTTTGCATCTTTTCCTTATAGGATGAGTATTCTTGCATTGAGAACGGGAAATATGGCGCATCCCATTTCTTCCATTCTGGACTTTCTTCTTTAAATATGATATTCCATAATGTTTTTATATCTGATTCTTCTATTGTACGAATTGTAACTTTCTTCCCCTTTAATACAACGCTTTGCATAATTCCCTCCTGCATTCCTCTTTATTTCATATATAATTATAATATTTTTTCAGAAAAATCAAAACTAATATCATATATTATATTGTATAATTTTGTTATTAGATACCAATTATTGATTTAGAAAGCTGGTGTTTCAGTGAATAATCGATTTAGTATTGCTTTATTTCTTACTATTATTATGACAAATATTATTCTCTATTTCTTCTTACCATTAAGTATTGTTACGAAATGGGACTTTAATGGAACGCCTACATCAACAATGGATAAAAGCACTTTTGTAATCGTAAATATAATTATATGTTCCTTCTTATTCTTTGTATTTTTAGCTTTATCTAAAGCAGCGAGTAACCAGAAATTTCTCCATTGGATCGGTAACACAATGTTACTATTCTTATTTTTTGTCGATATTGTCATCGCCCTCATCGCTCTTGGCTTTTCACTTCCTCTTGATCATTTCATATTTTTAGCATTAGGGCTTTTATTTATATTAATAGGTTATTTCAGTTCCAAAATTGATACGACTAGATCAACCGTTTCATTAGAATGGAATGATAAGCACCTTGAAAAAAGAGCTTCAAATATTAGTAGTATTTCAATGATGATAGCAGGTATTTTTTTAGCGATACTTCCTTTTATCGTTTCTGCTCTCTATAGAGGTTATGCTATACTAGCAATTCTTTTAGGAATGACGTTTATCATTCTGCCGAGTACGATTTATTTACTTATTAAAGACAGCAAGCAATCTACTCCTTTAAAAAAATAGGAGGTTATACCCCTCCTATTTCAGCTTAATGTTTTATTTTTCACTTTTTCTATCTCAACTAAAATCCCTTTCCCTATCCAACCCTCTACGCCATCTTTTTTAATTAAATCATATCCTGAACAGCTATCATCAATGAGAGAAACGATATCTCCCTTCCTAACGCTTATTTGCGCACAAGAAATATCGGTTTTCACTGTATATTCACCTGACTCAAGTTGTTTCATATATTCATTTTTTACAATGAGTAAATTATTCGTTTCCTTTTGTTTACATACGGTGTAATCTTGCATCTTCTCGATAGGCTCTATGTAATAATACGGATATGTCACTCCGCCCTGCATTTCTGAATTCGCATTAAAATCCGCTATTACTTCGTACTCTGAAAAATAGTCTACATATGTATAAGAAAACGTATCGCCGGTTTGTTTCCTCTGAATAATAAATACGTTTAATTGCCCTGCTTCTTTAATTGCATTTCCTCCATCAATTGCAATAATTTTTTTCTCCTTATCAATAACTGGATTGTTAGACGGTGCTTCTTCAGAATAGTTCACGACAGGCCAATGACCAACTATTACATACTTATTTGCTTTATGTGATTTATTAAAAAACTGTGGCATTGCTATCGCATTTTTGCGCTCTGTTTCTTTCCAATCTACTCTATCTTCTAGACCGGCATGCACAAAAATATAATCTTCTGTTTCAATCGCTGTTGGCAACTCTGTTAGCCAATATAGTTCTTGTGAAAATTCACTTAACAACGCTTCTTTCACTTCACGAATTGAAGTGCCCTCATGAACTGAAAAACCTAATTGCTCTAGCCATTCATTAAAAATCGAGTGCTTTCTCATACATAAATAATTAATAAGATCAGGATTTTCATTTAGAAGAGCATCAACTAAAACTTCACAATTCCCTTCAACAACGTGAACCTTTGAATTGTTCTTTACAAGATTCATAACGTAGTTTACTACACCTACGCTATCTCGTCCTTTCTCGCAAAGATCTCCATTAATAATTAAATAATCTTCATCTTTAAAGTTAACTTTATGTAGTGCTTCTTTTAAAAGATTTAATTCTCCATGAATATCAGATATGACGATAACTCTAGCATCATTAGGGATTGATAGTTTCTTTATTTTTTTCAAGTATAAGCGCTCCAATCATTCTCTTTATTAAATTAAAACAATTCGACAAAATACACTATATAACCTTTTCAAATACATATACCATAACTTACAACCTATTTACGGTTTAATAATAACTTAAAAAATAAGAAGAAGCTGTTCCCAACTTTTGCGGGACAACTTCTTCTTATTTTTTATAATTCTTTATGAAAAGAATAACTCACCTTATCATACCCTTCTCTTTCATAAAAACGATGAGCATCAATTCTTGAAAATGCTGACGTGAGGACGATAGACTCACATTCGTTTTCCTTTCCCCAGTTCTCTATATACGAAAGTAATACTTTCCCATGTCTTTTTGAACGATGTGCTTCTGCTGTTACAAGGTCATATACGAAAACGTGTTTCTTATTATAAAAGTTCGTACAAATTGCTACACCTGCAAGGCTAACAACTTCATCATCCTCATTACGCAGCGAAAATAGTTTATAATTTTCTTCTTTCATATTTCGAAATAAAGAGCTTGTTTCCTCTTTTGAAAGTTTCGTTCTTAATTGCTGTAAAACAGGTAATACGTCATGTAATTGCTCTTCTGTTACTACTTCTTTAACATTCATTTTTAACTCTCCCTTAACTATTTAAATAATTTTCTAAATGTTATATCATTATTATAGAAAGCAACTGCCCTTTACTTAAGTGGCAGTTTAAGTGTTTTTTATAAGGCCAGTTTTAAAGGAGAGTTTTATATGGATTTTACTATCCCATTGCAATTACAAAGTAACACACCTATTTACTTGCAAATTTACGAATATATAAAAGCTGAAATTATACAAGGGACTATTTCTGTTGGCACACGTCTACCCTCACACAGAAATTTAGCATCACAACTTAATATTAGCCGCATTACTGTTGAATCAGCTTATCAACAGTTATTAGCTGAAGGTTATGCAGAAAGTAAACCGAAACGTGGTATTTTTGTAGCAAATTTCGATATTGACATTATCCCAAATAAAAAACGAAATGCAGCAAAGAAGACGAACAATTTGATAGAAGAAAAATTTGAATATGATTGTAGCCAAGGGCTTATTGATCAAAATGCATTTCCGATTACAAATTGGAAACGAGCATTACAAGAATCCATACTTACATACGAAAATGCACTATTTGCCAAAGAAGATCCTCAAGGTGAATTCGCTCTTCGAGAGCATATATCAATATATTTATATCATTCTCGCGGTGTACATTCTTCACCTGATCAAATTGTGATCGGCGCCGGAACACAGCCACTTCTCTGGCTACTGCTTCAACTGCTTGGCCCTACAAAAGAATACGGCATTGAAAACCCTGGATTTCACCGTATACACGCAATTATTAAAAGCTGTGATAGACAAATTCATCCCATACCATTGGATGAAAAAGGGATTGATATTTCTAGTTTATACAATACAAATTCCAATGTCGCATACGTTACACCATCACACCAATTTCCACTCGGGATTATTATGCCTTTATCTAGAAGATTAGAATTGTTAAAGTGGGCTAATGATTGCAATGGATACATTATTGAAGATGACTATGACGGAGAGTTTCGCTACGCTGGTAAGCCGATTCCTTCTTTACAAAGTCTTGATTCAAATGAACGCGTTATTTATATGGGAACTTTCTCAAAATCTTTTTTACCTTCTTTACGAATGGGATATGTTGTTTTACCACCACACCTTTTAAAGATATACCAAGAACTGCATGGAATTTTCAAACAAACAGTCGCTACAATACAACAACTTGCTTTTGCTAACTTTATACAAAACGGGAATTGGGAACGTCACCTTAATCGGAGTCGTACACTATATAAAAGAAAACATCATACGTTAGTAAAATCCATTACGAAAGAAATGGGGGCTAATGTTCAAATTCTTGGCGAACAGTCCGGACTTCATATTGTTTTATGTGTAAATAACAGTATGAATGAAAATGAACTGATTGAATCCGCTAAAAAACAAAGCGTTAAATTATACCCACTTTCTCCATATGATTTCGTGAATGATTTACGTAAGGAATCATACGTATTACTCGGCTTTGGTAGTATTCCGGAAAATAAAATTGAAACGTTGGCTATATTATTGAAAGACGCTTGGTTTCCTAGTTGCAAGGAAACTTGTTAACAGTGGGTTTAACTTGTAACATGTTAACAATTCAACAAAATAAAAAAGAAGGCTGTTCCAAAATAACTTTTTGGACAGCCTTCTTCTAGTTATTCACCTGACCTAGCTTTCCTTCCCGGACGTTTCACACCAGTCGTTTCTGTTGAATAGGAAGCTTCAATTATAGCGGTTGGATCTACAGAGAGAACGAGATCTTTCATTTTCGGATAAATGAATCGGTTTGTAATGCAATAAATGATTCTCTTATGCTCCCCTAAAAAACCACCTTCTCCATGTAGATACGTAACAGATAGTTGCAATTCTTTCATAAGTAAATCGCCTATTTCTTTATTCTTACCAGAAATAATCATAACGCTCTTACCTTGATTAATACCATCTAGTATAAAATCAATCATCTTCGTAACAATATAGAAAATTGCTAACGAGAACATCGCTTGTTCGATTGAAAATAAAATGGCAACAAAGATGAAAATAACTGCATTTACTGCAAGTAAAAATGTACTAATCGGTACATTAAAGTGTTTATTCATCCAAACTGCTAACATTTCTGAACCGTCAATTGCTCCACCCATTTTAACAACAATCCCAACACCAATTCCAAACAGTACTCCACCATAAAGTACAATTAATAACTCAGAAGTCGTAATTGCTGGAAATGGTTTTAAATAAATTAATCCGAGTGTTGTAACTACATTCGCATAAGATGTACGGATAAAAAATTTCTTTCCCATTACTTTTGCAGTAAATAATAAAATTGGGATATTAATTCCTAAGAACACACCATAAAGCGGCAATCCTGCGACTTTATTTGCCATAATAGCAATAGCCGTTACCCCGCCATCTACTAATCCATTAGGTGCTAAAATAAGCTCTAATGAACCTGCTACTATAATTGAGCCAATTGTTAATAATACGTATTCAAATACTTTCTTCATTCATTACCCCCAAAACTTATATATTTTCTTAGTATTATTTTAACGTAATTTTACTACTAATTCAAAGGTATCGATTTATATACACAAAAGTTTCTCCTTTATCGCTATTTTTATGTAACACATGTAACGCGTAATACTAAAAACACACTTACAAATTAAAAGTAAGTGTGTTTTTAACATCTATTTAATCTTTACGTACGGCTTCATTTTTAATTTGAATATTTCCTCAACTGCCCTTTGATATCCACCGGCATTTCTAAGCGACTCTCCCACTTTACGACTATTCTCCTTAAACGTCACATCATCCATTACTTCCTTTACAGTCTCACGTAATAATTCAGAAGTTAACTCGTTGCGATTAAGTGTTATGCCTGCCCCTACTTCAGTCAATCGTTTTGCAACGAATGGCTGATCTCCTGTTACCGGAATTACAACTAATGGAACACCGTAATATAACGCTTCACTCGAACTATTCATACCACCATGTGTCACGAATACATCAGCATGCTGTAAAACTTCTAATTGCGGGACATAATTATACAACTTAAAATTTTTCGGGATATTTTCAAATTGACTTATATTTATCTTCTTACCAACGACTAATACGACTGTCGCATCAACATCTTTAAACGCTTCAAAACATTTTTCATACAAAGCAGGTTGTTCATTAAAAACTGTTCCCATAGAAATGAAAATCACTTTTTCATTTTTTAAATCTTTGGTAGGAAAACTCCCCACTTCTTTTCGAGTAGCAATTGATGGACCTACAAATTTATATGATTCATCAAATACCTCTGAACGCGGCTGATATTCTTTTGAAGTATATACAATCGTAATATCACCAGGATGGTTCATAATATCATACATACTATTACATTTCATTCCATACTGCTTATTCCATCTTTCCATTCCCGCTAAACAAGATTGATATAATGGATTCATTTCATCTACTTGTCTCGATTCTTGCTCATCATGAAAATTAATGTACTGATTAACAGCAAACGTTGTACAGGATGAAACGCTTGGTAATTGTAAAATATTCGCTATAATACGTCCTACTGGAAAATGATTATCATATATTAAATAATCATATTTTTCCTCTTTTGTTTCTTCTACAATTTGAGTAACAATACGCTCTGATGCTTCAATCATATGAGATAGCATCGTCAAAGGACTCCCACCCTCATTTACTCGTTCCATAATATTAATTTGAGAGAGAAAATTCTCAAACACTCGGAATTCCGCACCTGTTGCTTCAACCTTCTTTCTATAATCTTCAATACAATAAGAAACAACTGTTTCCCCTCGCTGAATTAACTCACTTACAATAGCTAAAGTCGGATTAATATGACCTTCCCCAGGAAAATTTATTACGAGTACATTTGCCATAACATTCTCTCCTATCCAATTAATATAATAAAATTAACAATTAATTATATTAATTAATTTAAGTCTATTATAAATGAATGCATTCTACTTCTTCATGCTTTTCTCTTCATTTTATTATTGAGAAATATTTTCTATAGTCTACATTATTGTGATTCACAATCTTATAAATGAATGCTTAATTTTACTTTTACTCTTCATAGATTTAAAGATACGAGTCTTACATTCAAGTATTACCACCATTATTTTTAGACAATTCATACAAAAATAGAGAAATATAATATTTTTAATGAGTTTTCACTATAAATGTAAGTATGCTGTCTATCTTTTTATCTTTATCCTCATAACACATCATCTGTTATATAATGAATTTATGGAATTTACAGAAAAAGGAGTCTTTTCATGTTACAACAACTATTCAATTCACCTATTCTATCCGTTCAAGCCTTACACCCAGGTTATGAAGATCATGCAAGTGATGTTTTTCTCGTTCAAACAGAAGATACAGAAGTTATCGTTCGTGCTTCTAAAATGAATGAAGAACCAAATAATGATTTTTGGTGGGGATGTAAAAATCTATTTGGAATTGATCCAAGGAACGTCCATCATTTAGAAACTGTACATACATTGCTGCAAGAACATACGAATCTTCCTATCCCAAAAACATTAGAAAAACATGTTTTAAATGGCCGTGAATTTGTGGTGGTCGAAAAGTTAGTAGGTAACACAGTTCAATCTTTTATCGAGCAACCAGATTCTATTTTATTCAGCCTAGGAAAAGGACTTGCAGAAATACATAAGTTTAAAGCCGATTTCATAGGAAATCCGTCAGGCACGTTCCAAATTCCACTAGATGAATTCCAATCACATATTTTAAACGTGAGTAAAGAGCTTGTGAATATGTTTTATTCCGATGATGAAAGCATACAAAATGCATTCCCTACTTTTGAATCACAACTTTCTTCCCTGTCCGTACCAAAGGAATCTACACTCGTCTTAATTGATATGGATCCTACTCAATTTTTATCTGACGGTACAACTATTACGGGTTTAGTAGATACTGAAGCTTACGCTGTTGCTCCGCGAGAGCTTGATTTTATCGGACTAGAATATGTACTTACCGAAAAAGAAGCACATGTCTTTAAAAGTGGTTACGAAACAATTATGTCTATTCCTCACTTAGAAGAATATAGACAGCCTTATCGTTATTTATACCGACTGTTATCTGTGCAAGGTAATGTGGAATTAAAAAAATGGTTAAGTCACCCATCCTATTTTTAAATACGAATGAGAGGGAGTATACAATGGATATTCAGAAAAAGCGTTCTGTAACAGAAAGTGAAATACAGCAAATGAAGGATTTGGCTTATATTTGTGGGCAACAAGACAATCTTGATTACTCTTCAGATTTACATATCAACTTTTTAAAAAATCGAAATGAAGATTATATAAACGATTTTCTTCTTTATAACGGTACTCAATTAATTGGCGCTTTAAATATGTATGATTTCGAAAGACCAACAAAGCTTGAACTAATAGGCTTTGTACATCCTCATTTTAGAAAACAACGTTTCGGAACTATCCTTTTACAAACTGCAATGAAAGAAATACAAAATAGAGAGACAGATGAAGCTCTTCTTATTATTAATGGGGATTCTATTTCTGGGAATGAATTTGTAAAACATATGAAGTTACCATATTTATATAGTGAATATAGTATGGAGTGCAAAACAAACGAAATTCAAAAAACAACAGATAATAATATACAGCTTACTCTTGCAACTTCAGAATCACTTCTTGATCTTATTAAAATTTCTAGTAAAGCTTTTGGTGATTCAGTAGAAAATACGACTGCATGGTTACAAAAAATGATGAATTCATCTTCCCATCAAGTTTACAGTGCCCTTATTGCTGAAAAAGTGATAGGAACAATTACAGTTTCTAAACAAGAGCAATCTACTACACTATCAGGATTCGCCGTTCATCCTTCTTATCAAGGTAAAGGATACGGAAAAGATATTCTTTGTAATATAGTACATACCCTTATTACAGAAGGAGTTTCAACAATTGAATTAGACGTCGAAACAAAAAATATCCACGCTTTAAAACTATATACACAATGTGGTTTTGAAATTAAAACGAGGCATGACTATTATAATTTAATGAATTTTTAGGTGAATACATATGTTAAAAAAACAATTTATTCTAATTATGATATTTTAGCAAACATCTATAATAAACATTGGAGACATTTTGTTTAATACTCCTACCCAGCCTCGTTTTACAAGATGCTCTTCCCTACTCTCGTATATTAGATCTTTGTTGCGGGACTGGTCATCTCTGCCGGTGATAGTTTAATTTAGATGAACTAAAAAGTGTGTTTCACAAAGTTTACTCCGTATTACATAACGAGGGTATATTCGCATTTGATATGAATAAAAAAACTGAATCGAAATGATTCAGTTTTTTCTTAATATATTTACAACTGCAGTTGTTTCGTCATTTTCTTTATAGACACGCGGAATTCTTCTATCTAGCATACATGTAACTTCATAATTTATTGTACCTAACATATCCGCTATTTCTTCTACTGCGATATTTTCTTCACCTTGTTTACCGTAGAATACTACTTCGTCTCCTACTTGTACTGGCATCGCTTTTGAAACATCCAACATTAACTGGTCCATACAAACACGGCCAATAACAGGTACTCGAACCCCGTTAATTAACGCATAGCCTTTATTAGATAATTGACGATTATAACCATCAGCATAACCAATTGGTACAGTCGCAATCCATTCTTCACCAGTTGTTACATACGTATTCCCATAACTTACACCACGATTCTTCTTCGCATGTTTAATATGAGCTACTTTTGATTTTAACGACAACGCAGGCTGTAAAGAAACGACTGAATGATCCACTTCTTTTGACGGATACATACCGTACACTCCTATTCCAACGCGTACCATATTTTGAAATGTGTTACTTAATTCCATTGATCCCGCACTATTTGAACTATGAATATATGGTATTTGAATTCCTAATTCTTTCGCTGTATTAACAGCCTTTTCAAATAAACTTGTTTGCATATTCGTATATGATTTATCGATTTCATCTGCCGTAGAGTAATGCGTAAATATCCCTACTACCTCTACATACTCCATACGGTTTAATTCTTCTAAAAATGGTTTAACTTCTTCTTCTTGTAAACCGATACGACTCATTCCTGTATCAATTTTCACTTGAATTTGTACTTTCTTTTGAAGACGGTTTGCAATTTCATTTATACCATGTAAATCTTCTACTCTATAAACAGTCATCATAACGTCATATTGAATTACATCTTCTACAGCCGCTACTGGTGTGTATCCTAAAATTAAAATCGGCACAGTAATTCCTGCTTCTCTTAATTCTATTGCTTCATCTACAAATGCAACTGCAAGTTGATGTATCCCAGCTTCAATTGCAGCTTTGGCAACTTCAACTGCCCCATGGCCATACCCATTCGCTTTTACAGCAGCCATCATCTTAATTTCTTCATCATTTACATGTTTTTTAAATTCTTTTACATTATGTTTTACAGCATTTAAGTCAATTTCTACAATTGTATCTCTTCCATATTTCAAACTCATTGGTCTAACTCCTAACTCAATAATTGCATTCCATTCTATTTCACGTTTCATATGACCTTTTACAATATAATACTTTTCATTATGCTAGTCAAACTACTAGAATTTTCGGAATTTTGAGTATGATATAATATCCTCAAGAAACTATTATATACGGAGACGAGGAGAATTACAATGTTTGTTCAATCTGCATTGCATCAACTAAAAGTTGCTATTGATACTTCTATTTATATGCTTAACCAATATAGTGAAAACGATTTAAAAATACAACCGATTCACTCAAAACGATCATTATTTGAAATGTGTGCACATCTTTCTCTTATTTGTCATGCTGATTTACTCATTTTAAATGGTATTTCAGAAAAAGAATTACATACCTTTTATATAGAACATACGCCCGTAACAGTTGCTCACATACAACAAACGATGATTGAAGGATACAACCTTCTCTCTAAAACATTTCTTTCCTACTCCCAAATAGAATTAGCAGAAGTTATGACTGCCTATTGGGGGATTTCTTATTCGCGCTTTGAATGGTTACTTGAAATCGTTGCACACTTTTATCATCATCGTGGACAAATTCATATTTTATTATGCGAGCATATGAAAGATCCACGCATTCCTTTATTTGAGTGATTTTCCACTCATTCATTAATTATAAATAGAGAAGCTACAAAACCAATAAAAAGTATCATTCCTAATAAAATAAATGTTTGAGCATAACCGCCTATTTTCATAAGATAAATAGAAATGATAGGTCCTATACTAGTACCTAAAAATAAAATAAAAGTATAAATAGATACTGCTATTCCCCTTGCTTTCCCTCCTAATTGACCTACAAGAGAAACTAAAGACGGAACGGATATAGCAATACCTATTACAAAACAGACACTCATCATTACAAGTAGAGATAGATACGAAACAAAGCCCATTGAACTTAGACTAAAAATAGCAATCAACAATCCTCCTTGAAGAACTTTCCTTACTTCAAACCTCTTTGTTAAACGACCTGCAAGTGGTGAGAGCAACATACCAAACAGCCCTGCTAAGCGAAAATAAAGGATTTGTTCTGCAGTTAAATTGTAAGTAGGAGAGCTCAAATAATTCCCTAAAACAGTATACATATTAACAAAAGCCATTATTAAAACAGGATTTTTCACACTGACTAACTATTAGTTTTAAATAATGCGCAACTTCTTTAACGCATAAGAAATTCCGCCTTCACTCCCCTTCGTTGTAACGAAATCAGCCCTTCTCTTCAACTCCTCTCCACCATTTCCCATCGCAACTCCTAATCCTACATACTGCAACATTTCAATATCATTTCCACCATCGCCAAAGGCAATGGCTTCTGATTTACTAATATTTAAATGTTCCAATACTTTTTGAATTGCAGTTAGCTTCGATACTTTACTATCTTCCAATACATTTATAACGTAACCATGAAAACGCTCAAACGTAAGTGCTGGATATCTTTCAATGAATTTTTGAGCTTCTGTATCATCAGCATACAGACATATGCAATACATCTCATCTGATAAGTTTCTAACTTTGTCAGGATACCGCTCTAAATTTAAAGTTTCATTTAACGCTCGCATGACACGTTCATCTTTGGAAGCAATATTATTCATTGCAAATTCTTCTGTAAAGTAAGAAACACTGTGACCATGTAATTCAGCAAAATTTGAAATATCATGAACGATTTCGCTTGAAAGTACTGATTTATGTATAACTTCTTTCCCACATTTTATATGTGCACCATTTGCTGAAATAAACGTATTTATACCTAGTTCCTTAAATTGTGAGCATAAACTATATGGTCTTCCAGTTGTAACAACTACGTGAATTCCTTTATCTATTAATCTTTGTACCGCTTCTTTTGTACTTTCGTGCATGCTTCTATCAATCTCACTTAATAACGTACCGTCAACATCGAAAAATACAACTTTGTACATAAGTCTTTACATCCCGTCCAAATGATTCGTATCATTAATGAAATGCACCGTTTTTTGTTCACCCTCAATTTCAATTAAACTTATTCCCGTATCTCCCATTTTGAAATAGTAGTCCATTGAAATTGGCATTTTGAAAAATGCACGTAATAGACTATTAATTACGCCTCCATGGGCAACAATTGCAATTCGGTCATATGTATTCTCTGTCAAGATTTTAGAAAAGATTCCTTCTATTCTCATTCGAAACTCAATAAACGATTCCCCGTTTTCAAAACGATCATGAAGAAACTTTGGCTCTGGATATTTCTTTGCTTCTTCAAATGATAAGCCTGCTTGTACTCCATTATTAAACTCCATTAATTCCTCTTCTAATTGAATTGGACAACCAATTGCTTCTGCTAATGTTTCACCCGTTTCACGAGCGCGTTTTAATGTACTTGCCCAAATGAAATCTGGTACAAAATCTTTTTTTACTTTCTGTACAAGTCTTTGTACTTGTTGTCTCCCTTTGTCAGTTAACTCAAAATCAGCTCGACCTTCATGCACATGTAAAATATCAGCTTCTGATTCTCCGTGGCGTATTAGTAGTATTTGCATGTTTCTCTCTCCCTTTATTTAACATTCACAAAATTCCATTATATCACATTTTAAGATTCCAAAATAAAAAAGGAACGGTCTCCCGTCCCTCATCCATTCACTTTTTCCGCATCATTCCAATAATATTTACTAAACGCTTCTGTTAACACATCAATTGTGTTATATAATTCATCTAACGTATTATCAACACCACCAACTTCAATTAACATCGCATTTTTCGATAAATCTTGGTTATAAACGCCATTTCCATCTTTTTTATACTTTGGAAAAATCCCTCTACTTAATCCGTAATAGTTTTCATCTAAATAACTATTGATCGCTCTTGCAATTTTTTCATTTTCAGCACGGCCTTCATTTTCCATCCCAATTATAAAATATAATCTTGCATACGATTTTCCGTTAATTACTTTTGTTGTTACTTTCTTACGCTGATCGTCACGGTGTATATCAATCGGAAACGCAATTTTATTATTTTGTGCTAATGCTTCTTTTACATATTCATGAGACGCTTTATATGACTGATACCATACCCACTTTTTACTCGCTAATAAATCACCCATATTCGTTTTATCATGAACTACCGGAATTCCTTGTCCTTCAAGTTGCTCTTTCATACGTTTCCCTAGTAAAGACACATTTACATCTGGGCTAGATGGATCAGTTGCCCCTGGTAATAATGGAAAGAAGGATTCCCAGCTATGTGTATGATAAATATATACTGCACTTTCACCTTTTTTCGCTCCGTTCTTTTTCTGAACCGGATTATTCTTTTCCGCTTCTGTAACTTTATCTTTTGCTATTTCCCGTTCTTTCGTTACTTCTTCAATCGGTACACTAGATTCATTTGGGATATTCGTCAAGTTTGTCCCTTCCCCAGCTACGATAATATTAGAATAATACTTTGACATACCAGGTACTTCTTTACCGACGAATGTTCTTAAATCTTTAATTTTCAAATCTGTCGCGATAGAGAACATTAAATTCCCAACTGACTCTCTTTTATTCTTCTTAAAATAATCAAATCCGTAATAGCGATTCTCACTTTCTATCATTTGAACAAAACCTTGCATCGATACTTTTCCAAACCATTGATTTGCATAATTCGATTTCATTGTATGTAAAAATGACGTCAAAATCGACGCTATCATAATTACTATTAGCGCATATAAAAGGAGTAACGAAATCAGTTTCTTCCCATGTATTCGAGTTGCATACTTTTTCACTGCATCACCTTCTTTATACATGGATATGTACAAGCTTTTCAGAATATACGCACAAAAAAAGAGAAATGGTATACCATTTCTCTTCCTCACTTTTATTGTTCTTTTCCTGTATCATTTGAAAGTAGTTTCTTCGCTTGTTTTTCTTTAAATATTTCTCCAATTGCCCCAAGAGTACCAAGTGTTTCAATTGCATTAGACGGAATAAAGACTTTATTTGCTGGTCCTTTTGCAACTTCAGCTAATGATTCAAATGATTTGTAAGCAAGTATACGCTCATCCAAATTCGCTTCACGAAGCAATTCAATACGATTTTGTTCTGCTTTTGCAATTTCTTCAATTGCTCGTGCTTCCCCTTGTGCTTCTAATTCTTTTGCTTCTTTTATACCTTCAGCTTCGCGAATACGCGCTTCTTTATCCCCTTCAGCCATCAAGATTTTACTTTGCTTTTCACCTTCAGCGCGAAGGACTTTATCTTGTTTTGCTGCTTCAGCTTCTAAAATAATCGCACGTTTATTACGCTCAGCCTTCATTTGTTTTTCCATTGATGCTTGCACATCTTTTGGCGGGTTAATATCAACAACTTCGACACGTTCAATACGTACGCCCCATTTTTCTGTTGCTTCATCAAGCGCTAAGCGGATTTCTGTTGAAATTTTTTCACGACCAGATAACGTTTCATCCAGTTCCATTTTACCGATGATTTGACGCATCGTTGCTGAAGTAATATTACGAACACCATATTCATAGTTTGAAATACCATATGTCGCAAGTTCTGGTTCAACAATTTGATAGAAAATAATTGTATCAATCTCTACTTGAACATTATCTTTCGTAATTACCTTTTGCGGTGGTACATTCGTTTGTTGAATACGTAAGTCATGATATACACGAACACGATCTACAATTGGTATTAAAATATTTAACCCTGGGTGCATGATACGTTGAAACTTACCAAATCTTTCAACAACCCCAACTTTTTGCTGAGGAATAATTTTAATTGTTAATGCGATAAATGTAACTACAATTAGTGCGAATATAATCGTTAACGTTAATGCTACCATATTTATTCACTCTCCTTTTTCACTTGTAATATAGTACTATGCCTCTTTATAACAACGACTTTTTCTCCAGCATCAATTGAAGAATCTGCAATAGCTGTCCAAGTATCTCCATCCACTTTCACAATACCATTCGCTTCATTTGTAATCGCTTGCATAACAATCCCTCTTTTACCAACAAGCATATCTACTGTATCAGTAAAACCTTTTGCTTCTCGAAAGTTTTTTGAAATTCTTTTCGTAAAGAATGTCAAAGTTAAACTTACAATTGCACCAACAGTAACTTGTAACAGTAGTGCATCAGGAGTAAACAAAGCAATAAGACCTCCGACAACAGCTCCAATTCCAAGCCAAAGCATGTAAAATGTAATCGACAACATTTCTGCGATAAATAAAATACCAGCTATTATAAACCAAATTACCCAAGCAGCCATATGCAACCCTCACTTTCTTTCTCATTTTCTATATGTATATGAAGAAAAGAATGGTTTATCCGCCCTTTCTTACACTTGGGCGTTTGCTACAAGCTATTGTACATACTCACTGTTACAATGATCATTAATATAATACTATATCAATATATTCTTCATTATACATGAAAATCCCTTTCAAAAAGTGACAAAAAATTAAATTCTTTAAAAATTTTAATTTTTAAATTACAATTATTACAATTACTAAATACTATTTTTTATAGAGGTGATAATCTTATTGAGAAACCTGTCACTAATCTACTATTTAGGTTCCAAAATATGCATTACTCTCGCTGACATCGTATATGTAATGATTATTACAACTCATATTTATATAGCAACTAAATCAGCTACTATTACTGCTCTTTTTCCATTATTACAAGTTATCACAAATCTAATTGCTAACATCTCTGCACCACTTATAATAAATCGTTTTCCATCTTATACGCTGTTATATACGCTCCAATGGCTGAAAACAGTCTTTTTACTATTATTAATGATTTTGTTCCCGGTCTTATCCACAAACATTATAGCTCTATTAACTTTTATTTTTGTCATTTCATTATGTAGTGGGTGGAGTGCTCCATTATTATACGGTATTCTTCCGCGCCTTACACCGAAAGAAAAATTAGTAAAAGTAAATAGTATCTTTTCCTTTTCAACACAAATTGTGCAAGCCGTTGCTTATTCATTTACGAGTATTGTCGTTCTTCTCATTGGCGCTACTTCTACACTCATGATTAATAACATTTTAATGATTTTCGGATGCATTGCATTACATTTTTCATTACGTTCCATACATACTGAAAGAATAGCAGATTCTCCCTCTTCCAAAAGTACTGTTTTATTAGAAGGTTGGAAACTCCTATTTCAAAATCCTTCTCTCCGTACCGTTACATATATGGACTTAATCGAAACTTTCGCAGGGACAATATGGATTGGCGCTATTACGATGGCATACGTTACGACTATCCTTCATAAGGGCGAAGAATGGTGGGGGTATATTAATACAAGTTATTATGTTGGCACGTTAATCGGTGGTCTATTAGCCTGGAAAATGAGTTCCTATATTCAAAACAATTTAATACGATCTATGTCGATTGGCTCTCTTATATTTAGCATTCTTACATTTTTATATGGTATGACGAGCAGCGGATTTATTGCGCTTTTTCTATGTGTTCTAATGGGACCATGTTATCAAATTAGAGATATTTCCCAAACGACTGTTTTACAATCAAGTGTCGCCCCTGCTTTATTATCCAAAATGTATACAGCACATGGTGCACTTCTTTCAACAGCCTCTGGACTATCTATGCTTAGCATTGGCATTATTACTGATATGTTCGGTGTTCGTACAATTTATATCATCGCTTCTATTCTTATTTTATGTTCCGCTTGTTTATCTTTTAGTTTATTAAAATATCATAAGACAGAGCAGAACGATATTTCACTTTAATCACTAAAACAAAGAGGACAGGGATTCCTGTCCTCTTTGTTTATTCTATTCATGATAAGTTGGGGATTTTTCTATGCTTTGTCGCTTGTTCAAAAGCATAAGCTAGCTTAATTAATATCCCTTCACTAAAGGCAGTACTTGCAATCGTAATTCCAAAAGGTCTCCCGCTTTCCATATACCCAGCTGGTATTGCTATAGACGGATAACCCGCTTTCGCACATATAGTAGAACCTATATAGGAAGGAAACAGTATCGCATCAAGATTATATTTTTCCAATGCAAAATCAATGCCTTGTTCTTGAGAAAAATATATATCTTCTAATCTCGCATTTAAATATTCTGGATTTCGTAACGTATTTGGAAAGTCTTTTCTTCCCTCTAACTTGGTTTGTCCATATTTTAAAGCTCTTTCTGCTATGTTTTTATTAAACTCCATTAACTCCGAAATAGAATGTACCGGAATAGTAGAAGGTAATTTAGAAAGATAGTTATCTAAACTATGCTTCAGTTCATAAAGCGGAACTCCCCAGCTCCATTCTCTATGAAAAGAAGGAATATCAATATTTTCTACTACTGTCGCTCCTTCATTACGTAATACTTGGATCGTTTCCTTAAACAAGATTTCATCATACTCACCATTTTCGTAATAATCTTTTGGTGCAGCGTTAAACACACCAATCTTCGCTCCATTTAAGCCATTTGCATCAAGGTAAGATGTATAATCCCGATATGCCCTACCGTCACTTTTGTGAGTAACTACATCTTTCTCATCCACTCCAGTTAAACTCCCTAGCAAAATAGTAGCATCGGTTACCGTTCTAGCAAATGGTCCAGCTGTATCTTGCGAATAAGTAAATGGAATAATTCCTCTACGACTAATTAAACCGACAGTCGGTTTAATACCTACTACAGAATTTTGAACAGCGGGGCTCAAAATAGAAGCATCGGTTTCTGTCCCAACAGATACTACTGTAAAGTTAGCAGCAACTGCTATTGCAGATCCTGTACTAGATCCGCCAACAAACATATGATCCTTGCCCGTTCCATATGGATTGATTGTTTGACCACCTCTTGCACTATATCCAGCCCACATTTCAAAAGACATTGCATTTGCTAATTCTGTCATATTCGTTTTTCCTATTATCACTGCCCCTGCTTCTCGCAGTTTAGTAACGAGAAATGCATCTTCACTGCTTATATTTTGTTCTAGAGCTATTGTACCTGCACTTGTATGCATGAAGTCATTCGTTTCAATATTATCCTTAAGCAAAACAGGTATTCCATGCAATGGTCCCCTTACGCCGTTTGTCTTTCTTTCATAATCTAACGCTTCTGCAATAAAAATAGCATCTGGATTGATTTCTAAAATTGAATTGATTTTCGGCCCGTCTTGATCATACTTTGCAATTCTATAGAGATAATACATCACTAGCTCTTTTGAAGTTAGCTTTCCAGATTCCATTTCATTTTGAATATCTTGAATTGTTAATTCCTTTTTTAAGATTGAATTAAACTGAATTTCCATTTATATTCTCCCTTATATGAACTTTTTTAACATATACCCCTTACTTTTTCAATTTTTCATCTCAACACATCCTAAATTAATATCCCTTTAAAGAAATTCAATACTCTTATTTAAACACCTTTAATTTCCCGAAAAATAAAAAAAGTCTGAAACGGATTAACCTTCGCTTCAGACTCTTACATTACTGTGCGTATACTTCATCTAATAAATGTAAAAACTCACCTTGTTTCCCAGCTAATTCAGGGCATTTTGCAATATCAACCCATTCATAGCAAAATACTAATCCTTTATCTTCCTCACCAGCACTTACAATATGTTCCCAAGTATCCTTTACATCTGTTAGTAAAGTTACATGGAAAAAGTGGCGTTTTTCATACTCCTGTTTTTCTTTCATATGTATAATGTAATCTGCTAAAAACCGCTCTATGCATAAATGACGCAATCCGGATTCTTCCTGTACTTCACGCAATATAGCAGCTTCTAACGTTTCACCTTCATCAACCGTTCCCCCTGGCACTTGAATACCAGCTTCATGTATATCACGATGTTTAAAAACAAGTAATTGCATAACCCCCTCTTGTTCTCTTGTAATATATGCATGTACTTTTTTCTTATATAACATCGTCATTGTACATCTCTCCCCTCAATTGTTCACTCTGTTACTTCTTCAAGCGTCAGTTGATTATCATACAAATATGTAGCTTGTGGATTTCCCACATACCTTACGTGCCATGGTTCATACCGATAGCCCGTAATCGTTTCTTTCGCTTTTGTGTATCGAACCACAAAACCAAATTTATGGGCATTTTCAGAAAGCCACTGACCTTCTTTCGTTTCCCCAAAAACTGTCTCTAACTGAAATTTAGCAGATTGAGACGTAATATCCATAGCTAGTCCAGTTTGATGCTCACTTGTGCCAGGAACCGCGCTAGACATTGCTGTTTTTGCTTCCCCGTCTTGTTTTTTATACATCGTATTTAATGCTTTTTGTCGATCAAAAGATCTAAATCCAGAAACTGCAAAAAGAAAAATACGCTCGTTGTCAGCCTGCTGAAACATATCCTCAAGCGCCCTCGCTGCCTCTTTTCTCATCTTTTTCTTTTCTTGATCACCTTCACTAGAGTAGCGCACTTTCGGAATAACTAAATCTGGCGGTCTATACCCAGCTGGTAAACGCCTACTTTTATTTACAAGTACAAGCATTGAATTCGGATTATTAATTACCGCAATATCCCCATCCATATTAGCAATCGTTTCTTTCGCTTTCGGAAATATGCTATTTACACTTACTTCCCGCGCCTGCTTATCCTTATACATTTTATAATTGATTCCTGCTACTCCAACAATAATTATTGCAGCTACAATACCAAGTAGTGCCCATCTTTTTTTCATATAACGACCTCTTATTTTAATAATTTGGCCATTTCATACTCATCGATGCACTTTCCATCGATAATAAGAGCAGCTTTTTTGACACCTTCTTTCTCAAATCCAGCTTTTTTATATAGTGTCTGAGCTCTTGTATTGTGGGCCATTACTGTTAATTCTAAACGCCATACATCATGTAATTTTGCCCACTTCTCAACCTCTTTAAACAATCTCGTCCCAATACCTCGCCCGTTATACTCTTGCAAAATACCAATTACAATGGTTGCCACATGTCTCTTTCTTTGAATGTTATTTCCATTCACTAATATAAAACCTACTATCCTCTCATCTTCAACTGCTACAAATATTGTTGCATATTCATTTTCTATAAATCGATCGATTATTTTTTCTTGTTGCTCAGCTGTAGTTTTTCTTTCCCCTGGTTCATATAACATAAACTTCGTTTCTTCATCTAATTGCTTACTTAATTGTAAAAATGATGCTGCATCTTCTATTTCGATCTCTCTAATCACTTCAATCACCCTACCAGTTTCATAATAAAAAGTTTTCCTTATAAAAAGATTTTCTCTACTTTCTCGAAAATCCCTTTGTAAATCTCCTACTATAAATTGACAAATTTCGATATTACTATAACAACGACAAATTATGTCTATTCTGTGACATCTCACCATTACAAAGAAAAAACGCAAGCATTACACTTACGTTTTTCCAAGATTGAAGTGAGCTAATAATTATCGATAGATGTCCTGGCTAATTCACGTTTCACTTTATCCATTCACTTTATCCATTCACTTTTTCTGCCTGCCAAAAATATTCACCAAATGCTTTAGCAAGTGCATCAATTGATCGATTCAATTCTTCCTCTGTATTATCTACACCACCAACTTCTATTAATATCGCTTGTCCTGATAGGTCTTGATTATAGATTCCATTTCCTGTCTGGAACCCTTTTTGAATGACCCCACGGCTCACTCCTGGATATTTCTTATTAATCGCCTCATGTAAAGCTGTCGCTAATTGTAAGTTTTTTTCATAGTTTTTATTTCCTTTCCCTACTACAAATGCAAGCTTTGCATATGATTTATCTCCAATTGTTTTTGTCGTTACATTCTTTCGGGCACTATCACGATGCAAATCAAAAAAGTATTGAAGATCTTTATTTCCAGCCATAGCTTGCTGCACAATTTCTCGTGACATTTTATACGAACTATTACTGTTTAAACCTTTACTTATTAACTTTTGACCAACATCACTCTTATCGTTAGTAGCCCCAATCCCTTCACCTTCTAGTTGTTCACGGAAACGATCTCCTAATATAGAAATATTCGACACAGAACTCGTTGCTTTATTCGGATTCGGGTCATTCGTTAAGTTAAGTAAAGGTAAATAAGATTCCCAGCTATGTGTATGATAAATAAACGCAACTTGTCTCTTCCCAGTCGTTTGGGACGGCTGTTTTTTCTCTTTATTCGTATCTTGTTTAGGTGCTTGTCCAGTTCCACTAGTCCGTTCCTTCACTACTTCTTCAAGAGGAACACTCGACTCTATCGGTAAGTTAGAATAATTTGTACCCTCACCCGCAATAACAATTTCTGTATCGTACTTACCAAATCCCGGGAGCTCTTTCCCGACAAAACTGCGTACATCATTAAAGCGAATATTTGTAGCCATAGAAAAGAGAAAAGAAGAAATTGAAAAATCTTGATTCAAATTTCGATACTCCTGTGTAAAATAATGATTCTCTTTTCCAAGTACATACATGTAACCATTCATCGATAACTCATTTAACCAATTATATAAATACGTTGACTTTGTCTCTTTCATAGAGGTTACCATCAGACTAATAAGAAAAAAAGTCGCTAGCACTGTAGTAATAACAAATAAAACTAACTTACGCATATTTGTAAACTTCATAAAAAAAAAGCCCCGATTCATACTATCACCTCTCTATTTCAAGTTATGTACAAGCCCTAGAGAATAGACCGTTAAAATTTCGGCTATATTGTTAATGAGGTGAAATGAATTGAAGCTATTAATAGGAATATTACCAATCGCTCTATCATTCATTTTTTATTTGTCCGCTAAGCAACCAAAAATCTCTATTGTGCTACATATTTCTGCGTACTTGGCACTATATGTACTTGGTACAATTATTTCCATTAATATATACGATGTTTTAATACAAGATTTAGTTTTCATGACGAGCATTCATGGAATTTTACTGAATCCATTTTTCCTTATTGCAGGAGCGTATATAGGAATATACACTTTGTACCTACTTTTGTCTCACATTATTATGAAAATAAAAAATGGAGCGTAATGAAATGCAACCACCATTTATCTGTCATACATGCAAAAAAAGAATTGTGAGAAAGAAAGACCTTATTACAGCCACATGGTACTTCCGCTTTTATTTATTTCACAGTGATTGTTTTAAACGACAGCAAGTATTTATCTCACGATTTCTCCCTGTGAATACACTTTTCAATTTCTTTCTTATTATATATGGACTTATTTTTGGCAGTATTCTTATGATTACAGAACCATCTATTATTTGGCTGACTTTCTTTTTTCCTATTTTTTATCGGTTTCTTTCTTATTATTATGTTGAACGTTTTTTCTCTACATAACGCGCAGACTGACCTCTCGGAATACTTAAACATTCCCACTCATTTTCTTTTAACATCTTCCCAATGTAAATAATCTGACCAATATGCAATGCATAATGAGAAATTTGCCTTTCAATTGCTTGCATGACAGTATGTGCTTCACCGCGAATGTATACCGTCTTCAATAAGTGTTCCGGCGTTAAAGTATTCATCGTATTAAAAACATATTTCCATCCTTCTTGCCAAGCTATAAGGGTTTCTTCTTTTGAATGATAGCATCCTTCAAATTCACCATCTCGATTACGATCTGTTTTTTCACCATCAGACGTTAAAAAATCCGTCCATCTAGAACGCATATTACCGTGCAGATGCTTAATAATAATCGCTATACTATTTGTTTCTTCATGAGAGGACCATTGTATTTGTTCATATGATAATTGAGAAAGTGCCCGTTCCCCTTGTTTCTTTGTTGCTTTAAAGTTCGAAATCGCACATTGCAAATATTCTCGTCCGATATCCATATTAGCCCCTACCTTCACCCTAGCTAATTTTTGTTCCATTTGGCAATTCCATATTAGGCTGAAGTAACACAACATCATCAGCTTCAGGAACACCACCAAGCACAAGCACTTCTGATTTGAATCCAGCTACACGCTTTGGTGGAAAGTTTACAACAGCAACGATTTGTTGACCGATTAAATCTTCTGGAATATACCTTTTCGTAATTTGAGCACTTGACTGCTTTATCCCGATTTCTCCAAAATCTATTGCTAGTTTAATCGCTGGTACTCTCGCTTCTTTAAATTCCTCTGCATGTATTACAGTTCCAATTCTCAAATCCAAATTTAAAAAATCTTCAAAATTAGCCATTTATCATTCCCCCCAATTATTACTTAGACAAAATACAAAAATCCCCTTCAAAAAAAGAAAGGTGCCTAAGCACCTTTCTTTTGTAATTCACTTGATTCATTTGATTTATAGAAGAAGAAACCGAGAATCCCGCCAATACATGATGGAATTAACCATCCGATTCCTTCGTTATATAACGGTAACATTTGTAGTACATTAGAAATCGCGTCAATTTTAATTTTCGCACTTTCTAAACCGTTAAAGAAACTAATTAACAATGCACCTAAAATAGCTCCAATATAAATTGTATTACGCTTCCCAATCCACTTATGGAAATACGAAAGTACGATTAATACAATTGCAACTGGATAAATGATCATTAACACAGGTAATGTTACTGCGATTAATTGTGTTAAACCTAGGTTAGATACAATTAAACTAAATACACATACCATTGTTACAATCGTTTTATGCGAAAGTTTTGGGAATAAGTTTGTAAAGAAACCTGCACACGCAGATGTTAACCCAACAGAAGTTGTTAAACAAGCGAGTATAATAACAAGCCCTAATAAAATTTTACCACTCGTCCCATATAGCTCATTTACAACATTCGTTAAAATAAGGCCACCGTTTTCTGAGATACCAAGTGATGTACTTGTTGAACCAAGATAAGCAAGTGATAAATAAATTAACGT
This sequence comes from Bacillus sp. cl96, assembly GCF_900100505.1. Taxonomy (NCBI): domain Bacteria; kingdom Bacillati; phylum Bacillota; class Bacilli; order Caryophanales; family Bacillaceae; genus Bacillus; species Bacillus sp. cl96. Next base: position 28,863 of record NZ_FNDM01000005.1, read on the forward strand.
TAAACCAAGTACAGCAATAATACCTGATACTACTGTTATTTTTGCAATTTGACTACTCTCTTTTATCCCTTTAGAGCGGATAACTTGTACAACGACAATTCCGAATACGAGCGCGCTAATTGCATCCATCGTTAAATATCCTTGAATAAATCCACCAAAGAAAGCATTTTCTTTGTAAGCAGCTAACGGCGCAGCTGGCTCTCCAATTGGATCAATAATTGCCTTTCCGACAATAACAGCGACAATTAATACTAATAATGGTGTAAGAAACTTTCCGAACCAATCCACTAATTTAGATGGATTTAATGATAAATACCACGTTATTCCGAAGAAAACTATCGTGAAAAGAAATAGCATGTACCACTCTGAAACCATTGCCTCTGATAAAAACGGCTTCATACCCATTTCAAACGAAACAGCTCCAGTACGAGGAATCGCGAAAAATGGTCCAATTGCTAAATAACTAATCAATGGGAAAATAAACGCAAATATAGGGTGGACTCTAGAAGATAGCGCTTTCAAGTCCCCCTCTACAAACGCGACAGCTGTTACAGCTAGTAGGGGTAATCCGACTCCTGTTACAAGGAATCCTATTGTAGCAATCCAAACATTCTCTCCTGCTTGTTGACCTAAAACTGGCGGAAAAATTAAATTTCCTGCTCCTAAAAATAATGCAAATAGCATTAAACCAATTGCTACCGTATCACCTGGCCTTAAACGTCCCTTCATGCTCTTCATTTGCATAGCACTTTTTCATTGTTTATCTCTATATTTTACAATATGCTATGCATCCTCCTCTCTGCTCAAGATGATAAAATATGCCCCTTACAAAGCAGTGTCTTTCTCCATAATTTCTCCATTCCCCTTATTTTTACTCTAATCATTAATACAATTATTATTTTGAATTTTGATTTTTTTGAATTTTTAAATCATTAGAGTGTTATTACGTGGAGTGTAGATGTCAGACCTCTTTGTTTTTATCACACATATAGTAACATATTTAGTTGCAAAATAAAAACATATTTTCAAATTGATTTTTTTGAAAATCGAAATTATCTACATTTTTTATTCTCTTACACAAATATTGTTACAATCTCACCTATTATTCGATTGTTATTTTCAAATAACTTTATACACGTAACATACAAAAGCCATCTAATATATAATTAGATGGCTTTTGTATGTTACTCTATCGTTTCAACTTCACGTGGATTTTTCATCTCTTCCACATACACAACTCTAAATCCGTGATCTTCTAAATCTTTCAATAATGTCTCTAATTCACCGTCGTTAAACTCTTCTCCTAATGTAAACATAATTCTACGAACTAATAAGGCATCATTATCAAAAGTCATCAAACTTTGAATACCAGTGTATTTCTTTAAAACTGTCGATAATTTTTGGATTGCTCCATTATAGTCTTGCGTTCCAATCATGACAGAGTATTTACTAGAGTGAACGCCCCATGCATCCTCTAATAACTCAAAAACTTTTTTATGCGTTAAAATTCCAAGGAAAACCCCTTTTTCGTCAACTACTGATAAATAAGGCAATTTTTTTATTGTAAAAAATACTTTAAAGAAAGATGAATCTTCTCTCACAAATCCTTCTTTATCGTTTAATAATTGTATTACACTCTCATCAAGTGATCCTTTATATTCTAAAATATCTACTTTATATATATTCCCTAAAAATTTCTCTTTTTTTTCATCTAAAACTGGTACACAACGATACCCCGTTTTATTTAAATGCTCTAACGCTTCCCCAATCGTAATCGAACTTGAGCACAGTAAAACTTCCCTTTTCGGCACGTAATTCCCTTTAATCCTCATAAAAAGCCTCCTTATGTTAAAATACTTTCTGTGCCATAACTATATTATATTTTCAGAAAAAAATAAACGATTTATTTTATTTTTCTGAAAATTATTCATTTTCTTGTCATAATTTATTCATGAATCCTTCACTTGTATATTTTTGCTATCAAATCTTCTCTCTGAATTACTAAATGAAAAATATATTGTAACTTCTTTCAAAAAAAGCTAAAATAAGAATAAGAATTTTCTGAATATTCTAAGAGTAGGTGGTTATATGTCCTTATTACGCTCACATATATGTAAATTTATAATTGGTGTTATTGTTATTTTTGCCATAAGTCCTATTCCAGCTCTTTTTATTACACACAATTACTCTTATCAAAATGGATTTATTAGCATTTTTCAAAACTTCGCACAGCTTTCTTCTATATCAATTCCAAAGGTTGATTGGATGCATGAATCTATCTTTTTCTCAGCAAACCAAATGATACATACTTCTAATCATTCAACACCATTATTCCCTTACATATGGGAAATATATTTTATATCGATTGTTCGTTTTACTTTTACCCTTGCGATCGGATTTTTCATAAGTTTGGGTATCGGCCATTTATTTTTCAAAGTACCTAACTCGTTTAAAAAGTTTACTACTGTATTGAAATGGATACCTTACTCTTTTTGCACTGTAGTATTACAATGTTCAGTCTTATTACTACTTCTATACATCGCACAATTTATAAACCTTCCTTACTACTCATCATTTATCATCGTATGTAGTACTGCCATGATTATCGTTATGCAAGCAGTAAAAAAATGGATTCCTTTCTTAAAAAACACAAATGAATATGAAATAAAACATGATTCTTTTCTTGTGGATACATTGTTTTTGGCGCTTACTTCGAATCATAAATCAATTTTAGGTTCCATTATTCTTTCATTCGTTTTTATGGAATGCGTTTTTCATGCAAATGGACTGTTACAATTTATCGTTCAATTTGGCGGCAATTCACCTATAATTGTTACAATCGGCTTATTACTACTCTATATCCCATATAGCATACTTTCTTTCCTTCAAACACTATGGACCACAAACTACTCCAAGCAACAGTCATACACTTTAACGAGAAGTGTTCCAAAACCTTAATTTAAAATAACCCTCTATAATCTAAAAGTAGGGGGTTATTCCTTTTGTATAGCGGACAAAATAACAGCAAATTCAAAAACTATTACAGAAACATACCAATATTTACCCTTTTCCTTTGACTATTCTTTTCATTTGGATTTATTATAAAAGTATAACATAATTGCAGGAGGTGACATCTTTATTCCAGACCTTGGAATGGAGAACACGCTTGGACATATTAAATATTTTTCTCATCTTTGTACTTATTCTTATTTCTGGCTTTTTCGTTGCATCAGAATTCGCTGTTGTAAAAGTACGAAAAAGTCGAATTGACCAACTTGCAAATGAAGGTAATAAACAAGCTTTAGCTGCAAGAAGCGTCCTATCTAATTTAGATGTTTATTTATCAGCTTGTCAGCTCGGAATTACAATCACTTCTTTAGGGCTTGGTTGGCTTGGTGAACCGACTGTGGAACATATACTACGACCGCTCTTTGAAAAAATTAATATTACTGGAACAATGGCTAACACTTTATCTTTTGTTATTGCTTTTAGTGTTATTACATTTTTCCACGTTGTATTAGGTGAATTAGTTCCAAAGTCTTTCGCAATTCAAAAAGCAGAAGCAATCACACTCAAATTTGCAAGACCGCTTATTTTATTTGATAAAATTATGTATCCATTCATTTGGCTACTCAATAGTACAGCTATATTTTTCACAAAACTACTCGGATTAGAACCTGCGAAGGAAAGTGAACTTGCTCATTCTGAAGAGGAATTGCGACTCATTTTAGGTGAAAGTTTTAAAAGCGGTGAAATAAACCAAACCGAATATAAATATGTAAATAACATTTTTGAATTTGATGATCGAGTTGCGAAAGAAATTATGGTTCCTCGTACCGAAATGATTTGCTTGTCTACTGAAAATACGTTAGAAGAAAATATGGATATCGTCGCTACTGAAAAATATACACGCTATCCAATCATTGAAAAAGATAAAGATGATATCATTGGGATGATCAATACGAAAGAAGTATTCCATGATCAAACGAAAGGTATTTATAAACCACTTGAATCTTATATACATCCTGTTCTAACTGTATTTGAAACAGTTCCAATTCGTAAAACGTTAGTCCACCTTCAAAAAAATCGCGTTCAGATGGCAATCGTTATGGATGAATATGGTGGTACTGCCGGACTTTTAACGATGGAAGATATTCTTGAAGAAATCATTGGAGAAATTCAAGATGAATTCGATGCTGATGAATCACCTATGATTGAAAAGCGTACACCTAAGCTTACTGTTTTAGACGGAAAGGTGCTTATTTCTGAAGTAAATGATATGTTTGGCCTACATATTGATGATAGTGATTTAGATACAATCGGAGGATGGCTTCTCTCTCAAGCAGTTGACTTAAATATTGAAGCTGGCTATTCCATTGAATATGCTGGTTTTCAATTTAAAGTATTAGAACTTGATGGACATCAAGTCAAAAAAGTTGCTGTACATAAACTAGATATTAAAAAGGAGCTATAAAGTGACTGTTTTATTAACAATTTGTATCATTGCCTGTTTCGTTGTTTCATTTCTCGCCTTTATTTATCCAATTATCCCTGGCATACTAGCTGTCTGGGCTGGATATTTGATTTACCATTTCGGTATAAATGGAGGCGAATTAACAACTTCTTTTTGGATTATTCAAGTCATTTTCACTCTTTTCATTTTCGTTGCTGATTTTATTGCAAATGGATATTTCTTAAAAAAATACGGTAGTTCTAAATGGGGTGAACGTGTCGGAATGATTTCTATCATTGTCGGCTCGTTCTTCTTCCCACCATTCGGACTTATTATCATACCGTTCTTATCAGTATTTATAACAGAACTAGTACATAAAAAATCGCCAAAAGATGCTTTTCTAGTTGGAGTCGCTACTGTAGTTGGTTTTTTAAGCAGTACAGTAGCGAAAGCAATTCTCCAAATCATTATGATTATCATCTTCTTGTGTTATATCATCTTTTAACCATCCCGACTTTGGGATGGTTTTTTAATATGCAATACCTACTCGACTATTTTCATATATATTTTTCTTACATAGATCCCATGCAAAGTGTGCTGTATCACCCACTGTAATTTTTGATCCACCCTCTGGCAATATATCTTTTTCAGTTCGATATACCTCTGTCGCCTCACCATCTATTAAATGTGTCGGACAAACAACTGTCCAACATAAATTATTACTATTACTTAGTACCTTATATGCAGCCAAATGATCTTCCGCTGCCGTTGTCGTTTTCCTTTTTGATTCCGTTGATTGAAAACGATATAAATTTAGATCTGTTCTTGCTTGTAAAATACCAGCTGTTCCTATTGTTATGATCCTGCGAATCCCATCTTCTTCCATTTTATTTATAATTTGTGGCATACTCTTCGCTAATGTTCCATTTTGATCCGTTCCAAGTGCACTAATTACTATATCACTTCCTTCTATCGCTTTCTTTATATCATTTTCGTTCAATACATTCCCTTCTATCACTCTTAACCTTTCATGTTGTATTTCTATTCTATTTAAATCACGCGCTAATGCAGTCACTTCAGCTGAATCCTTTAATGCTAAATTAATTATGTTTGAACCTACTCGTCCTGTTGCTCCCAATATACATACTTTCATTTGTTTTCCCCCTCTTTCATTCTCTTTCTATTTTTCAATAATCTCAGTCAATTTACAACAAAAAAACTTCCTCATATATAAGAGGAAGCTTTATTATTACTTTATTTCTTTTCTTTAGAATCAGTAGACTTCTCGGTTCCGCTTGTTTCTTTATCCTTTTTGTCCTCTTGTTGTGTTGTTGTGTCGTCTTCTTTCTTCTTGTCCTCACCTTTACTACAACCTACCATTAATAAAGAACTTGCAAGTGCCATAGCAGTTAATGATTTAACCCATTTGTTCATTTGCGTTTCCTCCTTGTGATAGAATATGTACAACCTCATATTACTCTCTATTTTTAAAGGAGAGATTGAAAAACAGTAAATATACGGTAAATTTTTGTAAATTTTCCGATAACAAAACCGAATTTTAATTTATATATTTCATTTCCAATCGATACACAATAAAACTAGTTTTTTCTCTCAATGGACGTAAAAAAACTAAGGCGCATACCATTTCGCCTTAGTTTCTCATGCAAACTTTTCATTTTCATACAGATGTGTAATCTTATATTCCTTCTTCATAACATATTGCCACACACTATAAGCGTAACGGTTCATTTTCAGGAAACAATTTTCCAAAAATGAGCGAAACTCTGGGTTAGCAACTTCCACTGCAACTTGAGCAAACTTTAAAGCTAATCGTTTCAAATGCGCAATATAACTGGTTGCAATATGAATATCCCCTGTATATTTACTAACTGTTTCCTTTCCCATTTCATGCAAATCAAACTCCATTGTTTCACAGGTTATATGCTGCACATTCTCTCCTTCTTGAAAATTTACTTGTTCATTATATGCTTGTAACATATATGGTAAATGGTGCTGTAATAGATTTTTTAATTCTTCGTCTCTGACCTTTCCAGCATACTCTCCAACCTTGTATATTAGCATATAACTATATTTCATTAATTCTTTCATACAGTCCATTAAAGCGCCTCCCTTCTCTTTTGTCCATATACTATAAATATGATGCTAAAACATTCGCTATTCTCGCTAAAAACCAATCCCATCTACTAATTTTCTCAAAATCTTCTTCAGAAAATCGTTTTGATTTATGAAAGTCTACCTGTAATCGACTCCATACTTCATCAACAACTGTTTTATCATATATGATACAGTTAGACTCACAATTTAAATAAAAACTTCTATTATCAAAATTCGCTGTCCCAATATCAACAATTTCTCCATCAATAATTGTTACTTTCCCATGAAAAAATCCATTTCGATATTGATAAATCTCCGCTCCAGCATGTAACATATCTTTCAAATATGGATAGGCAGCTTGTTTTAACAATATGGCATCACTTTTAAATGGCACGAGAATTTTCACATTAACACCACGATTTAATGCAGCTTTTAACTCTTTCACCATTTCTTTACTTGGTACAAAATATGGTGTAGCGATAATTAAAGACTTTTTAGCCTTTTTTAAAAGTGCCCCATACTTTTCCCATAAGCCTTTTCCATTTGAAAATAAATATTGATATTTCACATTCCCTAATGTAGGTATACTTTCATGTATAGGCATTTTTTCTCCTGTATCTTCTTTCCAATCTTCGGCGAACTTTCTTTCCATATCCGCTGCACCCTCACCATGGATGCGCACGTGATAATCACGCCATGGCCCAAACTTTGGATTTTGTCCAAGGTACTCCTTTCCGATATTAAAACCACCGACGTATGATACCTTTCCATCTATCGTAACAATACGTCTATGATTCCGTTGATGCAAAGAATAGAACACATTTTTCAGTTTCGGTTTTTTACTAAATGTAAACTTCACACCGTTTTCCTTTAATCGGCTAATTACCTTTTTCTTCAGCTTATATCCACCTATCCGATCGACTGACAATTTCACTTCTACTCCGCTAGATGCTTTTTTCTCTAATAACTGTAAAAACTCTTGGCTTATTTCATCTTTTCCTACAATATAAAAATGGATATATATATACTTTTCTGCATCGTTTATATCCTCAAATAATTTTCTATATAACTCTTCACCGTTCGTATATAATTGAAATTCACCTAATCGAACTTGTCCTAATTCATATTCACTAGCCATTTCCTTCCCCATTTCCACATCGATGTTCATCCAAATGAATACACCTATTAAACAAAGGATTATAGCGAAAAAGTGCTTCATGGATAAATTCCTTTCTCCACTTACTGTTATTTCTATATCTTCCCTTTTTTATTACATTATCATTCAAGAAAATATGTCATTGCATGATATATGTCCATATCAAACAATAGCTCATTTGCATATTGTATGTTGTATCTTAAAATAAAAGGAGGAAATAACAATGGGCTTCGCACATGGTAATGGATTTGCGCTATTAGTCGTATTATTTATCCTCTTAATCATCGTCGGTGCTGCTTGCTTCTGCTAAGTAGCTACTGTCATATGATATGTGGATGAAAAAACTATAAAAGCGGACACCTATTTTTAGGTGTCCGCTTTTCATTTTAAAACCATTTCCGACTGCTATAGTAACTTAAATGGCTAAATATTCATCTCAAAAGGTTAACAATGTGGCTACTTTCTTACTCTCTGCCTTACGTATATGACGCTGTTCTGCACGTAACACAGCAATACGATGTAATTCTTTCTCTTCTTCTGTTTCAGGGATAACACGCGGTACTGGAACTGGATTATTTTCCTTACTAAGTGCCACAAAAGTAACGAATGACGTTGCCGCTATACGCTTCTCACCTGAAATTAAATCTTCAGCTACTACCTTCACAAACACTTCCATCGAAGTTCTTCCCGTCCAAATTACGAAAGATTCATAACTAACACAATCTGAAGAACGAACAGGATGTAAGAAATCGACCCAGTCCATAGATGCTGTGACACATTCCTTTCTCGAATGTCTGGATGCTGAAATAGAAGCAACCATATCCATCTCCGCTAATATCTTCCCACCAAATAGCGTGTTATGATCATTTAAATCTGTTGGGAATACTCGGCTCGTTTTGAACACCCTTGACTCATTGGCTGTTTTCCCCTTTACTTCTGTCATTGTTATCACCCCTTTAATGATTTATCCCTAATATTTCAATAATCACTATACTAAATGAACTACACGTTTAATATTAACAACATTCAGAACTTTTAGTCCACAAAAAAGAACCGATTTTATCAATCGGCTCCTCTAAATACATATTGTTCTTTCGGCTGTTCAACTTTATTCCATTTTGTTACTTCTAATACAGGAATATTCGCATGAAACGGCTGATAAAACTCAGTAGTTATCTCTCCTTCTACTTGAATCCAGTCATCATTATTCCACTCTACGCCTTCTGGCTTTTTCACTAACATACCATACACACCAGAATCTGCTACGCAATGTATAATACCGAAACGGAATAAGAAGTATTGTTCTTTTTTAGAAGAATCATCCCTAAAAACAAACCCTTTAAAAGATAATTTTTTCCCAGTAAACTCGCCAGGATAATTATAAATTGTTTCCATACCCTTTAGGAAGTCTTCATCTTTCAAATTAATATTGTCTTTCGTAACAAACTCTTTCTTCCCTTTTTCCATTACACCACGGTATCCTTCTTTCCCGTAATAAATGCTCGTATCAGGTCTTAGAAATTGTCTTGTCATAAATGGATCCTTACTTTCTGCTTGTGCAACAGGAAAGTGAAATCCTTTCGCTTTAACAATATCCGAATCTAACGTCGCAATTGGGAAAAATAACCCTGAGATAATTGGAAAACAAAACAAGGAGTACGAAAATGCTTTTTTCCACCATGTATTCTCATCTTTTGAATGATCATGCCCGCAATGGCTATGGTCACAACTGCAATCATTTTTCTCTTTTTCCTTTTGGTGCTCTTTTTGGAAAACGACGATAATTTGTATAATCGTTAAGAAACCTAAAATAATTGCTGCTGTTGTTGATAAATAGGCATACTTCATATTGATATACTTCGTAATGTTACCGGAAATATGAAGCTGCGCAATTAATATTGTAAAACCTAATAATATATATGCTCGAAACATAACCTACCACCCCATCGCATAAATGAGTAGTGAGCTTGCATAAACAACAAGAGTAACTGTAACTATAACAACAATTACAAATTTAGTTTTAAATGTCGCAAGCATCATAAACATATTTTTAATATCCACCATCGGTCCGTAAACGAGGAACGCGACAAGTGAAGCTGTTGAAAACGTACTTTGGAACGAAGAAGCGATAAATGCATCTGCCTCTGAACAAAGTGATAATATATAAGCAAGTCCCATCATAACAGCTGATGAAGAAAACGGACCTTGTCCAATAGCAAGAAGTGTTGAAGTTTGTACAAACGTTTGTACCGCTGCTGCAATTAACGCACCTAGTACTAAATATTTTCCCATTGAGAAGAATTCCTCAACAGCGTGTGTACATACATCCCACATTTTTTTACGCAGTGGACGCTTATTATTCACTTCTGGGAAGTGATCATCTCTTAATTGATGTTCTTTAAACATAAAGGATAATATAATTCCAACGATAATGGCTACGATAATCGCTACAATAGAACGATACCATACCATGTGCATACTACTCCCAAAGGCAACATAAGTAGCAAATAATACAACTGGATTAATAATAGGTCCAGTTAACATAAATGCAATCCCTGCGTATGGTGGAACGCCTTTTCCAATTAATCGTCTTACAATCGGAACAATTCCACATTCACAACCTGGAAACAACATACCTAAAAAAGTAGCTAATAAAACAGACAGAAATCGGTTCTTCGGCATCCATTTTGCCACCATATCTTCTGTCACGAACATTTGAATGAATCCTGAAATAAATACACCAATGAGCACGAAAGGAAGTGCTTCGATCAATATGGAGATAAAAATTGTATTCATTTGCAGGAATGCTTTCGGTAATTGAAACAATTCCATGATGTATTTCCTCCAACTTTTCATTAACAATATGTAATTTTAACCCCATTTCATTAATTGAACAAGGTTTATATAGCATACATACCCTTTATATACATTACATTGTACAAGTTATATTCTATTCAAAATTTGAGATTTCATAGCAAAAAAGCTGCTCTAGCGTAGTTATATAACTATGCTAGAGCAGCTTTCTTATCGTTAAAAGTAACGTTTCTTCCAAAAAACAAAAGCTAACGTGAAAGATAGTGTTACACATATGATGAGTACAATTACAAAACCGTGGGCTTCCCCTTCAAACGGAACCTTTACGTTCATTCCAAAGAAACTAGAAACCATCGTCGGTAAAGATAAAATGATCGTAATTGACGTTAACAGTTTCATAACACTATTTAAATTATTTGATATAACGGAGCTAAAAGTATTCATCATTCCACTTAAAATGTGACTATATATTTCCGCCATTTCAATAGCCTGTTTATTTTCAATTAATACATCTTCTAATAAATCTTGATCGTCTTCATACATTTTTAAAAATGTACTATTACGCATTAACTTTTGAATTACAATTTTATTAGCCTTTAATGACGTTGTAAAGTATACTAAACTTTTCTCAAGGCCTAACAATGTGAAAATCTCTTTATTTTTCATTGACTGATTTAATTGATGCTCTAAATCAATTGTTTTTCGATTTATTTGCTTTAAGTATCTTAAATAATAAGTAGAAATCGTATATAAGAGCTGAAGTGCAAAGCGCGTCTTCTTAAACGTATAAAATTCTTTAATACGTTGATTAATAAAACGTTCAAAAATTGGATTCTCTTCTAAGCAGATTGTAACAAAACAATCCGGCATCACAATCATACCTATTGGAATCGTGTCATAAATCGAATTTCCTTCTTCATCATGTCTAACTGTCGGAATATCCACGATAATTAAAGTATTATTGTCTTCCTTTTCAATACGAGAGCGTTCTTCATCATCCAAAGGGTCTTTAATGAAATCTAAGTCTACATTTAAAGTTTGTACTAGATATTGAATTTCTTCTTCTGTTGGATGAAGTACATTAATCCAGCACCCCTTTTGCATTTCCTCAATCTCTTGTAGTTTTCCGTTTCGGTCTGTTAAATATATATTTAACATACTATCACCCCGATTCTTTTTACATGTAGGAATCTACCTCTCTTAAATCACAGTTTTTAAACCGCCATTCTCAGCATATGAAACATACGTTTAAATTTCAATAGAAAAATTATTTTGAAAACGTTTTTATAAGAAAAATATTATAAAGTGAAACTTTAATCAGTGGAGGGCTTCATCCTCACTAATTATTAGCCCTTACAAATCGGGCTTTTACGAGTTATCCGCCCCCAACCAAACTTCTTTTCTTTCGCTGAATTGTGCGGTGAGGGTCTCACTGCCCGTTAAAGCGGGATAAACATAGAAAAAGACAGAGTGCTCTCTGCCTTAAAAGCTTATGTTGCCTTTATAACATATTTAGAAAGCATCCACAAGTTAAACCCGACTGAAATCGTATAGCCCGCGTATGTTGAAATGATAAAACTTACATAATCGAAATACGGAAGCAATACAATATTTAAAACTATCTTCACAATAATTCCAATCACTAGTCCTAGCACCGTCTTCTGCTGTTGATTGATTCCTTGTAGCATAGCAGCCGTTACTGTAAAAAGAGAAAATAGTATGCAAGCAGGAGCATAATACTGTAAAATGATTCTCCCCATTTCTGGATCATTTCCAGCACCGAATAAAAGAGTATATACAGGTTTGGCTAACACCATCATTCCAATTGCCGCCGGTACCGTAATTGCTACTACTAATACATTTGTTCTCGTAAAATGTTTGTACAATAGCTTCGTATTTCCTGCTGTGTAAGCTTTCGTCATCTCTGGTACGAGAGACATACTAAAAGCTGTCGCAACGGATACCGGGATAAGTACAACCATTTGAACAAGACCAATTATCGCATTAATTTTTTCCGCTTCTCCTTGCATATACCCTATTTGTATAAGTAGTTTATTAATTGTAAATGTATCAATCGTCTGATACAACGGAATTGCTAAGCCCACCACAACAAAAGGAATAGAATATGTAAAGAGCTCCTTATACAATGAGAAAAAAGATTTCGTTGTTTGTGGTATACTTTCCATCTCTTTTTTCTTTAAGTGCCTTCTCCTTCTTATATAATACGCACTTAAAACAGTTAATCCACCTACAGCTCCCATAAATGCACCGAACGTTGAAATACCAACCGCTAGCGAAACAGAAGCTTTTAAAACATATAAAACGACAAAGCTTCCTATTAAAATGGTTAAAACCCGAAAAAATTGCTCTACAACTACACTTAATGCAGAAGGCCCCATCGATTGGAATCCTTGAAAGAAGCCCCTTAATAAACTCATTACTGGCACAAGTATTAACGCAAAACTTACAATTCGAATATTAGTAGTAACCGCTCCTACACTATTCCCCGTTTGATCATTCCCATCGATGACAAGTTTAGCTAAATGCGGAGCTAGCATATATAACGTAAAACACGAAATGACTCCCATTATAAACATAAACACGATTCCACTTTTCAACACTCTCTTAACCGTATGATAATCATTCAGTTGATCATATTTTGATACCATCTTTGAAACAGCTAGCGGTAATCCCATTGTTGCTATACTGAGCATGATGGTATAAGGACGATATGCATATGTGTATAGAACGTAACCACTCGTACCGACCATCGCTGTAAATGGTATAACATATATAAACCCTAACATTTTTGATATCATCGTTGCCATCGTTAAAAATATCGTTCCACGTATAAACGGTGACCCTTTCATCACATTCCTCCGCTACGCTTTATTATTACACATTATGGACAACTCCTTTTCTTTAGAACCGAAACAAACAAAAAAAGCCAATGAAAAATCATTGACTTTAACGCGCTGCTTTTTTCTTTTTGAAATATTTCAAACCAAAGTATAGAGCAATAAAAAGAACAGCTCCTATAATTATGTAATGTGTGTAATCAGATGCATACTCTTTAATTTGTCGCCAATTCCCACCAAGTTTTTCACCTAAGTATATAAATAGAATTGACCATGGAATGATCGCTACAACCGTATAAAGTGTAAATAGTTTTAATGGCATCTTAGCTAGTCCTGCTGGAATAGAGATCGCATGACGTACTACTGGGATAAAGCGCGCAGAAAATATTACGCCTGCTCCATAACGCTTAAACCAACCTTCCGCTATGTCTAAATGATGTTTATTAATAAGTAGATATTTCCCATATTTCTCTACAACCGGACGCCCTCCGTAGTATCCAAGCCAGTATAAAAAGATTTGCGCTAAAGTACCACCAATCGTTCCGGCGATAACTGCACCCACAAAACTAATTTTACCATTCGCTACTAAAAAGCCAGCATACGAAAGTACAATTTCACTCGGGATTACTTCAATCATTAAAGCAAGAGCTACTCCAAAGTAACCTAAGCTTGCAAAAAATTGCAATAACTGATCTATTATGTTTGCTAACATGTTCTTTTTTATCTCCTTTTTTCTTCACATACCATCCCATTATTACATAAAGGCTGCAATCTGCCAATATCTTCATTTTAATAATATGTACAATTCAAGCAGGATTAATCTATTAATTTCTCTTTCTGCGGGTCTTTCATGTAGGCAAACATCTCTTTAATTTGGTCTTCTGTATTTCTAGCAATTGATAAATTAGGCAATTCATTTTCACCAAAAAACTCCACCTCTTCTGTTTCAATACTAGTTTTCTTTTCTCCACCAATAATCTCGCATCCAATGAAAATCTTATATACATGCGTCGCCGATGGAGATGGTTGATGTTTTTCTTTATCAAATATAGCTAGTAACTTAAAATGATCTACCTCATAACCAGTCTCTTCGAAAACTTCTTTTGCTGCAACTTCGGTTGGCGTGTAACCGACATCAGCCCATCCACCTGGCAATGCCCATTTCCCATCGCTTTTTTCTTTCACAAATAATAACTTTTCATTTTGAAAAACAACCGCTCTTATATCAACTTTAGGTGTTTGATAGCCTGTCTCACTTGCAAATAATTTCTCTACGACTTCCCAATCTGTTTTCGTGTAATGTGACATCATTGAAATAGAAATATCTCGTAATTGCTGGAAACGCTCAATATCATACACATCCTTAGAATACGTTAAACCCGCTTGAGCTATAGATTGTATTTGTTTTACCCAATCAATCCATTTAATCGTCATATATCCGCATCCCCATTCTCTATCAAATATATTACTTCATTTTTATTGATACATCTTTATTATACAAAAAAAAGAGATTGATAACGTTTCAATCTCTTTCAAAATTAATCTAATTCATGTAAGTGGTCTTGTATATACTTTCTTCTTTTATTTATATATTCATAAATCATATCAGCCTCTTGATCAAATGTTTCTAATTTTTCTTTCATGTATGGATCTTGTAGTAAATATGGGCGAATCAATTCACACAACCCTTCTACTTTCGGCCTCATAAACGAAACTGTGAATTGATTTTCTAATATTTCTTCCAAAATACTTCGATACTGCTTTCTAAATACAGGTATGTCTAGCAATCTTGCACTTAACGTATTATACCCTTGAATGCGAATATATTCATGATTAAGTGGTCTCCCTTGTACATCTCGCCCCCAAGTCGCATCATAATCCCACGGTATAACTTCAAATAAATTTGTTTCATCGTTATGATATAGTGCATAGTTATGAACGAAACCATCAAAGTTTTGCGTAAAAATAACTCCTGCTAACCATCGTAAATATTTATCTACATGTAGAAACTTCCCAATTTCTTTTTCATAGGCTTCCCTCGTCAAAGTATTCGCTTGAAATACAAATTCACTCAGTTGTTCTTCACTATTTTTATTCGAATATTTAAATTCATAACCCGCAAAGAGCTCTGTCTTAACATCTTTATCCCGTTCACTCATCAATGAAAAATTCGCATCATCATCTATCGCATAATAAATAGAACCACTCGGTAATCCTCTATTTTTCAAAAAATTTTCATCAACCGATTCTAACTGTAAATACACACCTTGAATTTGACCATTAATTTTTATAAATACATGTTGTGATTTTGGCGAAAGTACACCAATATCATGAAAAAAATCTAAAGATAATTTATTTCGTATGAGAGACGGATCCATAAACTCCGAATTCAAATGAAACTCTTTCGCACCTTGAAATTTTTTAGGCTTATAAAACATAACATGATAAGACTTTTTCTCAAATTCGCGAATATGAGCTCCTCGGTATACGATATCAATATCATACTTCTTTTTTCCATAAGTTAATTTTGCTGGCACTGGACTATCTGACCAAATGTCCTTTTTCAATTCCACTAAGTACATTGGATGAACAAAAAAATCATATGAAGGCAGCATGTTTTCTCATCCCTTCTCAGTTCTCTTCATTCAATGTATGCGCCTTGTCTTGTCCATACATCCGCAATCATCTATTTATATAAAATTACACTCTTGTCCTGTTCAGAAAGATGCCTACATACATATCATGTTAAGGAAAAAGAATACCTTTTCACTTTAATACATGATAAGGAGGATTTCTATGAAACGTGATATTAGAAAAGCTGTTGAAGAAATCAAAAGTGCTGGGATGGAGGATTTCTTACACCAAGATCCAAGTACTTTTGAATGCGATGATGATTGCTCTTCAAAAGTTGAATGTAGCGATGATTGTAATTGCCCAAGAACAAGATGTACTCGTGTGAAACATTGTACTTTCGTTACAAAATGTACTCATGTAAAAAAATGGACATTTGTTACGAAATGTACTCGCGTACGCGTTCAAAAATGGACGTTCGTTACGAAAGTAACGCGTAGAAAAGAATGCGTTTTAGTTACAAAACGTACGCGTAGAAAACATTGTACATTCGTTACAAAATGTGTACGCTTTGAAAAGAAATTTTACTGGACTAAACGATGTTACTGTAAAAAATGCGAGTTCTTCCCTCACGGACACGGTGGCTCTTGCGATGATTCATGTGATCATGGTAAAGACTGTCACGATAGCGGACACAAATGGAATGATTGCAAAGGCGGACATAAATTCCCATCTTGCAAAAATAAGAAATTTGATCACTTCTGGTATAAAAAACGTAACTGCTAGTTTTTATACCACCCAAAAAAGGCCGTTTTGCGGCCTTTTTTACATTTATTGAAAGTGACTTATATCTGCAAATTGTTTCACTTTACCAATACCCTCTTCAAATTCTATTATGCTCAAACTGGCACTATGCATAAATGGATCATCCCACACATTTTCTATTTCAATTCCCGCGAAATGCCCTACAAGTAATTTTGCTGCTGCCGCATGAGAAACAATCAATATGTTTTGTCCTTTATGCTTCTCTAAAAGAAGCTGCATCCCTTCAATTACTCTTTCATAAACGGCCTCAAAATTTTCGCCTGATGTTGACTGAAAAAGATGTGGCTCATTCCAAAACAGATGTACTTCTTCTGGAAATTGCTTTTCTATATCCGCGATTGTTTGTCCTTCCCATATACCCATGTTGATTTCATAGAAATGCTCATCCGCTATAATGGGTATATCACGTTCCCCCTTTATTAACTCTGCCGTATGAAGTGTTCTTTCGCTCGGACTACTATAGATCGCATGGATTGGTAAATCTTTCATTCGATTCCCTAATTGTTTCGCCTGAACTATACCATTTTCAGTTAAAGCAGAATTTTTCCGTCCCTGCATTCGCTTCGCTACATTCCACTCTGTTTCACCATGCCTTGTTACATATATAGTTGTTTTCATTTCTTACTCCTCCTCACCATGTTGGTCGTAATTCCCACGGTTCAACTCTCCCTACAATCCACTCCGCTCGTTTACTTTCAATCCCTTTTATAACTCCATCAGCTATCTCTTCATGAGTAAGCCATCTTCCATATGTATCTTCTAAAATAAAACCTAAAATAATTCTATGATAAATACATCGCGTACTCCCTATTTTTTGTGCAGGCATACGTGATGCTTTACTACCTAAAATATGAAATAAACTATATGTTTTAGACGACAAATCTAGTTCTTTACAAATATTTGATAGTACATGCTTTGCACTTGTGTGTACCCATGCAACAACTAATGTGATTGGGCCATTTTTCTCAATTGTACTTTTAATAGCTAGCTTTACATCTTCATCATTATGATAATCTAACGAAAGGCATGTAATATTTTCTGGTGCAGAACTCATTCGCTTAACATTTTCTAATTTCACTTCATCTCGCCCGATAATAGAAACATAAAATCCTTTCTCACAAAGCCACATAGAAACTTTCTTTAGCATTCCTGTTCCACCAATTACAAGTGCATGCAAATGCTATCCCTCCCTAATAAAATGTCATATGAGGTTTCTCATCTCTATAATAATTTAAACGGTCTTGCAGTGTCCCTGAGTGAAACTCAAATTTATGACCGTCAGGATCAACAAAGTATATAGATTCGCAATCTCTTACATCACGTTCTCTTCCTTGTAAAATATGAACATCATTTTCTTCTAATCGCTGTATTAGACATTTAAAGTCTTCTTTTTCAACAGAAAATGCAATGTGCGTATAAGATTGATGAATCTCATTTCTCGGAATATGCGTCTCTTCATTAAGCGCTATCCATACTCCACATATGTTAAAATAAGCCAATTTTCTTCCTTTAACTAATAATTCTCCTTCTAATACTTTTTCATAAAACATAATAGAGTTTTCTAAATTAGATACCGAAAAACAAATATGATTGATTCCCCTTAACAACTATAATTCCTCCTTATACAAATAAAAGATGAGCGAAAATTCACTCACCTTTCATTATACTATTTTTTTGTAATATATGCCCATTTATAACTGAAGTCCCCGCCAAACGTATGGTTAGCAATGCCTTTTACAAACGGCTTCTCTAAATAAGCTGTACTTTGTTGGTACGTAGGAGAAATTGCTGCGTCTTGACCAATTAAGATTTTTTCAGCTTCCGCAAGTGCATTCCAGCGTGCTTTATCATCTTTTAATAGCTCTCCTTTTGATTTCGCTACTAAATCATCATACTTCGGATTAGAATAATCCATTTCATTAAATGAGCTTCCAGTAACAAACATATCAATATAAGTCATTGGATCCGGATAATCAGGGCTCCATGCAGATAATGAGAATTCGTATTGGAATTTCTTTTCTAAATCTAGCTTCTGCTTGTATGGTTGCTGTTTCAAATTCACTTTAATACCAGGCAAGTTTTTCTCTAGTTCTTCCTTAATAAAGTCGCCCACTTTTTTACGGCTACCGTTATCATCATTTAGTAATTCAACCGTAATTGTATCTTGACCAAGCTCTTTCTTCGCTTCTTCCCATAATTTTTTTGCTTTCTCTGCATTATCTTTACTATCACGGAAGTTTTTATTTACAGAGCGGAAATCTTTTCCATCCGGACCTGTCGTAAATTTTTCAGGTACTAAGAAATATGCTGGCAATGAACCGTCATTTAAAATGACATCAGCAATTCCTTTTTTATCGTATGCTAAATCAATCGCTTCACGTACTTTTTGGTTTTTAAATGTTGCATTTTTTTGGTTAAAACGCAAGAAATATATGCGTGGATCTAACTTCGTTTTAAATTCATCTGGCTTATTCTTTTTATATTTATCAACAAATTCAGAAGTTAAAATAACTCGATCTGCTTGATCACTATCATATAAATTTACTCCCGTGCTTGTTTCCTTCACAATACTTACATTAATTTCGTCTAATTTTACAGTATCTTTATCCCAATAATTAGGATTTTTCTTCAACTGATAATTTTGTTCATGTTTCCATTGACTCATTGTAAATGGTCCATTATATAATAATTTATCTGCTTCTAATCCGTATTTATCTCCTTGCTCTTTCACATATTTTTCATTTAATGGGAAAAATGTAGGGAACGACGTAAGCTCAAGAAAATAAGGTGCTGGTTGCTCTAATTCTACTACCAACGTTTTATCATCCTTCGCTTTAACACCCAATTGATCTGCTGGTAATTCACCTTTATTTACTTTCTGTGCATTTTTCACATCAAATAAAATGAATGCATATTCTGCCGCTAATGCTTTATCTAATGTACGTTGCCATGCATATACAAAATCTTGTGCTCGAACTGGATCACCATTTGACCATTTCGCATCACGTAATTCAAATGTATATGTCTTTTTATCTTCACTAATCTTCACATCTTTTGCCATACCTGGTGTTGGTTTATTATCTTTATCTAGACGATATAAACCTTCCATTGCATTTACAAATACACGGAAAGATACAGAATCTGTTGATTTAGATGTATCCATTGAAGGAATTTCAGCTGTTTCTAGCAAATTTAAAACTTGTTTATCGGCCATTCCCTTATTCGATTCTTTCTTCGTTGTCGAAGCCTTCTCACCATTCCCACATCCTGCAACCAATACACTCGTCGTTAACGCAAGTGCAGCAATTGTTGTTGTCTTTCTCTTCATTCTTCCTTCCCCCAATCTATATGTATAAGTTAAATCCTATATAATATATTTCATTATACAAAAGATTCTGATTATTTTAAATATTTATTTTAACAAACATAGAAAAAAGCGATCGGAAATTTCTTTCCAGCCGCTTTCTTGAATAGCATTTACTTGTAATCCATCCTCTATATCAAATGGATTTTGAACTTTAAATATTTCTTCCATCAGCTTCAAAAACTCTTCTTCAGTTTTAGATTCACCATTAACCATAAGTGAGTATGGTTCCACTTCACCTAATTTATAATCGACAACAAATTGAATCTTCACCTTTTGTCTTGGCGTTCCGGTGTTATACCCTTGGAATTCTACTAATTCTAACCCTTCCGTTCCACGATAATATATCCAACCTGAATTTTGAAAATAATTTTCAAAAGATTCACCTATTGAAAAGAAAGGATATTCATAAAGCGAGCTTGTACGAACCTTTTGAATAACGTCTCGATCAGTCGGAAAAAAGAAATGGCTAAAAAATATGCTAGCAACTGCTAAAATAGTAACAATTGTCGCTCCCATTTTGCTCGTTCCGCCGCTATCATTGATTAGATAGTTTTCAACTGATTTATCTTTTATTTCTCTTGCTTTTATTCGGTATATACGTCTTTCCGCAAATTGATAGTATAATCCATTTGCAAAAATCCCCATTCCAAACAGAATAAAAATGAGTAATAAAAACGTAAGAGGCACCATATTAATGATTGGCAACGCTACATTAAATCCCATATAATACGAAAATGCATCACACGCTACTAATAACAACATAAATAAAGCAGCTGGTACATAATACTTACGATATCCTAGCCAGCCTATATTGAAGACAGCAGCCCAACCATTCCAGCTCCACCTAGCAATCCGCTTATTCTCAAGATTCCATTTCCTTTTGTAATACGGATATTGTCTCCCTACATATACTTCCAGTTCTTTATCTATTAACGAGCTACCTTCCTCTTGTTCATTATCCAAGTTTCGCTGACAACTTGCACAATTTAACTGTTCCTCCCCGCAAGGTTGCCCACAATTTATACATTTCAAAACAATCCCTCTTCCCATCCATACGTCATTTCAAAATACCTTCGTGTTTTAATAACCACTCTTTCCTCCATAAACCACCAGCATATCCAACAAGCTTTCCACTCTTTCCTATTACACGGTGACATGGAACAATTATTGAAATTGGATTCCGACTATTTGCCCCTCCTATTGCCCGTACAGCTTTTATATTTCCAACTTTCTCTGCAATATCTAAATATGAAGCACTTACGCCGTATGGAATAGTATAAAGTGCATCCCATACATTTTTTTGAAATGCTGTTCCCTCCGCAGACAGCGGGACCGTAAACTCTTTTCTTTTCCCTTTAAAATATTCATCTAACTCATTTATACATTGTTCTATCATTTCATTTTTATTTTCTTCTTGTCGTTCATCAACAAATATAACAGACGTAATTCCTTCTTGATTCGCTGTAATTTCAAGCAAACCTACTTCGCTTTCATAATAAGCCTGGTACATATGCCATCCTCCAATTCAGTTCATATTAGTCATTGTAACACGAATATACAAAATTTTTCGTATAAGCGTTTTATTAGAGAAACAAAAAAGAGAATGGTAAAATATAAGAAAATTCAATCAAGGAGGCTATTTGATGAATCCCAAGCTTTTTTCACCTTATACAATTAAGAACGTTACACTAAAAAATCGTATCGTTATGTCGCCTATGTGTATGTATTCATCGGGGAATGAGGATGGCAGCGTTACGAATTTTCATCTCATTCATTATGGAACTCGCGCTGCTGGCCAAGTAGGTTTAGTTATGGTTGAAGCAACTGCGGTGTTAGCTGAAGGACGAATTTCTAACAAAGACTTAGGTATTTGGGATGACAACCTAATTGAAGGCTTACATAAAACGACTACTTTTATACATGATAACGGCGCAAAAGCTGCCATTCAACTCGCTCACGCCGGAAGAAAAGCTGAATTAGATACGAATGCTTTCGCTCCTTCTGCAATTCCTTTTAATGATAAGATGAAGATACCAGTAGAAATGAATATACAGCAAATCAAAGAGACTATATTAGCTTTTCAGAGGGCCGCGTTACGTTCAAAACAAGCCGGATTTGATGTTATCGAATTACATGGCGCTCACGGTTACCTTATCAATGAATTCCTATCACCACTTACTAATAAACGAACGGATAAATACGGCGGCTCACCTGAAAACCGCTATCGTTTCTTACGCGAAATTATCGACTCTGTAAATGAAGTTTGGGACGGACCAATATTCGTTCGTATTTCAGCAAATGATTATCACCCTGACGGGCTAACGGTTCAAGATTACGTTCAGTATACAAAGTGGATGAAAGAACAGGGAATAGATTTAATCGATTGTAGTTCTGGTGCAGTTGTACCAGCACATATTGATGTGTATCCCGGTTACCAAGTACAATACGCCAAACATATTAAAGAGCATACTAAGATTGCAACTGGTGCAGTGGGATTGATTACGACTGGGTCACAAGCAGAGCAAATTTTAAATAATAACGAAGCAGATTTAATTTTTATCGGACGTGAGTTACTTCGCAATCCGTACTTCCCAAGAATAGCGGCCAATGAACTTGGCTTTGAATTGCAAGAACCATATCAATATAAGCGAGCACCAGGAAAAATTCATACGAATAAATAAAACCGAGAAGTCATTCTTCTCGGTTTTATTTATTCTATCGTTGTAATTTCATTTGAATTATAAGTATGGATACCCGATTCTTCTCGCAGCGCGGTTATATACATACCTTTCGCCACATCTTTAGCTGAAATTGGTTTATACTTTTTGAAAGCCCCTTTAAAAATAAAAGGAATAATACGAGATAACTTTTCAGCCATTTGTTCGCCGAAACGAAATTCTTGTCGATTTCCTACTAATAATGATGGTCTAAAAATGTGAATACCACCGATCACTAACTTTTGCAATTCTTCTTCCATTTTCCCTTTCACTTGTGAATAAAAGAAAAATGATTTAGGATTCGCTCCCATAGAAGACACGACAAGGAAATTTTGTACCCCTTGTTTTTCAGCTAAACAAGCAGCTCGTAACGTATATTCATAATCTACTTTTTTAAAATTTGCTTTTGTTTTTGCTTTTTTTATTGTTGTTCCTAAGCAACTAAAAACATCATCCACAGCAAAGAACTCTTTATATTCCTCTAATACCGAAAAATCAACTTGTTTCTGCTGTAACTTCTCATGTTGCAATTGCATTGGCTCTCTTACAAAAATAGTAACCGAATCGTAGTAATCTGATTCAAGTAATAGACGCGTTATCTCTTGTCCAACTAAACCACTTGCACCAAGTATTAACGCTGTTCGCTTATTCATATATGCATATACCTCTTATTTTACTTTTCTCTCCTTCAGTAAAATACAACCTTTAGGAGTTTCCTGCTCTTATTTTACCACAAGTAAAACACTATGCGTACGCATAGTGCTTTACTCACTCTTTTTTCTCATCTCTCTCTTGTAATTTCGTTATTGTTGTAGCGTCCCCTAAATTACTTATTAATCTTCTTAAAAAAATTAATACGAAAGATAATGGCAATACTACCGCTAATATTAATAAAATAGCTTCCATTAAGTAACCCAAGCGCTCATCCCCCTCTTTACCTCCTTTTCAATATATGAAAACAGCGTTGTCACATATGCATGCATTTGCAAAAATAATACACCTATATTTGACAACTTTATAACAAAAACAAATCGGAATGATTATTATTTATTGCAACTTTATTAAAGATGTATTATACTAAGTTCGCAAACTAAAACGTAATTATTCCGTTTTGTATTAAAATGATATTTTTCTTCTATAATTGGGGAAAATATATCCGTAAAAAAGAAAAGAGGAGAACTTCATGCCTAAAAGATTGACTATATTTTCATTCTTACTTATTTTTACCTTAATTTTCGCTGGCTGCTCAAATAAAAAAGAAAGTAATGCCAAGAAAGATGGAAAGCTAACAGTTTATACAACGATTTTCCCACTTGCTGATTTCGCAAAGAAAATTGGTGGCGACTATGTAAATGTTGAAGCAATTTACCCACCTGGTGCAGATTCACATACATTTGAACCAAGTCAAAAACAAACAGTACAAGTTGCAAAAGCCGATTTATTTGTTTATAACGGCGCTGAATTAGAACCATTTGCTGAAAAAATGGAAAAAACATTACAAAAAGAAAATGTTAAAATTGTAAATGCATCTAAAGGTATTGAGCTTCGTGCTTCTACTGAAGAAGAGCATCATGATCATGGAGATGGCCATAAAGAAGATGAACATCATCACGATAAAGACCCACATGTTTGGTTAGATCCTACTCTAGCAATGAAACAAGCAGAAAAAATTAAAAATGCACTTGTAGAATTACAACCTGAACATAAAAAAGAATTCGAAAAAAACTTTGCAGCACTTCAAACTAAATTTACTGATTTAGACGATGGATTTAAGGCAGCTGTAGCGAACGCAAAAACGAAAGAAATTTTAGTTTCTCATGCTGCCTATGGTTACTGGGAACAACGATACGGCCTAAAACAAATTCCTATCGCTGGAATTTCAGCTTCTGATGAACCATCTCAAAAGCAGCTTGCTGACATTACAAAAACAGTAAAAGAACATAATCTAAAATATATTTTATTCGAAACGTTCTCTACTCCAAAAGTAGCATCCGTAATTCAAAAAGAAACTGGTACAAAAGTTTTACGCTTAAATCACTTAGCTACTATTTCTGAAGATGATGCAAAAAATAATAAAGATTACTTCACTTTAATGGAAGAAAACGTAAATACATTGAAAGAAGCAACAAACTAATCCATTATATTTTCTAGGCAGCTGAATCTGTTATTCAGCTGCCTTTTTATGTATTTATCCTTGACTTGACCAAAATAACAAGTAAAATTATCCATATTAGCTTGAAAGCTATATTAATTTAGAAGGTGAGTTGGAATTATGAATCTTCACATTTGTGAAGTAACAGCAAAAAATTGGCGTTCAGTAGTTGCTTTAGACGTCGCAAAAGACCAGCAACAATTTATTGAAAGTAACGCGTTTTCTTTAGCAGAATCATTATATGAAGGAAACGGAACGTCAGTAGGTTTATATGATGGCGAAACACTTGTAGGATACGCAATGTATGGATGGTATTCAGTAAAACATAAAAGTGTATGGCTCGATCGCTTTATGATTGACCAACAATATCAAGGAAAAGGATACGCAAAACGTTTCCTTCGCTTACTCATTCAATTCTTACAAGAAAAATTTGAATGTAAAATAATTTACTTAAGTTTACATCCAGACAACAAACTTGCAATGGGACTGTATGAATCATTTGGTTTCCGCTTAAATGGGGATATTGATGATGAAGGTCCAGTTGTAGGTGTTGTAATGGAGTTACTAATAGACGAAAATACAAGCCTGTGAAAACAGGCTTTTTATTATACAGTTATCAATTTTTAGTTTCTTTCCCTTATTTAATTCTGTTTTACAATCTAATAGAGTGCTCATAAAAAATAAGCCTACAATTTACGCAGACTTATTTCACACACTCCTCGAAATGTTCTTGGAACCACTCTTTATTAATATCTCTTCCGATAAAAACTACTTCACTTACTCGCTCTTCTCCCTCTTGCCACTCTCTATCGTACGAAGCAGCAAATAACGTATGTACACCTTGGAAAACGATACGTTTATCTACTCCATCTATCGATAAAATTCCTTTGTAACGATATAAATATTCCCCTAGCTCTTGAACGACAGCTGACATCCACTCATTAAGCTTTTGTAAATCCAGCGGACGTTCTTCACGTAATACAAATGATTTCACACCTTCTAAGTGGTTATGTTCTTTATGAGGGTAAATTTGCAACGTATCTTTCGTTTTAAACGTTTGGATTTGTAATAAAGATGGTATATCTACCTCACAGTTAGTCGCCTCAATTAACTTTGCAGTCGGGTTAATTCCTTGAATTTCATGCAAGAGATTTTCTTTCTCATTCTCTTCAATTAAATCTAATTTATTTACTAAAACGACATCAGCAAACGCAATTTGCTCTTTTGCTTCTAATCCTTTTTCAAAATGTTTATGTATATGATAACTATCTACTACCGTTACAACACCGTTAATTTGGTAAGCAGATTGAATGACTGGATCTAAAAAGAATGTTTGAATAATCGGGCCTGGATTTGCAAGGCCAGTCGTTTCAATTACTAAACCATCAAAATCCATTTTCCCTTCCGCTTTTACGTCCAGTAACTGTTTTAAAGCAACGAGTAAATCTTCACGTACAGTACAGCATAAACAGCCATTTGTCATTTCCATAATTTCTTCTTCCACATTCATAATCAACTGATTATCAATGCCAATTTGCCCTATTTCATTTACAATCACCGCTAATTTCTTACCGTGATTTTCTGATAAAATACGATTTAATAATGTCGTTTTCCCCGATCCAAGAAAACCAGTTAATATTGTTACTGGAATCATTTCGTACATCTCCTTCTAGCTATATGTTTCTACATTATAGCATATAGAGAAAATCATTTTTTTAGCAAAACATATTTATTGTATGTACACCCCCCAAACTATATAATAATACGTATTAAGAAAGCCTTTTCAAAATAATAA
Source organism: Bacillus sp. cl96 (assembly GCF_900100505.1). Lineage (NCBI taxonomy): Bacteria > Bacillati > Bacillota > Bacilli > Caryophanales > Bacillaceae > Bacillus > Bacillus sp. cl96. Next base: position 55,686 of record NZ_FNDM01000005.1, read on the forward strand.
TTATTCATCAAGGGGGTACTTATAATGGAACGAGTTCAAATGAATGAAACGCTAGAATTCTCTCGTATTATTCAAGGATTTTGGCGTTTAGCAGAATGGAATATGACGAAACAAGAATTACTTTCTTTCATTGAAGATTGTATGGATATGGGAATTACTACTTTTGATCACGCTGATATTTACGGCGCATATACATGTGAAGGGTTATTTGGCGAAGCTTTACAATTAAAGCCTTCCTTACGAGAAAACATGCAAATTATTACAAAGTGTGGAATCGCTCCCCCATCACCGAAATTTCCAGAGCGATATGTGGCTCACTACAATACTAGTGCAGAGCATATTATGCAAAGTGTAGAAGCATCACTTAAAAATTTACATACAGATTATATTGACGTATTACTTATTCATCGTCCCGATCCTTTTATGGATCCAAATGAAGTGGCAAAAGCCTTTTCACAATTAAAACAAGAAGGAAAAGTTCGTCACTTCGGTGTATCTAACTTCTTACCTTCACAATTTAATATGTTAAGTTCGTACTTAGATTTCCCGCTTATTACGAACCAAATTGAAGTTTCTGCATTGCAGCTTGAGCATTTTGAAAAAGGGACAATTGATTTATGCCAAGAAAAACGAATCAATCCAATGATTTGGTCACCTCTTGCTGGTGGGGAAATTTTTACTGGTCAATCCGAACGTGCCGTACGTGTACGCGAAACTATGCAAAAAGTTGCTACTGAGCTAGGTGTTTCTAGTATCGATACGGTTATGTATGCTTGGTTACTTGCTCATCCAGCTAATATGATGCCAATCGTTGGCTCTGGTAAATTAGATCGCGTAAAAACGGCCGCTCTTGCTACAAACGTTAACTTAGATCGTCAACAATGGTTTACAATTTTCGAAAGCTCTAATGGACATCCTGTACCATAATACACAAAAAGAAGAGCTGTTTCTTTACAGCTCTTCTTTTTTATATGTATTTCTAGTCATGGCAAATACACACATATCCCTTAATCCATTTCCATCTACCGCAACACTCGCACTTTCTAACGTACCTTCTAACTTAAAGCCTAATTTCTCAGGTATCGCTCTACTCTTCTTATTTAAAGAATCACAACGAATTTCTACACGGTTTGCTTTCAATTCAGAAAAAGCGTAATCCGTTATACCTTTCGCAGCCTCTACCATATAGCCTTTTCCGCTAAACCTTGTATCAATCCAATATCCGATTTCAAATTGAGGTATATCCCAATTAATACGATGTAATCCGGCTGAAGCAATAAATTCACCTGTTTCTTTCGAAAATACTAGTAATCTTAAATCCTCACGTTGCAAAAATTGAATATGTGATTTTCTAATACTTTCTTCTATTTCTTGCTCTGTTTGCTCTTTTTGTGCAAACACCATCCAAGGTTTCAGTTCTTGTATTGAAGCCTGAATTGCATCATATACAACTTTACCATCTCCTGGTTTCGGCATTCGAATAAAAAGCCTGTCAGTATAAAATTCAGAAGGAAAATCGAATAATAACGGATTCACTGTAAACACTCCCCATAATTCTTTTATATATAATAATATCCATCTCAAGTTATATAGTAAAGAATTTTCTGAATTAAAAACCTTTTACTCATTCACTTCCGCCGCTACACGAATTCCAGATTCAATCGCACCTTGAATCCATCCGTGATATAGCGTTGTATGATCTCCAGCGAAGAATATTCTCCCCTCTGGTTTGACAATCGCTGGTTGCAGCTCAGATTCTTGACCTGCTTGAAAAAGTGCAAATCCTCCAAGCGCATACGGATCCAATGTCCAGCTTTTTGATATTCCAGATATAAACTCATCATACACTTGACCACCTAATATTGTTGCTAAGTTGTGTAATGCGTAATAAATACGATCACCTTTCGATAAACCATCCCATAACAATGCATCATAAGACCATGTATAGCTACCTAACATCATAGCCGGTCCTTTCTCACCAATTCCATAACTTGGATAATAGGCATAACGAATTGGCAAATCTGTTATAATTCTGCCACCTAATTGTCCTTGTTCTTCCCAAAATCGGCTTTTAAATTGAATTCCTATTTTCGTCGCAGGCATATAATGTAATTCACGAATTGCTTTCCATTTTTCATGAGATATAGAATCAAACGGATCTACTTCTACAAAACGCATTGTCGAAAACGGAATGGTAACAATAACTAAATCTCCTGTAATACTGCTATATTCAAAAGTTTCCTCGTTCCGATAGAAAGCTGTCACACCATTATCGTGTTGATGTAACTTCATTAATTTTTGATTATATATAATATTTTCTTCTAATTGCGGTAAAAATGACTTTGGTAATCTATCATTCCCGCCCACAATTTCACAAAATCCGCTCTCCTCTTGCATAATGTATAGAAAGCGTAAAGTCTCTACAAACGACCGTTCCAAAAAACCTTCTAAATCTAATAGAACACCAATCATCTCAATTGTTACTGGCGAAAAGTAAGTATTATACTGATAAGGATGATACTTTAAAAATTGCCCAGTAGAGTATCTTCCAAAATCCTTTACTACAACGTCCCAATTTTTTTCTGGGTTCTTTTTTATAAAATTTATAATGGGCTGTACCGCTAACAATAATAATTCCTCTGACGTTTTTCCAACTTCATTCATTTCCACAGGATATCTTAGAATACTTGGATCTTTTTCATATTGTTTTAACGTCGTTTTCCGTCCATTTACGTATATAATATCCGTCTCATTTCTATTAATAAAAGGTCTCACCTGTAGCCCAAATTTTCTTATATATGTCATCGTTAATGTATGCGAATATGGAATCCTCATTGCTCCAACATCTAAATATAATCCGGTATCTTCCATTCTAACCGTTTCTATACGGCCACCTACCCGGTTATTTGCTTCAAAAATTTTCACATCATGTCCTGCAGCCTTTAATAAAGATGCTGAAACTAATCCAGCCATACCAGCTCCCACTACAATAATTTGTTTTGGATTTGTCGTCTTCTTCAATCCTTTATCTATAACTTTTAACGCTTCATCCATTTCAGTGTTATACATTATATCTTTCTGCACAATTCCACCCCTTACTTCATCAAATGGACGTTAGTGGTTTAGTGCATTTTATTCATACATCCCCATAAACATAACACCATTGCAATTTGAATATTCACTAAAAGTACATAAGAGACAGATTTCATATTTCTTTATGCTTCGTATAATATAGCAACCGCACGAAGGAGTGACTAAAAAATGAAACATACTTATGATTACCACGCTACAAAAAAGCATTTAGAATTAAAGAAACAAAACTTATGTAAAAAACTTAGCAATATGACACTATCTGAAAAAGAACGTGAACAGCTAAAATGTGAAATTGACAACTATGAATATATTTTAAATCTGGTTGAAATGAATCATTATGAACGCGGATTTTCTCATTAAAAGCGGAAATAGGATTATCCGCTTTTCATTTTGAGCATTTCACTACGCATTTTTCATAAGTAAATATATAATAGGATGTACATTAAGATTGAGAGGTATATTCTATGATCAAGTTAAGTGTATTAGACCAATCACCTATTTCAGATGGTAGCACAGCAGCCCAAGCTTTTTCACATACAGTTACGCTTGCACAAGAAGTTGAAAAACTCGGATTCACACGTTTTTGGGTATCCGAACATCATAATTCCGTAAGCTTAGCTGGTTCAAGTCCAGAAATACTTATTTCTCATATTGCCGCGAAAACGGACCGTATTAGAGTCGGTTCAGGTGGTGTTATGTTACCGCATTATAGCCCATATAAAGTTGCTGAGAATTTCCGTGTTCTAGAAGCACTGTATCCGAACCGCATCGATCTCGGTGTTGGTAGAGCTCCTGGTGGTATGCCAATAGCAACTCGCGCACTTCAAGAAGGGAAAATGGTCTCACTTGATCAATATCCAGAACAAATTGCAGACGTTGCAATGTACTTACATGATCAAGTACCAGAAAACCATCACTATGCAAACTTAAAAGCCACTCCAGTTATCCCAACATCTCCTGAAATGTGGATGCTCGGTTCTAGCGGAGAGAGCGCTAAAATTGCTGCAAACAACGGAGCTTCTTTCGCATTTGCGCAATTTATTAATGGCTTTGGAGGCCCTGAAGTTATGAGGGCTTACCAAGAACAATATCAGCCTTCATTTTTAGGAGATAAGCCTAATTCAATCGTTGCCATTTTTGTTATATGCGGAGAAACAAATGAAGAAGCGGAAAAAATTGCTTCTAGTTTAGATTTATCAATCTTATTATTAGAGCAAGGAAAACGAACTACTGGTACACCTTCTATTGAAACTGCTCAAAATTATTCATACAGCGCTTATGATTTATTCCGTATAAAAGAAAATCGTCAACGTATGATTGTTGGTGATCCGTCTTCTGTAAAAGAAAAAATAATAAACTTAAGCAAAGCATACAATACTGACGAATTTATGATTGTCACGATTACTCATCAATTTGAACATAAATTAAAGTCTTATCGCTTATTAGCAAATGCTTTTAATTTATAATTCTAAAAAGAGATGCATCACATATGATGCATCTCTTTTTCTTACTACTTATTGTTTTCATTTCCTATATATTCAATAGCTTCTTTTAATAGCTCTTCAAAGTTAATAGGATAATCATGATCTAAGTCAGGGACAACTTTATACTTATGTTCTATATTCTTCTCTCTTAATAGTTGTACAAATTGCTGCGTGGATTCGAAACAATCTTCATCTTGATCCCCGCATACTATATATCCTTTTATATGTTTATCCTGCAGCACTCTTAGCAACTCATCCCATTCTTCAATCTCGGGAAGCCATGGTGCCATAAAAACAAAACCATCAACCTCTATATCTTTTTGCAAAATCGTATATAAAGCTACTCTTGCCCCTGCAGAAAAACCACCAATGATTACATTTTCTACTGTATGGTTTTCTATAAACTTATTGTAATGCCCTTTTAATTCTTCTTTCCCTCTCTCTATATCATCCCAAACAAATCCATCTGAAAACTGAATTTGTGAAGACTGTGGTAAAGCTAACGTGTAATCTTGTGTCAAAACTGATTTCCAATATGGCTCTACTATTTGAATATTTTCTTGGTCACCGTGCAATGTAAGTAGTAGATTTCCTTCTTTCTTGCTGTATATATATTTCACATCTGGTCTTTCCTTTTTATGTGCTAATTCTTCTCTTTCATTACATAATTGCACCATTGTATGAAATTCTTCAAATTTATGTAGTGATTTTAAATCTTCGTCGGAAATTAAATACTCATTTCCATACCAGAATCCCTTTTCTATAATGGCCTCTCTCATTAAATGTAATGCTTCTTTTTCAAGTCCCGATGCACTTGCGAGTGCATACTTAAAATTATATATTTGCGCCTCATTCCCTATTACACCTGTAGCGTTTTCCATTATATAATTGTACGCTTCAAAACTTCCTTTATTTGCATAACAACGTAACGTTTCATTTAATAATTGAATGTAAGTCATGCTATTTTTCATGTACCAATTCCCCCGAAACCTTTTATAATATTTTTTGCGAATCTTTATACCACTTTGTATAACCCACGCTAACAATACCTTATTCTCAAAATGATGCTTAATAGTTACTCTTCCCTGTCCAATACATTTAGTATAAATAATAATAGACTGAAAAATCAATATTTTAAAAAACAAAAAAAGACAACAATATATGTATTGTTGTTTTCATTACATGTACCCGCTCTTTTGTTTTTTTCTATCTGGTTTACTTGAAACTAAATAATGTTTTTCTGAAATATATAAGTCTCTTTTTAAGCTACGATTTAAGTAAGGTCCTAGCTTCATTCCGCATATGAGGCGATCTTCGCTACCTTCAACAATTGGGAACATTTCTTTTTCTGTTACGTATTGGTCTACTGCTTTTTGTACGACATCAATTTCTTTCACTAGGCTTAAATTTTCTGCTGTATGTTCAAATACCTCAAGCGTTTCCTTCGTTATGAGAAAATCATTTGTTGGAAATGCAGGTAAATACGGTTTTAACAAATCATAATTTACTGTATAATCTTCATTTACTAATACTGTATAAACGATATTAGCATTCGTTTCTAAAAACTGAGCCATCGCTTGTTCTAATTCATCTTTCGTAATTTCCCGCTCTTCTTTTCCAGTTCTGAAAAAGCGAAACATCGCATCGCCTCCTTTTTACTATATTATAGCATAAAAGAAAACTGAAAAATCATAAAAAAACCCATTGAAATAATTTTTCAATGGGTTTCTATTATATTTATCGTTATTTTAAGAATGCACTTAGCATCCATACATGCTGTTCTAATGTTGTATGAATTGCTAACAGCATGTCAGCTGATGTTTCATCACCAGCTTCACCTGCAACTTCCATACCTTCTTTTAATTCTTGAATAAGTGCAGAATAATCATTCACTAATGTTTGCACCATTTCTTCTGCAGATTCTTTGCTTGTCCCTTCGCTGACACTAGATGTTGCGAGATATTCTTTCATTGTCGCTAATGGTTTACCTTCTAAAGCTAAAATACGTTCTGCTAACTCATCAATATACGTTCCAGCCTCATTATAAAACTCTTCAAATTTCTCATGTAATGTAAAGAAGTGTGGCCCTGTCACATACCAGTGATAATTATGTAGTTTAACATATAACACATTCCAGTTTGCTACCTGCTTGTTTAATACTTCAACAACATTTGTTTTCGTACTCATACAATCACTCCTCTTATCATTTTGTAATGTTTATCTTTTAATAACCTAATTACATTTTACCATACATTCCCTTTCCTTTCGAACAATTGGCTTATATGTAACAAAGTTTTAACACCTTTAATGCTTCCCTAATATCATTAAATTCATGTATTTTTTCAAACACTTCATACGTCTAATTGTCCAAGCTCATACATATGCATAATAGTACATCAAGCTCATCATAGTAGAAAGAGGGATAACATGGACAATCAACAATGGCAAGTAGCAAAGAAAGTAGCCGCTACTTATATCGGAACTGTCGTTGGAGCTGGATTTGCTACTGGACGAGAAATTGTTGAATTTTTCACAGTGAATGGATTATACGGGACAATTGGCATATGTGTAAGTGGATTTTTTTTTATTTGGCTTGGCACAAAGATGATGTTACTTTCATCACAAATCGGGGCATTTTCAGCGCAAGAATTTAACAAATATTTATTTGGGGATGTATTTGGGAATGTTGTAAACACATTATTATTACTCGTTTTATTCGGCGTAACGAGCGTTATGTTATCAGGGGCTGGTGCAGTATTTGAAGAGCAACTTCGCTTACCAAGACAACTCGGTATTCTTATTACAGTTATCGCTTGTCTTATTATAAGTAGCCGCGGATTACAAGGTGTTTTTGAAGTAAATACACTTGTCGTACCTATTATGATGATTTTTATTATCGGACTTGCTATTACAACCTTTTTTCACGGTACACCTTCCATTAATAACACTATTCCTGCAGAGAACTGGAATATGAAATGGATTACTAGCCCTATTACATATGTCGCCTTAAATCTTTCTCTCGCCCAAAGTGTTCTCGTCCCATTAGCCAGTGAAGTAAGAGATCGAAAAGCTATTTTTTGGGGTGGGATTTTGGGTGGTGCTGGACTTTCTTTAATTTTATTATGCAGCCATTTAGCAATCTTATCAGTCGATCAATTTTACCAATATAACATCCCAATGGCTGAAGTCATAAGAAGATTTAATGCAACTTTTCACTTCTTTTTCGTTCTCATTATTTTCGGTGAAGTTTTCACAACTTTAGTTGGTAATGTGTTCGGAATGACAAAACAGATGCAATCTATTACTGGGTGGAAAAATAACAATATTATTTTCTTCATTTTACTAATTAGTTATTGCTTTAGCTACATCGGTTACAGTGACTTACTTCACATTCTATATCCTATCATCGGATGGGTAAGTATTGTTATACTGCCAATCATTGCGTTTAAACAACTTCAAAAAACATAAAAAAGCATCCATGTTATTGGATGCTTTTTTATGCTCATTCACAATCATCACATACTTCCCAGTACGGTCCCATTTCTAATGCTAAATATGGCTTTAACTGCAACCGAATCATTCGACTAGGCATGCGCTCTAAAACAAATTGAATACCTTCTTCATCTTCGTCTAATTCAACTTTTGAAATCGCAATTCTTTGCATAGTCGTAATGGGAATTCCATCTTTATATAAAGTGATTTTCACCTCATCGTATTCATTAAAATATAATTCGACACTCATTTGATTTTTCAGTATTTCATCAACAATTTTAAATGTATTATTTTGTTCTTGGATTATATATTTCCATCCGCCTCTATCTTCTTTCGGAGCTGTTTGAAATAATGTCTCCAAATCCTCGTATAGCATAAGATAACCCCTCTCTTACTAAAAAACGATGAGTATTTTATATACCCTTTATCTCTATCACTATCCATAGCTATTGTACCATATATCAACGTTCTTACCGTATTCATTTGCTTCATACATACTTATAAAATAACTAATTCTATCTCCATTATTATGTATATTACCTCATTACTCCATACACTCTTACAAGTTCAAATAACGACAGACTTTAATCCATGTAAATATTGTCTACTCTCTGCTTTTATTAGCTCACAGCATTCACACTTTTACATATAGTAAGACTACCACAAATAAAAAAGGAGAGTGACTTATACCACTCCCCTCAAAAGACCTTCCCTATAGCTGCTAAAACTAATACGATTATTAAAATTGCAAATAATAATGAGACAATGAAACTAAAAATAGGTAACGCTTTCTTTTCATTCTTCTTAAATAGTAACTTTAAACTAAGAAAAATATTTACTGGTACAAATATAAAATAAAAATATTTAACAATTTGCACCGAGCTATTCGAAAGTGTTTTTAATATAAACACTTCAATTAGAAAAACAATAAAAAATGAAATACTTAGCCAAAATGAGACGTAACTAAGCCAAGAATGTCTTTTTGTCCCCCAATACACTCCCATAATACTCTCCTTTTATTTGTATTCTATACGTTAATAATTATACACAAAGCTAACAAATACCTCTATTTTTCGACAAACATTATGCAAAATACCATTTTAAACGTCATAAAGGAAGTTTACATCTCCATTTGATTTTACACAATAAAACAGACTACCCTCTATTGGCATAATGCTACTAGAGGTAGTCTGTTCTCTATTAGACTTTAAATCTGTCAATTAGTCCTTGCAACTCTTCAGCCATTTGAGATAACGTGCCTGCTGCAGATCCAATTTCCTCCATCGAAGCTAGCTGTTCTTCAGCTGAAGCCGCAACATTTTGTGTGCTTGTCGCATTATTTTGTGCTGTCATTGCAATTTGTCCTACCGAAATAGATACTTCATTTGCCCCTTTTGACATTCCATTAGCCGTTTCAACCATCGTCTTAATTTGATTAGCTATTTTATTTGTAGATTGTAAGATTTCAGCAAAGTTTTGCTTCGTTTCATTTGCGATAACAAGTCCAGATTGAACTTCCTCATTTACATGATTCATAGATTTGACTGTCTTACCCATATCATCTTGTATTTCACATATTAATTTACTAATTTCACTAGAAGATACGCTAGACTGCTCTGCCAATTTACGCACTTCATCTGCAACAATTGCGAAACCTCTTCCATGCTCACCGGCTCTTGCGGCTTCAATCGCCGCATTTAGAGCTAGAAGGTTTGTTTGATCTGCAATATTTTGAATTACTTCTAAAATATCACCAATTTGTTTTGATTTATTATTTAGTAATTGTATAACTGCATCTGATTGTGAAACCGATTCTGCAATAGACTGCATCTGGTTTACTGTTCTTCCTACTAGTTTCCCACCATCTTCTGCTTTTTCACGAGTATGTGCAGAAGCCGTATTAATAGATGATGAACTATTTGCTACATGTTGAATTCCTTCCGTTACATCAAACAGTAACATAGCGCCATTTTCTACGCTTGTTGTTTGCGTCGTTGCCCCACTTGATATTTCATCCATTGCGATTGTGATTTGCTCAGTCGCTTCACTTGCTTGCCTTACACTTGCAGTTAGCTCTTCTGATGCCGCTGCAACATGCCCAGCTGAATCGTTAATTCTTCCAATTAACGTCCGTAACGAATTCGTCATCTCATTAAAGCCTTTAGCAAGTTGGCCGATTTCATCATTAGAATGGATTTCAATTGTTTGCGTTAAATCCCCTTCGCTTATTTCTTTAGAGGTAACAACTAATCTCTTTAAAGGCTTCGTAATTGAAAGTGTCACAAAATAAATAAGTGCCCCGCCTACTACTAATGAGATAAGCATAACAATTAACATATTATAAAATACAGGTTGAGCAGCTTCAATTACTTCAGTTGCGTACATCGTCCCACCAATTTTCCAACCTGTTTTTACGTTTGTAGCAAATACCATATTCTTTTCACTACCACCATAAGAATATGTAAAAGCACCGTGATTATCTTCATAAATTTTCTTTGCCCAAGAATCAGCTGCTTTATCCCCTGATTTTTCTTGTGGATGAGCAATGATTTTTTGCTTTCCATCTAAAATGAAGGCATATCCTTTTTTACCAATATTGATTAACTTTGTTGTTTTTAATAAATTGTCTAAACTTAAATCTAGCGCAACAACCCCATTTTTATCTTCTGTTTGTTTTGCAATCGTTACGACAATATGTCCATTTCCTTTTGCCTTATATGGCTCGCTAACAACAATACCACCTTGTTTTGCCACTGCATCTTTATACCAAGGTCGTGTTGTTGGATCATAATCTGCTGCCATTTGTATATTTGGTTCCTGTACAAATTTCTTATCATTACCGGCAACATACACTTGTTCAACATCTATATTCAAATTGATATACTGAGATAATGTCTTTCTTAGCTCATCCTGATTATCCCCTTGATACATATTCCCTTGAATTACTCGTGCAAAGTTATTCACATCGTTAAATTTTGCTTCAATCATTTGATTGATTAAATTATCTAATATTTTTATATTATCGTTAGCACTACTCGTAATTTGTGATTCAAAATTCTTTTTAGCAGTTTGATAAGACATGCCCCCGATTATAGAAACGGCTGCAATTAAAATTACAAAGAATGAAATTAATAGCTTTTTTGCTACTTTCATATCACGAAACAAATTTAATAGTTTACCCATTATGAACCTCCTAATTTTCGAATTTAAAAGTTAAATTGAGTTAATTATGAATATTTCCCATTCCTTAATTATTATTTTCATAACCTATTATGGTGAATACTTTGTAAAGTTTAAACAATTAATTTCTCTTTGTCTATATATACGAATAATATTATTATAAAATTTACAAATAGAAAAAACCAAAGGGGCCCCTTTGGTTTTTACATTTTTTTATGTTGTTTAGAAATTTTCTTCCATTTATCACGCTCTGCTCTGGCAAGGATTGCATCTTGTTTCCTCATAAAATACGCCAGTTCTCTTTGTAATTTTTTATAGCTTTTCAAACGATCTATCGTAATAAGTCCGTTTTCAATTGCACTATACACCGCGCATCCTGGTTCATTCTCATGCTTACAATCACGGAAACGACATGTTGTCGCAAATTCTTCAATATCAGAGAATGCTGTTTGAATCGCTTCGCTGCCTTCCCAAAGTTGCAATTCCCTCATGCCAGGCGTATCAATCACGAGAGCGCCACTAGGCAATTGGAATAATTCTCGATGCGTTGTCGTATGCCTCCCCCTACTATCCTCTTCACGTATATCTCCCGTTTTTGCTACATCAATTCCTATTAGAGCATTTAACAAAGTTGACTTTCCTACCCCTGATGACCCAACTAAAGCAATTGTTTTCCCTGAAGAAACGAATTGTTTCAACGAATCAATACCTGTATGCTCTAAACTATCAACAACGAAAATAGGAACACCAATTGCTATAGCTTCCGTTTCTACAATTTTTTGTTCTACATCATTACATATACTACTCTTTGTTAAAACAATAACTGGCATAGCGCCACTTTCATACGCCAATAATAAATAACGTTCCATCCTTCTAACATTAAAATCATGATTAAGTGCATTCACTAAAAATAAATAATCTACATTTGCTGCTATAATCTGTTCTTCTGTTCTTGTTCCAGCCTCTTGTCTTGAGAAAGAACTTCTTCGCTGGAAAATACGATGAATAATCGCTTTCTTTTCATCTTCTATTTTCTTTATATACACCCAATCACCAACTGCTGGATAATCGCCTTTCGTAATCGCTTCATGCCGAAACTTCCCAGACAGTTCTGCCATATATTCACCATCATTACAAATAATGCGATATATATGCTTATGCTCAAGTAAAATACGACCTACTTCATAATTTTTCTCTGTAACTTGTTCTTCAAAAAATGAATCCCAGCCGAAAGATTCTAAAATATTTTGATTCAAATAAATATCCTCCCTAGTTTGTACTAAGTGGAAGGATTGCGAATTACCTTATATAATATCGCCCTTTCCATCCACCTTTGTATTTGGTTGATTATTCATATAAGTTATTTTCGCCATAATACATCACCCCGTTCTTATTTTAATTATTCTCATTATATGGAATTCTCCTATAAAAAGCTACATTATTTTACGTAATTTTCAAATAACTTGTTTTTGAGCAGTCTAATTTGTTCTCGATGACTAATTTCATCTTCTAGCACATGAAACCATAGATAGTGCTGGTTATATGCTACACCGTTAGGCCACTTTCTTTCTGACATGAGCCACTCATCACCTTGTTCACTTAAATACTTCAGAGATTCTTCTCGAACACTTTGTAGACGTTGTACATAATACTGTATTTCATGACCACGGATTGCTCTACCCGCTTCCCCTAAATACAGTGCATCTTCCCAGATTTCTAATTCTTCTTTTGTAAAGTCACGATCTTGAAATGAAATAAGCTGATGAACTTTTTCAATAGCTGCTATATGCTTTAATAAGGCGCCAATTGAATTTCCGCTGCTTTGAATAATTAAATCTAATTGCTCAACTGATAAATTTTTTACTTCGCCTAATGTTACAGCTCTCGTATGCTCAAGCAGGCTTACTAATTCCCCTATTTTTTTGTATAACCAACTACACTTCTTATTCGATAATCTATATTCATATCACGCACCCCTTTCTGCATTCATATTATTGTAAAAATGATTCATATAATAGACTGAAATATATCTAAATTTTCTGTTACAATTAATTTGAATACAAATTATACCCAAACAAACTTTCTCAATATGCTTATATGAAATATTAAAAGGAATCAATATAAAATAATCGAATCTTATTCACTAAAAGGAGTGGATTCGATGGAGATGTATCAATGGCTAACCGCTGTTCTCGTTGGTGGCATTACCGGCTTCGTTTCCCATCTAATCAATAACCAAGGTAAGTTATTGCTTCCACGCCGTTTGAAAACATTTTTTCATTTTGGATTTTTAACTGATATTTTTACTGGTAGCCTAGCCGCACTTCTTGGGCTCGTTTTATTCGATGTCACCGCAATAAAAGAAATTATAAAAGTATCCATTGTAACTGCTATTTCCGGTCAAACTTTTTTACTACATCAAGCTCTTGGTGGCGAACAGGCTAAAAATACGCAAATTGGGAAAGCTGATGAGAAGATTCAAGAAATTGACAAATTATTGCGACGTTAGTGTATACTTTCTTTTAAAATTATTGTTATAATGAGAAATAAATATTTTCTATTGCGTCGTTTGTCAGGAGAAAGGGTGTTTCGTATGACAAAAAAGAAAATAGAAGATTTCTTAACAAACTCCGAAAAAGAGGAACTGCTAGAAAACTATAAATGTTTACGAGAAGCCCGCACAAAAAGCGAAGCTAACTATTTTGGCGAAGCAGTAAACCATCTATTAAATAAAGCAAAACAACGAATTATTAAAGATGCAGGTATACATGATGAAAATGCTGCAACTGTTCAATCAAAGAGAAAAGCACTGTTTTAGCTACATTAGCTAAAACAGTGCTTTTTATTTAGAATTTTTCTCTTTCCATGCTATATTCTCTCCGCCTTTATACTTCCCATTTTTACAGTTTCAAAAGTCATCTAGACCTAAAGATCAAACTAATAATATTAGCCCACGCAAACCATTTTAATAATAGATAAAATAATTGAACTAGTAATGCTACAAACTAAATAAGTTTATTAAATCGCTTCTTTTAAATCTGAATGCGGATTTGGTCCGTATTGATTGTCATTTTCTTCACTTTCAATGATAAAAAATACAAGTAAAACAACGCTACCAAACGGTACAAAATTTAATAGTTGCCACCATCCCGTTTTCCCAATATCATGTAATCGTCGTGCACCAACCGAAAAACTTGGTATAATCATTACTAACATAAATAGCAACGCAATAATAGCAACTAACACCTCTGAAAATGATGATAAAAATAACAGTAGCCAAAAAATTACGATATTGGATAAACTAAAAATCCAGTACTCTTTTCGCGTAGCTCTACCACTAAAATTCCCATAATTCTTTAGAGCTTTCAAATACCATTGCATTTAAACCTCTCCCTTTTATCCCCAATAAAATTAAAATATGTAATTATTAACAGATAAGTAGAAATATAACACAATATTTATGTAAAATCCATATTCCCATCTAAATTGCCCTCTATTTAAATAGTTTTTTCCTTCAGCATTTTTCACATTACTTTCACATCTATTTCACAAATATAAGTAGTCCGATATGCTAAACTAAGTATATCCTTTTCCAAGGAACTATATGCCGATATATAAATCCCTATCTTTATAGGGATTTTTATTTTTTGATTCCTCATAACTTTGTTACAATACATTTCTTCTACTATTTCTATACTTTTAGTAACCACTTTAATTAAAAGCACATTCATGTATTCACACTCTTATTAATTCTGATTTGCGAAATATTTATACAAGCTTTATGATGCGATTCCTGTTTCACTATTTTCAGTAAGTTTTTCACTTTTTCTAAACAAAAATAAAGCTCCTATATATAGTAACGCTGTAAAACTACCTATAAGGATAAAATTGTGAGATATTGCAAATAACATTCCAGCTATTGCCGCACCAATCATTTGACCAATGTACATAGAAGCATTTGCAAGCGCGGCTCCTGTTCCTCTTGCTACACTAGATATGTTTTGTAAGTGCCTCATCATTAATACAAACAAAATTCCTGTCCAAAAAAACAAAGCAAAGAACGATAACTCCACCAATACAATGTTCTTTACATGTGGAAGTAATACATATAGCACTGCTGTAAATATAATTCCACCATAGAAAGAAAGGTTATAACCAATTTTATTTACGATTCTAGGACCAAAAATATTACCAGTTAAATTTCCTAACCCTAATACGAGCATAGCTGTACCTACTTCATGAACTTGTAAGCCAAATTGAATGGAAAGCCATACACCAAAAAATGAAAATGCAGCAAAATTTCCGGTTTGAAAAACAAAGTATGCAAAATAAGAAAGTGAAACCTTTGAATCTGTAAGTAATTGTTTATAACGCTGTAAAATCGCTTTTTTATTTCCACCTATATGAACCGACTGTATTTCTGGTAATACAACATAAATAAGAATGACAAGTAGTGCTGATAATATACCAATGAAATAGAATGGGATTGTATAATGTATCGTTGCTAAATAAGCTCCCAGTGGCAGCCCTAAAATTTGAGAGATTGATAACCCTGCTGTTGCAACCCCAATTGCTTTCACAATTTGCTTTTTCTCTATAAGGAGCGGAATAGATGCCCACACTTGTGGAGATACAAAAGCTGCACTTACACCTGCTAAAAATCTAAATGTTAGCATCCATAAAAAACTCGGTGCAATTCCACAAAAAAATGTACTTATTGCAAAAAAACTCATACCTAGTACCATCACTTTTTTTCTGTTTAATCCATCTGATATAGGACCAGCAATAAGCGCAAATCCAGCATACCCTAAAGCATACGAACTCACCATCCATCCTGACAACTCAGTTGAAACATGATACACCTGTTGTAATGTCGGCAACAGTGGTGAAATTAAGAAAGTATCTGTACCGATCATAAACATTATCATAAAAAATACAGCTAGTACTCTGTTCATTTAGACCTTCTCCTTATATAAACAGAGGGTACTCTCCCTCTGTTTAACTAATCTTCTAAAATAGATTGGATTTCTTTCATGACCCTTTCATTCAATGCAACGTCTACCACTTTCACACTTCCTCTTACCTGCTCTGCCCGCTTTCCACCAGGTATAACAGTATCAATTCCTTCTTTATTTAATAACCATGCTAACGCTAAATGAGACACTTCAATATCATTTTCTTTCGCTAGCCCTTTTAACTTATTCACTTTCTTAAAATTACTCTTATATGTATTTTCTTCAAATAGATTTACATTTTGACGCCAATCGACTTCATTTAATTTGAAATCTTCTGTATATTTTCCGCCTAATATTCCAAAAGCAAGAGGCCCATATGGAATAAATGAAATACCCGCTTCTATACAATACGGCAACAGTTCTTCCTCAGCTGTACGTTCTAACATATTGTATGGAGATTGTACAACATCTATATGACCATGTTGGTTCGCTTCTTTTAATTGTTCTATGTTTACGTTCGATATTCCAATTGAACGAATTTTCCCTTCTTCTTTTAAACGAGTAAGCTCTCCAATTGAATCTATGTAACTTGTTTTAGGGTTTGTAAAATGTAAATAATATAAATCAACATAATCAGTCTGTAATCTTCTTAAGCTATTTTCCACAGCATTTCTTAAATAACTTGGTTCATTGTTAATATAAGTTTCTCCATTTAACAACGGTTGAATTCCACCTTTTGTAGCAAGTATAAACTCATGACGTTTTCCCTTTAATACTTCTCCTACTAATTCCTCTGATCTACCGAAACCATATGAATCTGCTGTATCAAAAAATGTAATCCCTTGCTGAATAGCTTCTTCTACTAATTGCTTTCCTTCTTCTTCATTCACATTAGCATATAAATTATGTCCCCCTACTGCATTTGTACCTAAACCCAGCCTTGAAATATTTAATCCTGCCTTTTGCAATTTTGTATACTTCATTTTTTCTCCCCCTATATTTCTATTGTTCGAATATATTCGAACAATAGAAATATACCACTTTATATGTTATAGTGCAAATATCTTAACTTATACAAGTAGGTGAAATATGCGTACACTCTATCATCCAAATCGAGAAGAAATTCAATTTTCTTCTGTCTTATATGCACTTAGCGATCAAATTCGTTTACAAATTGTAAATATGTTACTAGAGAAAAATGAACAATCTTGTGGTGCTTTAAACATCCCTGTTGCAAAATCAACTTTATCTCACCATTTCAAAGTTTTACGTGAGTCAGGTGTTATGTACACGCGCCTTGAAGGAACACAACGTTTCATTTCAATTCGTGAAGAAGATTTAAATGCTAGATTCCCAGGTTTATTACAAGTTGTATTACATGCGACAGAGCCATATTAAAAAAACATCTCATATTCATATGAGATGTTTTTTTAATATGGCTATTCTTTTAATAAATCTAATAATCCATTACCTTCGGATGTACGTTCATACCCTAAAGGTACAGTTCTTTTAATAAGTTGTGCATATATTTCCGGCTCTGATAACTTTCGACCGTATTCTTTCTCACACTGTTTAATGAGCAAGGCAAGCGCTCCAGCAACATGCGGCGTCGCCATGGAAGTTCCACTTAACACTGCATATTTCCCATCTGGATACGTAGATAATATTTCATCACCTGGCGCTACTAGATCAATTTCTTGATTTGAATTACTAAAACATGTGATTTTCCGTTCTAAATTGACAGCGCCAACTTCAATTACTTCCGAGTAAGCACCTGGGTAATCTAGTTCCTCTGTATTATCATTACAATCTCCATTATTCCCAGCAGCACATACGACGAGAACATCCTGCTTTACCGCATTTTGAATTGCTTCATGTAATTCTGGAACATCTTGCGGACCACCAAGTGACATTGAAATAATTCTCACTTTCTCTTGATTCGGCCCTCTCCAATTTACAGCATAATGAATTGCCTCAATAATTTGCTCGTAACTTCCAGAACCATCTCCCGCTAAAACTTTTAATACTAACATTTTAGCAAGTGGTGCAACTCCTAATACACCGACACCATTTTCAGTTGCTGCAATCGTCCCCGCGACATGAGTACCATGTCCGTTATTATCAAGATACACATTTGGATCAGCTTCATAATCTTTTGTGAAATTTCTTCCGCCGATAATACGATCTTTTAAATCTATATGATTAGTATCACACCCTGTATCTAATACGGCAACGACTACATCTTGCCCCTTCACACTCTTTTCCCATACTTGCGGAGCGTGAATCAGTTGTACACCTGGTGGAATTTCATTTACTTGTTCTACAACTTTATTTACGATAAATGGAATCAATTGTATACCTTTTTGTTTATTCACTGTACTACTCATCGTAATCCCTCCTGAAAATGTATTATTTTCATTTCAGACCACTTTTGAATACGTGTAAATGTAACATTCGTTTTATTCTTTTTGTTTTCCTTCTTTTCAAATATTTCTCAACATCATTTACTAACTCTATACTACTTTTGTATTTCCCCTATGATTTATAGGAAATAACAGCCTGGGTCATTCAACTAATAACCAAAATAAAAGGACCAATTAATGGTCCTCTTACAGTCTTTTAAAAGAATGATATGTAATTTGAAAAATAATATAAATTAAGACTAAACCTCACTCTTGTTTAAAAACTTTTCTATTTCTTTTACTAAATATTCCGCTCCCTCTATCCCAACAGTAATATTTCCATTTGCTAATGATATGTTCTGCTCTGAAACATCACCTGTGATTTGGCAAGCATTGTAAGGTTGATATTTTTGTAAAATGATTTTATCTGCTTCTACAAAAATTTCAAGCGGTGATTTGATTTGTATTCCCAATACATCGCGTAATTCTTTAGGGATAACAATTCGTCCTAATTCGTCTACTTTTCGAATAACTCCTGTTGCTTTCATATTTCTCCCCCCTTTCTCTCTATTAATTTTTTTCACCTCGCTTTTTCCATTTTATCACTTTTTGGCAATACTTGCCTCTTTTTAGAAAATTTTGTACTCGAGTTAAAAAAACACATTTAATGCATACGTAATCTCTCTTTCAATTGTTTTACATAACGGGATCTTATAAGTAAGAAGTATACAACTTGAATACCTATGAAAATACTTAATACAACTGTATTTTCTTTAAACAATGAGTACTCAAACATTTGCCCTAACGCCGTTAAGGCTACTGCCCCATGTAATGTTGCAACACCAATTGGAACGAAGAATAAAAGCGCCAATCGAATTGTAACTACCTTCGATAATTCCCTACTCGTCAATCCAACTTTTCGAATCATTTCGAACAAGCGAACATCATCCTCCAAATCGGAGAATAAACGGAAGTAAAGGAAACTTCCTGCGCAAACGAAAAATACTATACCAATAAAGAAACCTACAAATAAAATCGGTCCTGCAATTTGTAAACTTTGGTTTTGTTCGTACTCTTCCGCACTAAACGTTAACTGTTCTTGATACGGTTTAATTTGATGAGTAAGCTCTTTACCAATTTCAATCTCATCTTTCGTTCTTTCAGTTTTATACATATAATCTTTTGTCTCTATAAATCCATCTTGTAATGAATCATATTGATTATTAGAGATTACATAAACATTTCCTCTTAATATTTTCCCCAATGAAGATGAAGTAACTTTTTTCACCTTTAAACTTTCATTCATATTGGGTAAAGTAATTTCTTTTCTTTCTTTCATCGCTGGCCCTGGTATATCAGCTGACAAAAATACAACCTCTTTATTTGCTACAGTATTAAATGGTTCTCCCGTTAACTTTGCATATTCCTTATAGTCTGATTCTTTTATAAAAGTGGCGCTTCTTAACGACTGTTCCTCCGTTTTCTTTGTCGAAATATTAGTTTTTGAAGCTGCTATATTATGTTTCTTTAATCCTTTGTCAATCATTTGTATATGTTGTGATTCGTTACTATTCCCTTGCTTAGAATGGTAATGAAACGCAATTGGTCTCTCCATTATCCCTTTCGTCATGGATGCGAAGCCGACTAATGTCCCTATTGCGGAAAATGCTACAGTAGAAATAATGGTTACAATAAAGAACATTCTTGCGTTATCTCTCATACGATACGCTAAATCTGATAACGTAATAATATTAGTCTGTGTCCAATAGAAACGTTTACTTTTTTTACATAATCGAATAATAAAGACACTCAGCTGCTTGTACAACAAATACGTCCCAATAATAACTACCGTTGTAACAGGAATCATCATAATAAATACCATTGCTCCATGTGATAGAAGAGCTCCTACATAGCCAGCACTAAGCAATACTACTGCTAATATTGAAGAAATGATTGATGCTTTCGGTTCCGGTTTCGCCTCTGCTGATCCTCTAAACAACTTCATAATCTTATTTTTACGAATCATTCCTGCACTAAACAATGATATGATCATAAATAAAATAAAAAACATAATACCCGTTACAACAATTGCTTTCATCGGTATGTAATAGGATAAGGAGATATCTAGTTTCAATATCATCGGAGCGACAAATAGTAATACCCCTGAAAATAACATACCTGAAAGAATACCAAAAATAATTGCCCCTATTCCAATCATAATATTTTCAAAAAAGATAAGACGCTTTAATTGATATTTCGTCATACCTAGCATCATTAAAATTCCTAGTTCACGCTTTCTCGTTTTTAAAAACATTCCCATAGAATATAAAATAAAGAAGAATGTAAATAAGTAAATAATAGACTGTGCAAAAGACATACTTACGAATACGTACTGACCTAATTCTCCTGCACTTAATGCCGGATGAAACGCAAAAAATGAATACACAAAAAAGGCCATAATTGCAAATGCACTACTCAAAAAATAGGCTGAGTATGTCCGTCTATTTCGGGTTACATTCCGATATGCTAGTTCTCTAATGTTCATATTACTTCTCCGCCCTTCTACTATCTATGTTTTTATATTAGTAAAGTGCGGAAATACCTTCCATCGATTCAAATGACAAAAACCTTACATTTTTGAAAGGTTTAAAAAATTGCTTATACGTAGTACTTTATTTATAATGACTACATTCATATTCATACACACATCCTATTGTATATTCGTTAGTTTTGCGAAATAATAAAGGATAGAAGTATGTACCATTATACATATAAACTTATTTACCGCTTTAATATGAATAGGAGGAAAACATAATGACATTACAAGAACAAATTATGAAAGCATTACATGTTCAGCCTGTAATTGATCCAAAAGTTGAAATTCGTAAACGAGTTGATTTCTTAAAGGATTATGTAAAAAAAACAGGCGCAAAAGGATTTGTACTTGGTATTAGCGGCGGCCAAGACTCTACATTAGCAGGACGCTTAGCACAACTTGCAGTTGAAGAAATTCGTAACGAAGGTGGTAATGTAACGTTTATCGCCGTGCGTCTTCCTTATAAAGTACAAAAAGATGAAGATGATGCACAATTAGCATTACAATTCATTCAAGCAGATCAATCTGTTGCATTTGATATTGCTTCAACTGTTGATGCTTTTTCAAATCAATATGAAAACTTATTGGGTGAATCATTAACAGATTTCAATAAAGGTAACGTGAAAGCACGTATCCGTATGGTTACTCAATATGCAATTGGTGGACAAAAAGGGTTACTTGTTATCGGAACAGATCACGCTGCAGAAGCTGTAACAGGGTTCTTTACAAAATTCGGAGATGGTGGTGCAGATTTATTACCATTAACGGGATTAACGAAGCGCCAAGGACGTGCATTATTACAAGAGTTAGGTGCAGACGAGCGACTTTACTTAAAAATGCCAACAGCTGATTTATTAGATGA
This sequence comes from Bacillus sp. cl96, assembly GCF_900100505.1. Taxonomy (NCBI): domain Bacteria; kingdom Bacillati; phylum Bacillota; class Bacilli; order Caryophanales; family Bacillaceae; genus Bacillus; species Bacillus sp. cl96. Next base: position 77,750 of record NZ_FNDM01000005.1, read on the forward strand.
AAAACCAGGTCAAGCTGACGAAACAGAGTTAGGTATTACTTATGATCAATTAGATGATTATTTAGAAGGTAAAGCAGTTCCAGCTGACGTTGCAGAGAAAATTGAAAAACGTTACACAGTGAGTGAGCATAAAAGACAAGTACCAGCGTCAATGTTTGATGATTGGTGGAAATAAATAAAACATAAAAAAGAAGCTAATCTTCATTTAGCTTCTTTTTTATATGTTAACGATATACCCCTACTCTTTTCTCCAATAAATCTTGCAAGCAATCTTCATGTTGTTTACAAAATAACGGTGGCATGTCGTCTAACGGGAAAAACTTCAAATCCAACGTTTCATCACCATCTACTTTTTTGTCACCTCCAACTATTGAGAATGAAAAGAACATCACAATTGACTGGGCCTTGTCTCCATTTGGATATGATTGAAAATATTTTGTATACACTCCAATAAGCTCATTTATTTCTACATCATACCCGGTTTCTTCTTTTATTTCCCGGATTGCAGTTTCCGCAGCTGATTCTCCTATCTCCATTGCACCACCTGGAAATCCCCAAGCGTTAAAGTCTCCTCTTTTTTGCAGTAATACTTCTCCATCTTTATTAAATACACAACCACCGGCAAAGTTTAAGAAAACATAATCATGTCCTACTTTTTCACGTAATTCTTTTATATAATTCGCCATTCTCTTTCCCCTTTTCATACTTCTTCTATCGCTATTTTTTATCTTTTTCAAGCAATTCAATGATTCGATCTAGCTTCTGGTTCATATTAATCACGTGGTGTTTCTTTGCAACGCTGCTTTGTAATACTCTTCTAATAAACAAAGTAAATGATATGAAAAACAAAACGATAAGTCCGATTACTAAACAAGTATATATCAATGTGAAAATATTACTTTCGAACAAGTTCATTCAGCATTCACATCCTCTCCTTTTTATTTTATCACATAATTCCCAATATTTTAAAGTGATCAACAAATATAAAAAGAGCATCTTTTACAGATGCTCTTTCTCATTGCTTAATACGTAAATGTAATTGTCGCCAATGAATAACCAGCCAATGCACTATAAGGCGCTACTTGATAAGACACACGCTTTGCACCTTTTGGCCAATTTATTTCATTTAATACTTTCTTTATATCTTGCATCGTCCCATCCATGGACTGCTTATATCGCACTTCTACTTTTTCTGGTTTGGCTGCAAACTGTTGCTGCAACTTTTGTTTAAATTCATTATAATTTTCTGCTCCGTATTCTGCAGATAAGTATTGTAAATTTGTTTCTTTTAACATCTGCTCATATACGACAGTTTTTGAGCTACCAGCTTTTATTTTGTTTGTTAATTCACCAAAATAACTTGTAGTTGCTGCTGGATATTTACTACGATCCCAGTCGTGATCTTTACTTAACTGTTCGTCAGACATATTAAAATATGAGTAAGTTACACGCCCTGCTTTATCTGGTACTGGATCATCAAATGTAGTATCTAGGTGATACCATTTGTTTTCAATGTTCACTAAATTCCACGCGTGAGCTTGTCCGTTTCCTGTGCCTGTTACAATATGGTTTTGAATACCTGCCTCTTTTAACAACTCATACGTTAATAATGTATATCCTTGGCAAACGGCAGAACGATTCGCTAATGCTTCATATGCTGTATACGCTTGATAAGACGTATCATAAGACACATGCTTAACAACGTAATCGTGAATAGCTTTTACTTTCTCATGCTCATCCATCCCTGGTTTTACAATTGATCCAACAATTGATTTCACCTGAGCTTTTACATATTGAGTTTGTTCTTTTGATTCACGGTATTTTACTTGCAGTGTAAACGTATAGTCCCCTGGCATTCCTTTAATAGAATATCTAGTAGACGCTACATTATATTTTACATACTCATCAGCATCTACAATTTTATTAAACTCACCATACAATTGATCCATAATATTTCTAGCATTTCTATCTTTTGTTTTATATGTGATTGTAATATTTTCTTCTCGATTATCAATCTGTTTTTTTAATTCTTTTCTGAAATCATCTAATAACTTTACATCTGATTGTGCTGTCACTGTAGTCGGATTTGTAGCTGCATAAGATACAGATGATGCTTGTAAGCCTCCCATTACTATAGTTGAACAAAGTGCGGCAGCTGTCACATACTTACTTGTCTTTCCCATCTTGTCACTCCTTATATTCTATAACTATACGAAAAAGTATCGTATAGTTTCAGAGTATACAATACTTTTTCGTATAGGTCATATGAGATTATGCATATTAACTAATTCACATAAAAAGGTTGTTCTTTTTAAAAGAACAACCTTTTTTCATTAGCATGTTTGTAATACACAGCATGTATTTTCAAAACGTTGATTTTTCAAATCTTCATTATTAATACAGAAATATAGCATCCCTAGTTCTCCCCAAACCATATTACAATTTTTATGATCTGAATCAATTTGGAATAAAAGAGTCATTTGCTGCGGGTCTACTCCCATATATTCTCCTGTCTCATATAACACTTCTTCTTGTACAGAGAATGGCTCACCAAACATTTGATGGTTATCGTAGTTATCTGGAATTAGCTCTTCAAGTAATTGCAAGAAACGATCTGAATCAGCCTCATCTTCAATGAAAAGTTCTGGTAATTTGTATGTCAGTTCAAAAGTAATTGCACACTGGTTATATTTCGCTTGTATTTCATTTTCTCTTCGTAATTGCTCTACAGGAACATCATAATAAAGTACACGCCCAGCTTCTGTTAGATTCACATTTTCTTCAAAATAATTTTCAATGCAAAAGAAATACAGCATCCCCGTCTTAGGAAGATTGTGATCCATACCAACGTTTTGTAAATCACTTAAGTTAAATTGCGCGATAAATTGTAGTGGATTTCCTTTATGCTTTGGATATTCAAATAAAGCTGGTAGATCAGGAACTCCTCCCATTTTCGAACTACCTATCGCAACAGTTCCCTGCTGCTTTGGCACAACTTTTATACAAGGAAATACAGTATTAATAAGTTCTTCTTTCAAGTGTGTTAGTTCATATTTATCAATTAATACTTCAATTTTTTTATTCATAAATTCTCCTTACATTTACATACTTATTTATATCATAGTACAAAGATTATACTTCATTCTTTACAAAATCAACAAGCCTCCCAAAAACGGGCTTATCCTTCGTACGCGAACAAGTTTAAAAAAGCATACTATACATTGTTCCTACAAACATGATAATTCTTTAGTTCTTCCAGTACATTTTCCCCTCGTTCATTTTTAAATATAAGGAGGAATTCTACATGGGTTACGGATATAGTTGCTGTGGTTACGGATACGGTGGCGGCGGTTGTGGTTACGGAGGTTTCGCTTTATTAATCGTTTTATTTATCCTTCTAATCATCATCGGAGCTAGCTGTTGGGGCGGCTTTGTAGGCTGCTAGTAAACTAAAAAACTATTGTAAAAAAGCACGTACAATACGTGCTTTTTTGCCATTTCTAAATCTTTCATTCGAAAGGAAGTATGTTTAATGAAGATTGATGGTGTTTTTGAAGGAGGCGGTGTGCGCGGTATTGCGCATGTCGGGGCAATTTGTGCGTTAGCCGAAAAAGGTTATGAATGGGAACGTGTAGCTGGTACATCGGCTGGTTCGATTATTGCAGCGCTCCTAGCGGCAGGATATTCTTGTTCAGAGTTAAAAACGATTATAACTGATATTGATTATAATAAATTTACGAAAAGAACTTTTATTGATAGAATTCCTTTTATCGGCAAGGGACTCAGTGCATGGACTACTCTAGGTATATATTCTAATGTATTTATAGAAGAATGGATTGAAGAGTTACTTCGAAAAAAAGGTGTTCATTTATTTACTGATTTACCGGATCTAAACAAACTCAAAATCATCGCCTCTGATATTAGTAATGGTAAAATGGTTGTCTTTCCTGACGACTTACCAAACTACGGATTTTTAAATTATCGCTTCTCTATCGCTAAAGCGGTAAGAATGAGTAGTACAATCCCCTTCTTCTTTGAACCCGTAAAATGGAGAACTCCAAAATGGAAGCAGCCTTGTTATATGGTTGATGGAGGAATTCTAAGTAATTATCCAATTTGGATCTTCGATTCACCTACCGCTCCTCGCTGGCCGACTTTCGGATTTCATTTTGTAAAAGATGAGATTCAAGCTGATCCTGCTCACTATAACGAGCCTATTTCCATGTTCAAAGGACTATTTAAAACAATGATGCAAGCTCATGATTTACGTCATTTAGATAAGGAATCAAAAGCAAGAACGATTACAATTCCAACAGGAACGATTACAAGTACTAATTTTGAACTGACAAAGGAAGAAAAAGAATGGCTTTACAATTCTGGTTATAACTCTGCTAATAAATTTTTACAAGCTTGGAACTTTAGGCAATATATCGATGAATATAGAAAAGGAAATCAAGACCGAAAGACAAATCGATTTTTTCGTCAACTTGACTCATAATATTATTACTTTGCGTATAAATACGAGAACGTTTAACAACTTAATAATAAATAAGCCTAGTAATTTCTTATATTACTAGACTTATTTATTATTATATAATCTCGTACATTGTTTAAGGATACGTTAACCCTTCGGCTTCCTCTGCAGTAATAACTATGTAACGATTTCCCGTTCTTAATCCTAACAGTTCTGCTTTTTCAATCGCTTCTTGCTTCGTCTCTGCATAAGCAGCTAAATATTTTTCTCCATTGATCATTTGGCAAATTACATATTGTTTCATTACTTTCTCCTCTTACTTTTTCATTAGTTGTGCAAGTTTTTTTATACCTATTTCAATTTCTTCTAACGTTGCGTATGAATACGATAGGCGCAAAAATTGATTTGCACTTCTATCATATAAAGTACCTGGGTTTAATAAAACCTTTTCTTGCAGAGCTTTATCAAATAAACTGCGATATGAAATGGGTACTTTTATATGTACCCATATATAAAATCCCCCTGTTGGTTCATGCCAAGTTGCTATTTCACGAAGATATTTATCTAACATTAGTAACATAAAATCTCTTCGTTTTTTCAATTCACTTCTTACAAAGCGCAAATGCTCATCATATAGACCATTTGTAAACCACTCTGCTGCAATTTTCTGAGATATAGTGCTTGAACCATAATCTGTTTGCATTTTTATGTCTGACAATCTTTGAATTACTGGCTCAGGTCCAACAATCCATCCAATTCTTAACCCTGGACTAATTACTTTGGACATGCTTCCAATATGTAGTACGATTCCATTTTTATCATAGGCTTTTAAAGGTTTCGAACAAGGTGAATCAAACCATAAGTCTTGATACACTGCGTCCTCTATAATAGGTAATCCAATTTCATTACATATTTCCATCACTTCTATTCGTTTCTTCGCATTCATACTAAAGTTCGTTGGATTATGAAAAGACGGGATTGTATATAAAATAGATGCATTAAATTGCTTCTTATATTTTGTAATATATGATGTATTTAAACCGTTCTCATCCATTGGTATTCCAATGAAACGCATTCCTGCGGATTGAAAAACATTAAGCGAGTATAAATAGGATGGTTTCTCTAATAAGATGGATGCCCCTTTTGGAAGAAGCCCCATAGAGATAAGTTGCAGCGCTTGAATTGCTCCTGAAACAATTAATATAGAGTCAGGAGATACACATATACCATGCCCCTTTAAGTATTCGGAAATCTTTTCCCTTAAATAAAAATTTCCTTTCGGCTCTTCATACCCAAGCTTCACATTTGACTTTAAAAGCTTATTCATAATTTCTTTCATCTTTTTCTCAGGTAAGAGACTCGGCGCGAGCTCACCTGTTCCTAATCGAATTACATGTGGATAAAATTCAGCTTGATTAATCTCCTGAATAGCTGGGAGATTCGGATAATGAAGTCCTGTTTCTACATAAGACTGCCAATTAGGCGGGGGTGCGTAAGTTGAAGCATTCTCATTATTATTTACAACAATTGTTCCTTTCCTGCCATTCCCTTCAATGTATCCCTTTGCAACTAGTTCATCGAAAGCCATTACAATTGTGCTTCGATTCACACCAAATGTATGGGCCAAATCTCTTTGTGAAGGTAATTTCGTTCCAACGGTCCATTCTCCATTAACGATCCTTTCTTTTATATACGTTTCTATTTGTTTATACAGAGGAGTCGCTAGAGACATATTCGGTTTCCAAACGAATCTTTCCATTATATCACCTTATATTCTTTTTGGTTGGTAACCTCCCCAACCATATGGATGGATACAAATTTTCATTTCTTCTATACAATATACACTATCATAATGAATTAAAATAGGAGGTAATATGATGAGTGAAGCAATTATTCATGGTATCATTCTTGCATTTGGACTTATCATTCCATTAGGTGTACAAAATGTTTTTGTCTTTAACCAAGGTGCGAGCCAACCAAACATTTGGAGGGCAGCCCCCGTAATATTAACTGCCTCTATATGTGATACGTTACTCATATTGATTGCAGTGCAAGGTGTCTCCCTTGTACTCCTTACTTTTTCTTGGCTAACTAACTCGTTATATATAGTTGGATTTTTCTTTCTCCTATACATGGGCTTTGTTATTTGGAGAAGTAACCCTTCCAACGATGTAAAACAAGAAAAAAGTATGCCCTTAAAAAAGCAAATCCTTTTCGCAGCATCCGTTTCGTTATTAAATCCACATGCTATTTTAGACACAATCGGTGTAATTGGAACAAATTCTATTCAATACATAGGAAGTGAAAAATGGGCTTTCACACTTGCAACTATTATCGTTTCTTGGATTTGGTTTATAAGCTTAGCGTTAGCGGGGAAATTTCTAAAAAGACTAGACTCAACCGGAAAGACAATTTTATTATTAAATAAATTTTCTGGTCTCATCATATGGGGTGTCGCGCTTTATATGTTAAAACAAGTTATTTATTCTTAATGAACGAAAGAGAATTGCATGTTACTCAAAACATCATGCAATTCTCTTACAAATTATGAAGTAGGCTCTGGTTTCTGTTTTACCGTCTTTGCATCCTTTGCTGGTTTAATCCAAATGATTGCTATGACAGCACCAATGGCAGCGAAAATACTTGTCAAATAAAACACTTCATGGTCCGCCCCTTTCATGAAAAAAGAATATAAAGGTGGTCCAGCTGCTACACCGATAAATCGCATTGAACTATAAAATGACGTAACCGTTCCCCTTTGCTCCTTTTCAATTCCTTGTGTAATGAGGGCATCTAAACATGGGAGTGCCATACCAATCCCTATCCCCATAATAACGAGACAAAGAAGTAGTAAATAAATCCCTTTTATAAATAAAGGAATGATGACTGATGCAGCTGCCATTAAAAAACCAATATAAATACACTTCTTCATAACATTTTGATTATCTCCAATTTTTTTACCGGCCATATAGGAACTAAGTGACAGTACAAGTAACGGGATAGCAAGCACACACCCTTTCCATATACCATGAATGTCATACTTTGATTCCAGTATAGTCGACAAATAAAAGAGAATTCCGAATAAAATAAGCATAATAATTGCACCTAATGCAAAAATGGCAATTAACCATCTTCCTTTTTCTCGAAACGTAGACAGAATAGATTTTATAAACTCTTTAAGTGGTGGTACTTCTCCTTCTTGTTTCTTTGCCTTTACTAGAACAAGTAACAAAACAATTGATACGACACATAAAACTGGAATCGCCCAAAATGGTAAGAACCATACAATGGCAGCAAGAGCAGATCCTAAAATAGGGCTCAGCACTTTTCCAAATGTATTGGATGTCTCAATGATTCCCAACCCTGTACTAACTTGTTTTTCATCTTTGTATAAATCACCAACACACGGTATAACAACCGGCATTGCACCAGCAGCACCAATACCTTGAATCGCTCTACCGATTAGTATCCAAATGTAGGGATTATCAATTTTCCATGATACCCAACCAGTTATCGCTCCTCCTATAGCCGCAATCAGCAAACTCGGAACCATTACCATCTTTCGTCCCCATCTATCTGATAAATAACCAGCAATCGGTATAAGTAAAATGGCTACGATAGAGTAAATTGTAATAATCATGGATACTTGAAACGATGAAATATGTAATTTCTTTTCAATTGTCGGCAAGATTGGAATGAGCATTGAATTCCCTAATGTCATGACAAGTGGAACTGATGCAAGCGCAATTAAACAACAGTTTTCTTTTTTTAACATGTTGATTTCGGAACCTTTCATCATATATTTCTTACCATATAATAGCCCTGTTGGAACATAATTTTCATTCCACCAGGGCTATTACATCTTTAATACTTCCCATTCACAACAAAAGAAATTGGGTAAAATATAGTATTACTTCTATTCTTTGAATTCTGTTCACTATATATCCATACCAATTAATTGAAAAAAAAAGAAAGGAAGAATCCTTCCTTTCTCCTATAACCTTATACATTTAGCGAGTATATCCGCCACCAAGCTGTTGTTCTGCCATCGCTACTAGGCGTTTTGTGATTTCACCGCCTACAGAACCGTTTGCACGTGAAGAAGTATCAGCTCCAAGTTGTACACCGAACTCTTGTGCAATTTCATACTTCATTTGATCTAAAGCTGCTTGTGCTCCATGTGATGCTAATTGATTAGAATTACGATTTCTAGCCATTACCAATCACCTCCTTATTTATATATAAATTGTGTTAAATTCAAATTAAAATACATGGAAATTTTTGGTTATTTTTTACCATAAAAAAAGAGCCTCTAAACGAGACTCTCACATCATTTCACATTACGAAGTTACTACTTCTAATTTTCTATTTATTAATACTTTCATTTCTTCTTTTAATATCTCTTTTGAATTATGTCCAAACCATTCTAAGGAAGCAAAAAGATCCGTATTTCTCACTTCCTGAATAATCTCATCATAATTTACAATACCTTCAAATAACGGAACCATACCTATACGACTTCCTGCTGCAGCATATACATTATTAGGTTCAAACACATGCAAATAATCCGCTGAAGATATATTCTTAAAATGGTAATGTAGTGTCCACGGCTTTAATCGATGGAAACTGTCTATTGGATCTGCGCCAGACTCCCATATATGAAGAAAATCAAGATTTATTTTTAAATTCGGATGGTTTACTTCTTCTAATAACTCTATAGTAGAAGGCAATGTGTCCGTTAGTGTATTGGGATGTGTTTCTAACAGCACATACATATTGTTCTGAGCAAACACATCACAAATCTTACGTATTCGCTTCACATACTCTTTTCTCTCTTGTTCCGAGAAGTCCTTGCTCCCTTTTTGCCCAGCAAACGTGCGAATTTTATTCGTATTAAACCAATTAGCTAGTACTACAAGTTGTTCACTTTTCTCTATCGTTTTTTCAAAATCTGCTGATAATGATATATCTAAGTAATCACTTATCATCGTAATTTCTAAGTTTTTATCCTTTAGAAAATTCAATTCTCGTTCTGTCGTTTCACGTTCTTGCATGTACAAATTTTGTGCATGCGTCCCCCATAATTCAATTCCTTCAAAACCGTTTTCATATGCAAATTGAACAATATCAGTAAATGAAATTAATTGATGACGAAATGAAATGGTACATAGCGAATATTTCATAGTATTAAACTCCCCTATCTTAAATTCAGTTAGCTTATTAAAGAGTTGCGACAGATTGATTTGTTTTCATACCTTTCCATGATAGAAACTGTCTCTCTAATTCCTTCTTAATTTGCAGTTCAATTGCATTCATTTCATCCAGTTTTTCAATAATCGATACTAGCATACCTTTATTATTCGTCATTGCCATTTTAATTGCACGATACTGTACATTTGTAAATCCTTGTACAATATCCTCTACCCGATCACACCAATAATCAAATTCTTGCTCCGAATATTGCAACGTTTCACGGAAGTATGCAAAGGCATGCTCATAACTATATTTACGAATTGCAAGTACTGGTATTTGTTTTACTGCTGCTACAAGTCCAGAAAGCGCATATCCTTCTTCCTCATTTGCCATTTTTACAATTAAATTTTTCAGTTCCATAGTCAGTTCATTGTCGTTCTTTTTGAATGTTTCTGTGAAATAACTAGCTACTGTTTCTTGCGTTGGCTCCCCAATTCCTTCTATATCAATGAAATAACCTCCACCAAATGGGTTATCTTGAATAGAGTGAAGTACTTTTTCTCTTTCCATATTTCCTTCCCAACGAAAATCAGGATCTAGCATGAACCACTCTTCTTCTTTCTCTGTTTTTGATATCATTAAATAATGTGGAAACGGTTTTTGATGAAATTTATTTTCCCTCTCTGGTAATAGAGACATATCAACCATTACAATGACATAACGATTTTCCGGCTTGTTTTCTACTAATTCTAAAAACGTTTCTACATTGCTATCTTTATCTTTTGCATGATCATACCATTCGTTTACTTTAATACCGTACAATTTTTCAAACCAAAGTAAATAATGATCATGGTTAATGTTTTCAGAGTGATATGAAATAATTCCGCCTTGTGTTATATCAAAATCTCCATCCCATAGTCCAAAATAAAATGGACGAAAATCAATGTCGCTACGCATTTTTATAATTTCACAAAAACAACTCACTAAACAGTGCACTTTAATTGAAGTCATACTCTCATCCACTTTCCTAAAGGTTAGTTATTCACATTTACTTCCTGTAACGGCTCTAACTCTTCCATAAAATCAAGCAAAGATCCTACAGTAAGAAATGCCTTTGGGTCTACCTCATCCTCTGGAACGCATAGCTTTACATCCATTTCTATGTATACAATAAGCTGTAACATCATTACCGAATCTATATATAAATCTTGATTTAAGCGCATCGTTTCTTCTAAATGCGTTACATTTTTCAGTTCCATTTTTTCTATCATAATTTTTAACACGGCATTCTTTAACGCTTCCCGTCTCATGTTGTAACCTCTCCCATCTCTAGTAACTTTCTACTTACTTTTCCAGTTTTATTTTTAGGAATTTCATTTACACTTTCAATTTCATGCGGAACTTTATAAGAAGGTAAGTGCTGAATACACCATTCTCTTATTTTCACTGGATCAACATGAGAGATCACTTTCGCTTTAACTATTTCGCCCATCACAGGATGTTTCCCCCGATATACAATTGCCTCTTGCACACCTTCCAATCGAAGCATCGTTTCTTCTACCTCTATAGGAAAGACTTTTAATCCTGAGACATTAATTACATCGTCCATACGCCCCATAAAATGAATGCCACGCTCAGATTTATACCCTAAATCCTTCGTGAAAATTTCCTTATCATTCATTTTCACGACGATTTCTTCCGGTGCATTTTCATCTGAACCTATGCTTATACTTGCATGAGGTAGAGGGTTTCCTAAATCTAAATGGCTTTTCATATCATGACATATACTAATACAACCTGCTTCAGAACAACCGTATTGCTGCATCATATATGTTGTCATTTTTTTTAGTTTATAAAATAGTGCTTCTGGCAAAGGCGATCCTGATGTCATAATTTTATGAAACTGGAACGTTCCTAATGGAAAACTCCCCATAATGTGTAACATAAGTGGTACTGCATATATAATATGTTTTTCTGTATTGCGAACTATATTTAATGCGAATTTAGGATTTTTGTTCGTAATGATTACAGGCTTGCTCCCCCTCGTAATTGCTGATAACGTACCACATATTAGTCCGTATGAATGTGAAACAGGAGCCATAACGATTGGCACTTCATCTACTTCACAGTTTAAAGCTTCATTATAGGCAGTAATTTCTGTATCAACTTCCGTCCATGCTCTACGAATCAGTTTCGGTTCTCCCGTAGTTCCCGAACTATATTGCAATAAAGAAGGCTCTTCTAGTAAAAAGTTCCCTACTTCTAATTTTGTAAAATCGCCATATTCTCCATATAAAATCCCTACACAATTCGCACGCTTTGCCATTTCAATAGTCGTTTCTTTTGGCGTATCTTCATGTATAAGTAATACTGATGATTTCTTTTCTTTTAAGAAAAACACAAGCGTAATAATATCGAATGGATCTTTCAGACAAAGTGCAAATCTATTTCCTTCTGCTTTTTGAAATTGTTCCATTTCCTCATAAACTTGTAATCTCAATTCAAAATCACTTTTGCTATACTCTTGTTTATTAACGATTAGCATAATTTCCCCCTGTAACAGCTGATTTTTGTTTCATAAGTTGTCTTACTCTATACAATGGATTTGGAACTTCATGAACAAGCGATTCCACATCCATATATAATCGACGTTTCGTTAATTGTTCAGCATAGAATGTAGGTGCATATAATTGAATATTTTCAAATCTACCTTTCAAATGTGGATATATTCTTAAATGATTTTCAATTTCTTCAACAACCATCATCCAAAAATGTTCTTCTTTCAATCCATACTCATCCGCAAGTACGAATGCTAATTCTCCTAAATTAAACAGAAATAGTGCATCTAACACCATCTCTTGCAAACATTCAATGCGATCCATTTCAAAGAAATCATTCATTTTTCCATTCGCATATGTTTTATGCATTTTAGTAAAGTCGGGACATTTGTCAACTTCTTTCAAATATGGACGATAAAACTCAAGCCCTTCATGAAAATCCTTTAACGCAATACGAACAGGCACCCCTTCTTTATGGACTAGAATCATATTTTGTCCATGTGATTCCAGTGCGATGCCATGCTCTACAACAAGATGTATAACTGGTATTATCGCTTTTTGAATAAGTAATTGTAGCCAATCCTTCATTCCATATTTATTCAACCACGCATCAATAATTGGTGTACCATCTTTCTCTTTAGCGTATAAACCATTAAAAGGAATTGCATCCTCTTGTGCATCTAAATACTTGTGAACGCTTTCGCGCCAAATACATCCTAATGAACCATATATAGCTTTCTTATTCGTGTCATACGTTACACTTGAAAACTCACTTAACAAGATTAAACGTGCTTCATCCATTAAATAGGCGTCATTACTTACAACATCATTTAACCAATTTGATATTACTGGTGCACTTACAACAGAGTATGGTTTCAGCGTACGAAGTGTTGAAGTGTTGAGTAAATTCATCGATAATTTAACGTACGGTTTCTTTGGACTCGTAATATTTCTTAACGTTCTCATTGACTGTTGCGCGCAATAATCGTCCTCTGATGTTCCTAAATAAATAATAAATTTACCCTGTATATGATCCGCATAATTTGAAATGATGAAATTCTCCCACTGCCATGGGTGAACAGGTATAAACACGTACTGTTTTGGATTACATCCCTTATTACGAATTCGTTCCATAAACTCTTCTAATTTACGATCGCCAATCTCCTCTTTTAAAATGTTGTTATACATCACTTCATTCTCATAACCTACAGTCGCATAATTCTTATGTGCTGCAATCCATATGAGTTTTATTGGCTGCATAAATTCATAACCATATTGAAAATTGTCACGATATTGAAATCCAACACGTGCTTTATAACTAGGATGATATGGATGGCCATCTATTAATTGGCTTTCAAACTCATCGTAAGATTTTTGAGTATATTCTCTCTTATTATTTCTTTCATATTGTGCAATCGTGTCTTTAAATATTGTTTGTTCTAATTCGTGCATAAAAGAATCTAATTTAGCTTGTTCTACACTAGTAACCCGAAAAACTTCTTCTAGAAATTGCGAGACAGACTGTATTTCTTGCTGTTCATCTTGGACTCTTACTATTAATGAGTCTAAAGAAATACGTCCAAATGTCATCCGTTCCCTGCCATAGCATTTGTACGTGACACTTTTGTCTTCTTCATCCAGTCCTTGTATTAGAAAAAGAATTTGTTCTTCTTTTTCTATGCGAACCGGTGTAATAATCCCCTCATAAATTAACGATTCTACTAATTGACGTAGCACTCTTCTTCTTACTGAAATGTAATCTTCTGATTCGAGCGCCTTCAATACTTTCGTATGATACATGTCCACTCTCATAAAACCCTCCACCTTATGACAAAATACCATTATTTGTATTACGTGAAATTTTAACGCTATTTATGAACGAACAGCCACTTCTCTAACGAGCGGATTATGTACTTGCACATAAATTGCTTGCTCTAATGGATTACTTAACTCATCGACATCGAAAAATCTCGTTAGTAAATTTGCTTTACACGCTAACTTATCTTCGTCCAATAATTCTCTTAAAAATGTTGAAGGTTCCCGGTTATACGGAAGGAATGATTCAAGTACAGACCTTAATTCCGAGAGAAGAATTTCCTCCTTAATTAATCCTGCTGTGCCAAAACCATTAATGAGGCCAAACATATGATTGAAAATTAAGTAGTAACGAAATCTCTCATCCACAATATAGTCGTCATATAAATTTCCAGTACGTTCTCCAATACCAGCTAATTCATTATTAAGCTTTTCTTTCATTGAATTACAGAAATAAAATCCTTGATTATCACGGAAATAATATTTGACCGGATAACCGTCTTTTAGCTGAACAACGCTATTTTGCTGATGAGCTTCTAATGCAACACCATACTGTAAATACATCCATACCATTGGCTTTAAAGAAATATTCATATATCGTCTAAACCACTCTAAGCTTACTTCTTCACAGCTTTTACTTTCTAAATCTGCTAGACGATGAATAATATTCGATAACCGCGTACGCTCTCCAGGTATAGCGTCTTGAACTAGCCCAGCAATTAATGTTGCGTCGTTTGCATGTTCACTATAAAAAGGATTCTCACGAATAATTACTTCAAATCCAGATTCTTGTGTTCCATAATTTAATGTAATAAAGGCTGGATCACAAATAAAATCAAATCCTGGAAATCTTTCTCGTACTTCACCAATAGCCGTATTTAACATTTCCTTCCCTTCAAGACCACTCTCAAGTTCTTTCAGTTTATTAATACGCATTGAATTCGTTACTTTCACCGGAAATGAAAACTTAAGCATATACTTCGAATCGGGATGATACAGTGTCCTTAGTGATGATGTTGCCATATAATACTTACCTATAGGTCCAATATACTCAAGCAATTCTTGAACTATCCAATCTTGTACGTAAGCTTGATGCAAGAGCCATTCTGCCTGAAGCGGATGAATTGGAATTAATGCATATTGATCTTCCTTACAGTACTTCGCTATAAATTCCTTACTAACCGTCTCATCATTGCTTAATTCTTCTTTTATAATCATTGTTGTAGAATCTGATAATAATGATTTTTCATTTACTATACTTTTATGTGCCCGAAAATAATGAAGCTGACATTCTCCTTTTAATTCTGGAGAATACATTGCACTTTTCCAATCCAATATCCCCTGTCTACTCTTTGGTGTAGGATGAGTTAAATGCCCAAATAATAAAGACTGCTCCGCTTCTATAAAAGTTGTATGGAAACCGTATAATGCGGATTTATCTTCTATTCTCTCTTTTGTAAATTCCTCAATATTTTGACAACTACGAATGACTCGAAGCATAAGTTCCGCAGGATTCGTTCCTTCTCCGTAGTTGATAGACATCTCTTTTATTAAAAATGTAATAACTGTAACGTAATCTGCTGTAATAACAGAATTACTATCTCCAATTTGATAATAAAATTGTTCTCCAAACAAATGGCGATCTGTTGATGATTTATATATAACTTCTCCATACAAAGTAACGTTCTGTGCCGATAGCCGACAACATAAATATGTGGGGACTGTATCTCTATTCAACGTATTACTGAAGATACTCTTCATTCTTTCATCCTCTGTAATCCATTCTCCACTCCCTGTTTCTCTTAAATAACAGTTTAAAAAGCTTTGTAATGTTGCATGTTCTGCGATTTGTTTCGCATGCTGCATGTTGGTCCTCCTCTTTATATTAACGCTATGAGAATTTCATATTACAATTGATAATTGAATATCGTTATCAACTATGATTCTAATTGATAATGATATTCAATTCAATAGTATATTTCAGAATTTTTTTATCTGCTTTAATTTTTATTGTTTTCCCTCTTTTCTTTGATCTAGTTAAAAATACACAAAAAAATACTCAGTTTCAAACTACATACTTACTATTTTTCATTAGTAATCTATCCAAAATGTTTAAACAAAAGAGGTATACCTTAATTGGTATACCTCTTTCAAACATAAAATTTACATAATAATATTATTTATATCTCTCCAGCAATATGCTGTCTCTTCTACCTGTAATCGCTCTAAAAATTTTGTATCAATTTTTTCTGGGTTAAATTTTTCATAAAACTTTTTAGAAGGATTATTCGTAACAACCCAAACTAAAAGTGATTGCATATCATTATTTATACAATCCGATAATAAAGCTTGAAATAACTTTTGTCCTATTTTCATTCCTTGATACTCTTGTAAAAGGTAGATTGCATATAATTCTCCATCACAATTATAAGTACCAGTTCTTTCTACTCCCCCATCGATGAATCCAACTATTTCTCCATTTAAATTCTCTGCTACAAATCTAAATTGATGATTACCCTCTTTTTGAAAAATATCTTCCCATTGTTTTTCTCGTTTCTCATATGCTATATTATCTAGAATTTCGTCAGCAAATATCCCTTTATACGTTGCTTTCCAACTATCGACATGCACCTTTGCTATACCTTGTATATCATCCTTTATTGCTCTTCTAATATGTATTCCCATCATTTCCCCCCCTTTATTACTCATCATTATATCAATTTCATTCCTTAAAAATCCAAATAAAAAAGAGTGAATTCACTTCACTCTTTTTTATCACAATTATCTACTTTCCACTTCAACTGAAACTACTCGATCAATCTCTTTCAGGGAACTATATAACTCTGTTGTATATAAATCTTCTGGAGCTAAAATAACCATCTCTAGTTGCTGAAATGCTCCACTATCTATATCTTTAATTTTCACGCGTTTCACATGCATGCCTAAATTTTTAATTTGCTTAAATATACCATCTAACTCATGATGCTCTTTAACAGTAATTTTTATAGATAAATCCTTTTGTCTTAATGAATACGGTCCTGCAATTTTCACAAGTTGCGGAAGTACATTAATCGCTAAAATAATTAAAACCATCGCAACTGTCGCTTGTAAATAAAATCCCGCACCAATTGCGATCCCTAAAGCTGAAGCAGCCCACACCATAGAAGCTGTTGTTAATCCAGAAATAACGTCATTACTTCTTCGTAAAATGACACCCGCGCCAAGAAAACCAATTCCACTAACAATTTGAGCGGCCAGTCGCATCGGATCCATATTTGTATGTCCTGGAACAGAATATACATGTACAGATTCAATTGAAACCATCGTAATTAAACAACTTGCTACAGAAATAACCATACTTGTTTTCACACCAAGTGGTTTATTCTTTAGCTGCCTATCTATCCCGATGAATAATCCTAAAAAGAGTGCTAAACCTAATTTGAGTAAAAATTCATATGACATATTCCTATTCTCCTTACTTTACAATGTTTCCCTTAGAATAACTCACTATAACTCTTTTATGATATCAATTCCAGTCTTTTCTATTCATTTAACGTAAAAAACCGAAAAAACATTTATAACGATGTTTCTCCGGCTTTTTATTACACTTTAGATTCTTCTTTATTTCTGATCTTTAATCTTAATTTCTGCACCTTTGTAGAATGCTAATTTACTGTCATTATACTCTTTTGTAAATTTGTTAAACTGCTCTTTCGACTTTTGTGCTTCCACATTTAATTCATTAACAGTTTTAACTTTTTCACCGATTTCTTTTAATTTCGTTTCTTTTACTTTTAATTTTTCATACAGTTCTTTTTCAGTCGCTAACACTTTCGTGTAATTTTCATTCATCTTTTGGAATGCATCATAACGATTCTTATACGACTCTTCTACTGCTTTTGCTTGTTTTTGTAACTTCTTATCTTCAATCTTCTCTATATTACTTTGAACAGACTTCGTTTCCTTCTGTGCTTTTTCTAGCATTTCTTTCTCACTTTTCAATACTTTTTCACGATCTTCTACATTTGCAGTAGCTTGCTCTATTTTCTTCACAACTGCTTCATTATGTTCTTTACCTTCTTGCAAAATTTGAGCATATAATTCTTGCCCTTGTTTCTCTAATTGCTCTAATTTTTTTGCTTCATCCACTAAAGATTTTTCTTGTGTTGCTGCTGTTTCAAAAGCTGTATATAGATTTTCTTCTGGCTTTTCACCGAAACAACCTGTTAAAAGTCCTACTGATAATGCTCCAACTACTGCTACTTTTCCATACTTCAACGTTCATTCCTCCATTACATACGGTTATCATGCCAGAAGTTCACTGGGAAGTGACTCTCTTCATGATAAGCTTCAAACTCATAACCTTTTTCTTTTAGTCCCTTTAAAATTGCTGGCACAGCAGCAACTGATTGCGGGTGAATATCATGCATTAAAATTACTTCTTGTGGTTTTGTTGCGTTTGTTAATACGTTTTGAGCAATTTGTGCTGCAGCTGCATCAACTGGCATTTTATTGTATCTCCAATCTAATGAATCAATTGTCCAATCCCATACTTTAAATCCGCCTTCTACCACTTTATTTCGAAGACCTTCATTCAATCCAGGCATCGAACCATATGGAGGACGTGTTAATTTAGGTGATTTCCCAATAATATTAGCGATTAAACCTTGATCTTCTTTCATCTCATTTACATACTCGCCATTTTTATATAACTTTGCGAAATTATGTGTCATACTATGCATGCCTACATAATGACCCTCAGCATTTTCACGTTTCACTAAATCAGGAAATTCTTTTACATTCGCTCCAATTAAAAAGAACGTCGCCTTCGCATCATGTTGTTTTAGCGTATTTAATAATTCAGCCGTATATTTCCCTGGCCCATCGTCAAATGTAAGATAAGCAACTTTTCTTTCTTTTCCATTAAAACGACTTGGTGCCGTTTTATTCATTTCAACTTTCGGCTGTTCACTTGCAAGCTGCACTACATTTTCTTGTTTCGCAACAGCTTTTGCTGGTGAAGTAATTGATTGAAACATGTAATACCCAATAGCTACTGCGGCAATCGCTATTAAAACGACTACTATTTGTTTAATTTTTAAAGCTTTTTCCATTCTATCGAATTCCTCTCCCTATTAATCTTATATATAAATCGCCCAATATAATTATACATCTATTTATTTTTATTTCACCATATAAATAGATTTTATTTGTATTATAATGGGAGTTTTATCAAAATTGTTGTTCCTATTCCTTCTTTACTTGTAACACTAAGCGCACCGCCATGAAGCTCCACCATTTTTTTAACGATAGCTAAACCAATACCTGCACCTGCAGCATGATTATTAATTTGGTAAAATGATTGCTCAATATATGGTAAATGTTCTTTAGCAATTCCAATCCCTTCGTCTCTTACCTTAATCACTGCTTGTCCTTCTATTTTAGTCGCTTCAATGTGTATTGTGCTTTTTTTATGTGAATACTTAATTGCATTTTGAACAATATTCAAGAAAACTTGCTTTAGCCTATTTCGATCTCCCATCAATTCAATTCGGTCTATAGTAGTAATAAATTGAATTTCCTTCTCTTCCGATTTAGGAGTTAATTGCCAAATCGTCTCCTCTAGTATATCGTACAATTGAACCTTTTGTTTATATAAATTAAAATGATTTGATTGTAATCTTGAAAAATCTAGCAATTCTTCTACTAAATGAATCAATCTATCTGTCTCACCTGAAATAATGCCCATACCTTGCTTTATTTCTTCTTCTGTTAAATGATCTACTGTTTTTAACGTCTCACTCCAACCTTTAATTCCTGTTAAAGGCGTTCGTATTTCGTGCGAAATAGAAGCAATGAATTCATTTTTCATCTGCTCAGCCTTATCTATTTTATAGGCCATATAATTTAAACTATGTGCCAAGTCACCTAATTCTCCAGGATAATCTTCTTTAATTTTTTGCTTTAATGTGCCTTCTGCAATTTGTGAAGAGGCTTGAATAATGGATTCAATTGGCTCAACAAATGAATTTGCCAAACGTCTACTAATTAAGAAGACGACTCCCGAAATAACAATACCTACAGAAATAGTAAACGTAATAATTTCAATAATCTTTTTATTTACATTTGTTAAAACAGTCGTATATTTTAAAACACCAATAGTTTGTCCTTGATGTATAAGTGGGCTTAGCACCTCTAGTTGTTTTTTATTACCTTTCGTAGTAACTTGATTATACATTTCACCTTCTAATAATGATTGTGGAATATTCACTTTACCTTCTACCTTTTCACCACTTGAAGATTGTATAACCGAGCCGTGACGATCGATTAACTGTAATTCTGTTCCTTCTAATTGAAAGCTACTAATTATGTCACCACTATATTCTTGTAATCGAATAAAGTATAGTGAATTGTATTCTGAAAAAAAACGTGTACTCGTTTTCGCATGAGACTCTATATATTGCACAATACCATTATAATAGTATCGATAAATTGAGACTGAAAATACAACTTCAAATAATACAAGCATAAGTGTAATGACCGTCATAAAATATAAAGTCACTTTCCGTTTCATCTCATACTTTCCTTCCACACATATCCTTTTCCCCACACCGTAAGAATAAATTCAGGTTCTGATGGATTACATTCTATCTTTTGACGTAACCGTCTCATATTTACATCTACTACTTTCGTCTCACCTACGTAATTGGTTCCCCAAATCATATTTAAAATTTCATCACGCGAAACTGGCTTTGAAGCCTGATTCATTAAATACTGTAATATCATATACTCTGTAGGTGTTAAATCGACTAATTGTCCATCTTTATACAATCTTTCTTCTATAATATTTAACGAAAATGGACCTGACGTAACAATATTCGTTTTTTCTTCATGTACTTCTATTCTTCTTAATAAAGACTGTATACGTGCAGTTAATACTACTGGACTAAACGGTTTTGCAATATAATCATCTGCACCCATTCCTAGTCCTTGCACCTTATCTTCATCTTGTACACGTGCGGTTAACATAATAATACCCATTTTTTTATTTTCTTTCCTGATAGCCTTACAAACCTCTAAACCATCAATCCCCGGTAACATTACATCCAGCAGTGCTATATCAACAGTTTGTTCACTCAAAATTTGTAACGCTTCTTCTCCAGTAGTAGCTTCTATTACATAAAATCCAGCACGTTTTAAATTTAAAACAATAAAGCTACGGATCGTTAATTCATCTTCTAAAACTAAAATTTTTGACATAATTCCCACCCCCTACTCTTGTTGATAATCCGCTAGCGGTTTTATATATGCTTTCACTTTTTCAAATTCCGATTGCTTCGGTACTGCATATACGTGAGAAGCCGTTTTAATTGCTGCGCTGTAGCCTTTTATATTGAACCATTCTTTCCGCTTAAAAATATGAACTTCAAGCCATATTTTATTTGTTCTTGTATCCAAAAACTTTTGAGAATTTGATTCTTTTTGCTGATCTGGTATTGTAATTTTCCCTATTAACTCTTTAGGGATTTTCACATAATACCCTTTTTCTATATCTATATATCGTTCTTCAATTGGTTTAATTCCAGATTCACTCCACTGTATGTAACGTTCGAAAAGCGGACTATCACCATGTGATTTATCTTCCCAACCTTTTGGGCGTACAGTACGAACAAATTCAATAATGCCGTCTTCATTAACATCTTTACTTTCTACAACATATTCATTAAATAAATCTTCTTTCCCATCCATAGGTAATACTTCATAATGATCCTGATCAAATTTTGCTACATAAGTTATACCTGAATGAGCCCCTGTTCCCGCATCGATTACAACTGCCTTTAATGATTTAGAAATACGACCCATTTGTATTCTTTGAATACTATTTATAAATGGATCGTATGACACTTCAGATAAAGTCTTAAATTGTTCCATGAACTCAACTGTCAGCTTCTCATCTTTTTCAAATGTAACAAGGCTTATATCTTTCAGTCCATTTTCATTTAGATCCTCTATGAATAACTTCGTATAACTTCGATTATATATTTCCTTCATCTCTTCATTTTCTTCCGAAAAAACATACATAACATGTTCTAACGATTCACGATTTACAGAGATTCCGATTAACAACTCTCTCTTCCCGTTCCCTGTAAAATCACCGACTTCAACGATATCTACATCTCCACCATCAAATTTATGTGTGGACTTTATTCTCCAGCCATTTCCGATTTCTTCATATACGGCTAAATATACGCTATGATCTTCATTCGGCAATTTATAAAATAAGATGGCTTCTTTCTTATTATCTTGTTTAAAATTCATTGACCAAATCATCTGTTTATCTTTGTTAGACATTGGAGTAAGTAAGCGATAATTAACAGGTAAATCTTTATCAATTTGTTCCTTTAATTCATTAATCCATTTTTCATTTGTAGGAGCTTCCATTAGACTTGTTGGAGCTTCAGACATTTTACATCCAGTCAATATAAAGATAATTCCCATCATGCTTAACCATTTCTGCATATGATATCTTTCCTTACCACAAATTTTGAATATGTCCTTTTACTTTTTTACCTATCCATTATACTCATACATATGAGTATAATTTTTCTAAACTAAAAAATCGTTACAGAAAAGTTACAAATACATTCCAAAAAAAAAGATTGGCAAAAGCCAATCTTTTTTTATTATTCATTTCGGACTGATTTTGGCGTTACACCTAAATGATCATTTAATTTTTTTGAAATATCTTTTACATTTTTTTCATTTGGAATGTAATAATAAATACCACCGATACGTTTATCTGTACCTTCTATTTGCAATTTTTCCATTTCCAAATTAGATCCTGCCATATTTTTTGTAATGGCAAGCATATCGTCAAATGTTAAGTTCGTTTTCATATTTTTATCAACCGCATCTAGTAAAGAGCCCATTTTGCTAATTGATTGAACAGACATCGCTTTTTTAGCAATTGCTTCTATTACAAGTTGCTGTCTCTGTCCACGCATTGCGTCACTATCAATTTTACGCGTTCTTGCAAGTGCAAGTGCTTGTTCTCCATTTAAATGTTGGTAACCTTTTTCTAAATGGATCATACCAGCTTGGTCTTTACTATCTTGTTCAGTGAAAGTAACTGGTACATCAATATCAATACCACCAATTGAATCGACAATTTGTACGAATGATTCAAAGTTAAACTTCACATAATAATCAACAGGGACATTTAAGAATCTTTCCACCGTATCGCGTGTGCTTTCTACGCCACCAAATACGTGAGCATGAGTAATTTTATCTAATTTTTTTCTAGTTGGAATATAAACACGTGAATCACGTGGAATACTTACTAGCTTAACAGACTTATCATCTTTATTAATTGTTGCTAATAAAAGTGCATCTGTTCGAACTGCTTCGCCATATTGGCTTTTTCTCATTTCACTTCCATCTACACCCATGATTAATATTGAAATATTATCCTTTAAAGGTTCAACTTCTTTATCACGCTTTGATGACTTTTCAATTTTCGCATACGCATCATTTACAACAGCTTTTGCTTTATTATATATAAACGAACCATATCCTACTCCTCCAAAAATAAGTAGGAAAAATGGAATTAATATGAACCATTTTATTGACTTTCTTTTAGAACGCTTTTTATTACTTCTCGTATTTTGTTCTAATTCAGAGCTCATACCCATTCGCCTCTCTTTCTCTTTACCAAGTATAATGTAAGTCTATTTATCTTCATATTGAATTTCCTTTCATTAACCTTACAATTTTGTAAGGTTACTACTAAAACCCAATATGTATTCCATTTCACATTATACTCTCGTACTTATTTTTGGCAAGTCACTATTTACCAATTTCAAAAATTTAGCACTTCGCAACATGCAAATTTATAAATTCATTAACTCTTTCATTTTAAATTAGGATATCTTTTTCCAGATAAACGATATGAATAAAGAGTCCAGCTAATGATAAAACCTCTATGAATACAGTATATTTCACGTTATTATTTCTCAAACGGCGTATACATGCTTTTCTTCCCCTGATTATCAATAAAAGCCGACTTTGCTTTTATTTTCGTTTTTTCTACTTCCATGTCTTCATTTGAGAAGTTCACAATGATTTTAATATTTTTTCCATAAGAAACAGATTGTACTAGCTTATCTTCTGACAAATACGCAAAATTCGTCATCTCTTCTTTTACTGCTTTTTCATGAACTTCATTCCAAACTTTTAGATGCTCTGTAATTTCTTTTTTATGTTTATTCCACTCTACTTCATCTAAATGGTACAACGGAGGAACATTATACAATAATTCAGACAGCATTCGATTTCCAACTTCATCTTTTACCTTTAAACTTCCCCATTCCCAATGGTGCGTTGTAATAACGGAATCATTGTATACTAATTTATATAATGGTACCGAATATACTGGGTTTAAATACACTTGTTTATATTCTTCTTTCAATGGTACTTGTTTTGCATATTTTTCGGGAACATTTTGATTTGGTGACCAATATCCACCGACATAATACGGACTTGTTTTATTTTTCCGCATATCTTCATCGTCCCATTTAATAACAGGTGTTTCAATTCCGTGTGCAAATGCAATCGTACTACTAGCAAAATCATTTCCACCTTCAGAACCAACGACCATACCCTTTTCTTGCGCAATGTAGTCCATTCGTTTTAAACGTGCTTTTAAATCTTGCTCTTGTGTCGTTATATGTTTCGCTGAATAGTCATCGTAAATTTCACCTGTCGCATCACAATCAATAAACCATGAATTATATTTAGGACCATTTTGTAATATATCATTCATGCGTTCCTTTACACTAGGCAGCGATAAAGCCGGGTTTAACTTGCGACCTCTGCCTAAAAAGCCTTGCACCTTTTCTCCGTTTTTCTTCGTTACAGTAGCCTCTTCATATAATGATGGGTCATTAAAGGATGCTGTGTTCCAATTTTTATCACTTTTTTCGTGAATGGAATGATATGAATCATACGGACCAACTAAATACCCCATTTCCTTCGCTTTTGTCACGAAATTAGGTTGCATAAATCCTTGTTCCCAGTTCGGCAGACCAATCCACGCTTTTTCTATTCCTACCTCTTTCATTTCCTTTAGTATGTCCGTTCCATCTGCATTACCCCATTTACTTACCTCTTCAACCGCATCACCAAGTAGCGACTTTAATAAATGCTTATTTAAGCTATACAATTCTGTGTTCGTTAAGTGACCTACACCTTTCTTTAATAGCACACTAGCTTCCTGATCAACGTTTTGAAAAATATCCTCTTTATAAAATTCCTTCATGGATAATACTTCGTTTATATAACGTAAAATAACATTTTTTTGATACTTATCAATGAAATCTTGTTTACTTACTTGATCTAATACATTCAGTTCCCCAGGCTCTGAACTATTCTTTTGAATAAGTTCTTTTATATGACTAAACAGCGGGCTATTTATTTGCTCCCTTAGTTTTGGCCAATTTATATTATTTTCTGATAGACCATTTTGATTCCAAAAATAAAAATGCGCCGCTCCATATAACTTTTCGATTTCTTTATTTTTTCTAGCCTTTTCTTGTAATGTTTTAAATTCACCTTTTCGAACAATATCATCCTTATACAGTTTAGCAATGCTTACCGCATCATTATTTGTCACATATAATTGAAATCCATATGTTTTATTTTTATTTATGCTCGGAAATTCATGTGTAAAATCAAATCCTATTTTCGGATCCGAATGAAACTTCAATTCATTATTAAACATATTGTTTGCAATATATACAATTGAATATTTCGAACCATTTAATGCGAAAAACTTCATAGAAAATGATTCAGCAAATGAATATGCATCATCCTTTAAAAACTTCTTCCAATTCTCATCATTGCTCGGAATTTGCTTACCCTCCCATAACGGAAGTGTATAATTTTCAGCTTCTACTTTCGGCCATGTAAAGCTTTCTGCACCAGTCGATTCCACTTCAATGTTTAAGTGGTCTTTTTTCTTTTCTAATTTTATTTTTACTTTTTGATCTGGATATTCCCACGATGTACGATCCTTTTCTTTTTTTACATTCGATACCTTCATTTTCGGTAGGGGTTGTGATGCCTGTTCCTTTACCCCCTCATGTTCTACAGTTAATGTGAATGTTTCTGGATTTACATCATAAGTAAAATCTTTATACGTCGATTTCTTTATTTTAGACTCTTGTACAGCATTACTACCTTTTACGTCACAACCGACTAAAGTCGAAAACGACATAGTTGTAAGAAGACATATCGCTATCATTTTTTTCATCCTCTGCACCTCCACCAATGAATATACAGGTGCTTTGTTACAGGAATGTGGCAAAAAATAATAGAGCTAGCATTTTGCTAGCTCTATTTGGAGTATTAAAAGTTGATATGAACAACTATAACTTGCTTAGAAGATATGTAATACAGTAACTGCATTTTTTCTCAACAATTATGAAACTAAACAAATCAAAATTTTAACAAGCATTCTTTAACTGAAAAAATAAGTGTATACAATGTATCCTAAAAGTAGTACTAAAATGATTATCCCTGTACCTTTCCAATTCATACCGCCTGCTATATCAACTGGACTACCTGTTTCCGCTCTATTGAGTCCGTCATGTAAAGAACCCGTAGGATTACTTTTTAATTCACTTTGTCTCATACGCTCTCTTTTTTCTTCTGGTGACTCTTTATTCATGTAATCACCTCCAAAATGAATGCACTCTTTACTTACATTATTCAAAATCAACATTTGTTTTATATTTTTTTCCGAAAAAACCTAATTTAAAATAGGTTTGCAACGTAAAGAAAGCTAGCCATGCCAGCTTTCTTTACGATCCAATATGCTCTTCCTTATTTACAATAATACCTTTATGGTCGATTTCAAGCTCACATACTTTCATATCTGTAAATACTCTCGCTAATTGCTCAGCGATTTCTTGACGTTTCTCATATGGTGCTAATATAAAAATAGATGGTCCCGCACCGCTAAGTGCTGTGCCGTACGCACCAAATTCTTTTGCGCATTTACGAATAGATGGTAATAACGGTACGAGTTCTAAACGATATGGCTCGTGAAAATGGTCTCTCTCCATCATTTCACCTACAACTTCCCACCGCTTTTGACATAATGCAGCTACTAATACGTTACTTATCGCACTCGCTTTAACTGCCTCATGAAACGGAAACATCTTTGGTAATACAGATCGACTTTCATCTGTATTTAATTCTTCATTCGGAATGAGAGAAACTACACCTAATTCCTTGCTCTCAATTCTTACGACGGAAACATCCTTTCCATCAAGTGCTCCAATTACAGTTCCACCTAATATAGAAGCAGCAACATTATCAGGATGTCCTTCAAAATTTGTAGCAATTTGAACTTTTTGATCAGCAGTTAAGTTCAAATTGCCTAGTTGATTCGCAAGCTCTATCCCAGCTACAATCGCTGATGCACTACTTCCTAGCCCTCTCGTTAATGGGATATTACTAGTAACTTCTATTATATGAGGTGATATAGAAGGACAGACTTTACATGCCGTGCTAACGATTAAATTTTTATCGTCTGTCGGAATTGATTCTTCAAAGGAATGGATCACTTGCCATTTATCAGCTTTTTCTTTAACCACCACATCTAAATACAATGACAAAGCTATTCCAACTGAATCAAATCCAGGACCAACATTCGCCGTACTAGCAGGGACACGAACGCTAAATGGTATCACGACATAATCACCCCTTTAATATGATCTTTAATTTGTTCTATATCATTTGACACACTTGCGATGTCTAGTTGATTTGAAGAAATAGCGATATCAGGATCCTTCAAACCATTTCCAGTTAATACTGCAACAACTGTTTCTCCCTTTTTGATTTTTCCAGATTCAACATGTTTAATTACGCCGGCTAATGAAGCATTTGATCCTGGTTCAGCGAAAACTCCTTCAGTTTTTGCTAATAACCTATACGCATGTAAAATTTCTTCATCTGATACCATATCTATTTCACCACGAGACTGCTCGGCAGCCTCTACTGCATACGACCAACTTGCTGGGTTACCGATGCGAATCGCTGTTGCAATTGTTTCAGGTTCTTCAATTACATGCCCTTTTACAATTGCAGCTGCTCCTTCCGCTTCAAAACCATGGATTCTTGGCTTCTTATAACCTTTTTCTTTCTCATATTCACAGAAACCTTTCCAATATGCTGTAATATTTCCTGCGTTCCCAACAGGGATAGCTAGAACATCTGGTGCATTTTGCAATTGGTCACAAATTTCAAATGCTGCCGTTTTTTGCCCTTCAATTCGATAAGGATTCACTGAATTTACTAACGTAATCGGCTCTTCTGCAGCAATATTTCTTACAGCCTTAAGTGCATCATCGAAATTCCCTTCTATTGAAATAATTTCAGCTCCATAAGCGACCGCTTGCGCTAATTTTCCATGTGCAATCTTTCCTTCTGGTATTACGATAATACATTTCATCCCAAGACGTGCCGCATATGCTGCAGCTGATGCTGATGTATTACCTGTTGATGCACAAATGATTGCTTCTGAACCTTCTTCTTTCGCCTTAGCAACTGCCATGACCATACCACGATCTTTAAAAGAACCTGTCGGATTCGCTCCTTCGTACTTACCGTATAGCTGAATCCCTAATTGTTTTGATATGTTTAATAATGGAATAAGTGGTGTGTTTCCTTCCATTAAGCTGACATCAGGTGTATTTTCATTCACCGGTAAATAAGAAGCATACTGTTTTAATAGTCCTTTATACATATTGTTTTTCCTCCTCAATAATGTAGTAACTGTTTATTTCACTTGCGACAGCTTCTATCGCTCCTAAAACTCGTTCAAATTGATACTTGGAAGTTCGATGTGTCACAACAACGACTTCTGCCAGTTCACGGTTTAAAGGTAATTGAATAACTTCTTTTAAACTTACAGAGTAATTAACGAAACATTCTGTTATTTTTTGTAACATCCCAGGCTCATCTCGTAATGAAATGCGTAAGAAATATTTCGAAACTACTTCTTCATCACCTTGTAATTCATAAGGAACTGGTTCTTTTAACGCACTTTTATTTTTCGGAACTTGATTCATATTTTTAACGATGGAAATAATATCACTTACTACAGCAGAACCAGTCGGTAACTTCCCAGCTCCGGGTCCATAAAACATCACTTCTCCTACCGCTTGGCCATGAACATACACCGCATTAAATTCATTATTCACATTTGATAATGGATGCTGGCTCGGTAAAAGCGTCGGTTCTACACTTAAATGAATGGCTGGTCCTTGTTTTTCAGCCTTACCAATTAACTTCATAGTAAATCCTAACTTTTCAGCCATTTGTAAATCTTCTTTTTCGACCTTTCGAATCCCTCTTACTTGCACATCATCTAATGAAACATTCATCGAAAAACCTAAGTTTGCAAGAATTGCTACTTTTCTTGCCGCATCTAGTCCATCTACATCTGCTGTCGGATCCGATTCTGCAAAACCTAATTTTTGCGCTTCCTGTAAAGCCTCTTCATAAGACCATCCATTTTGACTCATTTTTGTTAACATATAATTTGTTGTACCATTTACAATTCCCATTATTTTTTCAATTTGATCTGATGCTAGCCCGTCAGTTAGTCCTCTTAACACTGGAATACCGCCTGCTACGCTCGCTTCATAACATAAATCACAATCATTATCGTTCGCCAGTTGAAGAAGCTCTGCACCATATACAGCCATTAAATCTTTATTTGCTGTCACGACATGTTTCTTATTTCGTAAAGCCTTAACAATATGCTGCTTCGCTTCTTCAATTCCGCCCATTACCTCTACTACAATATCAATATTCGAATCATTTAGAACTTCATCTGCATGACTTGTGACTGCAATCCCGTCAATACAAACATCGCGTTCTTTTTCCAAATCACGTACAACGACTGTTTTCACTTTCACTTCGTATCCTGTATCAAGAGCGATTTTTTTATAATGTTCTTTCAAAATATGAACAACACCACTTCCGACCGTACCTAAACCTAATACTCCAACATTTATAACGTTATTCATCTTCTAATCTCCTCCTAAAAGTTTAATTGTTACACCTATAAATCACCTTACTCTGCTTTTTTGTCATGCAGGTGGTGGTTATTTCCGTACTTATAAATCGTTTCATATTACCGCACCTCCTTTCAAAGTAATAAAAAAACACACTCTTCCCTAGGAAAGGGACGAATGTGTTTTCGTGGTTCCACCCTTGTTCCAATCTAGACGTATTTCTCCCTAGATTGCTCAAGTTCAGATAACGGCTGATACCGTCAATAATTACTAGATTACTCGTTCACTATTGAAGTTCAAAGGTGGTAAAATCATTTCTCGTGTTAGGAAGCTCACACCCTTGGCTTCCCTCTCTGTAAACCGTAAAAATGATTTCGTGTCCTTATCGTTACTTTTTCGTTCATGTTTATTTGTTAACTCATTATACTCGCATAAAAAACAAAATCAATACTATTTTTTAATTATTTTAAATTTTCAATCTCTAAATCCGTAAAAAAACACACTCATCCCTAGGAAAGGGACGAATGTGTTTTCGTGGTTCCACCCTTGTTCCAATCTAGACGTATTTCTCCCTAGATTGCTCAAGTTCAGATAACGGCTGATACCGTCAATAATTACTAGATTACTCGTTCACTATTGAAGTTCAAAGGTGGTAAAATCATTTCTCGTGTTAGGAAGTTCACACCCTTGACTTCCCTCTCTGTAAACCGTAAAAATGATTTCATGTCCTTATCATTACTTTTTCGTTCATGTCTATTTGTTAACTTATTATAGTTATCAACTTTTTAAAAAGCAAGCCTATTTTTACTAACTATTTTCAAAATAACTTTTTATTATATTTCACAATAGCATTATGCAACTGCCACTCAATTTACCTATTTTGTCATTTCTCCAGTTTATAAATCAACGGTTCATATATAAAGTGAAACTTTAATCAGTGGGGATTTTGTTCATCCCCACTGATTATTAGCCTTCACCAATCGGGCTTTTACGGGCAGTTGATCCCCACCTGACTTCTTTGTTTTCGCTGAATTTTGAGGTAGGGGTCTTACTGCCCGTTAATGCGGGATAAATCCCCCATTCTAAAACCCGTACATATCCGCTCCACAAAGCTATATTAATAAAATTTTCAATACAATCTTTTTGTATAACTTTCTTCTAAAGAACGTGCAACATCTTCTTCTGAAGTATTCACTTTCGCATGCTCCAGCAACATTTTTGCTGCTGATGGTAACTCTTTTTTATTTAACCAAGATTCTGGATCCCACATCTTAGAACGAATAAACGCTTTTGCACAATGAATATAACACTCTTCTATTTCAACAACAATTCCAAGCAACGGATTGCGTCCATTCGCCTGCATTTCTTTCAAAATTTCTTCGTCGTTTGTAATATACGCTCGGCCATTTATTCTGAGTGTCTCCCCAAGACCTGGAATAAAAAAGATTAGTCCTACACGTGGATTTGAAATAATATTCAAAATGGAGTCTATACGACGATTTCCTGGTCTTTCTGGAATGATAATTTTATTATTATTGAGTACGTATACAAATCCAGGTGCATCTCCTCGCGGCGAGGCGTCACACTCCCCCAACTGATTTCCAGTGGATAATACTAGAAAAGGAGATTTAGAAAGAAAATCTACGCAATGGTGGTCTAATGATGAAATGACTTTTTTCAACGCTCGCTCACTTGGTTGCCCCAATATTTTCCGTAACTCTTCCTCTGTTGAAATAATCGATTTTATTTCCGTACGCTCTATCCCCACTTATAACCACTCCTTTTTCTTTATTTTCCCAAAATTCAATACAAATATTGTATAATAAAATTTGAGGAAAGGGGAATTAAAATGACAGAGTGGTTAACAATATTTGATCCTGAAAGAAATACACTTGGGAAGAAATTACGTGATGAAGTGCATCGTGACGGCGATTGGCACGAGACATTTCATTGCTGGTTTGTAGAAAAAGATACTGAAGATATGTTTTTATATTTCCAATTACGCTCTAAAAATAAAAAAGAAGCTCCATGTATATGGGATATTACTTCAGCTGGACATATTATGCATGATGAAGATGTACAAATTGGTGGTCTTCGTGAAATTGAGGAAGAATTAGGGCTTTCCTTTCAAACTAATGATTTAACATACAAGGGAATCTTTAAAATAGATTATGAAATTTCAAATCTTACTGATCGCGAGTTTTGTCATATGTATTTTCACAACGTCATCAATCCACTTCCATTCGCACCAGGTGAAGAAGTAGACGATGTGATGAAAGTACATGCAACTTCTTTTCTACAACTATTAAAAGGAGAGATTTCATCTTTAACGACTATTTCAGTCTTAAACAATACACCGATTACGATAACATTTGAAGATATTTATCCGTATGATCTTGCATACTATGAATTTGTTATAGAGCAAGGAAAAGAATTATTAAAAAATAATAGTTTATAAATAAAATAGGACTCCTAGCATAATATTGCGTAGAGTCCTATTTTTTATTATTGTTCAAGGATTTTTAATCTACTCTCTACTTGTATAAATAAACGAATGATTAATAACAGCATAACCACTATAATCGCTATTATTGTATGTGGATATCTAAACAGTATACTAATAACACTTCCAATTAACATCATGATAAATCCGTTTTGCTTCATCACTTCTGCACTATACCTGTTACCCGCATCCCATAATTCCTTATTTTTCATAGATCGTTTCGTACGATAACCATATGCCGCATTAATATCGGTCGGTGGATTTTTTTGAAGAATAATTGCCGCAAGTATAAAAATAATACCAATCAATATGCTTATTCCTATGTTTACTAGTGCATCAATCAATTATATCCCCCCCTAACTTACACTTTCATTATACGACACAACCCTTATTTTTCCAATTTATAACACATTCACTTTCTTTCTTTTGATGTCTGGAACATACTTGGAAGTGTTACAAAACGTGCCCCTTTCGTTTTTAACTGCGGAATGATTTTGTCTAGTGCATCAACAGATCCTTGTAAATGCCCACCTGGTGTTGAATGTTGGAGGATGACACTTCCAGGAAATGAATTCCCTAACACATTATTTGTAATCGTATCAGCACTCACACCTTTCCAATCAACTGTATCAACACTCCACTGTACAATCATAAAATTTTGCTCTGTGGCCCATTTTAATTGATTTTCAAGTATTTCACCGTATGGCGGACGTATAAACTTCGGTGCATAACCAGCTAAACGATTTAATATTTCTTCCGTTTTTATAATTTGATTACGGTACTCATCCTCATTTACTTTCGCTAAGTTCGGATGACTATACGTATGATTACCAATTACATGCCCTTCATTTGCAATACGCTTTACTATGTTCGGAAATTTTTCTGCGTTTTCACCAAGTAAGAAAAAAGTAGCTTTTACATTATGTTGTTTTAACTTATCTAAAATTTTTGGCGTGAATTCTAAATCTGGTCCATCATCAAATGTAAGAGCGACTTCCGCTTTATTATACGGTCCTGAAAATGCGTACGCATATTTTTCAACCCATGAAAATGGTGTCCACGATCCACGATCATCTGCTTTCATTTGTACTTCATAATTTTGAGGGATATATGCGTATGGCAATGAGTTTATATAGTCTCCATAATAAAATGAGTTATATGGCATATAAGCATACGAAACATCTCGTTCTAGTCCCCATTGATATGGAGCAAACATTTCTGGCGAATAAAAATAATACATGATAAAAAACCTCCCTAAATTTTCATATGTGATTCATCTGCACTTTGTTAGAGAAATTGTTATTCATAAACAAAAATAAGACTGTCCTTAATTAGGAAAGCCTTACTACTTTATATTATTAATAAATTGATGTACTATCTTTTGGCAAAGCTTTCACATGTTTTAAATAGTTCGTCACTTTATCATCCTCATCTTGCGGATATTGATATTCATATGTGTTAGCGATTTCGTTCGCCACTTCCCTAAATAAATCACCCATAACAAAGAATGACTCCCATATATTTTCATATTCTGCATTAGAAAATGTCCTTTTAAATTGCTCCCACATATCTTCTTCAATATATTGCTCGAAATGCTTTCCAAACTTCCCTGTATTAACTGTAAAGTCTGTTTTCATACCAATATGCCATTCTAGCATTACGATGAACATATCTCGCACTGGTCCTTCAAGCATTCCTTTTGCATAAGAAAGTTCCTCTCGCCATAACCCTTTTGCGATATTCGTACTACACCACCAAAATTCATTACAACAATCTAAAAACTCTTTTTCTGTAGGCTTTTTTATTAAGTAATCCTTATCGCTTGCTGGCGGGAATTCTTCCAGACAATTATCTTTATCAAGAAGCAGTTTACTTAAACTATCTTGTCCAACGAACTTTTTTATTAACTCAACTGGAACTAGCGTTAAATCAATCCGATTCCCATCCATGAACTGCATTAAATATGGAAACTTCCCGTCTTCATCTGGTGGAACTAACAACATTTCTTCTGGCATTTGTACAATCATTATTTCTCCAAATCTATGAATCCAATTATGATTAGACGTAAAAGATTGTATATCATTTACAACATACATAATATCATAGTCTTGAAAACAATCTCTTTTCACATTTGGATTTACACGCGATCCATTCATGATGACAGCTCGAATTCTTTCATCCTCTATTGCTGTATTTATAATTAAATCTAACATTTCTTTTTCAGTTCTCATCTACTTATAGCCTCCAATTTTTTAATATACAATATAGTGTTATGTATATTGGAGGTCCACGAGCTAGTCTCGTTATACACGCTACACGTTATAATTTTTGAAACTTCTTTTTCATTCCTTTTCCCTCCTTACATCACTCTTTTACAACTGCCATTCCTTTCAATTTACCAATGCTTTCTACCATTCACTTTTAATTATACCGAAAATTCTGTCTTGAATACAAAAAATAAAGAAGGGACATCTACCCCTTATAGAATAGATATCCCTTCTTTTAAAGTTAAATTTAATTCCTATGGATTAGTAGACCAAAGCCCAGCAGATTTAATAAATGTACGTTTATTTAATTTCAGCTGCGCTACGATAAATTCTGCAATATCTTCTGCTTGCATTACTTTATCAGGGTTTCCATCAGTTAATCCTAAATCTACAGCCATATCAGTTGCTACTGTACTTGGAGTTAAAGCTGTTACACGAATGTTATGTTTGCGAACTTCCATCGCTAACGATTCTGTTAAGCCAAGGACACCAAATTTAGAAGCACTATATGCACTTGTTACAGGTGCGCCTTTTTGTCCTGCTGTAGATGAAATGTTAATGATATCACCAGATTGTTGTTCAATCATGCTCGGTAAAGCTGCACGAGTTGCATAGTATACACCCATTAAGTTTACTTGAATGATTTTTTCCCAATCAGCAACGTCTAGTTCTAAAAACTTACCGAATTTAGAAATACCAGCGTTATTAATTAAAATATCGATAGATCCTAAACCATTTTTTAACGTTTCAATCGCAGTTGTTACTTCTTCGTATGAAGAAACATCAGCAGTTGCAATAACGGCTTTTACACCTTCTGCTTCTACTTCTTTCGCTACAGCTTTTAAGTTTTCTTCTGAACGAGCTAATAAGCCTACATTTACGCCTTCTTTCGCTAATGCGATTGCTACAGCGCGACCAATCCCTCTACCTGCTCCTGTAATTAAAGCATTTTTACCTTGTAATAATTCTGCCAAGTATAACACTCCTTAATCATCTCAGTTATGTATTATATTAAAATTGTATCTATGTTTATGTAAAAAGGCAATGATGCACTTTCATGTGCGTAGGTTACTTGTAGGTAACTATAGAAAGGTTTTATTTATAAGTTTCATTTTTTTACCATTATTCATGTAAAATAAAAACAAATCCAGCATAGGAGAGTGTATGAGTATGAAAAGAAAAAAATGGTTCTTGTTACTAACTGCAGTCGGACTATGTATCATATTGTTTGCACTGTACTTTATATTTGGTAACCCACTAAATTATAAAGTAATAGAAAAAGATACTAGCCATTATCTCCATACTAAAAAAGGTTATAAGCAAAAAGAAATACAAAACATAACCGGAAAATATACTCCCCTTTATAATATTGGCTATTATGCAACAGTAGTATATAAAGACAAACCATATTTCACCTACTCTTATACATACGATGATAATAAAAAAATAATACAAGACAACGGTATTTTAGGAAGACACACTGAGTCATTTGAACATCTTAATTTAAACTGGTCGTTGTTTGACCAGTTAGTAGATGGTATTCATACAAACTTGCAAGGAAGAGGTTTAAGAGAAAAGAAAGATTATTCTATACGACACGTTCAATTCATTGATATAGATGACGATAAAAACGGTGCGGAAGCATACGTTGACTTTAAGAAAGATAAAGAATCCGATTACTCATATCGTATGAATAGCGAAGGAAAAGCTTATCAATATAATTGCAGTAACGGTAAATGCATTTTTAAAGAGAAATAGTGTTAGAAGGAGAACCTTCTAACACTATTTCTCTTCATGATTCGGCATACGCACAATAAATTCAGTACCTTTTCCTTCCTCACTCTCCACTTTTATCTCTCCTTGATGAAGGTCGAGTACTTTCTTTACAATAGCTAAACCTAAGCCACTTCCCCCATAGGCACGATTTCGTGAAGAATCCGCTTTATAAAAACGCTCAAAAATATGTTGTTTCTGTTCTTCTGATATACCAATTCCTGAATCACGGATACGCACTTCCACTACTGTCTCATGTTCCTTTAACTGAATAGTAATCGTACCACCGCTTGGAGTAAATTTAATACTATTATGAATTAAATTAATCCACACTTGACTCATACTTTCTTGGTCAGCAATAACATATACTTTTTCTAAATCTAGTTCTAACTCAATTTCTTTTTCAGCCCAGAGTGGTTCACTATTTAACACAATTTGCTTTAATTGTTGATCTAATCGATAGCTCACTCTTTCTGGTGTATACTCTTCTGATTCTAAAAGAGTTAGCTTTAGTAAATTTTGACTTAGTTTAGATAATCTCGTTGTTTCAGTTTCAATAATGGTAAGATAATGCTTTCTTTTTTCCTCAGAAAGATTATCGTCTTGTAGTGCTCTAGCAAATCCTTTTATAGAAGTTAACGGTGACTGTATTTCATGAGAAACATTCGATACAAACTCTTGTCTCATTTTCTCCATCGTATTCAGTTCATCTGTCATATCATTTATACTTTTTACGAGCACGCCAATTTCACCATCATACTTTTCTTCATTTCTTATTTTTACGGAGAAGTCTCCTTTTGCAATTTTTTGTATCGGTTCAATAATAGTCCAAATCATCGCCTCTCGTTTTGGTCTCATTAATATTCCAATCAATGTCCAAATAAGAATAATAAAGACAAAACCGACCATATCACTAATTAGAAAAGCAACAAACGGCGATACGTTTACGTCAAAAGCATTCAATAAACTAGTTGCTACATAAAATGCGATAGACCAAATGATAGTAAGAATAGAAAAGAGCGCTAATACCGCTCCAAATACTTTCAGCATCTTCAACTTACTCATTCGTTTTCTTTTTCTCATTTACTTACCTCTAAGCGATACCCTAATCCTCTTATTGTTTTAATACTAAATTTCGATTGCTCTTCTTGAAACTTCTCACGTAACCGATTAATATGAACGTCTAGTGTACGTTCATTCCCTTCAAAATCATATCCCCATATTTCTTCAATTAATTGCTCTCTCGAACAAGTTCTTCCCGATTTAGCCCCTAAAGTAAAGAGCAGCTCAAATTCTTTTAACGGTAACGTAACCGTTTGTTCTCCAGATGTAACTTCGAATGTTTTACGATTTAATAATACATTTCCAACTTGAATCGATTGCGAAACTGTAATTTGGTAACGTTTCAATAATGCCTTTACTCTCACTACTAGTTCTATAGGATCAAATGGTTTTACAAGATAATCATCTGTCCCAAGGTGAAATCCTTTTACTTTTTGTGATGTTTCTCCTTTGGCAGTTAGCATCAGAACCGGGATATCATAGTATTTTCTTAATTCAAAACATACATCAAATCCATCCATATTTGGCATCATGATATCAAGAATAACCATATCGACTTTTACGTCATCCATTTTCTGAAGTGCATCTACTCCATCAATTGCCTCATATGTTTGAAAACCTTCTCGTTCTAAAAATACAGAAACGAGTTCTCTAATGTGTGGATCGTCGTCTACTATTAAAATTTTAGGTATCAAAGGAACCATTTCCTTTCTACTTAGCATCTAATATATTTTTTAAAAATGAATCATCAGTGGAGTAAAATCCCACTGATGATTCATTTTATAATGCCCCCTCTTTAATTTTCAATTGCTGCGTTGCAAACTCACGATACATATCATGCGTCTGTAATAATTCATCATGCGTACCACTACCTGTAAGATTCCCTTTTTCAATAAAGATAATTTTATCTGCATCTACAACAGTAGAAAGTCTATGTGCAATCACTAATGTTGTTCTGCCTTTCATTAAGTTATTTAATGCTTTTTGAACGACAGACTCAGATTTACTATCTAAGCTTGAAGTTGCCTCATCGAGCATAAGAATTTGCGGATTTCGAAGTAACGCTCGGGCAATAGCAATTCGCTGTCTTTGTCCCCCAGAAAGCTTCACACCGCGTTCTCCAACTTCTGTTGCATAACCGTTTGGTAAGTCATGAATAAACGCATCAACATATGCCATTGCAGCTACTTTTTCAATTTCTTCATCCGTTACTTCGCCCTCGACACCATAACAAATATTATCACGAATCGTTCCATCAATTAACGGACTATCTTGTGATACGTAACCGATTTGACGTCGCCATGACTCTAATGAATAACTCGTAATTGATTCTTTTCCTAATTTAATGGCACCACTAGTTGGCTCATAAAAACGTTCCAGTAATGAGAATAACGTTGTTTTCCCACTACCACTTGGTCCTACAATCGCTGTCACTTTTCCAGATTCAATTGTGAAATCAATATTTTTCAAAACTTGCTCTTCTTCGTTATACTCAAAATGTACATTTTCAAGAACAATTGGTTGCTTAGCATTTGTCACTTTCACACCAGTTTCATGATCTTCTACTTCATATTCTAAAATCGTACTAATTCTTTCCGTTGCACCAATTGCCTTTTGGAATTGTGTAAAGAACATAGATAATTGACTCATCGGCATTACAATTTGAACTAAATACAAAATAAACGCTACAAGTTCACCGGTTGTTAATGCACCGCTAGAAACTCGCATCCCGCCATATCCTACGATAATAACAAGTAGTGCCATTAAAACAAACGACATAACTGGCGAAATTAATGCTTGCACTTTCCCTTCTTTCAAACCAAATTGTAATAACTTTTGTATACCTGTATTGCCCGTTTCATATTCTCTTTTTTCTGTATTTGAAGATTTCACTAAACGAATTTCTGATAACACTTGCGTTAACACACTTGTAAAAGATGCCGTTTCATCTTGAAGCGCTTTTGAAATCTTATACATTTTTCGTCCAAGTGGAACTAAAATTAATACAGACAACGGAATAACCGTTAAAAGTAACGCAGTCATTTTCCAATCTAAAACAAATAATACAATTAACGATCCAACAATTGAAATACCGCCTGTTAATAAGTTTGACAAATGCTCAGAAATTAACGTTTTCACAACACCTGTATCATTCGTCATACGGCTAATCGTATCACCTGTTCTATTTTGATCGTAATAAGATACCGGCAAGATAAGTACCTTTTTCCACAAACGTTCTCTTAGTCCCGCTACAATCTTCTGCCCAATATAATTTAGTAAATATATAGACAACCCTGCCGCAATAGTTTGCATTACAAAGAAAGCAACTAATCCAACAATTTGTCCTGCACTAATTGAAGAAAGCGAAAAATTATCTACTAATCCTTTTGTAAGCATAGGAATAAATAAACTCGCTCCCGTAGAAAGCAAACTCATTAATAACGCAAAAACTAAAATTCCTTTCGGAGGATTTGTATCTTGAATAAGGCGTAAAAACTGCCTCCAACTCCCTTTTTTCTTCATTTCATTTCTAACTTCCATTCCTGTTCATCTCCTCGTGGTAAACAAAACTGTTCTTTCTAAAATTAGAATACGATACAAATGTAAACTGAATGTAAACACACTTTTTCTATTTTTACAAAATATACATAAAAACTCATCTTTACAACAGATATAAACATCTGATATTATTACCTGGTACTTAATATTATTCTATGTAAATGATAGATAAATAATTTACAACACGATATAAATCTCCAGTTAGTGAAAGGAGTATCCTTTTTGCAAACAAATATACATTCTAAAAAGGAAACAATTATTTTTATTCATGGATTAGTTGGCAATCGTCGCGCCTTCAAAAAGGAGCAAAAACGTTTTTCTTCCTCCTACAACATTATAACTTATGACTTATTAGGTCACGGTGATGATAAAGGAGAAGCAATCGACTTTTCATTACAGCGCCTCGTAGATCAATTATTAAACTTATATGAGCAAGAAGGTATTAAAAAAGCACATATTTGTGCGCTAAGTTACGGCTGTTACATCTCTACAATTTTTGCACAAATGCATCCAGAAAAAGTATTAAGTATTTGTCATATTGGAGGACATTACAATAACCCTTCTCGTTTATATAATGTATTTCAAAATTTTTGGGAGAAGCGAGGAGATGAATACTCTAAATGGCTCTCTCAATACGCAAATACTATTTTTCCAAGCGGTATATTAAAAGCAAATCCGTTCGCAGTCATTTCAAGAAATATTTACTACCGTTTCGGATTACAATTACATTCATCCATAATTGCCCAGTCATTACGACATCGGTTAGAATTCGATTTAAAATCTAAATTAAAATCACTTCCTCACCCTATACTATGGGTAATGGGAGAGCATGATCATCTCTATAAATCTTGTCTATTTGATTTGAAATCTATTTTGCCTAACGTTCTATATAAGGAAATACCGTTAGCGGGACATGCAGCGAACTTATTTCGTCCTAACTATTTCCATGACTTATATGATCGATTTTTAAATGGAAAGTTAAAATAAAAACTATTAAACTTCCAATTTATTCAACTATAAAAAGGCTTCCCAAGTTTCCTTGGAAAGCCTTTTCTCTATACGAAAAGTATATAAAACTACTTTTTCTTAGTATGCTTTTGTGTAACCTAATAGGTGCTTGCTCCAGTAAGAGTTACTTACAGAACTAATACGTACACCAGTTGCATCTGTTTCTGCACTAATGAACTGACCGTTTCCTAAGTAAACACCCATGTGAGAAGGACCTGATTTATAAGTATTTTGGAAGTATACTAAATCACCTGGTTGTGGATTGCTAGTTTTTGTTTTAGAGCTCCAGTATCCAGCAACTGTTTGACGAGCGCCTTTATGACCAGTTTGATTTAATACGTAGTGAATGAATCCACTGCAGTCAAAACCAGCAGGTGTTGTACCAGCAGTTCTGTATGGTGAACCATTTAAAGATCTAGCGAATCCAGCGATTGAAGATGTATCTCCACCTGTTGTTGGTTTTTGTACGTCTTTACCTGGTTGTTGAACGTTATTTGTAACATTATTGTTATTTGTAACGTTGTTTACTCCGCCTTTTACAAACTTAACGAAGTCTGCACTTACGTAACCTGTGCGGCCGTTATGGTTAATTTTGTACCAACCATTTTCAGCACCAGTAACGTTTAATACTTTACCATTTGTTACTCCACCGATTACAGCGTTGTATGTAGCTGGGCCTGTACGTACTTTTAAAGCACCAGTGTTAACAACATAAGAACCACCAGTTTGAACTGTTGTAGTATTGTTGTTTGTAGTTGGTTGTTTTGTTTCGTTAGATACAGCAGAACCACCTTTTGTTACGAAGTCTTTGCTTACGTATCCAGTTCCACCATTGAAGTTGATTTTAAACCAATCTTGTACTTCACCTACAACTTGTACTGTTTTACCTTTGTTTACAGAACCTAATACTGTATGAGATGTACTTGGGCCTGTACGTACGTTAAGTGAAGAAACGTTTACTGTGTAAGTACCTGTTCCTTGTTGAACAGTCGTTCCTGTTTTGCCACCAGTCGTTACGAAGTCACCACTTACATAACCTGTTTGACCATTTACGTTTACTTTGAACCAACCATTTTCTTGTCCAACTACTTGTAGCACTTGGCCTGATTTTACTTTAGAAATAACGTTATGTCCTGTACCAGCACCTGAACGAACATTTAATACATCAGCAGTTACTGTGTATTTTAATTCAGAAGTTGTTTCTACAGTTTTTGTTTCAGTTACAGTCGTTTGAGTTTGAGTTTGAGTTTGTCCATTAATTTCTTTTAGCGCTTCATTTGAAACTTGTGCATGAGCAGAATCCATTCCTGGAACTGCAACGCCAGCTACAGAAGCTGCTGCTAAACCTGCAATTACTTTTTTCATAAGTTGTCTTTACTTCCTTTCCCTACTATCCTCTTAAAAAAAACTTAAAACTTTAATACTTTACAATATTATCAAAGTAAAATATTCATCCAGTTCCATTTTTTAGCAAGAGTTTTATTTTTCACACAGAGTTCATTTTAAATGAACAAAGTGAAATCCGTGTGAACTTCATGTGAACTTTATCATTAAACACAGTGTTTTTGCAATGGTTTTTTCAAATTTCTTATATATCACATAAAAATTCGACATTCTATTTAATATTTTAATATAAAATATCTCTTTTCTATCTATTATAAAAAATTCTATTAACCTAATACAAACTCAAGTATGTATTTCCTTATAAAGCTCCTTACATAAAGTATACTTTCATCATGACAAAAATCACTCTATTTATCAATAGTATAATATTTTTAGAAAACTAAATTTCTATACTATCTACAATTTTGAAATAATTTGACGAATTGTAAGATTTATTTCACAAAAGCCATTTCTCCTTTAAAGAAAACACACACTATACCAACTGTTCTCTTTTTCCGATAATGGAATTTATAGGATGTTTATAGTATTATATACATATCTTAATAAACAAGAATTTTAGCGAACTGATTAAAGTTTCATTTTATAAAATGAAACTTTAATCAGTAAGGGTTTTATACATCCTCCGCTAATTTTTAACCCTCACCACTCGGGCTGCCCGTTAATGCGGATTTTTATTGGAATAA
The DNA here is from genome assembly GCF_900100505.1 of Bacillus sp. cl96. Classification (NCBI taxonomy): domain Bacteria; kingdom Bacillati; phylum Bacillota; class Bacilli; order Caryophanales; family Bacillaceae; genus Bacillus; species Bacillus sp. cl96. Next base: position 121,134 of record NZ_FNDM01000005.1, read on the forward strand.
AAAGAGGAGGCATATTTGTGAGAAATATAATAGATGATCCAATACAAAAAAATATAGAGCTATACTATGCTTTTATTCAATTCGTTTCAATGATAACATTACAAAAAGTATCCGCTATTGAAACACGTAAAAATGAATTAAAAAATCAGATGAAAAATGCCGGACAAAAAAACCCTTATTACGTATAAAAAAAGGTGAACAGGTTATATTCCTGTTCACCTTTTATCAAATTATTTTATTTATAAATTTTCACACGGTTTTCTAACGGTTGGAATTCTTTTTCACCAGCCTGTACTACCGGTTTACCAAATGGCATTTGCGCAATAAGTTTCCAATTTGCTGGAACATCCCACTCTTTTCTCACTTCTTCATCAATTAGCGGATTGTAATGCTGTAACGTAGCACCAAACCCTTCAATTTCTAAAGCTGTCCAAATTGCAAATTGTAACATTCCTGATGATTGCTGAGACCAAGTTGGGAAATTATCTTTATATAATGCAAAGTTAGCTTGAAGGCTTTCCACTACTTCACTGTCTTCAAAATATAAAACCGTTCCATAACCACTTTTAAATGCATTCATTTTTTCTTCAGTAGGTGCAAAGTTATTTTCAGGTACAATTTTTCGTAACGTTTCTTTCGTAATATCCCATAATTTATCATGTTGTTCTCCTAATAAAACAACAACGCGAGCACTTTGAGAATTAAAAGCTGAAGGTGTATGTTTTACAGCATGATAAATCACTTCTTGAATTTTCTCATCAGAAACTACTTGCTCTTTACTAATTGCATAAATAGATCTTCTGTCTTCAATTGCTGAGTAAAAATCTTTTGCCATCATAATTCCCTCCAATTTTCAATTGAGGCTATTTCATATGTATATATCATATTACGCCCCCTCAAACTTATTATTAATAAGCTTATAACTTTATAATATCACAGCAACAAACAAACTCAAATAATAACACTTATATTTAGACCCTTTTTCCTTTTTAAAATGAAAATAAAAAGACTGTTTGTTGTTATCTAAAATTAGTAACAACAAACAGTCTTACTTATGTAGCGATCTAGATTCGTATTTTACTTACTTAATTAACTAATCCAAATGCATACGACATTAACTTATTTGTCTCTGTAAAACGTTTTGTTTTACTTGATGTCCCCATGACCACTGTAATAATTCGATTATCACCTTGCTTTGCAGTCCCAGTAAAACAGTATCCTGCACTATCTGTAAATCCAGTCTTTAGTCCGTCCATTCCTTCTATATATAAACTTTTATTATTTTTATTTAACATGTCGTTTGTGCTTATAACATTAATATTATTAAATGCTAGCTGACTTTGGCGTAAGTGAGTCACTTCTAATATTTCCGGATAATCTTTTATAAGATGATATGCCAATTGCGCTACATCACCAGCCGTCATTTTTGTTTCACTTCCATCTGGCTCTTGTAATCCAGAAGCATTTGCAAATTTAGCATGTTCCGACATTTTTAACTGTTTCGCTTTTGCATCCATAAGCTGAACGAAATCTTTCTCCGATTTTGCCATATGTTCTGCTAAAGCCACAGCTGAATTATTAGCTGACTCAATCATTAATGCATGATATAAATCTTTAACAGTTAATGTATCATTAACTTGTACTGGGATTCTCGCTCCCTCTGTTTGTGCCGCCTTCGCACTCATTTTTACTGGATCTTCCCAGCGAACTTTCCCGTTATGTATACTCTCTAGTAAGAGATACGCTGTCATCATCTTAGACATACTAGCCGGTGCAAAAGCTTCATTTTCATTATATTGATAAATAATATCTCCATCACTCGCATCGATAATCATAGCTGCTTTTGCGTTAATTTCTGGTGGGATGTACTTTGGCGGGACTACTTTTTCAGTAAATCCTGCTTTAGGTAGTTCTGCCACTTGCAAAGGTTGTCCCTCTACATTCGCTATGCTCTTTTGATTTCCTTGGAATAAGAACCAACATATCCCTAAAATAATGACTAATAGGACTGTCATCCTTCCCCATTTTAACCGATTCATTTCAAAACTCCTTTAGCAAACCTTTTATACACTCACATTTAACCTTATCAACAATTCCTTTATACAGTCAAGGTAAAAGGTATATTTATTCATAGTACAGCAATGATTATTTTAATTTATTTATGTTAAACTTACAATATTGAAACGTAAGAATATTTAATAATAAAATCTCGTAAATAAAGCGAAACTTTAATCAGCCCCACCAATCAGGCTACCCGTCAAATAGCGAGATAAACTATTTAATAGAAGGGATTCATACAAATGCTACTTCCAAAATCATTAAAATACGGAGACACAGTTGGGATTTACTCCCCTTCTTCACCAGTAACCTACACTTCACCAAAGAGATTTGAACGAGCAAAATCTTACTTACAACAGAAAGGGTTTCATATATTAGAAGGTTCATTAACAGGTCGATATGATTTTTATCGTTCTGGTAGTATACAAGAGCGTGCTGAGGAGCTAAATGTCTTAATAAGAAATCCTAATATTTCTTGTATTATGTCAACAATTGGTGGGATGAATTCAAATTCAATATTACCTTATATTGATTATGATGCTTTTCTAAAGAACCCTAAAATAATGATTGGGTATTCAGATGCAACTGCTTTATTACTAGCAATTTACACCAAAACAGGAATCCCTACATTTTATGGACCAGCTCTCGTCCCTTCCTTTGGCGAATTTGAATCTTTTGTTGATTGCACATACAAATATTTCGCTGAAACTTTACTACATGATCATTCTCTTCCTTATCATATAAAACAACCATTATTTTGGTCAGATGAATTTATTAATTGGGAAGAAAAGACAAAGGAGAAAGAACTTCGACCAAACGATTGGATTTCAGTAATTGATGGAAAAGCTACTGGGCGTATTATTGGCGGGAATTTAAACACGATACAAGGAATTTGGGGTAGCCCCTATATGCCACATATTCAAGAAGGCGACATTCTCTTCATTGAGGACAGTTCAAAAGACGCAGCTACTATTGAAAGAAGCTTTTCATTACTTAAAATTAACGGTGTATTCGATAAAATTTCAGGTATCATTCTTGGAAAACATGAGCAATTTGATGATTGTGGTACAAATCGAAAACCTTTTGAAATACTACTAGAAGTACTTCAAAATCAAAGAATTCCTTTTCTAGCTGACTTCGATTGTTGTCATACACATCCCATGATTACCATGCCTATCGGTGTTCAAGTAGAGTTGGATGCAACAAATAAAACGATACACATTGTAGAACCTTGGAAAAAATGAATGCATAGCTTCTATTGTTTTACAATAAAAGCCATGATACTATATAATTTGGAATGTGAAAGATTAAACAAAATATGTTCCAATATCTAACACTAGAAAAATTAGGTATAAATATATATTTATATGCAAAAGAGAGTGAATAAATGAAACCAACTATTAAAAATTACGTATTTTTACATGTAGCTTTTTTGATATATTCTATCATTATGGTTTACATGAAATGGGCAGCTAAATTCCCCATTGCTTCCATCTCATTTTTTGTTGCTTATTTCGGATTAGTTATACTTTTATTCGGATATGCAATTTTATGGCAACAAGTAATTAAACATTTCGAAATTTCAAAAGCATATTCACATCGCGGGATTATTATACTGTGGTCAATGCTTTGGTCAGTATTTCTATTTGGAGATACGATTCAGTGGAATCATTTACTTGGTGCAGCTATTATTATCGTCGGAATTGTGGTGGTGACAAAAGATGAATAGTTATATGTTATTATTTATTTTCGGGATAATTTTAGCTAATTACTCACAAATATTATTAAAAAAAGCTACTTTGCAACAATACGATTCTAGAATAAAAGAATATGTGAATCCTTATGTTATTATCGGCTACTCTTTATTTGTAATTAACGCCGGATTAAATGTTATCGCCATGAAGGGCATGGCATTAAAACAAGCATCAGCATTAGAATCCTTAAGTTATATCATCATATTAATTTTCGGTTGGTATTTCCTAGGAGAAAAAATAACGAAACGTAAACTCATCGGCAACATGATTATTATCGTTGGTGTAATCGTTTATTGTATCCAATAGTAAAAAGCTCCGTTTATCACAAACGGAGCTTTTTACTATTGACCTAAATTTTGCACTTTATCTTTCAAATCTCGAACTTGATCTACCGTCTGCATAAGCTCGGAGTTTTTAAATTGCTCTACATCCACTTTTCCTTCTTCTATCTTTGTCATCGCCGTATCAATTAACGCATTTAACTTTTCGTTATATCCGACGATTTGTTGATGAATATCCTTTGCTACATCAGGTGGCGTTAATTCATTGAATGCGGGTATATCTTGTTTAATTTCACTAAGCTTCGTTTCTAATTCTTTTCGAGCCTCGCTATCATTAACGGCCTTTTCTGCTAATGCTGGTGCATCATTTGCAAATGCACTTATTTCATTTACATAGTCTGTCGCCTTTTGAGCATAATCTATGGAGTTCTTTCCTTCTTCCACTATTGAACATCCCATTAAACCAATTGAAACTATAAATACTAATAAAATTGATTTTATTTTCATTTTAGACCCCCTTCGTCTTTATCATTGTCTGTAATTTTCTCTATACATAACTTCTAGCTAAATTGTTTATAACCTTTTTCAAATAGCTATTTATCCTCTTACATGCCCTATTATCGTTACAACATCTATTTCTATATGTACGCTTATAATATCTTCAATTATATCCATATATCCTTGTCCTATAGCTGTTCCATAGTGTAATGTAAGCCCCTTCTTTTCATACACTGACTTTGGCACTGAAAAAATAAATCTCCTCAAGTTTCTTTCATCAGCTGGTTCCATAATTAAAACAATCCCATCCTCATCAAACATATACGCTCGCCCTCCAACTTTACATTCACTATGGCTCAGTATTGCCTTGGTCAGCAAAATTTAAAACATAATAAGTTAAGATACACTCTGCTCTATCATAAAGTGAAACTTTAATTAGCCCTCACCAGTCGAATCTTTATCGGCAAATAGCGGGATAAAAATAAAAAGCATTCATTCTTTTTTGTTAAGAATGAATGCTTTTTAAAAAATCAATTTCTAGCTCTAGCATCTTTTTTTGACGAGGTTTTACTTTCCTTACGGGAATTCCAGCGTAAATATACCAATCATCTAAACTCTCTTTTACCATACTCATCGCGCCGACTGCCGCACCTTCTCCTACAATTACATTTGGAAAAATAATAGAATTGGCACCAATAATCACATGTTTTTTTAAAATAACTTTTTCTGCTTTCACATTCCTATATTGATTCGGGACGGTTGGCCCCATTAATGTATTTCCACTGAAATCATCAAGTACTGCATATACGATTGTTTTAGCTGAGATGTTTGCAAAATCATGCATTTCAATCCCAACTCCCCCTCCATATAACGCTGTATACGCTGATATGTGCGAATAACTTCCAATTGTGATTTTACCACTTAAAATGCAAAAATCATCAATTCTTACATGATTGCCAACTGATATAGCACTCGGATTATATATACTTGCTTTTTTACTAACCAATACATTTTTCCCAACAGATAAAAATCCAATTTGCTTTAGTTCTTCTTGACTATAAAAACTATTCATCTACCGACACCACCCTCTGCTCTAAACAGATTACAATTTGCTCTACTAGTTCTTTCGTCATTCCTTCCCATAAAGGTAAACTTACGATTCGTTTTGCTATTTTATTCGTCTTTGTTAAATCTGTAGACTTATAGTTTTTAAAAAGAACTTGTTGGTGGCAAGATGGTGAAAAGTATAATCTAGCTTCTATTTTCTGTTTTTTCAGTTCTTCTATTACTTGTATGTTGCGAACTTCTTCTGGACAAATGATAGGCATAAATTGGTGAATAACTGCTTCTGTCTTTTGGACTTTCCACCCTTTTTTCATTAACCCAGTATTTTGTAACAACTGTTTATACCATTCAGAAATACGGCTGCGTTCTTTTAATTTTTGATCCCACTTTTTTATAGTCGCAATCCCAATAGCGGCTGCGTATTCAGACATTTTACAATTAAACCCCATCATCGTGCATTCACGATTTTTATCAAATCCGAAATTCCCCATTCTTTTAATATGTTGTATATCTTCTTCGTTTTTACTATATATGAGCCCTCCTTCACCAATTCCGAAAGGCTTTGTTGCATGAAAGCTATATACGATCATTCCACTAAAATCTTGACCGTAATGCATCCCTCCATTCATTAAACCAAATCCCGGCGCCGCATCTACGACAACCGGAATCCCCTTCTTCTCTAATTCTTCATATTTTTCTAAGTTCATCCATGATCCAAAAGTGGCGTACGGGATAACAATCGCAACCTCTTCTTTTAATTCTTCTATCTTATCCAAAAGTACGGTTTTATCCATATACCAATCATCTATTGAAATATCAATAAAGTACGGTTCCAATCCACACCAAATAGCGGCTAAGGCAGTCGCAGGGAATGTAAAACTAGGCATGAGAGCATACTTTCCCTTTCTTCTTTTCTTTAGTTGAATAGCCGCCATTAACCCTAACGTTGCGTTTGCTACTGTTGTAACAGCTCCCCTGTTTTGAAAAAATGACGACATAATTGTTTCCTCAAAACGTTGATTTATAGGTCCATAATTCGTATATATGTGAGATGTATCAATTTCCTTCAATTCGTCCAAATACTCACTTACAGGTACAGTTGAAGCACGTAAAAAAGGAATATTCTCCATATCTATCTATTCCTTCCTATCATTTTCGTACAATATAGAGCATATCTGTTTCAGATAATCCAAATTTCCTAGCACCTTTCATTCCTTGTTTTTCCGCTATGTTATATAATTCTACCTTAAATCCTGCATTCATTAATCGTTGAATAAATCCCGATTGATTGTAAATTCTCACATGATCTTCTTGACCAAAAGCTAATTTCCTCAATTGTGGTGTTACAATTAATTCATTCTCTATAATAAAATCTACATTCATTACGATCGGTACTTGAATAATTCCCCATCCATTTGGCTTTAACACTCTATATAACTCTCGCATTGCTTTGTCATCATCAGGAACGTGTTCTAACACATGGCTACATAATATTACATCAAAAGTATTACTATCATATGTAATCCTTGTAACATCAATTTCCTTCATTAATGGATCCTTTGGTTCTAAGTCACCACATACATACGTAATATTTTTATACTCGTTAAACCAATCTCTTAACTTCGCTTCAGGTGCAATATGAAGCATTGTATAGTTTCTATTTAACAAGTCCGTTTCCGTTTCAATGTACGCACGGTACAATCTTTCACGATCCATCGAATTACAAACTGGACATATCCCTGTATCTTTATTCCACATTTCAAATTTATATTTCGGAAAATCATAATGTGCTGGCCAAGGTGAAAATTTTTCAAATTGTTGATTACAATATTGACAATAACAAGATTCTTTCTCGAACATATGAGCAACTAACTTATTTAAGCCTTTTTTTATCTTTTCATTATAAATTTGATCTAGTTCGCCATTTCTTACTGCATCCTTAACTATAAATCCCGCATTTTCTAAACAATAAGATAAACTCTCTTTATACTCACTTTCGGAGCTTAAAAACCCACTATTATATGCATCTATAATTAATTCAATCCACTCTTCAATTGTCATTAAAATAAAATGCATTTGTTTTTGATTTTGTCCACTATGTTGTCTAAAATAACTAAGAGGTTCATGTATATAAACTACTTTTCCTTTCCTCATCATATCTAGCCAAGTTGCAATGTCATTAATAGCAGAATAAGCCTTTCCTTTAAAATATCCAAACTTCCCGTCAAACAAATCCCGATTAAACAAAACAGTTGTCGGCTCACCAACTACATTTTTTAAGTTTTTTAACATATAATTTCCTAATTCTTTTCCTTCAAAAAGTGTAGTTTCTTTCGCGATTTTCATATTTAATGTTGAAGGTGGTAATATCTCTCCATTCTCATCAATCAGTTCACGATATGACGTCACAAATGAAATATTTTCTAACGTCAAAAAGTATTTCATCATTCTCTCGATCTTTTCATGATGAAATAAATCATCATCTAATAAAAAGTTCATATAGTCCCCATTCGCAAGTTCTACACACTTATTAAAGTTTTCGGCAACTAACGGCGTTTCATTTTTAACATATGTAATACACTCATATTCACGTAAGTACGGTTGAATCATAGCATTGACTTCATTATTTGTACTATCGTCAGAAATAATAATTTCAATATTTTCATATGTTTGATTCAAAGCGCTGTTGAGTGCTAATTCCAAGTAATAAGGTCTATTGTATGCAGGAATAAGTATACTTACTTTCGGTAATGAAGAATTATTATTTATATGTTGTTTTTTCTTTTCTATGTTTATTTTCTTCGCTCTAATTTTTTGGTAATAGTCTAATGTATATAATATTGATGATGGAACTATCCTTCTTGCATAATCTAGAAAATTAGTTATCGCTTTGTCTAACTCTTTTTCGGTGGATAAGAAACCATATTGTTCTCCTGCTATAATACTGTGTGAAAAATCTTCTAACCCATCCATCATTTTATTAGATTCATTTAACTGTTGATCTGGATGTAATCGAAAGTAACTCAGTGTCTCTGCTATATATACTGCTTTTCCTTTACTTAATAAAGATAACCATGAAGCTATATCTACGTTACATAAATACCGCCTCTTATCAAAAATCCCATATGGTTCTTGTAAATCATTTTTACGAAATAAAACTGTTGTCGGTTCTCCAATGTAATTTTTTTGATCCACAATTACCTTATTTCCTAATTCTGTTCCCTCTATAATGGTATCCTCTTCAAATAAACGGACAGTCGAATAAATATGTCGCAGTTCTTTCCCTTTATCATCAATGACTTGACGATGAGATGTTACAAGCTTAATTTCATTATCTAAATCATTGAAAAAATACTTCATCATTTTTTCAATTTTATTCACATGAAATACATCATCATCCATTAAAAAATTTATATACTCACCGTTCGCTTCATTAAATAACATTAACGCATTTTCAAATTGTCCGAGAGTTGACCTATTTTTTATATAAATAATATTTGAATGATCACATAAGTATTTTTGTAACAATTTTTCTGTTTCATCATTCGTGCTGTCATCTCCAACTATAATTTCTATATTAGGGTACGTTTGTTCTAACACACTACATAACGCCTTTTCAAAGTAACTAGGACGATTATACGTAGGAATTAATACACTTACCAACGGAAGTTGCTCTACCATTTCTTCAGTTCTTTCAATACGAGTTCTCATTTTAACTCTCTCACCTCTTCGCATATTATTTATATACGCGACACAAAAATCACATTACTTTAACTGTATGGAGCCTATATACTTTTATGCAAACAGGAAACAAAATATCATACTTTTCGTTCCTGAATAAACATATTTAATAATGCGGACATTTTATTTGCACCTTTTTTATTCATATGATCACTATCATAAAAATCATCGTCACAAAATAATGGCGAATCAAATAGATCTATAATTTGAAAAGAATATTGAGTTTGAAAATCATTTATAACTTTATAAAAATCTTCTTTTAATTTCTTACTACTACAATTGAAATAATGTGAAGTAACAGGGAACACAACAATTAATGGCTTTATATCGTTTTTTAACAGTAATTCTAAATATTTCTTAAAAATCATTTTATTTTCAACTAAAGTATGAGGATACGCCAATTTAGCATGTGAAGCTGCTCTTATTTTCCCGTGTTCTTCAAAAGGAATATGAAGAGAAGTAGTATTCCATTCAGCATTTATCCAAGGCAGCATCAATGATTCATCTTTTAGTTCGTCTAATAAAATATATTCAAAATGCAAATTAAAAATAGAAAGAAGTGGTTTCGGAGTATTTAGATGTGAGAATCCATCAGTGGGTAGAGGAGAATGAACTAGAGTATGATGACCATCTTGAAACAATGGATAATATACTTTGTGAATTCTATATGATTCAGATGATAACGACATATCAAAGTAAAACGAGAAATAGGCTATTCCTATTAAACAATATTGAAATGAATGATTGTTTGATAAAAGTTGTGACGCTATTAAATAATCATAGTATAGATCTTGCGATGGAAGTGTTAATTTTATTGACTTTTTTGAGAGAAGCTCCGTACTTATGCCACAATGTGGATAAGACAAACCGGTAGCAAACAATTCATACGTCGGATCACTCTTTGTTTTTTTCATAGAAATGTATAAAGACATAAGATCCGGATTTATTTGATAGATAGAAATTAATTTATCCTTCCATTCATACATGTATTTTGTTAAATTAATAATTTTTGAACTTTGCACGCCCCTATTTATCAAGTCATTTGTAAGTTTTTCTGCGTCCCCTCTCCAAATGACTATATATTGAAAAGAACTTTCTATACGAACAACATCTGAAACGTCTACAACATGAACTATTGTTTTACATTTATTTTTGTCTAACGTATTTCGAATCCTCTCCCCTGATAACTCATCACTTAAAACAATGATTTTATATTGCTCCTTCATGTACATCCCCTCCATTATATGTATAATATGAAATTCATTTTTAATTCGTAACAATCATATACACCTGCAATCTAACAAAAAAAATAGCTCCACCATTAGGCGTAGCTATTTTTACAATTATTGCTTATTTAAATCATATTCCTTTATCTAACTCATAAAGTTTACGATACTTTTCATTTTCTTTCAGAAGTTGTTTATGACTACCTTGCATGACAATTTGGCCACGATCAAGGAATATAACTTCGTCTACATGTTCTATTCCTACAAGATGGTGCGTAATCCAAATAACCGTCTTGTCTTCCGTTGCAGAAAACATTGTCTCGATTAAAGACAATTCTGTTTTTGGATCTAAACCGATAGTCGGTTCATCAAGTACAATAATTGGTGTTTCTTGCATAAGAGTTCTAGCAAAAGCAACCCTTTGTCTTTCCCCACCAGAAAACCGCTTTCCCATTTCATGCATTTTTGTTTGTAATCCGTCTGGAAGAGAAGTAACATGTGAAGCTAATTGTGCTTTCTCTAAAGCTTTCCATATCTCTTCATCCGTCGCCTCCGGTTTGCCAATTCGTACATTATTTCCAATTGTCGTATCAAACAAATGCGGCTTTTGATTTAATACAGAAATATATTTAGATAAAAGATTCGTATGAGCTCGTTCACCATTCAATACAACTTGGCCATTTACTGGGCTTAACGCCCCTGTTAACAATTTTAGTAAAGTAGATTTCCCTGTCCCACTTCTTCCTAAAATAGCAATTTTCTTCCCTGCTTTTATTTGTAATGATACATCTTTTAATACAATCTCATTACTATCTGGATAACTATACGATACGTGATTCAGTTCAATATCTACATGTTTTGGTTCAATATAATCTTTCTCTCCATGCAAATCCGTTTCATCATGTAAAACACTATCACTTTCTACGCCATTAAGACGATGGGTAGATTCTACGTACGACGGTATTCGATCGATGGCATCTGCAATAGGAATAAGCGCGTTTGTTACAGATAAAGTCATTAATACGAAAGCTGCGATAACTGTAGGAGCAATTTGTTCACTTGCCGCTTCATTCCCAGTCCATATGATCATCGAAATAACTACAATACCTACTACTAATTGAATGATACTGTCCCGAATATGATACCAGCGTTTCACTCTCTTTTCGATTTTTAACAACTGATCATTTTGTTTTACATACTCATTAATAAATTCATCTTTACGACCACTTGCTTGCCAATCAGATAATCCAAAAACAGCATCTGTCAGTTGTTGATACAAACGGTTTCTTCCTTGCTTTAAAGTAACATGATGTTTCTTCATCAAAAGTAATGATACAAACGGAAGAAGAAAAACGATAATAGCTAACATACAACCTACAATAAGTGCAAAAACAAAATCAAATGCACCGATAACAAGTACGAAGATACTATAAACAACTAGCGCTAATATGCTAGGAAATATTGTACGTAAATATAGGTTTTGCAAATGCTCTATATCTTCGGATAACACTCCTAACATATCACCCGTTTGAAATCGAGAACGGAAAAATAACGCCTGTGGTTCTACTATTCTATATAGCCTCGTTCTCATTTTTTCTAATATACGTAGTACGACATCATGTCCGACTAGGCGCTCTATATAATGAAATACAGCTTGCCCTATACTAAACGCTCTTGTTGCAACAATAGGAACATATACAGCCATTACATTTTCTGGTCTAAGGGCAGATTTTGAGATCAAATAACCTGAAATAAAAAGTAACATCGCTCCTGAACTAACTCCAAGAAGACCAAGGAAAATAGTTAAAGTCATTCTACCTTTATTTTGTTTTATATAAGGTTTAACCCAGTTACTCATTTCTCTCCCCTCTCTTCCCTATGAAAATGTAATGTCTCATTCTCTAAAAGTTCTTCATACGTCCCACTTTCTTTCATTTCCCCTTTATTTAGAATAAGAATATGGTCCATTTGTTTCATCCAATGTAGACGGTGAGTTGCTAAAAATACTAACTTTCCATTAAATAGACGTAACATCGCTTGCTTTATTTCAAATTCGGTTTCAATATCAAGATGTGCCGTAGGCTCATCTAATAAAATGATTGTTTTTTTACTTAAAAGCGCACGCGCCATAGCAACACGCTGTTCTTGTCCGCCACTTAGCATACGTCCACCTTCTCCAATTCTTTCGTGTATCCCATTTGGAAGTGATGTAACGAGTGAACGAAGGCCGACTTCATTAATAACTCTTTCAACTTCTTCATCTGTTGCATTTGTTTCATAAAACCGAATGTTATCCTTTAATGAAAGCGGAAAAATATAAGGTTGCTGCGGAATATAAGCAATATTTTTTTGCCAATCTTCACGAGTAGATCCATCAACTTCTACACCATTTACTAACATCTTTCCACTCGAAGGAGATAAAAAACCTGCTAATACGTCGATTAACGTCGATTTCCCTGCACCACTTTCACCAATAACACCAATAGCACCGTTACCTTCCCAAGTAAAATTAATTCCTTCTAATATAGCCTTTTCAGATTCAGTATTATTAACTTTGATATCTTGTAATTTCAAGCTACTAGAGGCATTCCATACTATATCTTCATTTAAATCTTTCTTTTGTATTCCTTTTTGTTGTTGCAAAATCTCTTCTATTTGCTCCATCGCAATTTGTCCATCTAATGTCGCATGATAATTTGCTCCCACTTGTTTAATCGGCAGAAAATATTCCGGAGCTAAAATCAAAATTGTAAGGGCTGGTAATAGTATAATCGTTCCATCTATTAAACGTATCCCTAATCCAACTGCCACAAACGCAATTGATAAACTCGTAAAGAAATCTAATGCAAAAGAAGAAAGAAAAGCAACTCGCAAAGTACGCATCGTTGCTTTTCTATATCTTTTACTTACTTTTTCAATCTTTCCTTCGTGCTGTTCACTTTTCCCTAAATACTTTAATGTTTCTAAACCTTTTAACGTATCTACAAAATGATTCGAAAGTACACGATATATCTCATACTGACTATCTGCCATTTTTTGCGCTGCTAATCCGAGAAGAATCATAAATATGATCACGATAGGAATCGTTACAACTAAAATGATTCCAGACTCAATATCTAGCGTAAAAACATATAGTACAATTAGACCTGGAACGATACTACTTCTAATCATTTTAGGAATCGTTAATTCAATATATGTTTTAAATTTCTCAATCCCCTCAATTGATAAGGTAACCAGATGACCAGTTCCAACAGTTTGAACATACCTTGGACCTAATGTGAAATATGCCTCTATCAATTGTTTTCTTAGTAACGACCCTGTTTTTTCAGCAAAACGTTCCACTAATATTTGTGATGTTCGAACTACTATGTTACGCGCTGCAAACGCGATACCAAAATAAACAACTTCACTTAATATTGTTTGTACTGTCTCTCCATGAAATAAAAACGTAATAGCTCGTGCTAAAAAGATTGTTTGCGCAATAATACTAAAAGCTTCTAAAATACTAATAATCGTTAACGCTACATATAAAATACGGCTACCGGGATAAGACGGAAGTCCTCTTTTTCTTTTCATTAGTACTCCAAATCGTTGTCTGACTTAACAGGTTGTCTAAATACATAATAACTCCATATTTGACTTCCGATAACGAAAGGCAAAATAGCAATCGCAAAGTAAGTCATAAGTTTTAATGCATAAGCTCCTGATGCTGCGTTGTAAATTGTCAAATCATTCATTGCTCCTAAAGAGCTAATCATAACACGTGGGAACATACCGATAAATACACTCGCACTTAGTAAAATGATCGTTAAACTCGTCATAAAGAAAGCCCAACCATCTCTTCTTCTTTTATTTAATAAAGTGGACACTAATAGTGCTACAAAAGCTCCGATTGGTACCATAATCCATTCTGTTCCATGAGCAGTGAAAATGTCGGTTTTCCATAACCCCACACCAGCAAAAACAAGAAGTGTAAGTAATGAAAATGGTGCAATTTTTATTGCAGCAATTCGTGCACGTTCTCTCAATTTACCAGTTGTACGTATCGTAAGAAATTGTAATCCGTGAACAATACATAGTAGGAGAAACATTACTCCTCCAAGTAACGCAAATGGATGAAGTAATTGCAAGAATCCACCTACAACATTTTTACTCTCATCAATAGGTACACCTACCATAAAGTTTGCAATCGCAACTCCCCAAAGGATAGGAGGTAACATACTTCCAATAAACATCCCCCAATCCCATGCACTCTTCCATTTATGATTATCTATTTTCGCACGAAATTTAAAGGAAACACCTCTTAAAATTAAAGCAAGAAGCATAAATACAAATGGAATATAAAAACCACTAAATAAAGTTGCATACCAGTGCGGAAATGCCGCAAACATGGCTCCACCAGCACAAACAAGCCATACTTCATTCGCGTGCCAGAACGGTCCTATTGTATTTAAGTAAACTCGTTTTTCAAAATCATTCTTTCCTAAAAACCTCGAAACCATTCCTACACCAAAATCGAAACCTTCCAGTACGAAGAATCCAACAAACAAGATTGCAATAACTAAAAACCACAACTCATTAAGAGATAACATACTCTTCCTCCTTATCAAATGGATCATGGCTTTGATAATCCTTTTTCGTTTTCTTATTCGTGTGGCCCTTAATGGTACGAACGAATAAGTACACACAAATTCCACCCATAATTAAATACATTGATGTGAATGAAATAAGTGAGAATAATACTTCACCGAATGTTACATTTGGTGATACAGCATCTTCTGTTTTCATTACACCAAATACTACCCAAGGTTGACGACCCATTTCAGTCATAATCCACCCTACTGTATTACCGATGAATGGAAGAGAAATTGCATACACCATTAATTTTAAATACCACGTTTTTTCAGCTAAACGATCTTTTCTTGATAAGAGCCATCCGTAAGCTCCTAGAAGAAGCATGAATGTTCCACTCATTACCATCGCTCTAAAACTCCAAAACATTGTATGCACTGGAGGAATATAATCTCCAGGTCCATATTTTTCCTCATATTGTTTTTGAATTTGATTCATCCCTTCAACTTGACCGCTAAACTTATCATACGATAATAGACTTAGCATATAAGGGATTTGAATTTCAAACGAATTTTCTTTCTTCTCCGTATCAATTTTCGAAAATACTGTAAATGGTGCTGGATCCTCACTTGTATTCCATAGCGCTTCAGCTGCCGCCATCTTCATTGGATGTGTCTTAATTAATTGTTGCGCTTGTGCATGACCAAAGAATAATACAAGCGCCGTTGTAATTGTTCCAACAATGATAGAAATTCGGAAAGATTTTTTAAATACTACAGTTTCTTGTCCTTTTGTAATTTTCCATGCACTTACACCAGCAATAAAGAATGCACCTGTTGCAATTGCCGCTGTAATTGTATGCGGGAATTGTACCCATAGTTGTGGGTTTTGAATAATGGCTAAGAAATCATTCATTTGCGCACGACCATCAGCTGCCATTTCATACCCGACAGGTGACTGCATAAATGCACTTGCAGTTAAAATCCAGAATGCTGATAACATCGTGCCAATTGAAAGGAGCCAAATACACATTAAGTGAATTCGCTTCGGTAATTTGTCCTCACCGAATACCCATAAACCTAGGAATGTAGACTCAATGAAAAATGCCAGTAATCCTTCAATTGCAAGCGAGGGACCAAATACATCACCTACAAAACGTGAATACGTTGACCAGTTCATACCAAACTGAAATTCTTGTAAAATACCTGTTACTACACCTACTGCAAAGTTAATAAGGAATAATTGCGTCCAAAACTTTGCCATCTTCTTATATACCTCTTGCCCTTTTACCACATACAACGTCTGCATGATTGCAATAATAAAAGCTAAACCAATTGACAGCGGAACAAAAAAGTAATGGAAAATCGTTGTTGATGCGAACTGTATTCGTGCCAATTCGAGCGTTTCCATACTAAAATCACTTCCTTCATAGTTTTTATAATAAAAGTTAATTGAGCAATCTTATCAAACTCAATTATTAAGAAATACGAAAAGACAAAAACATTTTGTATGTATTGTCGAAAAATATGAAGTTTCAGTTTTTCAAACTATTGTAATGCTATTTTTTACCTTTTCACTATTTCTGTAGTGTTTTATTCGTTAATCGAATTGTATAATATACCTGCATAGTAAATTCAGGTTATTTTTGACGTATTATTGACATCATTTTGTCTGAAATATGTCTTTTGTCATTTTTTTGAATCAGATTTTTCTCATTAGTAAAATGTGTTTTTTCAATATACTTCTTACTTTTATATCTATAAAACAATCGTTTTTTCTTCATACGCTTGACTTTTACTCGGAAAAATGTCCTCGAAAGCACCCACGATAAATGCTTATTTTTTGTCAAGAGAAAAATTTATTTTCAAAATTCAAACTCGAAATAATGTTATTCAAAAATAGAAAACAACTTCCCTCTTCCTCGACTAAAAGTTCATTTTTTTGTCATTTTTCCAGAACAAATAAAAAAACTGAGAGTCGATTAAACTCTCAGTTTTTTTATTTATTTTGCTGTATGTTTTCTAACGGCTGGTAAAATTTCAGTAGCAATTAATTCAATATTTTTCTCAATTTTATCAAATGGTACACCGCCAAAATCAATTTGTGCCATAAAGCGTTGTTGGCCAAACAATTCATATTGGTAAAGCATTTTCTCAATGATTTGTTGTGGGCTACCAACCATTAAAGCATCACGATAATCTATTGCATTTGTAAATTGCTGTTTCGGATACCCATCACCGCGCAGTGTAAGCATACCAGCATTAATGTGAGGGTAATATTCACTAAGTGCATCTTGTGAATTTTTTGCCGTATAAAATAAACTCGTTGTCGCAACTGGTAAACTAGCTGGATCAAATCCGCTTTGCTGAGCAGCCTCGCGGTAAGCATCTACTGACACTTTAAAGTTAATTGCTGGACCACCAAGTGTTGTTATCATCATTGGCACACCTGCACGTCCTGCTTTAATTGCACTAGCTGGTGGACCTCCAACTGCACGCCAAATTGGTAAGTTATTATTTTTCGCTCTTGGAATAACCGATGCATGTGCGAGCGGTGCTCTGAACTGTCCATTCCATGTTACATGTTCCTCGTTATTAATTTTTAATAAAAGATCCATCTTCTCTTCAAATAATTCTTCATAATCATTCACGTCATAACCAAGTAAACTATATCCTCCAATACGAGATCCACGACCAGCCACAATTTCTGCACGTCCATTAGAAATCAAGTCAATGGTAGCGAAATCCTCATATACTCGAACTGGATCAGATGTACTTAATATCGTTGCGGAACTTGCAATTTTTATATTTTTCGTAGCTTGCGCGACCGCACCTAAAATAACTGTATGAGCTTGCGTTGTAAAATGTGTTTGGTGACTTTCGCCGACAGCAAACACATCAAGCCCTGCCTCATCTGCTAACTTAGCTGTTTCAATTAGTTCGTGAATTCTTTTCTCTGGCGTAATTTTGTCCCCATTATGTGGATTTAAAACATGATCACCAATTGAATATAATCCAAACTCAATTCCTTTTCTTGTATCTATACGGTATTTTTCCATAGTTACTCTCCCCTTTAATAAAGTAGTATTAGTTTTTTTCTAAAAACGTTGGTAAGTCAAGTTTATCTCCGTATTACCTACACCATCACTTGATTAGTCAATTGATAGTGTAAAAAAAATTACTCTTGCGGTAATTCTTTTTTTTCGCTATGCTTATGAACTTTCGTCATCAGCTCGTATAATATTTTCTGCTCTTCTTCATTTAATACATCATCAAAAAACGAAGATTGAAATGCAAGTTGTTCTGGCAATGCTCTCTCTAAAGCTGCTTCTCCTTGCTCTGTAAGACTAATTGTTTTCGTTTTCCAATCTTGTTTTCGTACAATATATCCTTCTTTTTCAAGACGAGTTAACATTCGAGAAATGCCACCTTGTGTAACAGTTACCTTTTCAGCTAACTCCATTTGTGTTAGTGGTTGATACGTACGTATTTGCAAAAGCACATCAAATTGAGCTGTCGTTAAATCAAAACGTTTTAAAAACTCATTTGACAATTGATTACTTTGGTTCGTAAATCGTATTAAACGTAACCATATTAATGACCCTATCGTATTATCACGCATGTTTGATCACTTCCTATCGTGAATCTTACTATCACTTTACCACTCAAGTGATAGTAATGCAAGAGAAAATCACATTTTTTATATAACTCAACTTACTTTTACTTAACTAAAGGCATCACTCGTGTAGTATTAGTTCTACTTGCCATTCTCTACATCTTCATAAAAAAAGGATTAAGCTCCAACGCCAATCCTTATCATGCATTTATTTTTTGTTTTCAAAACCGTATGTTTGAAATTCACACCATCTAATCTATTATTTTCTTTTATCGTAGCGTAAATTCATTTGAGCATACCGTCTTCATGTAAAACCTGTATAAGTTTGCATAAAAAACCCTTGTTTACACCAATTGGGCTTTTACAGGATATATCATTTAAGTTCTACCTTTACTTCCTCTTTAGACATAACATCAGGTCTATAAATTAATTCAAGATTAGAATCACCTTTTTTCGCTTCAAACGTTATGGCTCCTGTTATCTTACCGTTTGGATCTACATCTTTAATTTTAAAAACGTTTTTATTACTAGTTGAAAATGTATGGTCCACGATACTTCCATCTCCTCTTTCAAGGTAAAAATCTAATGGATTAATTCTAACTTTTTGATTACCAATATTCTCTACTGTAACATGAACAATAACAAACTCATTACCTTTTTCCAGCTTATCATATTCTGCCACTTGTGCTATTTGTACTTTATGGACTGTTAATTTTTGATTTCTAATTTGAGTAGTTTTTTCAACATTATATTCTCTTGTATCTTCATTCTTCGTATTTTCTTTTTTGGCACTACTTTGCTCTTCCTTCTTATTATTTGATACAGTTTTAGCTACTTCTTTCTTCTCATCACATGCCGATAAACTGAAAGCTAACGTCCCTGCTAAAGTGACTGTTGCGATTTTTTTAAACATAAATTCCCTTCCCCCAATGTAAAAATGATAAAAATCCTCAAAAACTATATATTATACTAACAGATAAATGAACAGCATATTGTCGTTATGTGTCGAATGTAATAAGGCTATGTATAAGTATGAAGTCTTACTTTGCTTCATCTCTCAACTGTTCGACATATGATAAAATTTTAACAATAAGACATCCACCTTACTTACGAACTCTTTATTCCCATAACTATGTGTATCATAAATTTTTAAATAAGAAAAAATTAAAATAAAATGATAAAATTAAACAAATCACTAATGTAAAGGTGGGCAGAACATGCATATTTCTAAACAATTTATAAAACCATTCCCTGAATATGAAGACATATTTTATGATGATTTGGAACAACATAAAAAGCACTTTTTACCCATTTGTTCTATAAACTTACAATGTATTGAACCGGAATTGGACGAATGGGTACATATTGTGTCAGCAAAAGAAATCCATGATGGTTGCGTGGGTGATTTCACCAAACCATTTCACACAAATTTTACGAAAGCAGATACATTAGGATTCGATGTCATTAATGGAAAATATAAATTTGAAGCGGATTGGAATTATTTCGAAATCGAACAAAATAATTCTGACATAATAGAACAAGCCTATGAGAGTAATAAAAGAGATTATCAAATCCGTAAAGAGTATTTTCAACGTAATCAAAAAATTTATCCTTATTCTAGCTTAGGAAAAGAAATAACATCTGTAGAAGTATTAGAACAAGAGTTTGTTGAAAAACAAACAAATGGCTGGGGATTAAATTATCCTGTGGTAAATGGTATCCTAGATGATGTTCGTTTTATGACAGAAGAAGGTGAAGAATTATTAGAAGACTGCGATAACGAAGACGAAATTTTTGACTTTACGAATCTTCTATATGTACCAAAAGATGAATATGGACATCCCTTTACATATGTTGGATTTGTTACAGGATATTATTTTCAAGCTTATGGTGCCGATCGTATTTACTTATTCTTTAATAAAGAATTAAGAAAAGCAGTAATTTGTTTTGAATATACATAAGATAATTAAGAAAAGTCCATTTTGAACATTATTACTTGAATCAAAATGGATTTTTTATAAATAATTTATTTCTATTTCAATTCCGCATCTACTGTGAAATGTGTAAAACCTCATATAATGTAATATCCTCTATCTCTTCAATTTCAGGCTTTACTTCATAAAATTCAAACTGACTATATCCCCACTTATCTGGGTTATACACTATTACATTCCCTTTACAATTTTCTGTATTCTGGACATTCTTATTAAAAAAGTTAAATTGAGTTTCAATCAATGAATTCTTTTGAGAAATACTCCCCACGTATTCAACAACATACTTACATTTCTTAAAATCATCACTTAGATTAACAACTAATGGAACACCTATATGTATTTGTTGCCAACCAAACGTTTGTAAAATATTATCGTAATACCCTTCAAATATAAATTTATTCATCCCTTCATGCCCATTCCAAATATATAAAGGTGCATAGCAGTTATAAAAATTCCCGTCTTTCTCCGTTTCCGTAATTAAATAAGCTTTAAAATTTAGTGCTTGGAAACCATCAGTTTTATAACCATTATCCTTTACCCTTTTCTTAATAATTTCCATGTCATAATCCTTTGGCAAAATGACCTTATATTGCATTCCAATCATGTTTATCACTCGCTTTCAATCTTATATACATTATGATAAATCGATAAGCAGCTAACGTAAAATAGGTATAAATTATGTTTGGTATCATTTATAATGATAGTGCATAAGGGGCTGAGATACATGGAAATAAATGATCTTATTATATTCAAAACTGTAGCCAGTGAGGGTTCTATTAGTAAAGCTGCTAAAGAGTTAGGTTATGTTCAACCGAACGTAACTGAAAGAATCAAAAAATTAGAACAAGAATTAGAAACACCCTTACTACATAGAGATAACAAAGGCGTTTCCTTATTACCTTCTGGTGACATTTTATTAGATTACACGAATCAAATATTAACTCTATTAGAAGAAGCGAAAGATAAAATTAAAACAAGTGGGTCTTCTTATATAATCGCGACGTCACAATCGATTTTGACTAATTATTTAAGTAAGCGTATTAAAGAAAATTTCATGAATTATCAAATATATGTAGAAAATAGTAGTCATTTGCCAAAATTACTGCAGCAACAAAAAGTTGATATGGTCATCACTTATGAGGATGATTCTGGTGCAGGTTTTAAAAAAGTATTTACTACTTCAATTTCTATAGGCTTACTAAAAGATCAAGAAAAATGTATCATTGACTATTCAAAGGAACTCTTCTTCGTTAGCAATGACAAAAAGTGCCCTTTTAGAAATAAGACGATACAATTTCTAAAAGAAAATAATTTATCTCAGCGTCAACTTCAACAATTAGATTCTTATTCGCTTATGGAAGAGTTTATTCAGGACGGAAAAGGGATAGCCTTTTTGCCGATTAAAAATGATAAATTGGTACCAATTGAAGATGTTCCAGTTGAAAAATTAGCTGTTCATTTTTTTACAAATCAAAACTCTTTCAAACAAATCCCTGATGAACTATTCGGTTAATAAAAAATCCCTCCTTTATGAATCTAAAAGAGGGATTTTCATATTCTATACAATTGATTTTTCACACATTTTGCTCCACTTCTGCACTTTTCTCCTTCTTATTCCGCTTCATATTCTTCAGTCCCTTAACCGTGCCAACTAATCCTTTCGGGAAAACTAGCAATACGATAATGTACAATAAACCAAGAATAATCGTCCATCGTTCAAAGATCGGATACTCTGTAGCTAGTTCTGATAAATAATATTTTAGAGATTCAATAATTCCAGCTCCTGCAATTGCTCCAATTAACGTTCCAACCCCACCAATCATCGTCATCAATAATGCATTTAATGTCATTTCAATTGAAAATACAGTCGTATTAACAAAACGCAATGTGATAACAAATAAACCACCGCTAATCGCAGCTACTACTCCTGCAACAATGCTAGCAATAATTTTATAATGAAGCACTTTATATCCTAGTGCTTCAACACGTTGCTCATTTTGGGAAATTGCCTTTAATACTTTTCCAATAGAAGATTTGGTGAAAAGACGTAACAGAACAAAAATGATAAGTAAACATATAAGTGTTACATAATAAAACGTAAAACGATCACGGAATACGTCTGGTACACCAAATGTAAAACCATCTCCTCCGTGAGTAAGCCCACGCCATTTTTCAGCAAGTACAAAAAATAGCTGTGAAATAGCAAGTGTTAACATTGCATAAAAATGACTTTTCAATCGTAAAGAAAGCAAACCAATTATATAACTAACGATTGCTGAAACGATAATTGCAGCTACTATTCCAATTAAAAAGTTCGTTATTGATACGCCTTGTCGATCAAATAAAAGCGCTACCCCATATGCTCCTATCCCAAAGAACATACAATGACCGAACGATACAATTCCTGTATACCCAAGCAATACATCAAAACTCATTGCAAAAATAGCAAAGATGAAGATTTGAGTGAACAAAATTAACAGGCTCCGTGAATCATTTACGAACGGAAATACACTTAAACAAATGAGCATACATACTCCGAAGTATACTTTAATTCGGTCCGATGTGTTGTTCACCATTTCACCCCTTTTCACCAACAAGTCCAGTTGGCTTCACTATTAAGAAAAATAGTAACATTAACATATTAATTGCAAGTGATAAATCTGGTATAAAATACGCTGTAAAAGCACCAGCTAATCCGACAATTAAAGAAGCAATAGCTGAACCTTGAACGCTTCCTAATCCACCGATAATTACTACTATAAAAGCTAAAATTGCATACTGCATGCCCATCTCGGCGAAAATAACGCCCGAATACGGCGCTAATAAGAATCCTCCCAAAGCTGCCATCCCTGCCCCTAATAAAAAGACGAAAGAAAATATCGCTTTTACATTAATACCAAGCGCTTGAACCATTTCTTTATCCATTACACCTGCACGGATCATAAGACCTATCTTCGTCTTTTTGAGTAATAGTAGTAGTGCAATGTAAATAATTATCCCAATCAAAATAACAAATAGACGATATTTAATTAATATAATACCTCCGAATGTAAAACTTCCTTGTAACCATAACGGTAATTTTGCACTAATAGGGTTTGGCCCCCAAAATATTTTAATACACTCACTAAGAACGAGCATTCCTCCAAGCGTAACGAGCAGCTGTCGAACATGATTTCCATATACCGGCCTAATAAGAAACCTTTCTAAAATAAATCCTAGGAACATTCCCATGGCTACTGCTCCAACTAAAGCTAATATATAACTTCCTGTCATATTAAATAACCAAACACCTGTAAATGCTCCCCATGCAAACAAACCACCGTGTGCAAAGTTTAAAACGCTCATTAAACCAAAAATAAGTGAAAGACCTGATGCTAACAAAAAAATGAGCATCCCTGTTGAAATCCCATTTACAAATAAATTGATTAACACATCCATCCTTTTCACCTCGGATTCATGTTAAGAGATTCCTAAATATTTATGACACATTTCCTTATCCTTTTTTAATTCATTCATAAAACCGTTATGAACAATTCGTCCGTTATCCATAATGTAAAAATAATCGCCAATTTGACTGGCCATCATAAAATTTTGCTCAACAAGTAAAACTGTTGTTTTCTCTTTCATCTTCAAAATAGCTACCATTAATTTCTCCACCATTATCGGAGATAGCCCTTTGCTCGGTTCATCAATAAGTAATAATCCATCACTATTAATAAACGCTCTTGAAATAGCCAACATTTGCTTTTGCCCTCCGCTCAAGAGCCCACTTTTCTTATTCCAAAACTGCTTTAAATCCGGAAATAGTTCCAGCATCCACTCTATTTTCCCTTCTACTTCCTCACCTTTTCCCCTAGCAAGAGCGAAAGTTTCTTCTACTGTCAAATCATGAAAAATACCTTGATTTTCTGGTACATACCCTATTCCTTTTCTTGAAATTAAATGTGTAGGTAATCCACTCACTTTTGCACTATCATAATAAATTTCACCATCTGCAATGCGGTGAAACCCCATCACTGAACGTAATGTCGTTGTTTTCCCTGCCCCATTTCTACCAAACAGTACAGTAATCGTCCCTTTCTCAACAGCAAGAGATACTCCTTGCAAAATATGAAACTGATCTAAATACGTTTCTATATTATTCACTTGTAATAGTGCCACTATATAATCCCCCTAAATAAGCACTTTGTACACGCTCATCTTTCATAATTTCTTCTGGCAATCCTTCAGCCAATAACTCTCCATGAAATAAAACGATAAGATGATCTGACAAACCTAGTATCATATCCATTTTGTGTTCGATAAGTACAATTGTGCTCTCTGGATGTTTCTTAATATTTTCAATCACTTGTAATATAGCAGGGACTTCCTCAACCGAAATACCTGCCGTCGGCTCATCAAGTAATAACACATCCGTTTTTAAAGCTAATAACATCGCAAGTTCTAGCTTCCTTTTCTCTCCATGTGCCAAATCTTTCGCTAATACGTTCTCTTTTTCATGAAGTAATACTGTTTTTAAGAAACGTCTCGCCTCTCCAACTTGTTGCTTTAATTTTGCTGAACTCGGGAAAAAACTATAGTAATCTTGTACGAATGATTGAACACTTAAACGGACATTTTCAAGTACCGTTAATTCTGGGAATATGTTTGTAAGCTGAAAAGAGCGACCGATTCCTAAGCGTGTTCGATCTGAAATCGATAGTTTTGTAATATCTTGCCCTTTAAAATACACTTCACCTGTTGTGGGTGAAATCTGTCCACTTAGTAAATTAAATAACGTTGTCTTCCCCGCACCATTTGGCCCAATAATAGAAATGAGCTTTCCTTTTTGGACAGTTAAATTTACATCTTTAATAACTTGATGTTCACCAAAAGATACACTAAGATTTTTCGTCTCTAGCAAATGTGTCACGAAATCCCTCCCTTTAAAGCCGTGAGTATGAAAGAAATATGTATAAAGAGAGTCCCCCCTCTTTATACAAAAACAACAGAAAATTCAGTCTATTTATTTTGAACTGGTGGTTCTGTTTCTTTCATCGTTAATTCTCGCTCTAACACTGGCACCGGATAATCAACACCGTCTTGCTTTTTCAATGTGATAGAATACAGTGTCTGCATCGCTTGGTGGTCCTTCTCTCTAAACTTCATCTTTCCTTTCGGTGTATCAAATTCCATTCCTTCCATTTTCTTAATCAAGGTATCTACATCTGTATCACCTTTTGTTTTCTTTAAGGCTTCTACAATAGAAATTGCTGCTGACATTCCTCCTGCTGTAAACAAATCTGGCACTGCACCATTAAAACGTTTTTTATGCTCTTCAACTAGCCAATCATTCACTTTATTTTTTGGAAGTGTGTGATAATATACAGAAAAACCTTGCATACCTACTAATGCATCCATTGTTTTTAATGCTGGTATATCTGGCGCACCTGTAGAAATTTTAATACCTTGCGCTTCCACATTCATATCTTTCAACTGTTTCCAAGGTGAATTTGCCCCTGCCCAAACGATAAATAAATAATCTGGTTTTGAACTAATGATATTTTGAATATTCGCTGTAAAATCTGTTGAATTTGTATCCGCGTATTGCTCATTCACAATGTTCGCACCTAATTTTTTCGCACCCGCTTTAAATGCAGCAATCCCTTCACGACCAAAAGCGTTATCTGGGGCAAATGTTGCAATCTTTACATCTTTTTTCGCAATTGCTGCTGCTCCTGCAATCGCATCTTGTGAGGAACTTCTTCCAGTTCTAAAAATATATTTATTCCAGTTCTTCCCGGTAATACTATCCGCAACTGCCGGTTCTACAACCATAATCTTTTCATATTCTTCAGCCAGTGGTAAAACCGCTAACGTATCACTTGAACTAGACGATCCAACTAAAAAATCAACTTTCTCTTCTTCTAATAACTTCGTAGCTTTTTTAACTGCTACATCCGCTTTCGTTTCTGTATCTTCTACAACAAACTTAATCTTTTTCCCATCTACTTTCCCAGTTCCACCAGTTGCATAATCTAACCCTAATTCAAATCCGTTCACTGTTTGTTTTCCATACGATTCTAGCGGTCCTGTTAAAGAAGCAAGGACTCCTACCTTAATCGTTTTTTCATCCTCTGTACTTGTTTTCTTTCCTGAACAAGCTGCCGTTATTAATAACGAACCTAAAACACAACCAGTAAACATTGTTTTTAGCCACTTACGTTTTTTCATCGACATTGTGATCCTCCCCATACTTTACTTTCTGATAGAATCAAACACGCCAAAATCCCCTGTCCGTAATCATGACTAACTAATTCGATAGATAATGGAAAACTCTTGTAGTACCCTCTACATTCGGCACAAATATATAATCACCTTCCTATGTAATGGAAACGGACATACAATCAATATATATTCTGCAATCCAATTGAAAATACTGTTTCATTTCAGTAATGACCATACAAAAAGACTAACTTATTTTTAAGTTAGTCTTTTCCCCTTAATTAGAGTTAAGTTCTACTTTCTCTAACCCTTCAGCCAATTGTTTCTTATCTAGTCCTTCTCCTATTACTACTAAGTTTGTCGGGAAACCGAAGTCTTGTTCTAATAAAGTTGGTACTCCGAACGAATATTGGAATAGGTGAGGGTATTTATCTCCATGGAATTTCACAAAACCTTTCACTCGATAAATACTATCTGGTAAATTCGAAAGCCATTCATATAATTTGTCTTGATCAATCGGTTTCGTAAATTGATATGTCATTGTTTGTATATGTAAATGCTGTTTGACATGTAGTGTCTCGTGTTCCTCATCATTTGGAAATTCTGCTTCTTCTATATCTTTTAAAGATATATTACAATACTTTGTCTCATACATTTTCGCATGATCATTTATTGCCTTTACTTCTTCAAATACTGTATTCTTATCTTCATCTGTTAGTAAATCTGCTTTATTAACAAGAATGTGACTACCAAATTTCAGTTGCTCATGCAATAGCTGTTGTACATTTGCACTTAATATACTTCGATTTAACCACCTTACTGCATCTAAAACGACTACAATTGATTTCACTTCCAGAAAAGGAGCTAAAATTGGCGAGACACACGCGTCTAACACTTCAATTGGATGCGCAACACCTGTCGTTTCTATATAAATTACATCTGGTCTTTCTTGTTGGTATAACGAATGTAATTGTATTTCAAGCTCTTCTTTTAACGTACAACAAATACATCCTTTAAGAAGTTCTCTTAAAACATTCTCTTTTCCAATAATATCTGTATCTACTGAGTATTCACCAATTTCATTCATTAATACTGCAACTTTTCTATTCTTCTTTTTCTCTGCTAACAATAAATTTTGTAATAATGTTGATTTTCCACTACCTAAAAAACCACCTAATATATGAATCTCCACTTTATTCATTCAACCGACCATCCATTTCTTTACTTCAAATGTATTCAAAGCGTAATAATTACGATTTATATTTATCATTTTATTAAAAGAATGACCATTTGTAAATATAAGAGATTCACTGTTCATTTACTTCATATGCAACTCTAACTCCAGACTCAATTGCCCCTTGCATCCATCCATGTGTTAATGTCGTATGCTCTCCTGCAAAATGTACTTTTCCAGATGGTGGTGTAATATACGGAAATAACTCGAGCTCTTGGCCTGGTTCGAAAGCTGTAAATGCACCGCAAGAATACGGATTTTTACTCCAGCTAAAAGATGTTCCAGTGACAAACTCACTATAGACGATGTCACCGTATATTTCCGCTAAATTTTTTAATGCGTACCGAATACGATCTCTTTGCGGGAGACTATCCCATGTTAACGCCTCATCTGCCCACGTATAACTTGCTATAACGATAGCTGGTCCTGGAGTATGAATGCCATAACTCGGATAGTATGTAAACCGTATCGGTAAATCAGTAATAGATTTACCGCCACACTGTCCCGCTTTCTCCCAAAATCTACTTTTAAACTCTATTGCAATTTTAGTTGCAGCAATATAATTTAATTCACGAATTGCTCTTTTTTTAAAATAAGAGAATAAATAGTATGGCTGAACTTCTACAAATCTTAACGCTGAAAATGGAATTGTAATAATAGCAAAATCACTTGTTATTGTAAATTGCTCTAACGTTTGTTCATGATTTCCTTGTAACATTACTTTATTATCTTCTTGTATAATTTTATCAACCTTATACGTCATTAAAATATGTTCCCTTAATTGTGGTAAGAATGCATTCGATAACTTATCCATTCCACCAGTTATTTCATAATATTTCGTTGTTGAAGTAAAGAAAATCATTTCACGTAATACTTCAATTAAGGACATTCCCATATAAGCTTCCATATCAAGAAGTACCCCAATCATATCTATCGCACCATCTGAATAATACTCCATTAAAAATGAACCAAGCGAATACGTTTTATACTTTTTTTCAACGATAAGCCAGTTTTTATCAGGATCCTTCTTAATGTAATTTAGTATTGGTTCTAATACTTCAATCATTAGCTCTTCTGCCGTTTTTCCTCTTTCTTTATCCAAAACCGGATATTCAAGTACACTTGGATCATTTTCAAACACATTCAATCTCGTTTGAATGTTATTCGTATAAATGATATCTGCAAAAGTTTTATTTATAAAAAGGTTTAAAGGTAGTTTAAATTTATGAATATACGCTAAGGTTAACTTATGGGTGTCAGGGATTCTCATCGGTCCCGCATTAAAATATAAACCCACACTAAATGGTTCCCGAATCGTATACACTCTGCCACCTATTCTGTTATTTGCTTCTATAATCGTTACTTCGTGCCCAGCCTCTTTTAATAAAGAACCTGCAACTAATCCAGAAATCCCTGCACCTGCAATCGTAATCCGTTTTGGGTTATTTTTTTTAACAAGCCCTGCATGAATAATATGAAGCATTTCTTCCATTGCTAATGGATTCCCCATGCCATTTCCCCTTTTACAAAGGATTTTACTGAATTATATTCGGTTCACTGAATTCCTATGTTTTGTTCGCGGATTTGCACGGATACATTTTCAAATACTTGAATATCTTTTATAAAATGTAATAAACTAGATATGACTCTATAGAAGTAAGACGTATTATCTTACATAATAAAATCAATGAAATTGCGAGGAATTTTGAAATGAAAAAAGGTATTAACCGTGTTGTATTAGTAGGAACAGGAGCAGTTGGATGTAGTTATGCTTACTGCATGATTAACCAGGCTGTAGCTGAAGAATTTGTTTTAGTCGATGTAAATGAGGCAAAAGCTGAAGGGGAAGCAATGGACTTAAGTCATGCTGTTCCATTCGCACCAGCTCCAACTAGAGTATGGAAAGGCAGCTACGAAGATTGTAAAGATGCTGACCTTGTAGTTATTACAGCTGGATTACCACAAAAACCAGGCGAAACACGTTTAGATTTAGTTGAGAAAAACGCTAAAATCTTCAAACAAATCGTTCGCAGTATTATGGATAGCGGATTTGATGGCATCTTCTTAATCGCAACAAACCCTGTAGATATTTTAACTTACGTAACTTGGAAAGAATCTGGTTTACCGAAAGAACGTGTAATCGGTTCTGGTACAACGCTTGATTCTGCTCGTTTCCGCTATATGTTAGGTGAGTACTTCGATATTGGTCCACACAACATTCACGCTTATATTATCGGAGAACACGGCGATACTGAACTTCCAGTTTGGAGCCATGTTTCCGTTGGTATCCAAAAACTACAAACACTGCTTGAAAAAGACAACACGTATAATCAAGAAGATTTAGACAAAATTTTCATAAACGTCCGTGATGCAGCTTACCATATTATTGAGCGTAAAGGCGCAACTTATTATGGTATCGGTATGTCACTTCTACGTGTTACAAAAGCAATTTTAAACGACGAAAATAGTGTATTAACTGTATCAGCTTACTTAGAAGGTCAATACGGTCAAAAAGATGTTTATATCGGGGTACCTGCTGTTTTAAATCGCGGCGGTGTTCGTGAAATTTTAGAGGTTGAATTAAGTGAAGATGAAGAATTAAAATTCGACCACTCTGTTCAAGTATTGAAAGAAACAATGGCTCCGGTTCTTTAATTAAGATAAAAAGCAATCCAATTTATTTTGGATTGCTTTTTATTTTCATTATCTCCTATGACTTTTTAGTGATTTTCTATCATTTCTTATTTTTTAGTCGCATCCTCATTATTTATATCAAGTACATCTAATAAAAAGATAAAGATTGGTATCCCGATAATAAGCCCCCATATTCCAAGGAAATGCTCTGAGAAGATAAGAATCATAAATGTGTAGAATATTGGTAAATTTGTTTTTGCAGACATAAACTTCGGATTTAAAAAATAACTTTCAAGAGCATGAATTACTGTTATGAATACGAGTATGTATACTACGTACATAACTCCGCCTACGTTGTAAGCAATGATACAAAGTGGAAACAAAGAAATAATCACACCTGCAACAGGAATCAACCCTAGTAAGAAAATCATAACAGCTAATACAAGTAGCTGTGGAAATCCTAAAACGATTAATGCAATGACAGTAAGAATACAATTTACAACGGCAATTAAAAACTGAGCCTCAATTACTTTGCCGAACGATCTTGCAAATCTTTCACCAAAATATGCAATTTCTTCATAAAAGATTTTTAACTTACTATCTTTAAACTTTGATGTAAATGTAATAATACGCTCTTTTTCTAATAAGAAAAATAAGCTTAAAATTAGAGATAATAATATTTGTAAACTTACCTTCCCTATATTTGCTATTGATTGATATATGACGTCTACACCTTGTTCTATATATTTTGATACTTCCATCCCATTAATTGTCGAAAGTGCATATTTAACGATTTCATTATCAGGTGGATTTTGAAAAAACAGTTTAAATTGATAAATTAATTGTGAAATTTGTATCGTCAGCACAGGTAAATATTTATATAATGTGGTGCCTATAAAGGAAACTAGTATTATATATAAACATGCAATAACAATTTTCCGGTTTACTTTCAATTTTCTTGAAATAAAACGTTGAAATCGATCCATTAAAAACGTCAGTATAAACGTAATTAATATTAAATTAATCATACTTTTTAATGCGTATAATACAAGCGCTACTATTATTAAAACGAGAAACCGTTGAAACCCTCTACTTCGAAAAAAACTCTTTACTTCATTCATTAAGAATTAACCTCCCCCTTCAATGGATGGAAATTGAATATATTACATTTTATGAACTCCTATAGACAATCTTTCTTACTAATTGAGAAGAATCCTTTTTTTCTTTTCATATTGTTAGATTCGTTTAACTGGAATCCACCAACATAATTTCGGTGGCAGTTATTTTTCATATAATCTTTTATAAACTAGGTGATTTTCTATTTTTGGACTGCTGTTCATACGCATATCCAATATTGAAAAGCTCTTTTTCACCAAACTGTTTCCCTACAAACACTACACCGATTGGTTCTCCATTTTTATCATATCCAGCAGGAACCGCTAATTCCGGATAACCAGCTACAGCTGATAGAAGGACTTCATCGTTATTAATCATAACTAGAGCATCCAAACCTTTTTCTACTAAATACCTATCTAGCTCTTTTCTTGCATTTTCTTGACTCGTTTGCACTACGTTTTCAAACTCTTCTTTCGTTA
Source organism: Bacillus sp. cl96 (assembly GCF_900100505.1). Classification (NCBI taxonomy): domain Bacteria; kingdom Bacillati; phylum Bacillota; class Bacilli; order Caryophanales; family Bacillaceae; genus Bacillus; species Bacillus sp. cl96. The sequence goes on from NZ_FNDM01000005.1 coordinate 153,605, forward strand.
TAGCAGATTTTTCAGACCCTTCAATTAATGTTTGTCCGTATTTTATTCGTCTTTTACTATCCTTTTTATTAAACGCTATAATCTCTTCTAACGATTTTACCGGTACATTCTTTTGCTGTGAAAGATAGTCGTTTACATTATGCTTGAACTCATATTCTAATGTTTGCAAATTATCTACACCCTCAGCACTTAACTGGATATTATCAGTTAATATCGCACCTGCATCTTGAAGGTCTTTTCTAATTTTTTCTACTACTATTTTTCTATTTTCATCTTGTTGGTCTACAGAAAAAAGAAGCCCTATCTTTTTCCCTTTTAATCCATCTATTGATAAATCCTTTGTATAATCAATTCTTTCTTTATCTTTCATTTTTTCTGTCATAACATCTTTTTCGTCATAACCTATCATTGCATTAAATAACGTTGCTACATCTTTTACTGTTCTTGCCATAGGTCCTGCTGTATCAAGAGTTTCAGCTAATGGAATAATTCCTGTTCTACTTACCATACCTAAAGATGGACGTAACCCAACTACTGATTGCTGCGCCGCTGGTGCAACAATCGATCCCGTCGTTTCTGTTCCAATTGCAAGCGGCGCAAAATCTGCTGCAACTACTGTAGCAGATCCTGAACTTGATCCTGAAGTATCGAATGTAATCGGACCGTACGGGTTTAAATTTTGTCCTTTCTTCCCGCTATACCCGCTTGGCATTGTAAAAGATAAATAGTTCGCCCACTCAGACATATTCGCTTTTCCTAAAACAAATGCTCCTTCTTCTTTCAACTGCTTCACAATTGTTGCGTCTTGATCTGCAATCCAATCTTTTAATACATAAGTTCCTGCACTAGTCGGCATCACTTTTTCCGTCTGTACATTATCTTTTACAACGACAGGAATACCATATAAATTCGAATTTTTGTTTCTACCCCGCTCTTGATCTAACTTTCTTGCTTCTTCCATCGCATTAGGATTTATCTCTGTAACAGAATTTAATGTTATTCCATTTTGATCATGTTCTTGTATTCTAAAGAGATAAATACTCGTTAATTCTTCATATGACAACTTTCCATCATCAATCATTTTTTGAAGCTCATCTACAGTCGCATTTACGACTTCTCTTTCTTTTATCTTTACATTTTCTATATTGATTCCTTTAAGCTGATTATGTATCGGTTGTAGCACTCTTTCTTTATCATATACAATACGCTCAGGTTCCTTTGGAAAATAATTTTTATACACGTAATATCCGCCGGCACACGCTAATAAGACAATGCCTCCAGTGATAGACAGCGTTACCTTTACCCATTTCTTCATGTTGCTTCCTCCACTCTATAAGATGCTTAGCTATACAAAAAAGAGAGTTACCTTTTACTTAACTCTCTCCAATCAAAATGCTAAATGAAAAAATGAAAGGTTTCAATCTAATTACTTCTTTTTTTGCATTTGCTTTGCTAACATTTCTTTCACTTGATTATACGTTAATCCTGAATTTTTATTTAAACGCTTTACTTCCTCAACATCAGTACCTACCACTGTATATTTTTTCTCATCATTCATTTTTCTAATTCCCTTCTCACCGTATTATTTCTTATATTTCTTCCCTAAATGCGCATAAATTAACACCACTACAAAAAAGGAAGCTGTTTTTAAGCACAGCTTCCTTCTCGTTACATATTGTATTTCTTAATAAAATTTCACTACATCTTCAGTAGGCAAGAACGTTCTTTCTGCTGGTTGTTCGTTTGGTTCACCAAATGGCATTTGACCTACTAAGCTCCACTCTGCCGGAATGTTCCAAGTTTCTTTCACTTCAGCATCTACGATTGGGTTGTAATGTTGTAATGACGCCCCAATTCCTTCAGCAGATAATAGCATCCACACAGTATGTTGTAACATCGCATTTCCTTGATGAGACCAGAATGGAAACTGATCTTTGTATAATGGGGCATTTTCTTGCATTTTTTCTACAGTTGCTTGATCTTCAAAGAATAGAACTGTTCCTACACCTGCATGGAAGCCTTTTAGTCTTTCTACAGTCGCTTCAAAGTTTTCTGCTGGTACGCGTGCTCTTAGTGTTTCTTTAACGATATCCCAAAACTTTTCATGCTCTCCATCCATTAATACAACCATACGACCACTTTGCATATTGAAAGATGTTGGTGCGTGTAAAGCTGTTTTTAACACTTCTTCAATTCTTTCTTTCGTAATTGCATCGTTTTTTGTTACTTTACGAATTGAACGGCGGTTCACGATTGCTTCTTTTAAGTTTGTTGTAGTTGCTGACATTTTAATTCCTCCAAATGTTTGTTTTATAATTTATTTTATTATTTCATAACAAGCGAATTAGCAATATCCATCGGTATTACATTGCATACCTTCAAATGAATTTGTTTTATCCTTTTCAATTTCTTTATCAATGACCCTTTCTAGTGTTTCTTTACTAGCAAGCCCTTGAATGACTTCATCTCCAATCATGACAGTTGGAACAGCCATAATATTCGCTTCATCATATGCGTGTTGAATTGCTTCTTGATGCTTTTCTTTATATTTACGAGTTACTAAAGCATCTTTAAATTCCGCCTCAGGAAGTCCTACTTCTACCGCTAATTTTGTTAACACATCAATATCTTCAATGTTTTGCTCTTCTTGGAAAAATGCTGTGAATACGCGGTGATGATACTCATTACCTAGTCCACGTTCTTTCGCAAATTGACATCCTTCGAAAGCTAAATGTGTATATGGATGTGGTGAAACACGTGGCAAGCGCATATCAATTCCTAACTTCTTCGCTGTCGGAAGAATGAAAGCATCCCATGAACCTAATTTTTCTGGTTCATTCCATGGATCTATTTTTGAATATGGACTTGGACGTAATTCAAATGGCATCCATTCAATCTCTACATCTTTCTCTTTCGCTACCTCATCTAATGGACCTTTTGCTAAAAAACAAAACGGACATATAAAATCTGAGTATACTTTCATTTTTACAGTCATAACTTTTACACCTTACCTTATCGTTGTAATCAAATCAGTTACATTAATGATAAAAAAATATAAATATTATTTAAGCATTCATTTTTTCTTGCAAAGTTTCAAACAACTGCCCCATCGTAATATTTCTCAAAACTTCTTCCATCGCGGATTGTGCTTGAATTAAAATAATTTCTAACACCGCTTGAATATTCGCCCCAATTGGACAATCTGGATTCGGTTGCTCGTGAATATGAAATAGCTTGTCTTCTTCGACTACGTTCACTGCATGATACACATCTAACAATGTGATTTCATGTAAATCCTTTAGTAATCCCGCGCCACCCGGTCCACGATTTACGTAAACAAAGCCAGCTTGTTTCAAGTACGACATGATTTTACGAATGACTACTGGATTTGTATTGACACTCTCAGCCATATAGTCTGAAGTACAAAGTGAAGATGGATTGTTTTTTTAAATAGATAAAATATGAACAGCTATGGAAAAGCGGCTACTAATTTTCATCGTAATCACCACCTCGATGTAATCATTATAGTTACAACTAAAAAATAAGTCAATCCTTTTCATAGATTTTTTATAAGTAAATTAAAAAGTGCCCCATTATGATATATGAGACACCCCTTTTTATTCTGCACATAGCGCTTGAAATTCTTCAATAAATAGCTGTACAGCGATTGAAGAATCCTTTAATGAAGGAACAGCTAAAGCAATTTCTCTCCATACTTGCGGTTCTAATTCTCTCGTTTGCACATTCTGTGGTAAATTCGTTAAAGATAATTCAGCTAATATTGCAATGCCTAATCCTTCTTGAATCATATTTAAAGCTGTAGTAACGGTAGAAATTACATACTCAGCCCGAAGTGGTACGTTGGCTTGTTTAAACATATCAATGATGGGTGGTTCGTATCCGCCCTTACATAATATGATCGGTTCATTCTCCAAATCACGAATTGTAATAGAGTCCTTCTTACAAAGAGGATGATCCTCTCTTAAGATAGCAACCATTTTTCCCTTCGTTAACGGGACAATCTCCATCTCTTTATTAGGCAAAATAACAATTCCTATATCAACAACCCTCGATATTAACCAATCTTCAACTTCTTTAATTGTTCCTTCACAAAGAACGACCTCTAAGCTCGGATACTTCTCCTTAAAATGGTTTATCATTTTCGGTAAGAAATGTGCAGAAGCACTCGGAAAACTCCCAATTCGAATCGTCCCCACTTCGTGTCCTTTCTCCATCGCAACTTCTTGTTCAATCTTCTCTACACCGTTCAAAATCTCTCTAATATGTACAAGAATTCTGTTTCCTACATCCGTAACGAGTAATCCTTGTCGTTTATCACGTATAAGAATCGTAACTCCTAACTCTGACTCAATACTTGAAATGGCATGACTTACAGCTGGCTGCGTCATATTTAACACCCTGGCAGCCTTCGTAAAACTACCTAACTCAATAGTTTTTATTAATACTTGCAGTTGTGTAATAGTCATAACTAATCACTTATACTCCTTATAAAAAAGATTCATTTTATTTATTACATTCGATATCATATCATAGTGAAATGAATAACAACAAGGAGGTCTTACCGTGACACAGCTTTCTCGAACTAAGACGGCCATAATCCTTACCTTTCTCGTTTTCATGTGGGGAATCAATTGGCCTTTATCTAAGTTTGCCCTGCATTATACACCACCCGTTTTATTTGCAGGCGTTCGAACTTTAATTGGAGGATTCATTTTACTCCTTTTCGCTCTACCCAAATATAAAGAATTACATTTAAAAGAAACGTGGCATTTATACGTTATTTCTTCTTTACTTAACATCATTATATTTTACGGGTTACAAACTGTTGGTCTTCAATATATGCCTGCTGGGTTATTTTCCGCCATTGTATTTCTACAACCAGTTTTACTCGGTATTTTCTCGTGGATATGGCTTGAAGAATCAATGTACGGCTTGAAAATTTTCGGGCTTGTTCTCGGATTTATTGGTGTAGGTGTTATTAGCTCAAGCAGTTTAACAGGACATATTTCTGTTATTGGAATCCTTCTCGCGTTAGGATGCGCTATTGGCTGGGCACTTGGCACAGTATTCATTAAGAAGACTGGTCACCGTGTGAATGCCATTTGGATGGTAACAATTCAGCTTCTTATCGGTGGTCTTTGTTTAATCGGATTTGGCTCAGAATTTGAAAGTTGGTCTAGTATTGCTTGGAGTATGCCATTTGTTAGTGTACTACTCTTTATTTCATTCTTTGTTATTGCAATGGGGTGGCTTGCATACTTCACACTCGTTGGAGCTGGTGAAGCGAGTAAAGTAGGGGCTTATACATTCCTTATTCCCCTTATCGCTATTATTGTAAGTTCAATCTTCTTACATGAAGCCATTACAATGAGCTTATTTATTGGCCTATTATTTATTGTTGTGAGCATTTGTTTTGTAAATATAAAGCCGAAAACACTTGCTGTAAGGCAGCAGGTTGAAGTGAAATAAATATGAGAAAGAGCCTACTATTTGTAGGCTCTTTTTTATATCTTATTTTTTACGACGCACTACAAAAACACACGCACCTACCGAAGATACAATTGCCAAAATAGATAAAACAATTGCTATCAACTGCATATTACTAGTACCTTCATTCTTTTCTACATTAGATACTTCACCATGTTCTCCTGTTAATGACGTACCTTTTGCAATTGTAGTAAGTGAATGCGGTTTTTCAGCTTTCTCATCGCCTGTCCATTCAACAATTTCTCCGTCTTTATATTGTTGATATGCATCCCAAGCTATTTTTTGTTCTTTATCCGGATTTTTAGCGACGAAAGTAAATCGCTGGAACTGACCGGGTAAAATCCCTTCTCCTATTGCTTCCCATACTACAGTTTTCACTTTTCCGGCATTATCTTTCTGCTCTTCCATTTTCCACCCTGGCACTGGTTCATACTGTTGGAATTCCACACCAGACGGTATTTTCAGTGTAACTTTTGTTGTTGCTATATTCTTTTCAACTGGTACTTTTATCGTGTAAGTCTCCCAAGAACCGATGTCAGAAGTTGCTGGCTTCACAGTAACGTGCGCACTAACAGGTAACGAAAACATTCCCATTGTAATTGCTGTTGCGATCATTGTTGTTCCTAATTTTTTTATACGTTCCATTTTCAATTAGCTCCTTTTTATCTATACCTACTCTTTATCCCGCTATTCGCCGGGTAGCCCAATTGATGAGGGCTGCTTAAAGTTTCACTTTATCTGCCACCTACAATAAATTTATAATCCGTATCGAAGCTATCAAGCGATTTCGTTAATCCATGTACTTGTATATTCCAGTTTCCTGTCATGTTAATATACATACCTTCTGCTTCATATTCTCCCGGTGAAACTGCCGAAACTTTAAATGATCCTTTTCCCATATTCATATCTAACGATTGAGTCGTTAATATAATTTGTTCCATATCAGTAACGGGTTGTCCGTTCTCATCCTTTAAAGTAATATGGAATATATTTTGTCCTACTCTATTAGGACTTACATTTAGCGTCATTTCATATCCATTATCTAATTGTTTACTCTCTGTAAAAGGTCCAGTAGGAGGCATCGGTGGTGTTTGTACGTTTGTCATAAAAGCTACGATGACGAAAATGATAATTCCAATGATAAACTCTACTTTCACCGTAGCACCTAATCCTTGCTCCGCTCTCATTTTCCCTTTCACATAATGAATAATTCCCAATATCCCCATGAAAACGAATAAAAGTATCTTTGCTAGTAAAGCTAATCCATACTTCGTATCAAATAACGAGTGGATTGTTGGAATAAAAAATGTACTGTTAAAAAGACCTGTTATTAAAATCACAATGACAGCGCATGTTGCCCACGGTGAAAAACGCTTAATCATATCCCAATACATATTCCATTTGTTATCCTCTTTACGTAACAGAAGAATAATAGACGATAAACCACCAATCCATAATGAAGCTGCGAATAAATGTAAAAAATCCATAACAACAGCAATATCTTTAAACTTTAAACCATATGCGTGACTATTAAATGCTTTCATAACAAGTATTCCAATAAACAGCACTATTGGAATACTCCATACTTTAAAAGACGATAGCTTCTCACGCCTCATCGCAAAATACGTAACGATTATAAGCGAACTAATGAGAACCATTTGAGTAATCCAAACATAACTAAAAACAGAAAGCTGTAACGTTTCTTTTAATAGTAAAGGATTGAATGCTTCTAGCCATGAAACATCAGCATTTATTTTCGCTTGCAGTGGTAGATTGAATAACAAGCTAGTAAATATCCCTAATAAGGAAATCCATATTATGTTCTTACTCCTTGATCGAACCGAGGTTGCATTCCCTTTATACATAATAAGATTAAAGAATAGCACTCCTATAAATAGTGAGAAACTTGTATATAAAATTCCACGTTCCATGATCATATCAATTTGCGGAACATACCCCATCTCTTCCACTTGTACATCGTCTGTTTCCGCTTCCGCTAATCCAATACGGAATGGAATAACCCCTTGAATTGGATGTCCATCAGCTGAAATAGCTTTCCACTGAATAGAGTAGAGACCATTTTTGAGGTTTTCTTTTAATCCGGCTTCTAATAGTTTTTTATTTTTTTTATCAATATGAGCATCTTTTAAATCGACCCTTTTACCTGATGTATCTCTCACGTACAATGTATTAAAACGTGAAACTTGTATGTCCTCATCGAATTCGATTTTTACAACAGATGGTGCTTTCTTCAATGTTTCATTTTCAGTAGGGTTTGATTTCACAACGTACGCATGAGCAGATGCACTTTGCGGGATCAATATGATAAGCACACACACAAGTAATAACAATGTCCCTAACCTTTTCATTACTTTCACACTCATTTCACTTCTTTCTTCCTCATTGCTCTATTTTCATTACTTTAACTTCCAAAGTTTGATTCTGGGCAAAATATTAACCTGATTAAATATAAACTTCTAGAAAGTATAACTCTTTATTTCTCTTCCATCTCTAAACTTCCAATATAATAGTAACTATCATGATAGATACAACTTACATTTTTAAAGTCGATTGTTATTATATCATAAAATATATTTATGTAAGTTATCAAAGAAGAAAAGTTATCGTGAATCATTTGTGAAGAAAATGTGAAATACATAAATAAAAAGGTATTACGTTATTACGTAACACCTTTAAAAAAATATCCCTCTTCTATTTCTCTTCCGGATAATCACAATACTCGATAATCGTTCCTTCAGTATCCGCTGGGTTAAGATAAATTAACCTTCTACCGTGCTTATTAATGCGTAGTGTATGCTCTAATGTCCGAATACCTTGTTCTTTTAACTCTTCTAGAGCCACATCTAAATCATCGACACGATACGCAACGTGATGAACACCTTTACCTTTTTGTTTAATAAAACGGGCAATTGGAGATGTCGTATTATTCGTCGGTGCAAGTAATTCAATTCTATCTCCATCCACTTCAAGAATGGCTACTTCGCTTTCCACACCAGGAGCTTCACTTACGTAACGATCTATTAAAGTTCCTAGTAACACATTTTCATAAAAACGTATCGTACTATCTATATCACGAACTGCGATTCCGATATGATCAATTGTTTTTTTCATTTTATTTCCCCTACCACTTTATTTTTTCTCATTATTAATAGTAACAAAAAAAGCTATAGAAACAAGTTCTATAACTTTTTTTATTTAACCTATTTTCTTATCCGCTCTAGTTGCTGGTTGAACTTGGTTTTTCACTTTTAAAATGCTAAGTCCATATCCGATAAATCCACCGATAATCGCTGGGAAGATCCAGCCTAATCCTACTTCCTGCATCGGAAGGAATTTAGTGAACACTTGGCTTACTACTTCAATGTTAACTCCAGCTGCACTTAATCCATCGAATAAGCTGATGATAAATGTTACGATTAAGCTCACTTGATAAACTTCAGCTCTTCCTTTGAATAATGAATGGAAGAATGTTAAGAAAATCAATACGATTGCTAGTGGATAAATTGCTGTTAATACTGGAACAGAAACTGCGATTAACTGTGTTAATCCTACATTTGCAACAATTGCACTAAATACACATAGCGTGATTGCAATTGCTTTGTAAGGAACATTTGGGAATAACTTATGGAAGAATGAAGAACATGCTGATACAAGTCCCACACTAGTTGTTAAACAAGCTACTGTAATCATTAATCCTAATAATACTCCGCCATATGATCCGAAATAGTAGTTAGAAACTTTCGCTAATACTTCTCCGCCGTTCTCTAAATGTCCAAGCTTTGCAACACTTGAAGCACCCATATAAGAAAGTGCTGTATAGATAATTGCTAAAATAGATGCTGCAATAATTGTCGCTTTTGCACAAACGACCATAATTTGTGTTTTCGTTTTCGCACCTTTTTCTTTAATAGCATTGATAATGATAATCCCGAATACGAATGATGCAAGCGTATCCATCGTTAAATATCCTTCTTGGAATCCTTTAAAGAATGCATGTGATGTATAAGCTTCCACTGGTGCTTGCATATCTCCAATCGGATGTATAAAAGCAACGATTACTAAAATACCGATGAAAGTCAACTTAATTGGTGTTAAGATTTTTCCAACAATATCGACAATTTTCGCGGGATTTAGCGAAAAAAAACAAGTGATACTAAAGAATATAATTGTGAAAAGAATTAAAGGTGTAGAACCTACTCCTTCTGGCATAAACGGTTTAAGACCAATTTCATAAGAAACATTTCCTGTTCTCGGTATTGCAAATAACGGACCAATCGCTAAGTATAAAACTGTTGTAAACACAATCCCAAACACTGGGTGAGCACGACTAGCTAACGACTGCAAATCATCTTTACCTGAAAAACCAAATGCTAGCACACCTAGTAATGGTAATCCAACACCAGTTACTAAAAATCCAGCGTTAGCAATCCATACATTCTCTCCTGCTGATTGACCAAGCATCGCTGGGAAAATTAAATTTCCCGCTCCAAAAAATAGTGCAAATAACATTAATCCAATAACTACTATGAACGAAAACGGTACTTTATTCGCCATAATATAACCCCCATTCAAGTTTCCTTATCTCATTTTCCAATTTTAACTAATTGAATTTTCTGAATATTTAATTTAAGTATCAACTATTCTTGAACTCATTATAATTTGCTATATAATATTTTGCAATACTATTTTCGAACTTTTCTTTTATTTTATAAATATACATTTTTTAACATGAAAAATAGACTAAAAAACCAACATGGTCATCCATGTTGGTTTTTCCATTTACTATCATGAATTAAAATTTTGCTGCTACTTTTTTAACGTTTTCTAGACCTTCTTCAACAATTTGTTGTGAACGATCTGGATATTGATTGTGTCCTTCAATTACAACTGTCTCTGGATTTGTAATTCCCCAGAATCCAAGTACCGTTGTTACGTAATTAACTGCCATTTCCATAGGAGCCATTTGCTCTGAAGAGTAATCTGAACCACGAGCACCTAACACAACTACTTTTTTACCACCAACTAAACCTTCTGGGCCATTTGCTGTATATTTAAACGTTTTTCCAGCTTGAGATAAGTATGAAATATATGTGATTAATGGCGCTGGTACTGTAAAGTTCCATAATGGGAATGCAAATACAACCTTATCAGCTTCTAAAAACTGATTTAAATATTGATCTACTGTAGCAACTGCCTTCTCTTCTTCAGCAGTTAACTCCATGCCTTGGCTACGTTTATATCCACCTGAAATCGCGATATTTCCGTAATAAGGAAGATCTAATGCAAATAAATCTAATTCCGTAATTTCTGTATTTGGATTTGCTTCTTTATAAGTACTTACAAATGTTTCATACATTTTTGAACTAACTGCTTGCTCCGCTGGACGATCGTTTGCTTTTACAAATAATACTTTTGACATTTTTTTATTCCCCTCTACATTCGTATTTTCTTCTTTTTTACCAAATAATGAGCTAAATAGTCCCATTTTCTTCACCTAATCTTTCTTTTCATATTCATTATTCATCATCATAAAAATTCTTATTCTAAGAAAAAGTTCCAATAGATACCTTAAGTTACGCTATCACAACTTTTTGTTATTTAATTACCTTATGTAAGTGATTGTAATATAGTCACTTACTTTAGTCAAGTAACTTTTAATAAAAAATAAAATCACAAATTAAAAATATTAACTAAAATACAATTGAACACCAAATACATCTTTATTACTTGTATAATAAACTTTGAGAGGAAAATTCATATATAGAAAGGATTTATTCATGAGCACTATAGAAAAGATTCAAACTTTTATTATTCTTTTTGCTGTTACATGCGGCATCGTACTCGGACAATTTAATATGATACATACGTATTCAGACAAATTTATTGTCCCCTTCTTATTTTTCATGCTATATGGATTATTCCTCAGCATTCCATTAAAAGAAATAAAAAACGGATTTCGCAATTTAAAATTTGCTGGAACAAGTCTTACTATTAACTTCTTATGGACACCTTTACTCGCTTGGGGGTTAGGAGCACTATTTCTTTCCGATCATCCAGCACTTTGGGTTGGATTTATAATGTTAATGGTTACTCCATGTACAGATTGGTACTTAATCTTTACTGAAATAGCGAAAGGTAATGTAGCACTTTCTACTGCAATTTTACCTGTAAATTTAATTTTGCAAGTACTGCTCCTTCCCATTTATTTATTTTTATTTGCTGGTGTCATGAAAACTGTAGCGATTTCTGTTTTAGTAGAAAGTATTGTTATCGTAATCGTCTTACCATTTATACTTGCACACGCTACAAAGTTCATTATGAATAAAATGAAAAAAGCTGAAACTCTCGAGAATAAACTCATTCCGTTTTTCAGCTCTGCTCAAATTGTATTTTTAAGTTTAGCAATAGTAGCGATGTTTGCATCACAAGGTAAATATTTACTGCAAAATATGAATGTCGTTTTATTATTACTCGTTCCTGTTCTATTGTTCTTCATCATTAATTTCTTACTAGGACAATTTATCGGGCGCATCATGCATTTATCTTACAAAGATACAGTAAGTCTAAGCTTAACAACGTTAGCAAGAAACTCACCTGTTGCACTCGCTATCGCTGTAACAGCTTTTCCAGACGAGCCTCTTATCGCACTTGCACTCGTTATTGGACCGTTGATTGAGTTACCGGTACTAGCTTTTGTTTCACAAGTTTTGTTGCTTATTAAGAAAAAACGGCAATACGCATAATAAAAACCGTCCCATTTTGGGACGGTTTTTATTATGGAAAGATTACATACAACACTTGCTTCTTATTTATCAATACAAATGAAATTACCGAAACTACAAACGTAATAATACCAATTGTAATAAAGTGAAACTTTAATCATTGGGGGTTTTGTTCATCCCCCAATGATTATTAGCCCTCACCACTCCCGCATTAACAAATCCTTTCTAATTAAAAATGATAGGAAACGTAAATATAACGAAAGCTGCCCAAAGTCCATATATTGGCAAATACTTCGTAACGGCATCTTGGATAGCTTTTAGTCCTGATTTATTTTGCAAGAAACGCATATAGGCAAACATAATCCAAATGAGATTTGCCCAAATCAGTATGTTTACTCCTAAAACAGCAAGTCTATTAGGTGTAATCCCGTAAGAAGAAAGTCTGAATACTATGGCTGACAATGCGACAGTGTCAATAATAAGCGCCAGAACAATTAAGGAAAAATTTATATAATCTGAAATGTTCTTTTTCTCGTCCGAGTCACTCTCAACGATAGAAAATATAGTAACAGCCAATACGCCAAGCAGTATTCCGTTGAAGGCCATTAGGAAATTGCGATCCAAGAATGGATTTTTCCCGATCCAAATTACCGTTATAAGATAGATAAGCAAGGTAATCAGGACGAGAGGACTAAAAATTTTAGATATGTATGGTGTAATATTTTTAGCAAGCTTAAGATTCATTGATACTAAGTATGCAGTCACAATAGCGAGAGCCGCTGCTCCAAATAAAACAACATTACTAAAATAGAATTCTCCTATATCTAAGTCAACAAAGCTAAATAAACGCATGGTGAATACCGCAAGTATCATTCCGCTCACTGCCATGCTCCCGTAGAGAAGACAATATTCTAAATTAAATTTAATATAGGCTAATCTTGTACTGCCTTTTGAATATTCATTTCCTGTAAATGCAAGCCCTACTAAGACCCATAAAAATATAGGAAGATGTAAATACGCAAGTATGGTACTGTCTTTATAATTTACTGGCAGCGTATTAAGATAATACCCGGAAATTAGGAACAACGCTGCAAGGGAATAAATAATACTTTTTTTCGGAGTATTATTGTAAACAAAATAAGCAGCAATAAAGGGAATTACACCAAAAGCCAAGTTAATTGGAGCAATTGCTTCCTGCTCAACAAAGTGGAAAATGATCCTGGTGCTTATGCCGGCCAGAATAGCTAAAAGGCCCATGAATAAGAAACCTTTTTGAAACAAAGATGTTTTTTCTTTATTTACTTTCTCCTTGAAATGCAACCTTTCATACCAAGCACCTAGAACTTGAGAATCAGGGTTTTGGTCCCATGCTTGTGAGAATGCTTTTTTAAAAGCTTTCGGATCTTTTCTATACATCTTCTCCAACTCATGGGGGTTATCCATATTTTTAACAATCAAATTGTTAATGTTCATAGTTATACCTCCTCTAATTTTAAAAATAAGGTTGTTACCTTTTAACAAAAGCACCTCACTCATTTATTATGATTTTGATTTTAATACAAGTTTTATCGTTTTACAATAAAAAAATATCATTTAGAGACTTTTTTTTATCGTTAAATTTTATATTAAAGAAAAACAAAAGAGCATGACAATTTTATGTCATGCTCTTTTAACAAATTAATTCTCAAATACAAAGTTAATCTTATTATCTTTCCACTCTAATTTCGCATCAAACGTTTTCTCGCCCTTTTTAAAGCCTTTAATTAAATCCGTCTTTTCCCCTTTTAAGAGCTTTGTCATATTCTTTTGCGAAATTGTTTTACTTAATATCTTCTTTGAAATGGTGAAATCACATTGCGTTGTATTATAGTTAGAACAACCGTAAAACGTTGACTTATCAATTACATCGCCATCACATTTTTTACAGCTACCAACCTTTTTACCCGTTGTAAATTTCGATCCTTTTCGTTCAATCGATTCAACATGTAGTCCAGTGAAATCCCACTTCTCAGACATTTCCACTGCATCTTCAATAATTTTAGCTGATAGCTTTTTCGTCTGTTCCATAAATGTAGCTGGTGAAGCTGTACCTTCACCAATTTCCGCAAGACGTTGTTCCCATTTCGCAGTCATTTCTGGTGAAGCTAGTATTTTATCACCAATTGCGGTAATTAATACTTTTCCTTTATCAGTCGCATACACTTGGTTTTTCTTTACATCTATATACTTACGGTCTTTCAGCATCGTAATAATACCTGCGCGAGTCGCTTCCGTACCTAAACCTTCTGTTTTCTTTAATACTTTCTCCAGCTCTTCATTCTCTAAATACTTACCAGCTGTTTTCATTAACGTAATAAGTTGTCCTTCTGTATAGCGCTTCGGTGGCTGTGTTTTTCCTTCTTTCACTTTCACCTTTACAACTTTTCCTTCTTCGCCTTCAGCTACAATTGGAAGAATGGTTTCGTCATCTTTATCGTCTTGGAAAATAACTTTACGCCAACCTTCTTGAATTTGCTGTTTTCCTTTTGAAATGAATTCAGCACGTTCATCTACAAGCGTTACAATCGTTGTATAGTCAAAGATTGCAACTTCATAATGAGCTGCAATAAGCCTTCTTACGATCATATCGTATATTTTCTTTTCATCACCTGATAGTCTGCTTGGGTTTGTAACTTGCTCTGTCGGAATAATTGCGTAGTGATCTGTTACTTTCTTTTCATTTACATAACGCTTGTTATTCATAATGGATTCAACCGGAGCCGGTAATAAGCCTTTATATTCATCAAACTGACTCAACTTCTGTAAAATATCAGGGAACGTCGCTGCTTCTCCTTGTGTAACATAGTTAGAATCTGAACGTGGATAAGAAACAATCCCTTTTTGATATAGTGCTTGCGTTATATCAAGCGTCTTTTTCGGTGAAAACTTAAAGGCTTTATTTGCCGTTGCTTGCAGTGATGATAAGTTAAATAAAAGCGGCGGCTGAAACTCTTTACGCTCCGTTTTCATTTCCTTCACAACAGCCGGTTTCCCTTGGCAAAATGCCGCAATTTTATTCGCCATATCAGGATCTTTTAAGCGGGATTCATTATCCTTTTCCCATTTTCCGTCATATTTCTTTCCTTCTATATTAAAGGTTGCAAACACTTCCCAGAAAGGCTCTGACTTAAAGTTTTCAATTTCTTTCTCTCGCTTTACAATCAATGCTAACGTTGGTGTTTGGACACGACCAGCAGAAAATACATCATTCATTCCTTTTTTCTTTAACAAAATACTAAAGACACGTGATGCATTCATACCAACAACCCAGTCAGCGCAAGATCTTGTGTATGCTTCGTAATACGTATTAATTGTATCTGATTCATCAAGTAGATTTTTAAATCCTTGGTAAATAGCTTGCTTCGTTAAAGATGAAATCCATAGACGTTTCATCGGCTTTTGCACGTTACAAAGATTAATAATATTTCGTACGATCAGTTCCCCTTCACGCCCAGCATCTCCTGCGTGAATGATTTCTGTTACCTGTGGATTATGTAACAGCTGTTTCACAACGTTAAATTGCTTATACTTTGACTTTGTTACTTCAAATTGAAAACGTTCTGGAATCATCGGTAATGTATTAAGTGACCATTTTTTCCACTCTGCGTGATAATGCTCTGGATTACATAACTGCGTCAAATGACCAATTGCCCATGTACAGTACGCTCCATTTGGAAATAACTCATTCGCTTCTACCTCTAAATATCCATCTTTCCGGCGATATTTAAACTGTGAAACAAGAGCCAACCCTTGATCTGGTTTCTCGGCAATAATTAATTTCATTTTATAACTCCCTATCTGTATTCCAGTGTTACTTTCATTGTCTATATGTTTAGAAGCGATGATAAAACAACAATCTTATTTATCATTCGCGGTTTGTCTCGCAAATGGGAGACCTATAATATTATACGCTTATTCTTTATGGCTTCACAATAGAAACTCATAATATAACAATTTCTTTCACATGCTTATAATTAAAAAAGACGCCCTAAAAAATCAAGCGTTCCTTTGCTTACATCTATGAAATTGTGCAGATAATATGCAGATATTAATAAGCATAAGTACCCTCCATATAAACATATGATGAAATGAACGATAGGACAAGGAGGTATCATAATGTTTGCTTATACGTTAACTACCTTAACACTTTGCTGTACCTCAATTCTTATTACATCCAATATTTCTAAACGTAAGGGTACCCTAATGGAGTATATGGTATTTATTATGTCTTTTAGTATGAGTATCGGTTTAAGTATTGGTTTTTACTTAGGTATTCTCTTTAAGGAGGAATTACTATATTCTACTTTGCTTGCTATTTCAATTAGTGGTTTTATCGGCTTTTTAATCGGTCTACGTTTTCACCTATATACCGCTTTAGAAGGAATGTTCTCTGGATTAATGGCAAGTATGATGGGAGCAATGATTACAGAAATGTTAAACGCTCAACAAGCTCATAGTATATTGTTCATTAGCCTTTTACTTACTATAACGATTACTATGTCCTGTGTGATTCAATTATTATCGGAGAACTTTTCTACTTTTATCCAACAGCGTTTTTTGTCATTACTTTCAATTAGTGTAGTAATTATCGTTGCCGTATTCGCGACATTCCCAGATCATACTCCCTCACCTACATCCGGGCATGATCAACACATACATTAGTACTTGCAACAAAAATGAATAAGCAGCTATCCATAGGATAACTGCTTAATATTACTCTGGCTTATTAGGAATGTTTCGGTTTGGAACATAATCCGATTTGTAATCTGTATATTTTACTTCTGTTACCATCCCAGCTGAAGCATGGTGTAAATCATGACAGTGGAACATCCAATCGCCTGGATTATCTGCTACAAAGGCTACTTCATATTCTTCTCCCGGTTTTAAGTTCAATGTATCTTTCACAATTGGAGAACCTTCTATCGGTTTTCCATCTTTACTCAATAACTGGAAGAAGTGACCATGTAAATGCATTGGATGATCGTCCATTTTAGAACCATTTACTAATTTTACTTTTACTAAATCACCCTTTTTTACTTGAATTGGGTCAATATCTGGAAATACCTTTCCGTTAATTGTATATACCATTTCATTTCCATTCATTTGCGTATTTAAGTCCATATTATATGTGGCAGTATACTCTTGATTTAATGTGAAACTACCTAATTTTTTAGCACCATATTTCGTCATATCTACTTTCGGTAATTTTTCTTTTTCATCTGCTTTATCTTTCATCTCTTTGCTGCCATCATATTCAATAACAGCTTTCATTCCTTTTGCACCTTTATTTTTCGAATGGTCTTCAACATACCATTTCCCAGGATTATTAGCAGTAAATTCAATATCATAACGTTCACCCGGTGCGATTGAAATTACTTTATCCTTTATAACTTTTGGATCGTTTATTGGTTGACCATCTGTCGCAATTACTTTTATATCATGGCCATGAACATGTATATCATGTGATAGATAACCAGCATTGACGAGTCTAAGACGAACGTTATCTCCCTTATTCACTTTTAATGGCGCTACTAAATCACCGCTTTTTCCATTGATTGTGAATAAATCGTACATACTCATATCATGACCTTCCATCTTCATATTTCCATGGTCCATTCCTTCCATATTACTAGAGTCTTTTTTATCACTGCCCATGTTCATATCAGAATGAGCCATGCCGTTCTTATCATCATTCTTTTCCCCATTTTCATTACCTTTAGATTTATTACCTATTTGCCCTTTTGTCATTTCTTTTAACTGCTTATTCATTTCTTCTTTATCTGTAACCCATTCATCCAACATTAATGTGTAATCTTTATCATATTTTTCCTTTGTATCTTCTACAATGAGCGCTCCATACAAACCTCTATCTAATTGATTTACAGAATCTTGATGCGAGTGATACCAGTACGTTCCTGGTACGTTCGCTTCAAATTCGTAAGTGAAACTTTTTCCTGGTTCAACTGCATCTTGTGTCACGCCTGGAATTCCATCCATGTTATTTGGGACAGGATATCCATGCCAATGAATAGATACTGGTGCAGATAATTCATTTTTTAATGTCACTTTCACCTTTTCACCTTTTTTCACCCGAATTTCTGAACCAGGAGATGAGCCATTAAATGTCCAGACTGGAACAATAACACCGTTACTTAATTTTTGCTTTTCTTCTTTCGCTATTAAAGTAACTTCTGGTCCTTTTTCAACTTTCAATGGTGTTGTAGCTGTTTCAGTCTGTAGTGTTTTTTTATCATTCATATTTTTATGATCATTTGTTGTATTTGTCGTCACAGAACAGGCAGCAATTAAAAATATTGCAGAGACTGTAATGACTGCTAATACAAATCGCTTCATGGAAAATCCCCCCTTTTTCTTTTTCAAAATCATTATAGAGGTTGATTTTCAAGAAAATAAGGAGATGTAATTAGATCTTACGTAAGCTAATTGGAAGATTACTAAAAGCGGAGACATTACAAGAGGCGAATATTTTAGAAATACATAATGCTTTCCTTGTAGCGACTATATTAGCCGTTCTCGTATTTGTTTTGACGTTATTTCTTAAGAAACAATAACACTGCTATTATTAAATAAGAAAAATGTAGCTAAAATGCTCTTCACAAAAGAACTTAGATTTTTGTATAATAAGAACTAATGTTCTTTACAGACAATGGACTCAAATTACACAAATATATCAAATAGAAGAGGATTGATATACGATGAAAATTGATAGACCAAAAATTTCACCAGAGTTATCTTCAAAGAATTTTCAAGATATTTTTTATGAAGAAGATCCAACATTAGAAGTCTGTGAAATTATAGACTCCACTTTCGAAAATGAATGTGTAGATAGAGTGCGATTGTATGATGCAGTGATAAAGAATTGTAAATTCACTAATACAGACTTTAGCAATATTGATATTACAGATGTTTGTTTTGAAAACTGTGATTTATCAAATGTTAATTTAAGCAATTCTTCTGTTCACAGAGTCGAATTTAAAAACAGTAAATTAATCGGAGTAAATTTCACAGAATCTAGCTTAGGAAATGTTAAATTTGAGAATTCAATTTTGAATTTAGCAGCATTTGGAAATTCTAAACTGGAAAAAATTATATTTAATGAAACTTCATTAAATAATGCAGATTTTTTTGACTGTAAACTTAAAAAAGTTGAATTCCAATTATGTAGTCTTGATGAAGCTAATTTTGATCAGACATCACTGAAGGGGATAGATATTAGTTCTTCTACCTTTGATACACTTACAGTTTCAGTGAACGATTTAAGAGGATGTAAAGTATCAACATATCAAGCTGTTCAGTTTGCTACTTTATTAGGATTAATAATTAAAGATTAGTATTTCGAAGAAAAGAACCCTATCCCGAATCATGGATTTTTTAATTGTCCACGGTTCGAGATAAAGTTCAAATAAATTAGTGATGACTCTTTTATTATTTAACTACAGCTTGGTTTCCTTTTACATGTTCATTATTTACACTCATAAATCCTTCAATTTCTTCAACTTCCCTAATGATATCTTTTGACAAGTTTTCATACCCGTCTTTCGTTACAAGAATGTCATCTTCAATACGAATTCCAATTGATTCTCCCTCAATATAAAGACCAGGTTCAATTGTTATAACCATACCTTCTTCTAACACTCTATCTTTATATGTTCCTACATCATGTGTATCTAAACCAAGGAAATGGCTGACACCATGATAATAGTATTTTGATAACTCTTCATCTTCTTGAATTAAACCAATTGCTTTACACTCTTCTGCCAGTACCTTTTTTGTATGCTCATTTAATGCAGCGAACTTTAATCCTGGCTTAATAAGCGCTGTTGTTTCTTTTAATGCTTTTAATACAATATTATAAATTTGTTTTTGACGACTAGAGAATGTTCCATTTGCCGGGAATGTATAACTAATATCAGCGTTATAGTAGTCTTTTTGAGCACCTAAATCTAGTAATACTAAGTCACCATTTTGAATTTGTGCATCATTATCTTCATAATGAAGAACTGTAGCATTTTTCCCACTCGCCAAAATTGTATTGAACGCATGGTGCTTAATGCCAGATGATTTCAGTGTAAAATCAAATTGAGCTTCTAATTCATACTCCATCATGCCTGCTTTTGCATTTTTTAACACATTGTAAATACCATCTTTCGTTACAGCAATCGCTTCTTTAATAATTTCAATTTCTTCCTCTGTTTTAAATACTCGTAATTCACAAATGTTCGGATATACATTACCAATTGTTACGTGTGGGTATTTTTCTCTTACATGTTTAGCAAATGCTAATGTTTTTGTCTCCGTACCATTCCAATCACGACGTTCTATATCTAAATATAGATGCTTCGCATTTTCTGTAAAAAGTATATTTGACATTGTCTTTTCAAAGCTATCTAAATATACAACTTTCTTTATACCTGAAATTCCCTCTGCTTCTTCGCTAGAAACTGTCTTCCCAACCCATTTTTCCATTACTGGATCTGATTTTTCAATGAAAAGTGTCTCTTCTACACTATTCCCAAACTTTTTCAGCATAAAAATAACATTTGGTTCATCGATTCCCGTTAAGTAATAAAAATTACGATTCGGTACAAATTTATAATGTGCATCAGCTGACATATGCGGTGCTTGTCCCGCAAATAAAATCGTAACGGATTCATCAGGTAATGTTTTCGTTAGTCTTTCTCTATTTTGAGCAAAAAATGTTGATTTCATAATAATCCCCCTAGTGTTCTATGTATGCTTGTAAAGCTAATTGTCCTCTGTTATTCATTTTATTATTGTTATAATTTTTCGTCAATTTTTAACCTTTTAGATGGTGTTGACATAATAAAAATTAAGCGTTAAAATAACTATATATTAGTAAGTAACTAATATAATTAAATCTAACTAGAGGTGAATCAAATGAAAAACATTTTATTCCGTATTAACGAATTGTCAAAAAAAGAAAAAGCGAATGGATTAACAGTTGATGAAAAACAAGAACAACAAATGTTGCGCCAAAACTATACACAAACATTTCGTGGAAGCTTAGATTCCATTTTATTAAACACAAAAATTGTTGATCAAAATGGTCTTAACGTTACACCTGCTGCATTACAAGATGCTCAAATACGTTTAAAATTAAGCAAATGAGTTCCGCGCTAAAGAATTCTAATAAAACATAAAAAGAGCTGGATTTCCTATATAGAAATTCCAGCTCTTTTTATTGTCTTTTTTAATTTAGTAAACGAGCGATACATCGCAATTCTCCACGACACAATCATCGCAAATGCAAGTAAGAAAAACATTCCACTTAACTCCGCTAAATCAATCGATTGACTTAAATATGATTTCAACGCTACTCGTACAGCTAATAATCCGACTAAAATAAATATAAATGCTTTTGACGGTTTCATATATATTTGTTCGTCTCTTATTTCAAACTTCGTTGTTTTTATAAGAAATACAGAGAAAATAAGCCCTGCAATAATTGCTTCTATTATTTCTAACGACGTTAATCGGAATTCCGGTAAAAAGTACATCATTGCTCCAGTACTCATAAAAATTGGCGGCAATATAATTTTCTTTTTCGTTATCGGCTTTTTCGCTGCTTTAAAACGTAGAAACATTACCCCAACAGCCATACAAACCGCTATGACACTTGATAAAAGTGCTATCATACTTTCCACTCCTATCTATTTAAATGACTTTTTTAGCAAAATCATAAACCAAACGAGCCCGATACTTATAATAACATGACCTAATCCAGCCATATGGCTTAAACCGTAAAAGTCAGTTCCATTTACTTGTAGAAGACCTCTCCATAGCATTGTAGCAATAGTAAAGATTACTCCTACATTATAAACAACAAACCATGCACAAAAGCTCTTTGTTTCTTGTACATGAAACACTTTACATAAAGCTAAAGCAATTAAAAAGAATACAAAACCGAGCACTAATACATGTGTATGCACTAATTGCAACATTGTGGATCCTTTAATTCCTTGTGCTTTCGTATACTCTCTTGCGAATACACCTGATAATAAACCAATAATTAAGTAAATAAATGCCGCATTATATAATTTCTTCATTTTATTCCTCCTGTTGTAAACTTTCTATATTCGCTGCAATCATTTTACGGAAAGTTTATGAACGGAATATGAATAAAATATTACATCCTATTTTCAAATAAAAAGCCATTTTGTTTATATTGGTTTACCCATTTCAAAATTACGGTGTCTCTTATACCAATAGCTTTACTAATTTCTCGGTAACTTTCATTTCCGTTCAAATAACGTTGAACGATGTATATTTTTTCATCAGTTGTGAATTTAACCATAGAAAAACTGCACCTCCAATTGTTAGACTGTGTCTAACAATTGGGGTGCAGTTCAGTTTTTAATGGTGGGATGCTCTTTTATAATTTGTTCATTATTGATTATTTTCCATCCTGTAAGTTTCTAGCTTAATTTAAACCATTGCTTCAGTTTCTATAATTACTAAAATTACCCTTTTCTCATAACCGTCTAATATTCCTAGAATTTCCGGGATTTTTGAGTTCATGCGGTTAAGCCCTCTCAATTATTTTAGAACTTAACTAATCTTAGTTTGTAACTCCATTCCAAACATCGACATCATTATCATCTAAAATGGCTTTGATTTTATCTTTCTCAAAAACTACCAGATATTCATAAGGTAAGGCTAAAACTTGAATAATTGAAGGTCTAATTTTTAGTAGCTGATATGCGTAATATGCTTCTAATTCACCGTCAGTTTCTTCTGTTTCATCGACAGGACCGATATACCAACCAGAATCACCTTTGTCACAATCCCTAGCTCTTTGTAAATAAACCTCATCTAGTTGTAACACATTTTTTGAAGTCACTATTTTATCGCTAAACTTTATTGTTTCACCGTCAATATTTAACTGACGTAAACAATGTACTTGTTCTAATTGCACCCATAAAGCAATTGTTAGATCATCTGTAGTATCCTTAAATGGATTTTTTGTATAATCTGGGGCAATAATATGATACCCATCTTCACGTTTGGATAGAACAAAAATAGACCAACCAACTTGCATAGAAAATCTATCAACTAATTTGTTATCTTCTACTTTAGTTAGCAAATACAATAACTTTTCTATCTGAGGGCCTAAATGTTCTTCTGCTGTAGCTATTATCTTTTTACCACCTATATTTTTAACTATTGTTTTCAATGGATTGTAACCTCTCTTTTATTGATTTTTTCAAAGCTTCTCTAGCCACTGCTTCACGTTCTAACATTTCTAGTCTTATAATTTCCGGAACCTTACTGTATTTAGGGTGCCCCGGCCATGTACTCCAATCTTTTGCATTCAATGTAAGTTTTCGCTCAATGTGTTGTGCTTCTTGACGGATATTTATAAAGAAATGAGATAACTCTTTATCGTTGTGCCAAGTTTCTAAAATACGGTTAAATAAGCGGTTGCTTCGATTTTTCAATTCGTGAAAATCAGCTTCCGCTTGTTCCTGAGTTCGAAGCGCGGATTAATTTCGGTCCTGTTCTTCAAATACACTTCGTAATTTTTGATTTAACTGTTTAATTTGGTTTTTGATATCTCAATCCATTTTTTTCCTCCTACCGTTTTATCTTTACGAAGGTGGTCATATTAGCGGAAAGTATTGTGAAGCTCGTGATCCATTCTCTCAAACTCTTTGGCTACCGAATGAATGTTATCGACCGCTTGTTGAAAGGCGGTGGAAAATTGTTTCGTCAAATCTAAAACTTGTTGGTTCGCTTCTTGTGCTTTTGAATTAACTGAAAGCGTAGTACGTGTCGCCTTTTTTATAGAACGATTTGTTGCGCTTTGGATTGTATCTGAAGCTGCTCTCATTTGCGTTGCGATTTGTGTAGCGCTTTGAAAATTACTTTGAAATTGTCCCATCGTATAACCCCCTTCTATACTTAATAGAGCATGAAATTTATACCATATTAGTATAGATTTTTATATTGATAGAGAACCTTTGTTGGTAGGGTGTTTTTTAGAGTACGAAAAGTAATTCAATTATAAAAATAGCCTATCATCTTTTAATATTAATTTGGAATTTATATTGTACTTACACTACATTAATATTTAATTTTTAAAATTTCACATGTGGTAAAATAATAAATTGATGAAAAAGGGGACGAAATATCAGTAAATAATTCACCGCAATATAAAGTAAAAAAACTGCACCTCCAATTGTTATGCGTGTCTAACAACTGGAGGTGCAGTTCACTTTTCAACTTATTTTAAATCTTCTATTGAGAAAGCACCTGGAAGTAATTGCTCAACAGTCACTTCTTTTTCATCACCTTTTACATTCGTTAGTAATACAGGCATTTTCGGATCACAGAATTCAGCAATTACTTGTCTACACGCACCACATGGTGAAATAGGTCCATCAGTTTCTCCTGTAATAACTAAATAACTAAAATCGCGCTCCCCTTCTGATACCGCTTTAAATATTGCTGTTCTTTCTGCACAGTTACATAAACCATAAGAAGCATTTTCTATATTACAACCAGTATAGATTTTCCCTTCTTTCGTAACTAACGCTGCGCCAACAGGAAATTTAGAATACGGAATATACGCTTTCGATAACATCTTGTTTGCTTCTTCAATATATTTTTTCTTATCCATATTATTTCCCCCTCAAAGTAAATGAAATGATGATTAGTCAGTAATAACTGTATGAACTAATTTAGGAGCCACTGCTGTTTCAGCGATAGAGATGTTCTCATAAATTTTTGCTTTTACATCTTCTACATTTTCACGGTTTGCGTAGATTGTTACGAACGGCTCGCCTTCTTTTACTGCATCGCCAACTTTTTTACGTAACATTAATCCTACTGCTAAATCGATTTCATCTTCCTTCGTTGCACGACCTGCACCAAGTAACATAGCTGCAATACCAATCTCATCTGCAACAATGTTAGAAATAACACCTGAAGTTTTTGCAGGTACATCAATTACATACTTCGCTTGTGGCATTTTTTCTGGATTGTCTACAATTGAGCTATCTCCGCCTTGATTGCTTAAGAACTCTTTAAACTTCTCAGTTGCTTTTCCGTTCTTCATCACTTCAATTAGCATTTCACGAGCTTCTTCTAACGTATTTGCTTTTTTCGCAAGTACGACCATTTGACTTCCTAATACGAGTACTAATTCTGTTAAATCTTCTGGACCTTCACCTTTTAACGTATCAATCGCTTCTTTCACTTCTAGAGCATTACCAATCGCAAATCCAAGAGGTTGTGACATATCTGAAATAACTGCCATTGTTTGACGTCCTACGTTATTTCCGATACGTACCATTGCATGTGCTAATTCTTTTGCATCTTCTTCTGTTTTCATAAATGCACCAGCACCTGTTTTTACATCAAGTACGATTGCGTCAGCACCAGCTGCAATTTTTTTACTCATAATTGAACTTGCGATTAAAGGAATTGAGTTAACAGTTCCTGTTACGTCGCGTAATGCATAAATCTTTTTATCTGCAGGTGTTAAGTTTCCTGTTTGTCCAATAACAGCTACTTTGTCACGGTTTACAATATCAATGAATTGTTCTTTCGTAATTTCAACGTGGAATCCTTCTACCGCTTCTAATTTATCAATTGTTCCGCCTGTATGTCCTAAACCACGACCAGACATTTTTGCTACTGGTACATCTAAAGCAGCTACTAACGGTCCTAATACTAATGTTGTTGTATCACCAACACCGCCAGTTGAATGTTTGTCTACTTTAATTCCTTCAATTGCTGATAAGTCGATCGTTTCTCCAGACTCAACCATCGCCATCGTTAAATCTGCACGTTCGCGATCTGTCATATCTTTAAAGAAGATTGCCATTGCAAGCGCACTCACTTGATAATCAGGAATACTTCCGTCTGTATATCCATTAATAAAGAATTTGATTTCTTCAGTCGTTAATTCTTTGCCGTCACGTTTTTTTGCAATAATATCTACCATTCTCATTACAATCACCATTCCTTTTTATATTATATAAATCTATTAAAATAATAAGCCAACGATTGTTGCTGATAAGAAACTTACTAATGTTGCACCGAATAGTAATTTCAAACCAAATCTTGCGACTACATTCCCTTGCTTTTCATTTAAGCTCTTAACTGCCCCTGCAATAATCCCAATTGAAGAGAAGTTTGCAAATGAAACTAAGAATACAGAGATAATCGCTGTCGTTCTATCTGAGAAATTAAAGTTTCCTTGTGCTAAATCTGTCATAGCGACAAATTCATTTGATACTAATTTTGTTGCCATAATATTTCCGGCATTAACTGCTTCATGCCAAGGTACACCCATAATAAATGCAAATGGTGCAAATGCATAACCAAGAATTTCTTGGAATGAAATACCGATTACACCTTTAAATACTGCATTAATGAATGCGATAAGAGCAACGAAACCGACTAACATAGCTGCTACTGTAATCGCAACTTTAAATCCATCAATAATGTATTCCCCTAATACTTCAAAGAAGGTCTTCTTCTCTTCTTCTTGTACTTCTAACATATCTTCTTCCTCAGTAACTTCATATGGGTTAATGATAGAAGCAATGATGAAACCACCGAATAAGTTAAGCACTAAAGCGGTTACAACATATTGTGGTTTTAATAACACCATATATGATCCAACGATAGACATAGAAACTGTAGACATTGCTGATGCACATAATGTATACATTCTTTTCTCTGGCAATAACCCTAGTTGTTTCTTAACTGAAATAAATACTTCAGATTGTCCTAAAATCGCAGATGCAACAGCGTTATATGATTCTAGTTTCCCCATTCCATTTACTTTACTTAA
The DNA here is from genome assembly GCF_900100505.1 of Bacillus sp. cl96. Classification (NCBI taxonomy): domain Bacteria; kingdom Bacillati; phylum Bacillota; class Bacilli; order Caryophanales; family Bacillaceae; genus Bacillus; species Bacillus sp. cl96. The sequence continues at coordinate 180,740 of NZ_FNDM01000005.1, forward strand.
TGCTAGACCGATAGATTTCACAATAATAGGTAATACTTTAATATGTTGCAAAATACCTATTAAGGCTGATATAAATACGATTGGCATTAATACACTTAAAAAGAACGAAAACTCTTTTTGATTTACTAATCCACCAAATACGAAATTCACACCGTCAGCGGCATATTTTAATAGCTCTCCAAAACCATCTGCTATTCCGCTAATTAATATATTCCCTACACTTGTATTTAATAATAGAAACCCCAAAATAAATTGTAATATAACCATCGTTATGATTGGACGATATTTGACTTTCTTTCTATCATTACTAGCAAGCCAAGCGATACCTAAAATCAATACGAGGCCAAAAACACCGATTAAGTATTTCATAAGCCGTTTCCTCCCATTCGTATCCGCTTACATTTTTTTCAATTATTAAAGCAATAGATATACTTTAAACGTATATCTATTGCTTTAAGCTTTTATCGATTAGTAGTTATCTGTAGCACCTTTTGCATCATTTAATACGATTGCAACACTAGCACTTGCTCCAACGCGAGAAGCTCCAGCAGCTACCATTTTGTCTGCATCTTCACGTGTACGAACACCGCCAGATGCTTTTACACCAACGTTTGGTCCTACTGTTTTACGCATTAATGCGATATCTTCAGCAGTTGCTCCGCCAGTTGAGAATCCAGTTGAAGTTTTTACGAAATCAGCACCAGCTTTTACTGATAATTCACAAGCACGTACTTTCTCTTCATCTGTTAATAGGCAAGTTTCAATGATTACTTTTACAAGAGCTTTTCCTTTTGCTGCTTGTACTACTTCATAAATGTCTTTTTCAACAAGTTCGTTGTCGCCATCTTTCAAAGCGCCTACGTTGATTACCATATCAACTTCAGTTGCACCTTTTGCAATAGCATCTTTTGTTTCAAATGCTTTTGTTTCAGTAGTGCTTGCTCCTAATGGGAAACCGATTACAGTACAAACGTCTACATCATGCCCAGCTAGTTCATCAGCCGCTAATTTTACCCATGTTGGGTTAATACAAACAGAAGCGAATTTATATTCCTTTGCTTCTTCGATTACTTTCATAACATCTTCTTTAGTAGTATTAGCTTTTAAAATTGTATGGTCAATTAACTTTGCAATGTTCATTATCTTCACTCCTCATATCTTTTAACAACTTCATTCTAACTCTTAGTTGAACAAATGTAAATACACTTTTGAAATTTTGTTCATTCTTTTTTAAAAGGAATTTTCTTGTAGTAAATAAAGCGCATTCTAACAAAGAACACTTCCTATATAATCAAATTTTCTATGTTAACAATGGTAGTATGTATCTCCATATCCATAATTATTTTTAAAAAGGCAAATTGTGTTCAAAAAAGACTCCTATCATTCATACATAACAAAATAAAAGGAGTTCTCAATATGTTAATTTTGAGAACTCCTTTTATTTCTAACCTTTTTGATAATGTAACAGTTCTTTTGCTGTATGCTGATCGATAATTAATACATTCGCATACCCGCCACGTAACGCACCATCAATTGCTTTTATTTTTCTATTACCACCTGCAACTAAAATAGAGCGTTTCTTTAATTTCAGTTCCTCTAACTCAATTCCAATGGTACGCTTATTGATTTCTTCGCTACTAATATTTCCGTCTCCATCAAAGAAACGTGAACAAATGTCACCGACCGATTGTTTTTTGAGTAAATTTGTTTCATCCTTATCGAAATAACCTAATCGGAATAATAACGCTTCGTCTCGCACTGTTCCTACAGTAAAAATTGCAATATTCGCTTGTTTTCCCATTTCGATAATGTGATGAATATGTCGATCCTGCTCCACTAATTCTTTTGTCACTGCATTATCAAATATAACTGGAAGAGGTAGATTTCTTGGCGTCGTTTGAAAAGCATCTGCAAATAAAGCTATCGTCTCATTCGCATATGTATTTACACTTGAATGACTAATACCACCTTTTAGCTGGACAACCTCTACCCCTTTTACATGTTGAGGTACGATTTTTCTAGCGATTTCATACATCGTCATTCCCCAGCTTACACCAACAATATCACCGTTTTTAACCGTCTTTTCCATATACTCAGCAGCATATTTACTTATATACTCTGTAATCGTTGCATATTCCGGTACTGGAGAAAACACAACATGTGCCTCTAACAAGTTGTACTTTTCTTTCAGTAAATTCCCAACGTTATCTAAATCCGCAAATGGATCGGCGATGCTAATTTGAACAAACCCTTTTTCTTTCGCGTACTTTAACAATCTAGAAATCGTCGGTCTTGAAATATTTAATTTGTTAGCAATTTCTTGCTGACTATAATCTGATTGATAATATAATCTTGCAACTTCAACGCTTAATTGTTGTTTATCTTTTTCCATAGTAACTCATTACAAATCCCTTCCTGTATTTCCCTTTCGTTACAAGCATTATACAGCTTTATGCAAAAAAATTCGACTACCGAATTTTATCTAACTGAACTTCTATTCCACTTATTATATACAATGAAACCTTATTGTGTAGATTTACAAACCCAATATAGAAACACTTACAACATATAAATCAGTTTATATGTAATTCATTCTTTATTGCTTTTCCTGTAGTAACGATAACAAAGCCGTTCAATAAGAAACATGAAACATCGTCTAAAAGCTATTCAAATACCCCTCATAAACAAAAGATACTGTTCATAAGGGGTATGTATTCAATTTAAGTTTATAAAAATCGGATGGAAACACTGCAAGTTCTCACTTATTTAGAATAAGAGAAAAGATGATGTTTTATTTGTTCAATAAAATAATGATGGTGTATATTATCGTTAGATACGCGACTTGCCATAATAGCTCCCTCCATTGAAGATGCAAGAAAAGAAGCGAGCGATATAATATCTATATCTTCTTTAAGTTCTTGTTTCTCTATTCCTTCTTTTATGAGAGAAGCCATTAACATTACTGTATCATCATAACCTTTTGCTGCTGCTTTTTGTAATTCTGGAAATACTCCAGTACTTTCAATTGCGCTATTAAGTAATGGACAGCCTCCAGCAATAGGAGGATTATTAGCTGCATCTTGATATACAAGGAAAATTGCAAGAATTTTATCGATTGCTGTCTTTTTATTTTCCATTGCTTTATGAAAATGACTCCACATAATCTCACCACTTTTGTCATAGGCAGCAAGGACAATTTCTTCTTTACTTTTGAATCTACGATAAATAGATCCTTTAGGTAGTTCAGTAGCTGTCATTATATCCTGTATGGATGTGCGAGTTATCCCATTAGTATTAAATAAATATAAAGATGTTTCAATAATTTTTTCTTTAATCTTATCAACTTTAGTCATACTTTGTAATCCTCCTAATAAAAACGAGCTTAATATTCCAGGTGATATTTACCATCTATTTTCTTGAATTTTTTTGTAAGTATAAATAAGTTTGGAACAAAAATATATTATCCATCCCTATATTATGTGAACCTCAAACCATACAGTTTGAAAAGAGGTAATCAAATTGTATTACCTCTATCATTCAAATGAATTTTCTGTCAAAATTAACATGTCCAATTATTTAATTCAGTCCTGTTATACAACTAATTTCACCTACAATCGTAGAAGGTGTAAAAATATATAGTTAATTTTAACGTATAGACTATGATTATTATATATAATTTTTATTAATATGTTTAGCTAAAGTGTTTGAACTACTCCCACTTTCACTTCGTATATTAGGATATCTCCCGCAGTCCTTGCAGTTAAAAGCCTTATCACTTCATTCTATAAAAAGCTAATTGTCAAAAATTAATGAGTACTGAAATTTGCTTGTAAATAAGCAACTGAGATATAAATATATTTGTTATTTACCATTTTTATTTTATTAATAATTTATAAAAGGGGTTTAAAAAACTAGAAACTTATAGTATCATAAGTTTTCGAACCGAACGGTCCGGTTCGGTATTAAATAAATATATTTTAGAAGGAGAACCTAATGCAACAAGAAAAATCAAAGATTCTAAGTAATTTCATTATGGAGGTAATAAAGTGAGCTTTATAAAAATGAATACAAAAGAACTTGTTATGCTAATAGTTTATATACTGTTTGCACTACTTCAAATTGGCTTGTTCATATTATTTGGCATCTCCCTTTTAACTAACAGCAACTTAGTTGAATCAGAATTTGCTCTTAGTGCCATCGGTTTGACTGTACCTGCTATTGTAGGAATCATTTTCTTTAGGAAAGAAATTATTGAAAGTTTTACTTATTTTAAAGAGAAAACAATTTTGAAAATAGTAAGCATTCCTATGGTAGTTTTACTTATGATAATTGTGGAAAATTCTATTATGCATTTTCTAAATACAGGTCAGCCAGAGAACCAAGAACAGATCCTTACAAATGGCGCAGAGATGCCTATTATATTCACATTACTTCTATTTGGGATTATAGGACCAATAATTGAAGAAATTATATTTCGTCATATATTAGTAAATCGTTTTTCGGAATATGTTGGTACTGCTATTGCATCCATCGTTTCGATTATAATTTTTGCAGGTCTTCATTCAAATCAACTTTCGGATCTTGCTATATATTTACCTGGCACAGTGATGCTTACTGCGGCTTATCTTATTTCTAATAGATCCCTTGCATATGTTATAGCGATACATATGTTAAACAATTTTATTCCTTTTATTTAATTGCATATGTCATAACAAGACATATGTAATTGAAGGTTTTGATGCAAAAATACTCTATGTTTCTATCGAGTATTTTTGGCACCAGAACCACTTTTTCTAAGGCATAAGAAATCTTATCAAAACTACAACTTATTAGGAGAGTGTCAGTCATGATTGTAACAACAACTTCCGGAATTCAAGGTAAAGAAATTATTGAGTATATTGATATTGTAAATGGTGAAGCTATTATGGGTGCAAACATTGTCCGCGATTTATTCGCTTCAGTTCGTGATGTTGTCGGTGGCCGTGCTGGTGCTTATGAAAGTAAGCTAAAAGACGCTCGTGATATTGCAATGGACGAAATGAAAGAACTTGCAAAACAAAAAGGTGCGAACGCTATCGTCGGCATTGACGTAGATTACGAAGTTGTACGTGATGGAATGTTAATGGTTGCTGTCAGTGGTACAGCTGTACGTATATAAGTAAATAAAAAACAGGCTCACCCCTTGGAATTTATACTTTGAGGGGAGATCCTGGTTCTGTTGCAGATTTTAAAGAATAAAACGAGAAATAATCAACTTTTTTATTTCTCGTTTTATCTACATATTTATTTTTGGAAAAATAACCTAACTCCAAATACTAACAATACTGTGCCTGTAATACCCTCCATTGTACGGTTCACTCGTTCTTTTCTTAAAAAAATTCTTAATTGACGTATTAGCGAGATATAAAGCAAATACCATATTCCAGTCAAAGTCGTAAATGTGAGTCCTAACAAAAGAAATTGGAAGAAATGATTTTGATTACTCACAATAAATTGAGGGAGAAAGCTTAAGAAAAATACAGCCGTTTTTGGGTTTAAGATTGCCGTTGTAAATCCTTGTCTAAAACTTTTAATCGTCCCAATATCCTTAGAGTGCCTTTCCAATAAAACTTGCATATCTTCTTTTTTAGAAAAAGCACTTTTAATTGACTTTACAGCTAAGTAAATTAAATAAAAAGCTCCAGCATATTTTATAAATGTAAATAACATAGAAAATTTCATTAGGATGGCAGAGAGTCCTAGCGTAGCCATTATTGTATGAATCATCATTCCAGATATCGTTCCTAAGACAGTCTTCATCCCACCATTTTTGCCATACGCTATAGTATTTTTTGTAACTAGTGCAAAACCAGGACCAGGCATGATTATGATTAGCATTGCTGTAAGAATAAATAATAAATAATTTTCCATGTTCTAATATTTCCTTTCCAATTTTTAGTTTTTCTTACAGTATAGCTTTTTTCATTAAAACATTACATATAAAAAGCTTGATCAGAAGTTTATTTAGGTTATTCGTATCAATTTGATTAACTATTACCCAATAGCCACATTGATAAAACACAGTTCAACTCTCACAAAAAACAGGATAAAAAAATAAACAGCAGAACTAGTCCACTGTTTACTTCGCCACGCCTTCATGTAATTTTTCTGTATAATCCTTTACATCTTTCCAGCTATCTTTCGCTGTATGTAAATCTTCTTTTATAAACGTAAACTCTTCCGGACTAATTCCTTTTACGTTTTGTAGTAAATTATTATATTTTGCACCTACTGTATACCATTGATTTGATATGTTTTGTAGTGCTGTAATTGCTGCATCAATTGTTTCTGTCATGTTTGTTGTTTTATTTTTTACATCAGTCAAAATTAAGACTTCTGCTTGCGCTCCTGAAATTCTATCTTTTAAATTAGCGATTTCTCTTTCTGCATTTGCGATATCTTTTTTCGCAACCGCGATCATTGGCCCGCCAGCAAGACATGTTATTAGCGCTACGCAAAGTACGCCACCAGCAATGACCATATCATTACTCTTTTTAATCGAATCGTTATATGTATTTATTTGTTGCTCTAGAGCTGGAATACCAGCATTCGTACTTGCCAATATCGCTGTTAACTGATTTGTATCTTCTTTGAAACTATTTGTATCTTTCGCCATTCTATTGCGAAAAGCTTTCAAATTTCCTAATAATCCATCTACCTCATTTTGATTCTTTACAATATCTGCATACAACTTTTCTAAATCCGCTTTTAATTTCCCGCTATCCTTTTGATCAATCGCTATTAACATGTCATTATAATACGATTGAAAAGTATTATTGTAATTTATAATATTTTGATCTGTTTTCATAATTTGAGGCTTCATATTATTTAACCAATATGCTGCATTAATTTTTGCATCTCTTTGATGCTGAATCATATTTCCTTTAAATTCACTATTAATCGAACTTATTTTACTTAAATCCGTCTCTTGTTGATTTTGAATTAATTTTGCATATGAATCCATTGCAAATATGCTTGATGTCGTTTGTGCCATTACATCTTGGAATCCTGCTGGTCCAAGAGAATAGTTTTTCACATTTTCTTGTAGCACCGTTACATTTTGTTCTGCTGCAAAAGGATGTAAAGGAAATGCGTTACTCGTTGCCACCCCAGCAATCATTACCGCTAAAAGACATTTTTTATAAAATCGTTTCTGCATATTTTTCACCTATTCTCTTTATAAGGATATCAAAAGCTCCTGCTCACAACTGAACAGGAGCTTCAAATCATTCATCAACACTTAACGCCCTAACGATTCGTATTCGATTATGCTTTTTTCGTATCTACTACTTTAATATCTTCAGCATAAATCTTTTCTGCATAGTCTTTAATGTTTTTCCAGCTATCTTTCGCAATGTTTAAATCTTCTTTAATGAAAACAAGATCGTTTGGACTAATTGAATCCACATTTTGAAGTAAAGAATTGTATTTTGATCCCATTGTGTACCATTGGTTTGAAATATTTTGTAACGCTGTAATTGCAGTATCAATTGTATTTGTTAAATACTCTGTTTGTGTTTTAATGTTCGTTAATCCTGCTACTTCTAATTGCGCAGTTGTAACTTGTCCTGTTATCTTTTGAATTTCTGCTTGTGCATTATCAAGCTCTTTCTTCGCTAATACGATTCCAGCTGTACCACCGCCTACAGCTGCTGCACCACCTGCAATTAATGCTACTCCTAGCGGTGTTCCTGCACCCGTAGCAATAACTACTGCACCACCGATAATTGCAATTGGTCCTAGAGCTGTCGCAACAGATGAACCGATAATAATTGCATTATATTTACTAATCGCTTCATTGTACGTTGTAATTTGATTTTGCAGAAGCGGAATTCCCGCATCTTGACTAGCTAATATAGATGTAATTTGATTTGCATCACCCTTGAAGTTTTGCGTATCCGAAGTCATTTTATTTCGGAATTTCTTCAAGTCTTCTACTAACTGATCCACTTGCGCTTTATTTTCATTAATACTACTTGATAATCTAGTTAAGCCTTTCGTAAGAGTCGCTTTATCCTTTGCATCAACTGCAGCAACTAAAGTATCATAATAGTTTTGGAATTTCGTATTGTAGTTAATGATATTTTGATTCGTTGAAATAAGCTGTGGTTTTAATACATCTAACCATTGCTTCGCATTTCCTCTAGCTGTATCTTGGTGCTGAATTACTTTCCCTTTTAAAGCCGCATCAACAGACGATACATTTCCAAAGTTAACATTACCTTGTTTAATAATTGTTAAAGCGTACAGATCCATTACTAAAGCATTTGAACCTGTTCTTTCCATTGCATCTTTCAAGCCTTCTGGTCCTAATGAGTATTCTTCATAGTCATTATAAGCTTTTGCTACCGCATGAACTGGAGCTTGTTTCACTGTACTTTCAGCTGCATACGTATGAGCCGGCATAATATTTCCTGCTGCAAATACTGCCATCAGTGCTGATAGAGCCATTACTTTATAAGGTTTTTTTGTCATTTTTCTTCTCTCCCTATATCGCTAATTATTTTTCTGTTTAATGTACTTCAACGTTTGTAACGTAATCTTCAAATTGATTTGTTTGCTTATTCATTTCATCACTTACTTTTTTAATTTGATTGAAATGTTTTTGAAGTAAACTACTGTCTGTATACGTACCTTCTTCAACATTTGTTTGAATTTGAATCATATTATTATTTAAAACTTTCCAATCCGTTAATAACGTTTCTAAAGTTGTAATTTGACGATCAATTAATTCTGTAAAGCTATTTACTTGATCTTCAACGAATGTAATTTGAGTCGCCTCTGCTTCAGTTTGTGATAACTTTTGAATAAGTGGTAATAACTCTTTTTGCTTTTGTTGAATGCGAAGAGCTGCTTCTCTCGTTTGACTATCTGCAGCATTTACAATTTCATTACTTAAAGTACCGATAGAAACAAAATCGATTGTTTTCGTTTGTGCAGTTTGATTTGTGATTGTAAATACTTGTTTACCGATATTAATAGAACCTTTAATGATTTCTTGAGGTCTATTCAAAATAGTAGTTAGTTCAGCTTGAATTTCCCCTTGAATTCTTTTAATATCTTCTCTTAATTTCACAATATCTCCACTTGATCCTTGCAGTGTTTTTATTGCTTCATCGGCTTTAATTGATAAGTTGTTACTATCTTTGTCTAATACTGTTTTAAATCGATTTAACTCTAATAAATCTTGCTCCATACTCTCTTGGATGCTTTGTACTTGCAATTGTAATTTTCCATATGCACTCATAAAATCTGCTTTTGCTTGCTGATCTTCATTTACGTTTCCTGCTAGTTCATAGAGCTTACTATAATAGCTATTAAATCTAGTGCTGTATCTCATCATTTCTTGATTTAAGTCAATTAGCTTCGGATTATATTCATCAATCCATTCTCGTACATTCGCCTTTGCAAACTTTTGATGATTCGTTAAGCTACTCATCGCATTTACCTTAATGTCTGGCTGTTGCAAGATAATTAATCCGTATGCTTGAATAAGCGGTGATTGTGATCCTAACATTCTAATTGAATTGGATAATGTATTTGGAGCAATTACATTTTGCGCATATACTGTTTTCACTTCTGTTTGCCCCTCCTTAGCGTAAGCGCTTACAGGAATGAAGCAACTCGTAGATACTGCTGTAACCAATAACCCTGTAATTAAAGTCTTTTTCACTTTAACTCCTCCTATGTATTAGCAACTATTACTATCGCATTTTATTATTCTATTTTCTTGCCCATAATTTGAGATGATTAAAATAGAGAACGTTCTCACCGTGATCCATGTATGAACCACCTCTCTCGTATTGCTACAGTACTTACTTATCGTCACAAAACATTTTATTATTTTTCATATGTGTTTAGTATGAATAATATTGTATAAATTTTCTATTTTATAGAAATTCCCACATTCACATAGTGAATATATTACGTAAAAATATTATTCATTTCAAACTAAACAACATGCGTAAATATGAAATTTCGTTTTGTTTTCATATATGTTTTGTACTGTAAGGTCATTTAAACACAGCTGTTTATATAACGTAAAGAAGTATTTTCATTCCCTTTATTTTCAAGCTTTCATGTCCTTATTTCAAAATATAATCCGATTCACTTTATTGATTGAAATATCTACATATCACAACAGAAAACACTACTTGCAAATAACCGATAAAATTATATCAATATAATTTTTAAACTCATATGCAATTATGCATAGCATATACACAAAAAGGATAGCTTCATTTTCACGAAGCTATCCTTCAAAAATCTTCTTATTTTTTCAAATGATATGGAACTGTCGTAATAACAACATTTCTTTTATAAAGTAAATACGCACGTATGAGTAAACTGGATTGATTATGAAGAATGTTATGCCAACCTTTTTTCGGAATGAACTGTGGTATAACGACCGTAACGCGGTAATTCGATTCACTTGCCTTATATTGCACTGTATCAATGAACTTCGTTAGCGGCTGAATAATACTTCTATAATGAGAATGTAATGTAACAAGCCTTACTTCAGGTTGCCACACCTTCCATTTCTCTTCAAATTTCTTTTCCTCTTCTCTGTCAAAAGCAACATATACAGCGATAACTTGATCTGCAGAAAGAGATTTCGCATAGTTCAATGAATTTTCTACTACATGCGTCATACCTGCTACAGGAACGACAATTACATTCCCCTCAATTGGAATAAGAGGTTCACAAGTTTTTAAACTTAATTGATCACCCACTGCATCATAATGCTTCTTAATTCGATGAAACAAGAAGATAATAACTGGTAAGAAAATAAGAATCGACCAAACTTGTGCAAATTTAGTTAAAAAGAACATGCTCATTACGATAAAACTAATAACTGCACCAATTAAATTAACCGTTAATCTTAAAGCCCATCCTTCAGGCTTTTCGCGAAGCCATTTTAATACCATTCCTGTTTGAGAAAGTGTAAATGGAATAAATACCCCTACTGCATATAGTGGAATTAAATGTTCTGTTTGTCCTTGGAAAGCTACAATTAAAATAATCGAAGCAACTCCAAGTATAATAATACCGTTTGAGTAACCTAGACGGTCTCCTCTAATCGTAAACATTCTCGGTATGAATTTATCTTTTGCAAGGTTAACCGCTAATAAAGGAAATGCAGAATAACCTGTATTAGCAGCAAGAATTAATATTAAAGCTGTTGTACCTTGTATGAAATAGTACATGAAATTACGTCCAAATGTTTGTTCAGCAATTTGAGAAACAACTGTTACTTCTTTACTCGGAGTCACTCCGTAATAATAGGCTAAAAACACAATTCCTGAAAATAACACAGCAAGTAATGCACCCATTGCAAGCAATGTTTTTGCAGCATTGTTTGGCGCAGGATCTTTAAAGTTCGGAATTGCGTTTGAAATTGCTTCAACACCTGTTAAAGCAGAACTACCTGATGCAAATGCTCTTAACAGTAAAAACAAACTAATACCCGCAACCGGCGTTCCGATCGGCGTGTGTAAAGTTGGTGAAACGTGACCAGTCAAAATATTATATATGCCTACACCAATTAATATAAATAGGGCTAAAACAAATAAATAAACAGGATATGCTAAAACGGAAGCCGATTCCGTTACTCCTCTTAAATTTAAGATCGTAATAAATATAACAAATATAATCGCAATGATTACATTATGTGCATGTAAACTAGGAAAAGCAGATGTTAGCGCATCTGTACCTGCAGATACACTTACCGCAACAGTTAAAATATAGTCGACTAATAAAGATCCTCCAGCAATTAAGCCTGGATTCATCCCTAAATTTTCTTTTGATACAACATACGCTCCCCCGCCATGCGGATAAGCAAAAATAATTTGACGATAAGATAAAATAAGGGCTGTCAATAATACTAATACCCCAACAGCGATCGGAATGGAATACCAATAAGCGATCGCTCCCACACCTGCTAAAGCAATTAAAATTTGTTCTGGACCGTAAGCAACTGATGACAATGCGTCAGAAGATAAAATAGCTAAAGCTTTCGTTTTATTAAGCTTTTGTTCTCCAAGCTCTGTTGATTTTAACGGTCTTCCAATTAAAAATCTTTTAATAGATGAAACCAATGCTGTCCACTCTCCAATAATTTTGTACGAACTTTTCTGCTTGTTACAGCCAGTAAACGATTTCTTCAGAAAACAAAAAATGTCTACAAGCCATAGCGAAATAGACTTGTAGACATTATTTTTTTTGTCGCACAAGCTCCACCTTCCTTCTCAATATAACGCTTACGAGGTTAGCTGTCGGATTCGGGCCTATGAGTAGCCCTACCTTTTTCAAGGATTCACCCCATCGGATTATGTACTAATCCGTAAAAACGGGTCCCCCGTACCATGCGGTTTCAGCGATTTAGAAAATTGAAACTGTGGATTATAATACTCCTTTATTTTCAAAAAGTAAACAAAAATTTTTAATAAGAAAAAAATTAAAATGATTGCGCATAATCCGCTGAGAAATATACATAATGAATATTAAAAATCCGCAAAGGAGACCCATATGTCTAAAGAAAAGAAGCCTATTTTTTCCGATTCATATTTAGATGCAGTAGCAAATGAAATTAATCAGTTATATGGTAAACGTGAACAGGAAATAAATTTGACAGATAGAACGAAAAGAAATAAATAATTTGTCATACAAAAAAATAAAAAAGATAGCAATACACTTATATATTGCTATCTTTTTTATTTTTTCATACATCTAATTCTATTACAGATTTGTTAAAGGTCATCTCTTCATACACCTTTAAATTTTGATATATAGATTCTAATAATGGTGCCGCTATAGAAAATTTCTCTGCTACATCCAGTAAATATCCTTGCAAGTGCTTCCCTTCAATAAACGAACCCTTTTCCATATCACGTTGCATTGATGACTTCATATCATACGAAATTTTATCAATCGTTTTCATATGTTCCTGGGCAATATTAGCCTTTACTGGAGCTCCTAATACTCTCATGATTTGTACAGATTCCTCAAACACATTACGGATAAAATCACGGCCGCCTTCACTTTCACGGATTGGTCCAATTGGTGCACGCATTAACGTTGTCACACCTGACATTACAGTAATAAATAAATATTTATGCCACATATCTTGCGTAATATTTTCACTTAAAACAAAACTAGATTTCGTACCTGAAAATGCTTTAGAAATATGCTTTACTCTCTCTGAATTTTGAGACTTAATTTCTCCAAACACAAGTCTGTTGGCAGCGCTAGTTTGTACAATTTCTCCTTGATCGTTTAACGTCGTCTCGATAAAGCATAAACCGCCAATTACTTTTTCTTCGCCGAATTCTTTTTGTAATAGCGATAAATGAGCGATACCATTTAACAATGGAATGATTACAGTATTTTCGCCAACAAACGGCTTCAAATCTTGAATTGCCTCGTTTAAGTGATACGCTTTTGTTGAAAATAAAATAACATCAAATGGAGAAGTTCGCTCTTCTTTCGTTATTAATTTCGGTCGGAAGGAAAAATCCCCGTTAACACTTCGGATTACAAGTCCTCTTTCCTCTAATTGTTTTTTCCGTTTACTACGAACAAGAAACGTGACATCTTCTCCCTTCTCGACTAATCTGCCACCAAAAAATCCTCCGACTCCACCAGCGCCTAATACTAAAATCCGCATACAGCATCCCCCTTTTCAAAATACAATTTTATAACTTTTAGTATACATAACATTATACATGTTCCCTGCTAAATAAGCTGAATTTTCACTCTCAATTGAGTATAAAAGAGTGGTTATTTTCAAATAAATTTGGGCATGTTGTTTCTATAGCATATATGGAAAGGACACAATGTAGATGGAGGCAATACAATCAATTGAGGAAAAAGGTGTAGCAACAGCTATATTTCAATTTATATTCCCGTTTTCGTTTAAAGCTGGATATGAACAAGAGATGTTCCCTTTCTTACAAAAAAACGATTTTCGTCCTTTTCGGCTCGATCATCTCGATGATGAAAATACATATTATGGGGAGTTTAAAGTTTCACATCAAAATATGGAAGCATACTATCTTTCATTTACAAATAAAATTCTCTTTCCTCACTCAGAGCATCAAAAGGGCTTGCAACGTTATTCAAAGGACCTTAACTTAACTGGACATTTAACAACAAACCTTATTTCAATTCCATTCAAGATACACTCTATTGATGTCACTCTTTGTCCTTATGAACTTGGCTTCTTAACAATTCGAACAGAAGTAAACACTGCTCCAAACATGACTTTATCTGAAGCAATCGAATTCGCTGCTCGCTTCCGTGTACTTGAAACTAAAAATGATACAAATGAGACTATTTGTATTGAATGTAACGGAAAAAAGTATTCCCAAGTTGAAAAATTCATTTTTGGTTATTTATTTTATGGTGTAACTGATTTCTTTGAAAAGAAGAGATTAAGAAGTTCATACTTTCAAACCTTCCCTTTCTTCGAAGACCAAAGAATGTACGTCCAAACTTTATTGTCACTAAAAGAAGGTATGGAGCTTAATGAAGTGGATGTTTATCGTACTTCTAGTCTTTCCGGATTAACAAGTGATGGTAAGCCATATGTGAGCGCAAATAACCTTCCTTACATTCATGACTATTTAAAAAAACACGCTTACCAGAGATGGGCTCCAAATCGTTATTTCATAATGGAAGAACATATTTTTACATGTGTAACAAATGAAGGAGAACGTAAAATCGCTAAACTTGCTAGTCAAATGTACGGAGAATTTTATTACGCTTTATTATTAAACCTATTCCATAAAATTGTTTTATTAAAAATGGCTAACGCCTATGCTGAGCTAAACATTGAACAAGATACTAATGAAATAGAGAAATTAATTTATTCGATCAATTCGTTCACTGCTAATTATTTTTCTTTAGAATTAGTATCCCAATCACAAAGTGAAGATATTTTCTTTCGTTTAAGAAAACTTTTTAATATTGAGGTTCTATACTCGAACGCGAAACAAAATCTTGATAGTTTGTTTAAATATCAAGAAAATGTCGCCTCTAAAAAAGATAGCCTCTTATTATTAATTTTAACGCTCTACTCTGTAGTGGGCCAAATGTTAGGGTTTACTATGATTGACCTTTTAAGAAACACCGATTCAAACAAAATATCGTCACCTCTTGAATTTTTCGCTCTATTAATTGCGATTAGCGGCATTGTCATTTCACTTATTTTAGGAGCCCAAAGTTTATACCAATGGGGTCTACAGCATAAACGAAGAAAAGCTTGGGTAAAACAAACTGTACTTTCTGCCGTTAAAGAGAAAGAAGATAAAAATTAAAAAAGGTTATTTTCAAATTCTTGGCGCGCTGCATTAAGTGAAATTTTTATGAGCGATTTTCCGATTATATCGGCGCAACTCGAAATATATCAGCGATTTTTTTAATATATCGACTTACCGACAAATGACAGGACCGGATAATAAAAAAAGGGTGCTCCAAAATAAAACTTGGAGTACCCCTTTTATTATACGAATTCAGTTTACTTCCCTGCTTCGATTTGCTCTAATGCAGCAGCTACTTGCTCTTCCGTTAATTCATGTTGTATTACGTAGCGGTTACGTGGACTTACACGACATTCATGAGAACATGCACGTAAATATTTCGCTTCGTTTTCTTCAGAACATAAAATTTTCTTATTACATTCTGGATTTGAACAGTTTACATAGCGCTCACAAGGTTCACCTGTAAAGTGGTCTTTACCAACGATAACATGTTCTTTTTGGTTTACTGGTACAGCAATACGCTCATCGAACACGTAACATTGTCCATCCCAAAGCTCACCTTGTACCTCTGGGTCTTTTCCGTACGTTACAATTCCTCCGTGAAGCTGACTTACATCTTCATAGCCTTCACGAACTAACCAACCAGAAAACTTCTCACAACGAATTCCGCCTGTACAATAAGTTAAAATCTTTTTACCTTCAAGTACTTCTTTATTTTCACGAATCCAATCTGGTAATTCACGGAATGATTCGATATCAGGTTTAATCGCACCTTTGAAGTGACCTAAATCAAACTCATAATCATTTCGTGCATCAATGATAACTGTATCTTCTTGTTTCATTGCTTCATAAAAATCTTTTGGCTCTAAATACTTCCCAGTTATTTCGTGTGGGTTAATGTCATCTTCTAGACGAAGTGTAACTAACTCTGGACGAGGACGCACGTGCATTTTCTTGAATGCATGACCATCAGCTTCATCTATTTTAAATACGATACCGTCAAAACGTGGATCATTGTTCATTGCTTCCATGTATTTCTCTGTTTGTTCTACAGTTCCAGAACAAGTTCCGTTAATACCTTCTTTCGCTACAAGAATTCTTCCTTTTAATTCAAGTGAATTACAAAATTCTAAATGCTCTGCCGCGAATTCTTCTGGGTTTTCAATTGTTGTGTACATGTAATATAGTAATACTCTGTATGGTTTTGTAGTTGCCAATGTAATTCTACCACCTATCTAATTTTTAAAATCATGTATAAGTTAACGTTCATATCAAAACATATATAATAAGAAAATGAATCCCATTTTCTTTTCTTTATACTATTTTCTATCAGTTAACAAAAATAAAAAACAAGATTACACATCAAAACACTATGGTTATGTTGTAATCCCAATATATTATATATCATACAAATGCAATTCCATCAATTAATATGCTGGATTATCGGCTTTATGTTCACATAAATTTCAAAATTGACCCTTTAATTTATTATGTTTCCCCACGTCATCACACCATAAACTCCCAATTTATTTTACGTTATCACACCATCCATTGCATAAAGGCATATAATTTGCATTAAGGAAACTTTCGTGTTCAAATGAAATTATCATATAACATATCTAAATGTATTGAAATAATGAGTAAGAATAAATACAATAATTTCATCAAGTTAACATTTTAAAGGGGAAAACTACTATGAATAAAGATATAACAAAAGATGAACATCTCCCTTCTGAAAGTACAACCGTACAATCAGCTCACTTAGCTTTAAGTGGAGAAACAAAAGGCTGGAAAAGACTGTTACCATTTTTAGGACCCGCTTTTATAGCGTCCGTTGCTTATATTGATCCTGGCAACTTTGCTACAAATATCGCAGCTGGTTCACAATATGGATATTTACTATTATGGGTTATACTCGCCTCTAACTTAATGGCTGTATTAATCCAAACTTTATCAGCTAAATTAGGAATTGCTACAGGAAACAATTTACCCGAAATAGCTCGTGAAAACTTTCCAAAGCCTGTGTCTATCGGTTTATGGATACAAGGTGAACTAGTTATTATGGCTACAGATTTAGCGGAATTTATTGGAGCTGCATTGGGGCTTTACTTACTATTTGGAATCCCGATGCTACCTGCCGCTTTAATTACAGCAGCCGGATCATTTATTATCCTTGAATTTCAACGTAGAGGATTTCGTCCACTAGAAGCTATTATTACAGGAATGATTTTCATTGTAGTAATTGCTTTTGGGATTCAAGTTTTTTATGCAAAACCAGAATTAAGTCCCCTTCTTTCAGGACTATTTATTCCAAAATTCCAAGGTGTAGACAGTATATTACTTGCAGCAGGGATTTTAGGTGCGACAGTTATGCCGCATGCAATATACTTGCATTCTGCATTAACACAACGCCGTGTGGTCGGAACAACTGACGAACAAAAGAAAAAGATTTTTCGTTTCGAATTTATCGATATTATTATTGCAATGGTTATTGCTGGAGCAATTAATGCAAGTATGTTAATTGTTGCTGCTGCACTATTCTTTAAAAACGGCTTGCACGTTGAAGATTTAGATGTTGCTTACACTCAATTTACCAACTTAGTAGGTCCTGTATCAGCTGCTTTATTTGGAATTGGGCTCTTATCAGCAGGACTATCTAGCTCTTCTGTCGGTACAATGTCGGGTGATATTATTATGCAAGGTTTCATTCGCATGCATATTCCGTTATACTTACGCCGATTTATTACAATGATTCCACCATTAGTTATTATCGCTTTAGGTGTAAATCCAACTTACGCTCTAGTCATGAGCCAAGTCGTCTTATCATTCGGTATTGCATTTGCACTAGTGCCACTTATTATGTTTACAAGTAACAAAAAGATTATGGGTGCACTCGTTAACCACCGTATAACAACATTTATCGCTTGGATAATTGCAGCACTCGTTATCGTTTTAAATATCTTCTTACTGTATCAAACATTTGTAGGGTAATGAAAAAAGGGTATTCCAATTTTAATTTGGAGTACCCTTTTTGGATGAAATGATTTTCTTCTAGTTACCACTTGTGTATGTCCCTCTTTCCGGCATCATGACACCATTTTCAGTTCGAAAGTAAAGTGGCAATCCTTCCGCAAAAAACATACTTACCTTGGACGGATCTTGCCTTTGATGATGAATATGTAAATGCGGCTCACTTGAACTTCCTGAGTTACCGACTTGAGCAAGAAATTCTCCTTCATTTACATGTTGTCCTTCTCTCACATTAATTGATCCTTTCTTTAAATGGGCAAGAATTAAAAATGTGCCCGTTTCATCTAGTCGTAAATAAATATGATTCCCAGCCATTGACTGAAAATTATCCGATCCCGGAACTAAATCTTGTTCATTATTATTAATTGATACAACCGTCCCAGAAGCTGGTGCCATTACTTTCGCTCCATATATTCCGTAATCCTCTAACTTACTACTTTTCACTTCAGCAGGTGGAATGAGAATATCATATGCCCACCTTTCATTTGGTTTTATAACGTGATAGTTCATTTCTAACCGATCACCACCCCAACCTATTAATGCTCGCTCATTCAAAGGAAAACGAACTACTGCTTTAGGACTCATAGATTGTATATCTGCTGGATAAGCAATTCTACCTATATTAGCAAACCAACCGACAGGCCAAGCTCCAATGATAGAAAACAGAATGATTAAAAATAGCGTTCTATCTATCCGCTTTCTAAAAATGCCTTTCCAAAAAAATATTATTACTGATCCTACCAAGAGGAAAACTGAAATAAAACTAAAAGCCTGTATACTCCACCAAACAAAAACTGATGTAACACCATTAGCTACATAAACTAAGATCCAACTTATAATTAAAAAAGAAACTATAATTACTAATAAAAATGCCTTCCACATGTCGCGTCCCTACTCTCATATCCTTTTTCTCAATGATACAAAGTAAAAATTACGACATATAAAAGAAATACTTACGACTTTCTTACTTTTTTATACTGCGGTAATTTCACAGTAAAAACTGTTTCTTTATCGTTACTACGTACAGTGATATCCCCTTGATGGAGATCGGCTATACTTTTTGAAATTGCAAGTCCTATTCCTTTCCCGCCCGTATGAGAACTACGTGATTTTTCACTACGATAAAATTTCTCAAAAACGTAAGGAAGGTCCTCTTTCGGAATGCATTGTCCAAAATTTTTAATTTCTACTTCAACATTCATTGTTTTATTGGAAATTTCAATTGCAATTTCCTTTCCATCTTTTCCATACATAATACTATTACCTATTACATTTTCAAATAGTCTCACTATAAGTGCTACATCAACTTCTACATGCAGCACTTCATCACTTTTAATATAAAAGCTCATATTAGCATCATCTAATTGTGGTACAAAGTCAATCATGATTTGTTCAATTAATGCTTTCATATCTACTTCATCTTTATGTAATTCAATCTCTCTATAATTTATTTGACAGTATTCTAATAAATCATCTACTTGATTTTTTAATTCATAACTTTTTCGCTTTAATATACTTACATACTGTTCACATTCTTCACCATTCGAATGAAGTTTATTTCCTAACAGATCCGCATAACCAATTAAAGATGTTACTGGCGTTCGTAAATCATGAGAAATATTACTAATCATTTCATTTTTCATTTCCTGTGATTTTTTTTCATTCTCGATAGACTCTTTTAAGCTTTTCGCCATTCTATTAACATTTGCCGCTAGTTCACCAATCTCATCGCTTTTCGAAATAGGTATATGTATTTCAAAATTACCTTCACTTATTTCTTTCACGTTCTTGTTAATTTGAGACAACCTTTTCATCAGCGTTTTTGTCATGAATGCAAAGTATGTTGTAGTAAAAATCAAAAAAACTATAAAATATAAAAATGAATATTTTTCCTCTAAAACATTAACCTGACTATATATATTTCCAACTAAAATTTGAAACACTATTATACTTACAGTCGCTAACAAGATGCTACATATGAATGCGATAAAAAACCTAGCTCTAATGCCTTGTAATGATTTAATCTTCAATTTTATATCCGACTCCCCAAACATTTTGAATAAACTTCGGTTCTTTTGGATTCTCTTCAATTTTATTTCTCAATCTTGCAATATGAACCATTACTGTATTATTACTTTCATAGGCTCTTTCGTTCCAAACGCTCTCATATATTTCTTCAATTGTGAACACACGATTCCTTGCAGCTGCCATTAAGTGAAAAATATCATATTCAGTTTTCGTAAGATTGATTCTTTCTCCATATAACATTACTGTTCTCGACACTTCATCTATTTCTAAACCTCTAATATTTATTTTCTTTTCCATTACTTGGGGAGCATTTTGATTGAAATATGTATACCTTCTTAATTGAGCTTTCACTCTTGCGATAAATTCAATTGTACTGAACGGCTTCACAATATAATCATCTGCCCCAGTACTAAATCCAATTACCTTATCTACATCCGATGATTTCGCGCTTAAAAACATAATTGGTAAACTATGTTTTTCTCTAATCCTTCTACAAAGTTCTATACCATCCATTTGAGGCATCATAATATCCAAAATAGCAAGTTGAATACTGTTATTATTTATTATTTCTAAAGCCTCTTCTCCGTTATGAGCACTAAAAACTTTAAAACCTTCTTGTTTTAAATTCACATTAATAAATTGAATAATATCTTTATCGTCATCTACAATTAATATCGAATTTTTTTCCATTTCCAAACCTCTTTTTTGAAATATATTCCACATCTAAGTTTATCATAAATCAAATCTACCCTTACACCTTGAATAATCTTTATTTTCAGATTAAATTATATAATAACAAATACATTCTATTTTCATGTGAAAAGGAGCGAAAATATGTTTCCTTTATTAAAAACTGAAAGACTTATTTTAAGAGAACTTACCGAAGAAGATGCACCGCGTATACTACAATGCTTTTCTAATACTAATGTACTGCGCTATTATGGCCAAAAACCGTTACAAGATGTTGATCAAGTGAAACAAATCATTCATAATTTTAAGTTGAGTTACAATGCAAGAAACGGTATAAAATGGGGAATCGAATTAAAAGACAAGAAAGAACTCATCGGTACCATTGGTTTTCACGATTGGTCTTCTGAGCATAAACGAGCCAATATAAGTTATGCCTTTTTGCCTGAACACTGGGGAAAAGGATATGCGACTGAAGCTGTTTCTGAGGTTATATCATACGGTTTCCATACGATTCATTTAAAGCGGATTGGGGCAATTGTATTTCTTGAAAATGAAGCTTCCAATAAAGTGCTATTAAAACTAGGTTTTGAAAAAGAAGGAGTTCTAAAAAATTATATGTATCAAGATGACATTCCCTATGATACGAATTTTTATTCTTTATTAAAATCGGTTTAGTAGAATACATGTGTAAAAAACTTGTTTCAGTACAACAGTTATAGGTAGCGAATTTTTAATGACGGATGCGAAGTACTATACATTATAAAACATTAAAAAAGGGCTGTGAGTAAGCTTTTACTCATAGCCCTTTTTTATGTTCTTTTTCTGTTTTCGCAATGCTTTTGGTACGTATACGCAGAAAGGCTCACTTTCCATATAATCCCCCGTCATTGCATATGCTCTAGAACGAGATCCCCCACAAACATATCGAAACTCACAAACACCACACTTTCCCTTATACTTGTCAGGATTACGAAGATTTTGAAAAACAGGGGAGTTTCGATAGATTTCAGCTAGCGAATTTGTTCTAATATTCCCGGTTTTAATCGTCAATACCCCACTTGGATATGTTTCTCGGTATAAAGTTAAGAAATTAGGAATTTTTCATTACTCTAAAAATACGCTATTTAACTGAAGACTATTAAATTAAGTTTCTTAAAATTATATTTTTAAAGTCTTTCAACATCATTACCTCTTTTCTAAAACCATAAAGAACGTACTATCTGGTAGCGTAACAGCATTCCCAGACTCATCTGTAAACTCGATTTTCTCGCTAAGATGGTTTGTATATCCATCCTGCAAATAGTTCATAGCTTGAACGATATTTACTTTATCTCCAAAGATACCCTTTACGAAGTCCTTATAGTCGTTTGGCGTAAAAATTCCAAACTGCTCCTGCACTTCATGAACAAAGGAATCCTCACCCCAAGTATACGTATATAAGAACTCCATTGCATCATTAACAGGCATTTTGACTGTATTGTCTGCAAGTACCTCATACTGGATTATACGCCCCTTAAATTCTTGGACATACTGCTCTAAGAACTTCATTCCGCCTGCATCTTTAAAACGAATCACCCGCATTAACCTTTTATCTTCGGTCATGATGCCATCACGAATGATAATACGGCCTCCTGGCTTTAACACCTCATAAGCACTCTGCAGCCCCTTTTTAATTACTTCATGATTAAATTTCCTACCTTCATACTCGATATAAGAGAACAGCTCATGAAGGATAGAAGAATATACAATCGTATCAACCGATTCTTTTTCAAATGAGCTGCTTAAATTGATTGCATCCCCTTTAATGACGTTCCAAGAACGCCCCTCGTTCTGCTTCTTCTTTTTCAACGTATCAATCACGTTTTCGGAAATATCGATACCGTAGATTCGTTTATCCTCGGTCTCTTCTTCAATCATGTCTAGCATGACACCACCACCGGCTCCGACATCTACAATCGTATCTCCCTTTATATAATCAAGAATAATTCGTTTATCATCAGCCGAGCTATTCATATGCTCCAGATACACTTCTTCGTTATGGAATCTATCATATGCATCCTTTCGTAACCCGAAGAAATCAAACAGCAGCACATTTGCCCGAGCATGCATCATATCTATCTTTTCTGCCTCTACACAGAAGGTAATTAACGCCTCACCTACAGCAGAAAACCGAAACGACACATACGCAGTCTTCATATCTTCATCGACTTTAACCTGAAAAGAAACATGCGTTGTATTCGGTTTCTCGTTCTCACGGTACTCCCGTAGATACTTCTCAATAACTCGCTTACGATACACGTTGTCCTTTTTTTCGCCTTTGAAATCATAATGTAGCTGCTGCATCAATTTCTCGAAATGTATATGCTGAACTTTTCTAGTGCCTATCTCATTCTTTAACATAACAAAAACTGTCCAAATATCCTCAAAGCTAAGAGCATGCATAGAAGGTTCTACATACCACAAATCCTTATTAGATAGGAATGTTTGAACGTCACTCTTCTCGCTCCCCATAATTATATCTTTTTCAAATGCTGACTCCTTATGTTTTGGCGTGAGTCTATGTATACGAGAAGTAAATGGCTCCATATAACCATCAAACAGACCATCAATTGTAATCTTCACATCGTTCTTCACTTCACTCCACAAAGCTTTTGATACGCCCTCAATAATGCATTGGTTAAGATAGTATAGAATCTCCTTTAACCTAACGTCTCCGTATTCTTCTTTATATGTGTTAATTAAATCAACATGAGAGTCCAAACGAGCCTCCCCGCGTATATACTGCCCGATTAATCCATGTGTTCTAATTAAATCTTGAATAAACAAATACTCAGTAGAGTTTAAGTTTGTCTCTACACGTTCAATAAACTGAATATCACTAAAGATATCAGCAGAACCCTCGTTATGTACCAATAGATTAATCCCTTTTTTCTTCCATTGCTCCCGCTGTTTTAAAGATCCTACCTTTGCAAGCTCACTATACGTTAGTACCTTTTCAATAATACGATATGCTTCTTCATCTAAAGACAGTCCATCCAACACTTGCAGCGTACGGTGTACATAGTACAACACCGCATCTGTTTTTAATGCACCAAGTACTTGTACATTCTCATAATTTTGATGTATCTCCTCTGCCTCAATTAGATGCTTTAACCACGTAGGGATTGAAACAGAACTCCCTTCAATATATGTATTTAGAACTTCAATGCTTTTCAACTTATTTCCCCCCATATATAATCAATATCGGTAGTAAGATCTAGTACACCTTCTCCAAAAAGAGCATCACCTTATGTCCCTTCTCCTAAATACTACTACTTGCTTTTTACCATCTACATCTCTTTCGAATAAAAATGTATCAAACCCAGTCTTTTTATCGTGTAAAAGAGAGTTATAAATTCCGTTACTACCACGCCAAGGTTGTAACATATTTTTTGTTGATCTCTTATTTTAACTTCATTAGGAATTTCGGAAGATCACCTCTTAAATTGATAAACATATGTTGTGACAGAATCAACTGAAAATGGAAACGGCAAGCGGGTGCACTCCACTTACCGTTTTTTCATAGCTTAGTATGTATTTGAATTTCTTTTGCTTTCTCTTTTTCACCCTTCACGCGTACAATTAAATCATATGATCCGGATTTTGAAGCTTCAAAAGAAAGCAAACCTTCTTTTTGAGAAGTGATTTCTTCTTCATAAATAACCTTATCATCTTTTGTAACTTGTAATAAAATCGTACCTTCTTCAACAGCTGCTTCATAAGGGATTTCCACATTTCCTTTTTCAGCTTTAAGTGTTTGTACATCGTAATACCCTTGCAGAGAACCAATTTTTAAAGTCGTTTCGCCATTTTTTTGAACCTTTGTAACTTGTGTCGCTGTATTGCACGCGCTTAACAATACAACAAGAGTGAGAATCATAAATAAACGTAATGATTTCATAGAAATTCCCCTTTTTTATGTATATGTGAATTAAGATTCATTCTTTAACTATTTCAAAAACACCAACACCTAAAAAGAATCACTGCTTTTCTTCAATTTCTTTTTTAAATAATTTTTGAAACTCTAATCATTAAAAACCCTACTTTTTCTTACTTTAATTGTTTCTAAAATATAGAAAAGAACCCCTAAACCAAATATCTTTTCAGCATTAGAAATATTATTACCTAATTTAATAATAGGTACATTTAATCCGAATCTTTCGCTCCATTCCAAAGGCATATATCCTCTTTTACAGTTTATTAATATCCGGTTATCCATTGTACGAAAAGAAGTTTCGAAAAAATCAAATTCAACTTCTACTTCAGAAAGTCTTATCTCTTTTTCATTCATTAAAGAACCACGTACCATTCCAAATCCTTGTATCATATTTTCTTTAAACATACCTACACAATTATAATTTGAGTCATAAATAGCCCAATCATAGTTTTCAACTTCACTATGAAAATATGCAAGAGTTTCCCCATCCTTTGCTTCCAATCCAATAACTTGCTTGTTTTTTAAAAAAGGTAATTTTGAAGAAATTATATCAGTTGAAACCATAGTTGTTCCTACTATATAGGCCCCATCGGGAGTATATAAACCGTAATGTTTATTATTTTGAGGTAATTCTAGTAAAACATAAGTATCAATATCCCAAAACTTCAAATCATTTTTAGCTATATTCTCTTCTAATAAGTTCCCTTTTCTTAATTGCCAAAATCCAATCCCCCCCAAAACAAACGAAGCTATAACCATAAATATTATTTCTCCCCAATTAACATCACCCCAACTATTATACAGACAATATAATCCAAAGAGAAAAATCCCTGTCCCAATTAAACACTTAAACCGCCCCCTTTTTTTATAATACTCAAATAATTCCACACAAACACCTCTATCAATTCATCTTAATACCCCAAATTACCTTTTAAGTATACCAAGGACAAAATATATAACCTAATATTTTTTTATATAATTAAAAACAAACATAGTTACAGAAAGAAAATGCTTGTATGCTGATCTGTACTACATTCCCTTATTCCTTGTATGCTATATTTCTATTCTTCTCTTTACTTAAACAAACTGCTCAATATTATTTGTTGCAACTTCTTATGAATGTGTAACTACAATTTTGCACTTCTCTTCTTTATATGCTAGGAACACCACCAAAGGATTTCCCGGTCCTCTGTAAAAAAAACCTTACTTTTAAAAAGTAAGGTTTTTTGTATTTATTCATTAGCAATATAAGCATTCTTATAAGTATAAATACCACCAAATTGATGCTTTTCAATTCCTTTTACATAATCCTTTTGTACATATGCTGAGCCAATATGATAAAGCGGCGCCACCGCAGCATCTTCTAATAATACCTGCTCGGCTTCTCGCAACGCTTTCCATCGATTTTCCGTATCTAGTACAAAATCCGTTTTCGCTTTCTTTATTAATTCATCGTAACGAACATTAGAATAATTCATTTTATTATTCGGATTCCCTGTCGTAAATAACTCTAAATAACTAATTGGGTCTTTATAGTCAGGTCCCCAATTTGCCATAGTTATATCGTAATCACCTATTTGTTCTAACTGTAATTTTTGCTTAAATGGCTGTTGTTTAATTTGTATCGTTAACCCTTGCAAATTCTTCTCTAAATCACCTTTTATATATTCTGCCATACGTATTGCGTTATCTTGTTCGAACGTTAAGAACTCTAGGTTTACTTGTTCTACCCCAAGCTCTTTTTTCGCTTCTTCCCAAAGTTTTTTCGCATTTTGCAAATCATATGAGGAAATATCTCCATTTTCTTTTCTAAAATCTTTACCAGTCACTTCATTTACATGACCAACTGGTACAAGTCCACTTGCAGGTTTTGCTCCGTTATTAATAAAGTGAGCAACGAAATCATCTTTATTTAACGCTAATGAAATAGATTGACGCACCTTTTTATTTGCTAACGCGTTATTTTTTTCATTAAAACGAAGCATAGCAATTCCAGGATCACTCGACATATGTAATTCCTTATTCCCTTTATACTTGTCTACAACTTGCGAATTAATAGGTACTCGATCTAAATCTCCGGCTTCATATAAATTTACAGCTGTCATTGTATCCTTTACGATATGAAAGTTTATTTCGTCTAATTTCACTTTCTTTCGATCCCAATATGTAGCATTCTTCTTTAATTGAAACTCTTGTTCATGCTTCCATTTTTCTAATACAAATGGACCGTTATATATGAGATTACTAGGTTCCAATGCATAATTGTTTCCTTGTTCGTTCAAAAATGATTCATGCTGTGGTAAGTATATAGGTAGTGCTAACAACTGTAAAAAATACGGAACTGGCTGTTCGAGTTCAACTTCTAACATATAATTATTTATTGCTTTAACCCCAAGTGCATCAAGAGGCATTGTTCCCTTATTAATCTCTTTCGCATTCTTCACATAAAAGAGCATGTATGCATATTGAGATGCCGTTTCAGGATTAATTGCACGTTTCCATGCAAATATAAAATCATTTGCTGTCACACTGTCTCCATTTGACCATTTTGCATCTTTACGCAAATCAAATGTATATTTCTTACCATCTTCACTTCTTTTAAACGATCTTGCTACTGCTGGAATAGGCTGATCTTGATCATTTAATACATATAACCCCTCAAATATATTCTGCATAACGTGGGCTGATGTACCATCCATTGTTTTCGCAGTGTCCAGAGAAGGAATTTCTTCTGATACTGTTACATTTAACACTTGTTTTTTAACCTCTGTATCACTTTTATTCGCTTTATTATTACAAGCTGTTAATAATAAAGATGTAACAAGTGCCATTACCATTAAATGGCTCTTTTTTCGCTTCATGAGTTGTTCTCCTTAAATATAAAATATTATAAAGCGTAATATATTATAGCAGAAATACTAACAGAAAGATGCGACATTCTTTTGAATATTTATTCGTTCAAGAAAAAAGCTATCCTTTTAAAAGGATAGCTTTTTCAACTGCCACATAATTATCTATCTTTGCAAACCTCGTTTATAACGACTTGCTTCAAATATAATACGCTCTTCATCTAACGTTTTACATTCGCCATTCCAAACGACATGTTTTCCGTTAATAATTACATCGCTTATATCTTTTCCACTCGCAGCATATACAAGGTGTGATAACACTTCATCCGCTGGTTGTAAATGCGGCTTATTAGACGGGTCAATCGTAATAAAATCCGCACACTTACCAGCTTCTAGTGACCCTGTTTGTTTCATCCCGATTACTTCCGCAGCTCCTTTTGTCGCAAGAGAAAGAGCTGTTTCAACTGGTAATGCTGTTGCATCTTGGTGAATACCTTTTTGTAATAAAGTCGCTATGCGCATTTCTTCAAACATGTCTAAATTATTGTTAGATGCAACACTATCTGTTGCAATTCCTACTTTTATTCCTGCTTCTAGCATCGCTTTTACATTCGCTATACCAGAACCTAGTTTTAAATTACTATTTGGGTTATGTGCTACTCGAACATCATGTTCTGCTAAAAATGCACGCTCATCATCATTTAATACTACACCGTGTGCAATAACTGTTGGGCGTTTAAACAATCCGCAGCTCGCTGCATATTCTACTGGACGTTTTCCATATTGTGCTTCAATATCACGTACTTCACGCTCTGTTTCAGAAAGATGGATATGAACCATCGTTTGATTCTCTACTGCAATCCGTGCGCACTCTTCTAACAATTCTGTACTACATGTATATGGACTATGTGGTGCAACCATCGTAGTTAACATGTCACTTTCGTTATAGTAACGCTTCACATATTTCTCAGCTTCTTCAATCGCTTTCTTTTCATCGTCTTTCGTTCCGAAGCTAAATAAAGTCCTTGAAACAGCAGCTCGCATCCCGCTCCTTGATACCGTTTCCATAATTGCGTCTTGATCTACTCCAATTGGATTAAACATGTCAGAGAATGATGTTGTACCACTTTTCACCATCTCAAGTAATCCTAATTCCGTACTAGCGACCGCAATTTGGGGAGTAAATTGACTTTCCAGTGGCCAAATTCTCGTCTCAAGCCATGGCTGTAATAACATATCATCTCCAATACCTCTTAGGAGACTCATTACAACGTGTGTATGTGTATTTACAAGCCCTGGTAAAACCCACTTTCCTTTCATGTCAATTACTTCATCTACTTCAAATTCATTAGCGAATTCTCCGCTCTTTACATCTATAATTTGATCATTCTCTACAATGATATATCCATTTTCTATCACTTCGTTTTGTTCATTCATCGTTACAATTGTAGCGTTTACATAAGTTGTTTTCAAAAGTATTTCCCCTTTCAACTCTATGAAGTTCCCTTTAATAAGTTACCACCATTATAGTAACTTATTAAAGATTAAGAGTCAAAAGATAATTTTAATTCTTTCGTTATTTTTCCCTTCAAAATGTTATATTGCTTTTCATTTGTATCTGCAAATGCTTCTTCCCGATTTGACTTTTCATCCATATAATTCAATTTCCCATTGAATTGAGTCTCTGTAAAATCAAATCTCTGCCCATCTATAAAGTTATAAAAGTGCCATACCTCTCTTACTTTTGTCTTTTTAATTTCTCCTCCGTATATGTCTTGAACGACAAGAGCTGTAACACCACATTGTCCCTTTGCTGGGTTTTCAATTGTCCACTTTGAACTCGTTTCAATCGACCACGATTTTATTAGTGCTTCATATATTCTTTTTTCCTTTACATCATCCATTCTAATCTTCCCCTACTATTAATAGTTTTACACATCATATTTCAAAAGAGGCAGTACACGACCCTTAAAGACAGTTGATGGTGTCTCTCCTATTAACTGTGCTCCCATTTTCAAGTAATATCCTTTTGCATTCGGATCACTATCAATTGTAAAACTTTTTAATCCTAGTTCATTGGCTTTTTCTATTACATACTCCCAAAGTATTTTCCCGTAACCTTTTCCTTTGTAATGAGGATGAATGTACAAGAAATCGAGAGCTTTATCATTACGTAAAAATGAGAAAAAACCAATCTTCGCATTATCGTTTACTAAAACATATACAAAATTATTTTTTATGTACTCTTCCGTAATTGTTAAATCTTCCTTACAAGCAAGTATGAATTCTTCACTATAATTCCACGTTGCTTTTGAATGCAGTGCGAGTTCACTTAATTCATTTGCTTCACTTAATAATGCTTCTCTTATCTTCATGATTCTTTTTCCTCACTTTCAATATGTACACTACTAAATTGATTCGGAAAGCACTTCAAAAAAACCTTTAATTTCCATAAAATAGAAATTGATTTTATAAATCTTTATTATAATCAGTACGATTTTCAACAATTTTTTTAAAGAAAAAGAACGCCATCCCTAAAAGTTGGCGTTCTCTTTTTCTAAAATTTAATCTTCAAGCTCACTCATTCGTTTTACTATTTCGTACGATACAAACCTATACAGTTTCTACTACCGCTTCAAGCATTGTTCCATTTTTAGCATAGTTCGTATGCCAAGAAAAAGCTTTTTCTAAAATATGAGGAGTTTGTCCACCTCTTATTTTTGCTTCTTCGTAATAAGCTCGTAGCTGTTCACGATACATTGGATGTGCGCAATTCTCAATAATAAGTTCCACTCTTTCTCTTGGCGCAAGTCCCCTTAAGTCGGCATATCCCTGTTCAGTGACGATAACATCTACATCATGTTCAGTATGGTCTACATGAGAAACGAAAGGAACGATACTTGAAATGTTACCACCTTTCGCAATCGATTTAGTAACAAAGATAGCTAGGCGAGCATTTCTTGCAAAATCACCAGACCCACCAATACCATTCATCATTTTTGTACCTAAAACGTGAGTAGAGTTAACATTTCCGTATATATCTAATTCTAATGCAGTATTAATTGAGATTAATCCAAGGCGACGAATAATTTCAGGATGATTGGAAATCTCTTGTGGACGCATCATTAATTTGTCACGATATTTTTCAAAGTTAGAAAATACTTGTTGCATTTTCTCTTCAGAAAGCGTGATAGAACAACAAGAAGCAAAATTGACTTTTCCAGCATCCATAAGATCAAAAACTGCATCTTGTAAAACCTCGGAATATACTTCTAAATCTTCAAATTCTGAATCTAACATTCCATGCAATACGGCGTTAGCCACTGAACCAATTCCTGATTGTAACGGCGCTAAACGATTTGTTAATCGGCCTACTTTGACTTCTTCTCGAAGGAATTCTATTAAATGCTGTGCCATAATAACAGTTTCTTCATCCGGAGGAACAATTGTCGATGGCGAATCCAATTGATTCGTAAACACAATTCCCTTTACTTTTTCAGGATCAATTGGAATACCGATTGTTCCAATTCGGTCATCTGTTTTCACAAGCGGAATTGGAAGCCTCTCCCCTTGTTTACCTGGTTCATATAGATCATGTAGCCCCTCTAATTGCGCGGATTGAGCCATATTCATTTCAATAATAATAGACTTAGCATTTAAGGAAAACGCTAAGGAATTTCCAATTGAAGTGGTTGGAATAATCATTCCGTCCTCTGTAATCGCAACCGCTTCCAAAATAGCGAAATCTATATCCAGAACGTCAGCACGGAGTAACTCTGCTGTATGAGACAAGTGTTGATCCACAAATAAAAAGTCTCCGTTATTAATTCCTTTTCGCATAGTAGCGTCAGCTTGGAAAGGTAATCTTTTCCCTAAAATTCCTGCCTCAGCAAATAATTTGTCTACATCCGATCCTAAAGAAGCCCCAGTATAAACATTTACTTTAAAAGATTCATCATTCTTAACTCGGTTTACAAGCGCAAATGGGACTGCTTTTACATCACCTGCACGTGTAAACCCACTTAAGCCTAAAGTCATTCCACTTTGAATCCAGGAAGCTGCTTCTTCAGGTGTAACTACCCGATTTTTTAGACGTTGATCTCTGATTCTATCTAAATTGTTCTCCATATGTAATCCCTCTCTCATTGAATATTCATAATTATTTTACACATTAACACTATCAAAATAGGGATTTTAGTATACAATGCCGAAAATTCAGACAGAACAGCAAATCTAGGTTCTAAAGCAGAAAAATTTAGAATCCTAGAAGTTTACGGAAATAACTAGCGTATGATTGACTAACTGGTACTCTCTCACCATTATCCATCGAAAGTACAAAAGTAGAATGGGTATCAGGATAAATCGCTTTAATATGATTAACATTTACAATAAACGAACGGTGACATCTAATAAATGAATCTTTCGGAAGCAAGTATTCGAATTCTTGCAGAGAGTATTTATGTGTTCCTGATAACTCTTCTGAATTCACATACGTCTTTTTATCTTTAGCCTCTAAATACATAACCTTTGAAAAAGGAACCGGAATCCAGCCGTCTGTTGTTTTTAAAGTAACAACTGACTTTCCATCCGTTAAAGCTGGATAAATTGCCGTCACGCACCCTTCAAGCTTTCCATTGTTTGAAAATGGTACAGCCATTCCATGATAAGGAATACCAAAAACATCTCGATTCATAAACTCAGATGTTTTTTGATTCATCACCATCGCTTTATGAGCAATCGTTCCTTCCTTTATAGGATCCCCGACACTAATCTTTAAATCAATTCGTTTACTTGGCCGATAGTAAATATATTCTTTCGTATTCGAAACAGCAATTGAAATTTCATCTGAAAATAGTTCCCCAACAACATCTAGTAATAAACCTAACGTTCTATCTTCCATTCTATTAACACCTCATTCACTATTATACTACTATTATGAACGAGCATCTGTTGCTTTATAAAAAGTTTAATTTTAAATTACTTTTAAAATTAGTTTTATTCACTATTACTTCGTTACTACAAAAAACCTCACTTCAGAAAAGTGAGGTTTCCTCTCATACAATATTTTTTTATTTTTTATTAAGTAAAGTGAATTTAAGAATTTATTGCCCCTATTTCTGTATAATAAATAATCCCAAACTACAAACAGTTTGGGATTATCTTTCTCATTTATTATGCGCATCTAACCACGAAATTAAATCTTTAAATACTTCATCCTTATTTACTTCATGAAACATTTCATGTCTACCATTTTCATATAAACGTAGTGTCACGTCTTTCACACCACATTTTTTATAGTTTTCATATACTTCTTTTACACCTTTCCCCATATCGCCAACAGGATCACGATCACCAGAGAATATATGTATTGGAAGATTCTTTGGCGTCTTCTTGTATTCTTCTAGTTTATTTACTTCTAATACACCAGAAAATAATTCTCGGTAAAAACTCGTCGTACAAATGAAACCACATAACGGATCCGCAATATATTTATCAACTTGATTATTATCTGAAGATAACCAATCAAATTTTGTACGATTTGGCTTAAAGTTCGAATTGAAGTTTCCGAAAGATAAAAAGTTTAACATTGGACTTTTCGTTTTTGCCCCACGCAATTTCATTTCGATTGTTGCTACTTTATGACCAATAGCTCCTAAAAGCCCTGGATTTCCACCTGTTCCTGAAATCAGAAATCCATCATATAATTCGCCTCTAAGTTGTACAGCACGTCTTGATAAAAAAGAACCCATACTATGTCCAAGTAAAAACAAAGGACTTGACTGCTCTTCTTTTATCTTTTCTGAAACAAAGATAACATCCGATACAACTTGATTCCAGCCTATATTTGGTTCAAAATGACCATAATCTTCTTCTTTTTTTACTGTTTTCCCATGTCCTTTATGATCATGCGCATAAACACCATACCCTGCTTCCAATAAAGCATCTACAAATTCTGTATACACCCCTGCATGCTCTGTCATGCCATGTGCAATTTGAATAATTCCTCTCGGATCTCCTTCTGGTAGCCACTTACGCAAATAAATTTCCGATCCATCCAATGCCGTAACGAAACTTTCCTGTACATTCATTTCGTCAGCCCCCAACTCTATTATGTATAGCTTTAAGAAAATGAATATCCATTCACTTTTCTTATTTTATATTATATGTAATTGCTTTCATTATGACAAATGATGTATTTTTCAGACTTGCTTTTAAACTAATTTCTTGACGAACCCAAAATAAAATTATATAGTTACTTACATAAAGTAACTATATAATTTTTAGGAGGTTCCTACTATTATGATGCCATCATTATTTTTAGCACATGGTTCGCCTATGCTCGCTATTCAAGATACAGACTATACACGATTTTTAAAAACACTTGGAGAAACATATAAACCGAAAGCAATTGTTATTTTCACTGCTCATTGGGAAAGTGAAGTATTAACGATTTCCTCATCAGATAACGAGTATGAAACAATTTATGATTTTGGAGGTTTTCCCCCTGAGTTATACGAAATCAAATATCGTGCGAAAGGCTCTTCTCATATTGCATCTATTTTAGAAACAAAATTTAAGAACAAAGGTATTTCAGTCCATCATAATATGACGAGAGGTTTAGATCATGGTTCATGGACACTCCTGCACCGCATGTATCCAGAAGCAAATATTCCTGTCGTGCAAATATCAGTCAATCCATTCCTTTCTGCAAAAGAACAATTTGAAATTGGAGAAGCACTTAAAGGACTCGGACAAGAAGATATTTTAGTAATCGGGAGTGGCGTTACCGTTCATAATTTACGAGCACTGAAATGGAATCAAACTACACCTGAAAAATGGGCAATTGAATTTGATGATTGGATTATTAAACATATGCAGAATAACGATAAAGATGCATTGTTTAATTGGGAGAAAAATGCTCCTCATGCACAATTAGCAGTACCAAGAGCAGAACATTTTGTTCCTTTATTTATCGCTATGGGAAGTGGTGAAAATAGCGGTGAAGTCATTCACCGTAGTTACGAGCTTGGTACATTAAGTTATCTTTGTGTTCGATTTTAAAGAAAAGGATGAAGCACATGCTGCTTCATCCTTTTTCTTTTTCATTCACTTAGTTAACTAACTTCCAAATGTCGGTTCTCTGATACCTCTTCGTTCTTATTATGAAAATAAACCCAAATACACGCAATAAATAATAGTGAAGATGTAGAGAGGAAAACATATTGGAAACCTGCATGCGCTGCAATTTGTCCCCCGAGCACTGGACCAATCATATTTCCTAAAAACTGAAATGATTGATTATATCCAAATATTCGTCCCGTAACATGGGTTGGTGTATGTTGTTTTAGTAGAGTTTGTACGGAAGGTAATAATCCTGCTTGTGCGATACCTAATAAAAATCGAAGAATTAATAGTTGCCAAGCTGACGTTACAAATGCTTGCGGGATAAAAATAATTCCTGCAGCAAATAACGCTACAACTAACGTTTTTTGAGGACCGATATGATCTGATAATCTTCCTAGTCTTGGTGCTGCCAAAATAACTGCTAATCCTGTCGCTGACATAACTGCACCCGCAATTGTTTCAATATGTGCAGTATGAGGACCTACTAAATTTTTCACGTACAATGTAACAATTGGTTGAACTGACATATTAGCAAGTTGAATAATAAATGTTGTTACAAATAAACTAATAATTAAATGCTTCGCTGGGACCATCGTCCATACTTTTTTCGGCTGTGTTTTTTTTGCTTGAGCAGAGTGATTTTCTTCATGCAGGAAGAAAAAAACGATGAGAAAGGAAAGGAATAAAAAAGCTCCCGTAACAAGAAAGACATGACGCATTCCAATTAACTCAGACAAATAACCGCCAAGTAACGGGCCAAGTAACGAACCGCTCACACCACCAGTTGAAATTGTGGAAATCGCCCAACCTGAATGTTCTTTCGGAGTTTCTGCTGCAATAAATGTCATCGCTGTTGAAAGGAAACCAGATACTGCTCCCATTAAAAATCTTAGTGCGACTAGTTGATACACATCCGTTACAAACCCCATAAGCGTCATAATAATCGCCATACCGAGGCTAGCACGAATAAGCATCAATTTCCGTCCATGTATATCACCAAGCTTTCCCCATATTGGCGATACGATCGCACCCATTAAAAATGTTACACCAAATGCAAGTCCCGACCACTGTGCAATGCTTGAAGTGCCAGTTACTCCTAATTCCTCAATATAAAAAGATAAGAAAGGAATTACTAAACTCATACCGGCTGCAGTGGTAAAACAACCTAGCCAACAAATCATTAAATTCCGTTTCCAGCTGGCCATTTTCACACCTTCTTTCTTTAGATACCCATTCTACACCCTTTCTTGTAAAAAGTTTAGTAATTTGCTTTATATGCAAGATTTACTACAAAACCCGCTATTTTCTAGTAAAAAACACTACATCTCTACATCATTTTCATAATAAAACCAACTCCTCTATATGAAGTTGGTTACTTATTATCTATCGGTATTAAACGAGCATTACAATTTCTCTCGTAAAACTCAATGGGACCTGCTTGTCCAATAATCGCATATTCATATCCATCTTGCTTCATATTATATAAACAATGATGCAATAATTCTTTTCCTACACCTTTCACACGATTTTGTTTCGCTATGCCCATTGGACCAAACAAGCCTTTCTTTCCTCTCACTACATCGTAACAGGCGAAACCAACTATTACTTCCTCCTGCTGTGCAATATAGATAGGTAACTTTTCGTTATATGTCCGAAATCCATAATCAACCGACTGTAACCACCGTTCACCAAATTCATCCACTACAAATCGTGATAACTTATCAAAATCAGAAGGACTAACTCTTCTTACATGACAAAATAATGTATTATAAATAGATTTAAAACTATTTAAATCAACCGCTAAGTCTCTCGGTGCAGCTGTAATACGTAATATATCTTCTTGCATTTGTGTATGTATAAATCCACCAATATTTGTATCTACATGAAATAATGCATACATAACATGTCCTTCATTTACTACTACTTGCTGAAAGCGTTCCATACGTTTCTGCGCTATTTGTAAAATTTCTATCGCCTTATAAGATAGTTTATATTGCCCTATTTTTTTATACTCTTGATTATGTAAATCGAATTGTTTTCGTAACGAAAGTTTTTCTAAAAAATCTGGACCGACTTTGTGAAACAAATACATAAATAACTCAGCGCAAACTCCTGTACCTTCTTTACACATACCTATAAACAGATGGACTGGGTGAATTATGTTATACTCACTCTCTTTTGCTGCAATCTCCAATATTTTATGCACACGTTTTGTAAATTGAAATTCCTCCATATGTGTTTCCATCCTCTACTAATTTACTAACAAACCGTAAC
This sequence comes from Bacillus sp. cl96, assembly GCF_900100505.1. Lineage (NCBI taxonomy): Bacteria > Bacillati > Bacillota > Bacilli > Caryophanales > Bacillaceae > Bacillus > Bacillus sp. cl96. The sequence goes on from NZ_FNDM01000005.1 coordinate 218,011, forward strand.
CATAAATAATTGAAACAATTACACCCACTACCAATATACCTGGAAGTAAATTTGCCACCTTGATTTTAATAATACTAAGCAAGTTCAATCCAATAGCAGATATCATAATGCCGCCCGTAGCCGTCATCTCCACTATAAATTGGTTCATTAATTCTTTCGGGACAAAACTATTAATTTGTGTTGCAAAAACTGCAATACCACCTTCATATAAAACAACTGGAATTGCCGAAAATACTACGCCAATTCCTAGAGTTGTCGTTAATATAATAGAAATAAATCCATCGATAATCGCCTTTGTAAATAAAATATCATGATTTCCGCGAATCCCACTGTCAAGTGCACCAAGTATCCCCATCGCGCCAATTGCAAAAATTAAAGTAGCTGTTACAAAACCTTCTGATATGCTACCTTTCCCTTTCGATCCAACTTTATTTTCTAGCCAATCCCCTAAATGTTTTAACTTTTCTTCTAATTGTAACCATTCTCCAATTACCGTACCAATCACTAAACTCAGTATGACAACAAGAAAGTTTTCACTTTTTAATGCCATTTGAAGCCCAAGCACAGTAACCGCTAAACCGATTGCGTGCATTATCGTCCCTTTCATACTTTCTGGAATCCTACTAAATAATTTACCAAGTAAAGTACCAAATATAATACAAATTCCATTTACAACTGCTCCTAATATAACCATTTCTCATTCTTCACCCTTCGAATTCTTTATTTCTATATTTTGGTTTATACATTGATTTACAGGTTATCTATATGTTAACTTAATATTGAGAATATTAACAAATGTTTTCCACTACATAACCCGCTATTTTTTGTAACTTTAATTACCTCTAATAGATTCAGTGTTAATTTAATTGCGGGATAATATTAAAAGGGAAGGTATATATGAAAACTTTACTAAAACGATTTTTGTTAATAGCCTTTTTCATTACACCGATTGTTTTATTAATCAATTACTCTTTTATTTCAAAAGCAAAAGACAAACCCGATTTGCAAAACAAATCTAGTAAAACCGCTTCAAAAAGCGAAAAGAAAATAGAAGACCAAGAAATCACACTCACCTTCTCTGGTGATACAATGTTTGATTGGCAATTACGTCCTATAATCGAAAAGAATGGGGCTGATTACCCATTCCAACATGTAAAAGAAGAAATAAAAAAAGCTGATATTTCTTTTGTGAATTTAGAGTCGGCATTTACAACGAAAGAAAAGAAAGCACCTGGGCAACTGTTTTGGATTAAAAGTGATCCATCTACACTACAAGCTATTAAAAACACTGGATATGACATCGTAAATATTGGGAATAACCACACACTTGATTATGGGCAAGATGGATTATTAGATACGATTTCTCACGTAGAAAAATTAAAGTTCCCTTACATTGGAGCCGGAAAAAATGCGAAAGATGCATATACAGCACGAGAAATGACCGTAAAAGGGAAAAAGTTTAAATTTCTTTCCTTCGTTCGATTTATGCCTGATTCTAATTGGGTAGCTGGTGAGAATAAACCTGGCGTTGCGAATGGCTATGATTTAAATCTTGTAACAAAAACAATTAAAGAACAAAAGAAAGATGCAGACTATTTAATCGTCTATATGCATTGGGGCGTTGAAAAATCAAATCGTCCGGTAGAATACCAAAAGCAATATGTACCTAAAATGGTTGAAGCAGGAGCTAACGCAATTATCGGGAGCCATCCACATTGGTTACAAGGGTTTGAGTATTATAATAAAGTTCCTATCGCTTACTCATTAGGTAACTTTTTATTCCCGAGTTATGTGAATGGGAAAAGCGCTGAAACTGGCGTATTAACTTTAACTTTTAAAGGAAAGGATGTCCAAATGTCATTCAATCCTTATATCATTCGCAACAACCAAGTTTCCCCTGTAAATGAAGGAGAAAAGAAAAAAGCTCTTCAATATTTACAAACAATTTCAACTGATGTAGAAATTGATGATACAGGGAAAATAAAAAACAAACGAAACTAGACAGCTCAAGATCTATTTCTCTGTAATATACTTTACAGAATAGGTGATAAACATGCTGAAAGAGTTATTAGAAAATATAAACCTCTTAGAAAACATCTATAAAATGTCTATAGCAATCCTGCTTTTATGTTCCTTTTATTCTGTGAGACTATTTAAAAAAATAAAGCGAGAGAGAAATCTTACTCCTTTTGAATTTACAATGTATGTAATCATTCGTATTGCGATACTCTTTTGGTTAGCTAGCTTTATTCTTCTTGAATTTAATGAGTACCTAGTTTAACTATAAAAAAGATAGAACAAGCACTATATTCCCTCGCTTGTATCTATCTTTTTTATTTACATTCTAACTCTTTCCTTCTATTAAATAAGCAAATCAAACAAAACAGGGTTTTTATTAAGTTCCATAAATTGAATATTATTTTCTTTAAAGCGAGTAATTAATTGCTCATAATCTTCTTTATGTTTTAATTCTACGCCGACTAATGCTGGACCATTTTCTTTATTATGTTTCTTAATATACTCAAAGCGCGTAATGTCATCTTCTGGTCCTAATCCTTTATCAAGAAATTCTCTTAGCGCACCTGAACGCTGCGGAAATTCAATGATAAAGTAATGTTTCAGTCCTTCATAAATGAGCGAACGCTCTTTCATTTCTTGCATTCTATCAATATCATTATTTCCACCACTTAGCGTACATACAACTGTTTTACCTTTTATTTCATCTCTATATAAATCAAGCGCTGCAATAGAGAGTGCACCAGCCGGTTCAGCTACAATCGCATTTTTCTTATACAGTTCTAAAATCGTCGTACAAACTTTCCCCTCTGGTACTAAAATAATATCGTCAATTACATCTTTACAAGTTTCAAATGTTAACTTTCCTACTTTTTTAACAGCTGCCCCATCAACAAAGCTATCTATTTTCTCCAATGCTACATTTTCATTTTGAAGAAAAGCCTCTTTCATAGATGCAGCTCCCATTGGCTCTACACCAATAACCTTTGTAGTAGGACTAACACCTTTTACATATGTACCAACTCCTGATGCTAATCCACCACCGCCAATTGCTGTAAAGATATAATCAACCGGTTTCTCCATATCATGCATAATTTCAACTGCCACTGTCCCTTGACCAGCAACTACATACGGATCATCAAACGGATGAACAAATGTCATTCTATTTTCTTCACAATAACACTGTGCTTCTTGGAAAGAGCTATCGAATGTATCACCAACTAATACAATCTCTGCGAAATCACCACCGAAAAATTGTACTTGTGATACTTTTTGTTTCGGTGTTGTTGTGGGCATAAATATTTTTGACGGAATCTTCAATAAATTACACGTGTAAGCAACTCCTTGCGCATGATTACCAGCACTTGCACAAACAACACCGTTTTGTAACTTTTCTTTCGGTAAACTTTGAATCAAATTGTATGCACCACGAATTTTGAAAGAGCGAATTAATTGTAAGTCTTCTCGTTTTACATAAACGTCACAATCATATTTCTCAGATAAAACTGTATCACGTTGTAACGGTGTTTTAATAACGATATCTTTCATGCAATTATGGGCCATTAAGATATCTTCAATTTTCACTCTCTCCTTTACCTTTTGCACCATTATATATCATCCTTATCTCTTTTAAATTGGCTCAATCAAAATGTGGGATTTTCAGAACAGCCCCTGTATTCGCCGATGTTACCATTTGTGCATAACGTCCAAGCCAGCCAGTTTTCACTTTTGGTTCTGGTCGTTTCCATTCTTTTTTACGCTTTTCTAATTCCTCATCACTCACCCTTACTTCTAGCAAGCGTTCTTCAACATCAATACATACAATATCCCCTTGTTCAAGAAGTGCAATCATCCCGCCCGCTGCTGCTTCTGGTGAAATATGTCCTACTGAAATTCCACGTGAAGCTCCAGAAAAACGTCCATCTGTTAATAATGCAACCTCAGCACCTAATCCCATTCCAGCAATTGCTGATGTTGGGGCTAACATTTCTGGCATACCAGGGCCACCTCTTGGTCCTTCATAACGAATGACAACTACATCTCCTTTTTTCACTTTCCCAAGCATAATGCCCGCAAGTGCCTCATCTTGTGAATTAAAAATAACGCAAGGCCCTTCAAAACGCTTTACCTCTGTTGCACCGCTTTTAATAACCGCTCCATCTTTAGCAAGATTTCCTTTTAATATACGTAAGCCCCCCTCTTCACTATGAGGGTTTTCGAGAGAGTGAATAACCTCCTTATCTTTAATCTCTGCCTCAGCGATATTTTCTCTTAATGTTTGCCCAGTAGCAGTTATTCGATCAAGATGAAGTACTCCTTCTTTCCGGCTCATCTCTTTCAAAATTGCACTAATCCCGCCCGCACGATCAATATCTTCCATATGCCAATTTGAGGCTGGACTTACTTTACATAAATGAGGTACACGTCTTGAAACTGCATCAATACGGTTCATATCATAATCTAGTCCTGCCTCTTGTGCGAGTGCTAGCGTATGTAATACTGTATTCGTTGATCCACCCATCGCCATATCAAGTGCAAAAGCATCGTCAATTGCTTCTTCTGTTACAATATCACGCGGCTTAATATCTCTTTCAATTAAAATTTTCAATTTCTCTGCTGCTTGTTTAATTAACTCTTCACGTCTTGGATCAATTGCTAAAATACTCCCGTTACCAGGAAGAGCTAAACCTAATACTTCACATAAACAATTCATAGAGTTCGCGGTAAACATACCCGAACAAGAGCCACAAGATGGACAGCCATGATCTTCAATATCTTTTAATTCTTCTTCTGAAATTTTCCCAGATTGATAAGCTCCTACCCCTTCAAAAACAGAGCTTAAATCAACAACTTCTCCTTTTGACGTTTTTCCAGCCGCCATCGGGCCGCCTGAAACAAACACAGTCGGAATATTAATACGTAGTGCAGCCATCATCATACCTGGTGTAATTTTGTCACAGTTTGGGATACAAATCATGCCGTCAAACCAGTGTGCATTTACAACCGTTTCTACTGAATCTGCAATAATTTCACGACTCGGAAGAGAATAACGCATACCGATATGTCCCATCGCAATACCATCGTCAACTCCAATTGTATTGAATTCGAATGGTACCATACCTGCCGCGCGAACTGCCTCTTTTACAAGTTTCCCAAACTCGTTCAAGTGTTTATGCCCTGGAATAATTTCAATAAAAGAATTACAAATCGCTATGAAAGGTTTATCAAAATCTTCATCTTTCAAACCAGTTGCTTTTAATAAACTACGGTGCGGTGCTTTATCAAAACCTTTTTTAATCATGTCACTTCTCATCTTGTCAAATCCCCTCTTACATATTTTTCATTTATACTCTCTTACTCTATTTCTTTACTAATTCTTTCGGTGCATGAATCCAGCTCATCATTTCACGAAGCTCTGCTCCCACTTTTTCTAATTGATGATTTTGTTCTGCTTTTTTCATTGCGTTATACGTCGGACGCCCTGCTTGATTTTCTAAAATCCATTTCTTCGCAAATTCACCTTGCTGAATTTCTGTCAGAACACGCTTCATTTCCTTCTTCGTTTCATCTGTAACAATTCTCGATCCTGTTACATAATCTCCAAACTCTGCCGTATCTGAAATAGAATGGCGCATAGTCGTTAATCCACCTTCGTACATTAAGTCAACAATTAGCTTTAATTCATGCAAACATTCAAAGTATGCAATTTCAGGACGATATCCACCTTCCGTTAACGTTTCGAACCCGGCCTTCACAAGTGCAGTTACCCCGCCGCAAAGTACAGCTTGCTCACCGAATAAATCCGTTTCGGTTTCTTCTTGGAATGTCGTTTCAATTACCCCCGCACGTGTACACCCTACACCTTTTGCATACGCCAGTGCTACATGTAGCGCTGTTCCCGTCGCATCTTGATGCACTGCGACTAATGCTGGAACACCATTTCCTTCTTGAAATACACGGCGAACGAGATGACCTGGACTTTTTGGCGCGACCATCGCTACATCTACGTAACTTGGCGGATTAATTTGTCCGAAGTGAATGTTAAATCCATGTGAGAAAAGTAACATTTGTCCTTCACGAAGATTCTCTTCTACCTCTGCTTTATACACATGAGCTTGCTGTTCATCTGGCAATAACATTTGTACAACTTGTGCGGTTCGAACCGCTTCTGAAACAGACATTACTTCAAATCCATCCGCTTTCGCTACTTCATACGACTTACCAGGACGAACACCAACTACAACCTCTACACCAGAATCACGTAAATTTTGTGCTTGCGCATGACCTTGTGATCCATAACCAACTACTGCAACAGTTTTTCCTTGTAATAACTCTACATTTGCATCTTTTTCATAATATGTTTTCATATTCCATACACTCCTTATAATTTATTTACTTGCAGAACATCAATTAATTTTTTCAACTGACTAACAAGTAATGTCGCTTCATTTTCAGTACAAACTGCTGTGAGTTTCATTTCAGAAACACCACTAGTATCTCTTTCTTTTAAATGTAAAGAAGAAATATAATAACCACGCCGAGCAAAAATCCCACTTATACGTAATAAGACGCTTGGCTCGTTATGAATAACGAGTGAAAAAGTATGACTCATTCTTCCCACCTCTTCATAATCATTTCGTTATTCCCTTTGTTTGGCGGAACCATCGGAAATACGTTTTCACCTTCTTCTACACAAAAATCAACTACGACAGGACCTTCATAAGCAAATGCTTCTAACATCACTTGTTTTGCCTCGGTTGAATTTGTTGCTCTTAATCCCTTTACTCCATAAGCTTCTGCTACTTTCACAAAATCTGGTGATCCAATTTTTGATTCTGATAAACGATTTTCATAAAACATTTCTTGCCATTGCCTTACCATTCCTAAAAATTTGTTATTTATGATAAATACTTTTACAGGGATGTTATTTTCAGCAATTGTTTGTAGTTCTTGAATGTTCATTTGAAAAGAAGCGTCACCTGCAATACAAATGACAAGTTCTTCTTTTTTAGCTAGCTGAGCACCAATTGCTGCTGGAAAACCAAACCCCATCGTTCCTAATCCTCCAGAGGTAAGGAACGTCCGAGGTTTTCTTGCTTTATAGAAGTGAGCAGCCCACATTTGATGCTGACCTACTTCTGTTGTGACAATCGCTTCACCATTCGTTAATTCACTTACTAAGTTGATCACATGCTGTGGTTTTAACTCAGATTCTTTTTGCTTATAAGAAAGTGGATATTCTTCTTTCCATGTCTTTACTTTCTGAAGCCATTCGTCTGTTTGTGTATAAATAGACATATGTAACAGCATGTGTAACGCTTTTTTTACATCACCAACAATCGGATGTTCTACAGTTACATTTTTATGAAACTCAGAAGAATCAATATCAATATGTACTTTTTTCGAGTTTGGAGAAAAAAGTTCTAATTTTCCTGTTACACGATCATCGAAGCGAACACCTAATGCAAGTAGTAAATCACATTCTGTTACCGCCATATTAGCAGCGTATGTCCCATGCATACCAAGCATCCCTAGAAACAATGAATCATCCGGTGGATATGCACCAAGTCCCATTAAAGTTGAAACGACTGGAATACGGTTCTCCCTTGCGAATTCGAAGAGTTCATCGGATCCACCTGAATGAATGACACCTCCTCCAATATAAAGGAGTGGACGCTTAGATTTTGAAATTGCTTTAGCCACCTCTCTAAGTTTCATGCTGTCTGGTACAAATTCTGGTTTATACCCCGGAATATCAACTTCTTCATTAAAGAAACTGGTGACTTTTGCATTTTGAACATCTTTTGGAATATCAATTAATACTGGTCCCGGGCGCCCGCTTTTGGCGATGTAAAAAGCTTCTTGCACAATTCGTGATACATGATTCACATCACGAACCTGGTAATTATGCTTCGTAACAGGTACTGTAATTCCGACAACATCCGCTTCTTGAAATCCATCTTTACCAATTAAAGGCGTTGCAACTTGCCCGGTAATGACAACTAAAGGAATCGAATCCATATAAGCGTCTGCTAAGCCCGTAACTAAATTTGTCGCCCCTGGGCCAGAGGTAGCAAAGACTACCCCGACCTTTCCAGAAGCCCTCGCATATCCTTCAGCCGCATGAATGGCAGCTTGCTCATGACGAGTTAAAACATGTTTCAAACCACTTTCGTATAACGCATCGTATACTGGTAAAATCGCTCCGCCTGGATAGCCGAAAACGGTCGTTACACCCAATTTCTTCAAACATTGAATCACGTGCCCAGCGCCTGTCATTTCTTCATACTGTAACTTCTCATACGCTGTATACTGCTGCTTCATTTCCATTAACTCCTCTCCTTATTTATGCTAAGCTTTCCGTCAGCCCGGGAACACGTACTCCTCTTTCTCTCGTTAATTTTTTAAATTCTTCGGTCAATTGTTTCGTTACACTTCCTGGTTTCCCATCTCCAATTTCTCTGGAATCAACTTTTACAACTGGAATTAACTCCGCTGCTGTTCCTGTTAAAAATACTTCATCCGCTACATATACATCATGGCGAGTGAACGGTCTTTCCTCACACGGAATACTCAGTCGCTCACATAGCTCGATAACACTATTTCTCGTAATACCTTCTAATGCTCCTAAATAGGATGGCGGGGTTAATACTTTTCCATCTTTCACAACGAAAACATTATCACCAGAACCTTCACAAACATATCCTTGTTGATTTAACATAAGAGCCTCTAACACTCCTGCTTGTGCTGCTTCAATTTTTACAAGTACGTTATTTAAATAATTCATTGACTTAATACGTGGATCTAACGCATCTGGCGTATTACGTCTTGATGCAACAGATACAACGCTTAGCCCATTATCATAAAATTCTTGTGGGAATAACTTTAATTGTTCTGCAATGATAATTACGCTCGGCTTCACACAACTTCTCGGATCGAGCCCTAAGTCACCTTTTCCTCTTGAGACAATTAAGCGAATGTAAGCATCAGTATATTCGTTTTTTTGGAGTGTATGTAAAACTGCTTCTTCCATTTCTTCTACCGTCATTGGAATTGTTAGTAAAATAGATTTCGCTGATTCATACAATCGTTTCACATGTTCTTTTAAACAAAATACATTTCCTCCGTAACTACGAATCCCTTCAAATACACCGTCTCCGTATAAAAAACCGTGATCATATACTGAAACAACTGCCTTTTCTTTTTCTACAAATTCCCCATTCATGTAAATGTACTGGTTTCCCATCTCACATCGCTCCTCTTTTTTTCTCTATTTTTTGCAATCTATTTCTACATCGATTGCTGAGATGAGTATTTTTAACAGAATATTCAGTATATAAACCTTAAAAATATACTCGTCTCAACAATCGATTACTTACATACTTGTAGCAATCCATTGCTGAGACGAGGGAATCGTGGTACCACTCAGCTTCCTTATACTTCTCACGAAATATAAGCTCTGCAAGTCCAATTAGACTTTTGTTTTTCTATCGGGAACAACCCCGCTACTTTTTACTAGTTTTCAAAAGTAGTGCTCCAAGGTGATTTTCAATGAGTAAATTGTTACCACCCTCACAGCCTCGGGGCAGCTCTCTGAAACAATCTTTATCATTTACTCTCCTCTTCTACGCATTCTCTTCTTCTATTTTTAAAAATAAAAACTCTCGCCTCAGCAATCAACTACTACAATTTAGTAGCTTTGATTGCTGAGGCGAGAGTTTCGCGTTACCACTCAGCTTCCTTATACTTCTCACGAAATATAAGCTTTGTAGGTCCAATCAGACCTCCGTCCTTTTACCGGAGACGATGCCGCCGCCCTCTACTCAGTTTCCCTTTCGCAAGCGATGCTCCGAGGTGATCTTCAATGATTCGATTGTTACTACCCTCACAGCCTTGGAGTAGCTCTCTGAAACGATCATAATCATCTACTTTCCTCTTCTTTGCATATACAACATATAAAGTTAGAAAATTCTTAATTAACTTTTATTTGTTACACGTATTATAGGACGTTGTTCTTTTCGTTGTCAATATGTTTTTTTCAAAAAAATCAAAATTCATTCTATTTATTTTTTCTCAAATCAAAATTGGAATGCATTACTTACATACACTCATATATTACTTAAGTATGTTTGCATTACTACATAAAGAAAAACTTATAAAGTTTATGAGGAGATGAGGAAACTATGTTAAAAGGGAAAGTAGCGTTAGTTACAGGAGCAAGCCGAGGAATTGGACGAGCGATCGCTAAACGTTTAGCAAATGACGGTGCATTGGTTGCTGTTCATTACGGTAGTCGAAAAGATGACGCTGAAGAAACTGTTCATGAAATTCGATCAGATGGTGGCCAAACTTTTTCTATCGGCGCAAATCTAGAATCCTTACACGGTGTAGAAAACCTTTATAACGCTTTAGATACTGAATTACAAAAGCGCACTGGTGAAACACAATTTGATATTTTAATAAACAATGCTGGCATTGGTCCTGGTGCTTTTATTGAAGAAACGACTGAACAGTTTTTTGATAGAATGGTTTCAGTAAATGCAAAAGCTCCATTCTTTATCATTCAACTAGCACTACCACGTTTACGTGACAATAGCCGAATTATTAATATTTCATCCGCTGCCACCCGCATTTCTTTACCTGATTTTGTTGCATATAGTATGACGAAAGGCGCTATTAATACAATGACTTTTACGCTAGCAAAACAGCTTGGAGCACGAGGAATAACGGTGAATGCAATACTTCCAGGATTTATTAAAACAGATATGAATGCAGAACTCTTGAGCGACCCGATGATGAAGCAGTACGCTACTACTATTTCCGCTTTCAATCGCTTAGGTGAAGTAGAAGACATTGCCGATACTGCTGCATTCCTTGCTTCTCCAGACAGCCGCTGGGTTACTGGACAATTAATTGATGTGAGCGGAGGATCTTGTTTGTAAAAAACATATATTTTCAAATCTTTTTTATTGCGCAATAAAACAATTTATATAATACTATATAAAACATATACATTTAGGAGGATTACAGCAATGTCCGAAAAAACATACGAACTCGCAACCTTCGCAGGCGGTTGCTTTTGGTGCATGGTAAAACCATTTGATGAACTTCCTGGTATTCATAAAGTACTTTCTGGCTATGCAGGAGGTCATGTAGAAAACCCAACATATGAACAAGTAAAAGCTGGAACATCTGGACATTTAGAAGTTGTTCAAATTACATTCGATCCTTCTATTTTTCCTTATCAGAAATTACTAGACTTATATTGGCCACAAATCGATCCAACTGATGATGGCGGACAATTTTTTGACCGTGGTCCATCTTATCGTACCGCTATTTTTTATCATAACGAAACACAAAAAGGGCTTGCTGAAAAATCAAAACAAGCTCTTGCAGAAAGCGGTATGTTTAAAGATCCAATCGTGACTGAAATTCGTCCTGCTGCACCTTTTTACGAAGCAGAGGAATACCACCAACATTTCTATAAAAAGAATCCAGAGAAATATGCTACTGAGCAAAAAGAATCTGGGCGTGAAGACTTTATAAAAGAAAATTGGCAAAAAAAATAATAAAAACGCATCGTGCTTTTTTAGTACGTTGCGTTTTTATTTTTGATAAAAGTACCATACAATTAACAGAACAATTGCTGTTAGTGACCAAAGTACTATCTCGTTTTTCACTCTATTCTTTTTCTTAGTCATTTCATTCCCTCCTAATAACTATTAAACATATTCAATTTTTTCTTTGTTTAATTGTCCATCTTATATACGTGAATACATCCTTACAAATTCTAATAGCAAGACCACCAATAATTCCGATTGCAATGGAAATTACTAGCATCTGTCCAAAACTAAAAGAATTTGTGTACATTATGTAGAGAACGATACATATAAGTAAAACATCCGGTAAAGAAAGTAAAAACCTTTTAAGCATTCCTTTATCTCCTCTATACTTTTTAATTTATATCTTCTACTGTAATTTTGAAATAAAATTTGTTCAAAAATTCCATTTACACCCTCATTTTATGAAAAATAATAAGAATCCCTTTTCAAAAGAGATTCTTATTCAGCAGATTTAAGTTTAATTATTTTCTACATATCCTATTCCATAATTACTCCTAAAATAGAATAATATTACTAATGATTTATTGTAAATTGACTATTTGCCAGGTAACCGAATGTCGCGCCAGCTACCTACATCGCATTGGCCAAATTCATTATTACCTACCGCGATCACCGTACCGTCTGATTTTAGTCCGACTGTATGTGCACAACCAGCCGCTATCGCTACAATATCTCTCCAATCACTTACGTTACATTGACCATACTCATTCCAACCCACTGCGACCACGGTACCGTTTGATTTAAGTCCGATTGTATGATTCGTACCAGCCGCTATTGCTACAATATCTCGCCAGCCACTTACATCACACTGGTTATGTTTATCATTCCCCACTGCTGTCACCGTACCGTCTCGTTTAAGACCAACAGTATGAAGATACCCAGCCTTGACCGCTACAATACCTCGCCAGCTACTTACATTGCATTGACCATATCGATTATTCCCCACAGTCGTCAATGTGCCGTCCAATTTAAGACCGACTGTATGCCAGTCACCCGCTGTGACTGCCACAATACCTTGCCAACTGCTTACATTGCATTCTCCTTCTTTATTTCGGCCCACCGCTACTACCGTGCCATCCGATTTCAGGCCAATAGTACGACGCCACCCTGCCGCAACCGCTACAATATTATGCCAATCGTTTACATCACATTGTTCATGCTTATTCCAACCCAGTGCTACCGCAGTACTGTCACATGTAAGACCGATTGTATGAGCATTACCCGTGTTCGTTGCCATATGAACATTGCCCACTGCGACTGCTTCAATATCTCGCCAGCCACTTACATTACATTCCCCTTCTTTATTCCGGCCCACCGCTACTACCGTGCCATCCGATTTCAGGCCAACTGTATGACAACGCCCCGCCGCTATCATATCTTTGGGCCATCGTTTCACTTTTTCTTTCGATAAAAGGTAATCCATGTTTTACCTCCTTGCATATAAGCAACTGTATCATAATAGATATTTTTATCAAATTTCATTATAAATCTACATTTACAAAGAAAGCTTATTTTACTTCTTCAAAAAAACAAAAACCTCCAGTTTAAATACTAGAGGTTTTCTCGTTATTTTTTTAATCGCTCAATAAAATCATGTAATTTATCAAGTGACTTCATATTCTGATTGCAAGCTACACCATCTTTGCAAATGTAGTTTCCCTTTTTAACGAAAGTTCCTGGTACATCGCCTTTAATTTCAACTAAAAACATTCCTACTTCTTCATGTCCATGACATAACGAACAAATGCTTTTTTTATTTAAACTTTGGAACGTTCCTTGCAGACCAACAAATTTATTTTTATCATTTTTCGCTATAATAAATTTCCTGCTTGACCCCTTATCAATCCAGCTTAAATAAGATATTTCTTTCATATCCATTTCTTCCATATCAGGAAGTTTTAACTTTTTCGCTTTAGGAAATAATTTTTTTAATGTTTGTGCTGTAACTTCTTGAAACGGAATTACATACGGATTTATTTTCATTAAAAATGATTCTGCATCTTCTCTATTTTGAACTGTTAATACCGTATCAATTAACTCTTTCTGTTCATCCGTTAAATTCTCAAATACATGTATTATCTTTTCAATCGCAAGCGATTTTAACGCTTGAATTACACCTCTATCATTTGCCGTTGCATGCCCGTTTGCTAAAATATAAGCTTGTGATTTTATAAAATTATATTGATCACTTCTAATAAACGCTTCCATCTTTATCACTCCATACAAATTGTTGATCTAGTTTTATTGTATACAATGATTACATTTTTTGATATGTAAAAGATAACTTAGAAACAAACATTACATATATCACTTATTCTCTACCGCTGCATTTCCTGACAAAAGAAGCCATCATCTGTTTTCCATTCCGCATATAATACGTCTTCAAATTTAGTAATTCCTTTTTGCTTTATTTGTTTATAAAGCCATCCTTCATCAAATCCCGCTTCCCTCAAATTATCCTTAACTACTTTTCCATCACTAATTAATGAAATTGGTAAGTATACAGGCTTATGTTTTAAACTTAAATCATTTATAGTAGGAGATTCGTATTTACTTTTTTTCAGAACGCTTATGTTTCCGTTCGGTTCCAATATCATATATTCAACTTCTCGGATTGAAAATATATCTTTTTGTTGCCTAAGCATTTGTTGTAATTGGTTTATATCCAAATGATTTACGCTTAATTGTTCACGATCAATCTTTCCGTTACGAATAATAATTGAAGGATACCCTTCAAAAAACCTTCTTGTTCCTCTTACTTTTTGTGTTATCACTTCTATAGTATAAATTAAAATTACCCAAACAAATACTGAATATAAAATAGACCATACTTTAATTTTAGGATCATATATTGAATTTCCAACGAGCTCACCTAGGACGATTGCAGAAATAAAATCAAATGGCGTTAGCTGAGATATTTGTGTTTTCCCTAATATTTTTGTAGCAATTAATAGAACAAAAAAACCAACTAAAAGCTCTATCGTTATTTGTCCAATATGATTCATATATGTTCACCTTTCTACTTTTCAAGTGCTCTGTATACCATTTAATAAAAAAACGGCACATTTTTTCTATTATCATGCCCGTTCACGCCTCATATATCCAATACACATAAAACAAAAAGAGTCTGATTCAAAGTAATATATGAATCAGACTCTTTTCCTCTTATTTAGAATACACAATCTTTTTAATCGTTTCCCCAGAAAGAAAATATTCTTCTGCAAGTTGATGAATAGCAATCCCACTTTTAAACGCTTCTTTAATTGCTTTATTTCTTTCATCTAGTTGTTTTCTTCCGCCAGATCGTGTACCCCATTTATAATGTTTCGTTTCTTGTTTCGGAATGTAAATTGTTTCACCTTGTATATACTTTTGAATTTCAGTAATTAAACTCTCTGGTAAAACAGCATTAGCTTTTACGTATTTCATTTCTGCTCGCCCCTTATTTTTTATGGTTCATTTCAATAAGGTGCAAAGCCAAATATAAAAAATGATACGAGCTCATATAGGCGATTGTATATTACTTGTCTACCTCACGCAAAGTATCGCCATTTCCATACTTGGCTTTGCATGAGACGTTGCAGTGTCTGGCAATTGAATTATAATCGCCATATAAACACCTCCTAATATACCTTTTGCATTTTATTATATGATAAATTCCTTCTCCTTGCATCCACACCCTTCTTAAAGCACGAAATTACTTAGTTTGATATAATACTTTTTAACTGAATTAAAAATCATTGTGAGGTTACATTATGAAGAAAAAAATTATCATTACAATCGTTACACTATTCTTTATTATCACGGCATTATTCGGAACATACAAATTGATGAACGCAAGAAGCTTTCAATTATTTGGAGATTTAACACAACGCGTAGAAACAAATGAAAAAGTGATTGCTTTAACTTTTGATGATGGCCCTACTAACAATGTAAAACAAATATTACCGCTACTAGATAAATACAACGCTAAAGCTACTTTCTTTTTAATTGGAAATGAATTAGAGCAAAATTTATCGTTAGGAGAAGCTATCACGCAATCTGGGCACCAACTTGGAAACCATACATATTCTCATAATAGAATGGTTTTCAAAACACCTTCTTTTATTAAAGATGAAATAGAAAAAACGAATTCATTAATCCGCCAAACAGGATTTACAGACGAAATTGATTTTAGGCCCCCTAACGGTAAAAAGTTAATAGGGCTGCCATATTATTTAAATAAAAACAATATCGAAACAATCACATGGGATCTTGAGCCCGATACTTTTTATAAATCTGCGGCTGATAAAATTAAATACGTTAATAAAAATGTAAAACCAGGTTCTATCATTTTACTGCACTCTATGTATGATGAGTCTAATGAAAATTTACAAACGATTGAAGGTATTTTAGATTCTTTATCTAAGAAGGGCTATCAGTTCGTAACAGTAAATGAATTGCAAAAAAGAGCAAAATAAAAAGGTAGCGTATCTTTGTATGATACGCTACCTTTCTTTTTATATAATGCCAAGTACATTTAAGAATACGATAATAATCGCAATTGGTGCGATATAACGAAGTAAGAATAACCATAATACGAATAGTTTATAACCTTTATTTTTACTTACACCTAGCTCTTTCATTAATACATCTTTCTTCATTTTTAAAGGAACAAAGATAGAAACTAATAATACACCAAGTGGCATTAATACGTTACTTACTGCATAGTCCGCTAAATCAAAGACTGTCTTCCCGAAAATCTTCAGATCACTTAATATACCGAATGATAATGCTGATGGTACCCCAACAACGAAGATTAATAACCCTACGATTAAGGCCATTTTTTCACGTTTCCCTTTACCTTTTGATGTTAACGATGCAACACTAATTTCTAACATCGAAATTGCTGATGTAATCGTAGCGAAGAAGAATAGTAATAAGAAAACGATGAAGAATAATTTTCCGAATGCCATTTTACTGAAAATAGCTGGCAATACGATAAATAATAGTCCTGGTCCTTGAGATGGTTCCATCCCAAATGCGAACACAACTGGGAAAATTGCAAGTCCTGCAAGTAATGTAATAACAAGAGTTAAGGCTACGATAGAAAATGCTGAACGTGGTAAGCTTTCTTCTTTCGGTAAGTATGAGCTATACGTTACCATAACGGCTACCCCAACAGATAATGAGAAGAACGATTGCCCCATTGCGTATAAAATAACTTCTGATGTTACATGTGAGAAATCAGGTTGTAAGAAGAAACGAACGCCTTCTCCAGCACCATCTAACGTAAGTGCACGAACGATTAATACAAAGAATAAAACGAATAGTGCTGGCATGAAATATTTATTTACTTTTTCAACACCATTTTGTACACCTTTACTTACGATGAAAATAGTAATAAGGATGAATAATAGCTGTGATCCAACTGCTAAATATGGATTGGAAATGATTTCACCAAACGTAGCTTCGTATGCTCCATTTCCTTCCCATAGTCTACCTGTAATTGCATTCCATAAATATAATAAAATCCAGCCTCCTACAACACTGTAGAAAGAAAGTAATATGAAACATGTTACAATTCCTAATTTACCTAACCAAGGCCATAACGTTTTAGGAGCAATCTCTCTATATGCATCGACAGCCTCTTTTTGTGTACTTCTTCCAATAACAAATTCAGCTAATAATAGCGGTAAACCAATTAATAATGTGAAACCGATGAAAATTAGGAAGAACGCTCCGCCTCCTCCAATGCCGGCCATATATGGGAATTTCCAAATCGCCCCAAGACCAATTGCCGAACCTGCTGCAGCTAATACGAAACCTAATTTCGATGTCCATTGCTGTGAATTCATTTGTTAATCTCCTCTCTATCTCTTTTTCTTTGTTACAATTCGGTATTTATATTGTTCTATCAATACTCTTTTCTAATACGTTCACTTCCTCCCTAATAATAAAAAAACGCCCCTACGTAAATACGTAGGGACGACAAAATTATCGCGGTACCACCCTAGTTGTGAAGAACACTAAGAAACCACCTAAATAAAAACGCCCCTACGCAAAAACGTAGGGACGATAAAATATCGCGGTACCACCCTAGTTATGAAGCCACACCAAAGTTAGGACCTAAATAAAAAACGTCCCTACGTAAATACGTAGGGACGATAAATATCGCGGTACCACCCTAGTTGTGAAAAAATCTTCACCACTTTATTTGATAACGGTATAAACTACCGTCTTTCATTTCCTCAAAATATGAGATTTATGAAAGATGCTCCAGGACGAACTTCATGAATAATCTATATACTGATTCACACCAACCATCAGCTCTCTGAAATAGGGAGATATTCACTACTATACCCTTTCATTGCCCAAATATTATTTTCCGAATTGATTACTATCATTTTTATCACACATTAAAAATAGTGTCAACTTATATTTCGAATTTTTATGTATTACAATCTATTTAAAAATTCGAAATATAAGTTTTAGTTTAGAAAACAAGTAGCTTAGTACATAACGAATTCTAACAGGCAATAGAAAAAGAATTACGTATTATTGATACTTATTCAATAATACAAATCATCTAGAAACATAACCTGTCTCTCTGTATTCATTTTTTAAGAGTTTGATGGATACCAAGAAAATTTCGCATCACTATCCAATGGTCTATTTTTCGTTTCTTCTTTAATTACACGAAACCATTCATTTAGAATTTGATTTTTGGGCAATTGAGCAGCAAGGCTATCTTCCCAAATTATATGTGAGAACCAGGCTTTCGTTTCCCATTCAAACTGCAATTGTGCGAACGAAATTATAGGGTGATCAGCTCCACGAAATTGCTCATTTACTGCATTTGAAACTTCTGGAGCTTGCGGTAACAACTCGTTCTGAATTCTATTTCTTATCGTCTCATTTTCTAGCTGATCCCAGAAATACAATTGCCCATTTATTTGATAAAAAATATCAAATGAAGCCTCACCTTTCTTCAAATTCAATAACACGAAGGCACGTTCCACATCATTGTCAGCCGCTTTTACAGCATTAACAATTATATTTTGTGCCATTGATACCCAGTAACTAGTCGCTTCCTCTACCGGTGATTCAACATACAATTCTTCACTTAATTCATGAAGAGTAGCTTCTTGCTCATTTACTTTTTCAACTTTTTTAAAAAACCTATTAAAAAACCCCATAACTTCCCCCTTATTACTATTTTCTATTTCACAAAATAAAAAATAGATTTTTCTTGCTCATCCACATTTACTCCTGGTGCGTATGTATGAACTTGTTGCAACACTTCTTCTATTAGCAACTCTAACTCCTGCACACTTTTTTCTGGATTCCCTATTAATGTGTCCGCCATACGTTCATATAATTTTTCAGGTTTAATAGCCATTCGTTCCACATTATTAGGCATCCATTTAAACGCTGGATGATGTACGTACATTTTATTCAAACCAAATAAAACACCGAATATGTTCCTTTGTACTTCGCAAATAACGTCATAAAGCATAAGCCAATCTTTCCGTTTTAAAAGCGCCTTTCGATTGTGCCAACGATTACTTAACCATAGATTTTCTGAAATCATCCGTTTTGCTAGTTCATCTGAATATGCCGCTACTTTTTCTTTTAATTCATTCACTTTCCCTTCTCCATACAAACTAACACCATCATGAATGGATGATACAATACATTGTTTTTCATAACTTATATCATATTGATCCACCACATCCGAAATCACTTTCTCTACTGTCTCTGTTAAAAAGTTACTAATCTCTAATTTAATTCCCTCTTTCGTTAAATACGTTTCCGACCATTCTTCTTCCTCATACGGATGATACGATAATATTGTCCCATCAATATGATGAATAGGGGCCCTACGATCCTCATCTTCTGGCGGTGTTGACCATAAAATATGTAATTCTATATCTGAATGTTCATCTTCAAGCTTTCTAGCTACTGAACCCGCTAAAATAATAGCTTCTACTTTCGGATTTTTCCTATAAATCTCTGACATCTCTATCGCTTTCTCTTTTAATCCCATTTCATTTCCCCCTAAAATTGCAGTAATCCCCTATATTTCATTTATCTATTTCGATATTACAGCTTGCATTACCTTTTCAAATTCCTACTTAATCATATTTGTATCCAATAGCGCTGAATAACTTCACCAGTACGAGAAGAAACTACTTCATTTTCTAACACACCTCCAACCTTTTGAATCGTTTTAGCAGAACCGATATTGGATTTATCGCAAGTTATTAATACTTTCTGCAATCCTAATTTTTGCGCTTCAGCTAATGCAAGTTGTAGTTGTTTCGTAGCGTAACCGTGGCGACGTTTATTCGGATGGACACTATATCCAATATGACCGCTTTCCCGTAATAATTCTGGATTTAATCTATGTCTAATATTCACAAAACCTATAAGTTCCCCTTTTTCAAAACTTAAAAACTGACTAGATGGCACTCGATTAGCTAGTAAATTTTCTCCTAGTTCTTGTTTACTCACTTTTTCAAACCATTCATCAAGAGAATCAAAGTTTTGTAAAGAACTACTTCCATGTGGTTGTTCCCCTGAGTGTAAAAACGCTTGTCTATACGCCGTAATATGCTCACTATATTCATGGATTGGTTTTAATAGTTTCATTGTTCTTCTCCCCCTCTTCATTCCATAAAACAAACACCTTAATAGCAGCTATTCACTATTAAGGTGTTTCTATCCTTTTTATTCAAATAACCCCATGCTTAAATAACGTTCACCTGTATCAGGCGCAATACATAAAACTTTTTTACCAACGCCTAGGCGTTTCGCTATCATGATTGCAGCGTAAACAGATGCTCCAGAAGATGGCCCAACTAATAATCCTTCTTGTCTAGCTAAGTTTCTCATTGTCGTTAAAGCCTCTTCATCTGCAATTTGAATAATTTCGTTATACACTTCTGTATTTAAGTTTTTCGGAATAAATCCTGGGCTTGTTCCTACTAGTTTATGAGGACCTGGTACACCACCGGATAAAACGGGAGATCCTTTCGGTTCCACTACTGCAATATATAAGTTTGGCAATTTCTCTTTTAACGTTTCACCAGTCCCTGTAATCGTTCCGCCTGTTCCTGCCGTTGCAACAAAAGCATCAAGCTCTCCATCCATTTGTTCGTAAATTTCAAGTGCAGTCGTATAACGGTGAATATTCGGATTAGCTGGATTTTCAAATTGTTGCGGGATAAAACTATTCGGTATTTGTTTTTGCAGTTCTAACGCCTTCGCAATTGCTCCTGGCATTCTTTGTTCTGCTGGTGTTAAAACTACTTCTGCTCCGTATGCTTTCAATAAATTAATACGCTCTTTTGACATATTATCTGGCATAATTAAAATCGCTTTATACCCTTTAGCTGCTGCATTCATCGCTAAACCAATCCCTGTATTCCCGCTTGTCGGTTCAATAATTGTATCTCCTGGTTTGATGAGACCATTTTCTTCTGCAACGTGAAGTAAATTATAAGCAGCACGGTCTTTCACACTGCGCGATGGATTAAACATTTCTAGTTTCACATACACATCTGCTGCGTCTTCTGGAATAAATTTAGATAATCGGACGACAGGTGTATCTCCTATTAATTCCGTAACGTTTTCACACAATTTCATAGCGCATCCCCTATTCTATCGTTTTCTTATCACTTGGCAGTAACCATGAAGTGAGTCCAATTAATGGTAGACAACTACATAATAGCATAATAAATTGCAGGCTATATATATCTGCTAATTTCCCAAGAACTACAGCACCTAATGCTCCAAGTCCAAATGCAAGACCTACGATTAATCCTGACACCATTCCCACTTTTCCAGGCACAAGCTCTTGTGCATATACAACAATTACACTAAAACTACTTGAACTAATAAAACCGATACATAAAAATAACGGTACGACCCACACAAGTGAGACATGTGGTAATAACAGTGCAAGTGGCGCTGAACCTAACATTGAAAATACGATGATATTTTTCTTACCAAATCGATCTGCTAACGGTCCTCCGAAGAAAGTGCCTAACACACCAGCAATCATAAATGCGAATACGAAATACTGGGCATTTTTTATAGATAAACCGTAATGCTCTATTAAGTAAAATTGATAGAAATTCCCGATACCAGCACCGTACCAAGAGCGTACAAAAGTAAGAAAAACAAGAAGTATAATAACGAATTTAATGTGTGTACTTACAATTGCATTTTCCGCCTCAAGTGCAGCCCTCTTCTTCCTTCTTACAGCACCGGTTGCTAATTCATTTTTGTACCAATTCGATACGAAAATTAATAATGCAATTCCTACTGCTGCAAATGCTGTAAAACCTAATGAACCAATTTGACCGAGTGGAACGAAAATTAGCGCTGTAAAAATAGGAGCTAGAGAATTCCCCGTGTTTCCCCCAACTTGATAAATTGCTTGCGCTAACCCTCGTTTTGCACCTGCCGCCATATACGCAACACGAGCGCCTTCTGGATGAAAGACTGCGGAACCTAAACCAATAAATAAAACAGAAATAATAACAATAATAAAGTTTGGTGCAAACGCGAGTCCAATCATTCCAAGCATACTTGAAAACATGCCGAGTGGTAATAAAAATGGTGACGGCTTCTTATCTGAATACATACCAAACACCGGTTGCATAATCGATGACGTCATATTTAATGCAAACGCAATCCACCCTACTTGCATATAGGATAAATTCATCGTTTTTTCCAAAATAGGAAACAACGCCGGCACAACTGCTTGCATCGAATCATTTAAAAAATGCCCAAAGCTAATCGCAAATAAAATTCGATATATTGTCGGTGTTTCTACAGTTTTTTTGTGTGAAACTGCATGCATATGTGAATCTCCCCTTTCTGTACAAAATATATATTTATTACAGTAGGTGTAATAAATTCTGACTTTTGAAACATTTCTATTCTATACTGCTTTCATTTCTTTTTCCAGAAATATAACTTAACTCCCGTCATTGGCTTGCATCCTTGTAACTTTCAGCGGTAAAACAGTACAAAAAAAAAGACAACCCAATCACATACTGGGTTGCCTCTTACATTAAATTGCAAAATGCTTATACTTCTCGTAATCACTCGTCTTACATTCTATTTGTAATTTGGTACCTTCGTTTTCGTAACTCGTAGATAAAACGTGTGCATGATTATTGAAATACGAAACTACCTGTCCTTGATCATATGGAATTAACATTTCACACTTCGTATATTCTTTATAGATGTGTGAGCGAATCATTTCTACAAGTTCTTCAATTCCAACATGTTTCTTCGCTGATAAATAAACGCGATCTTCTTGCACTTTCGGAATTTCAACATCTACCATATCTGATTTATTATAAGCATAGATCGTTGGAATATTTTCTACTCCAATTTTCTTTAACGTTTCATTTGTAATATCAATTAATTGTTCATAATTTGGATTTGCGTAATCTACAACGTGAATAAGTAGGTCTGCTTCCGCTACTTCTTCTAACGTTGAACGGAACGCCTTCACAAGATGATGTGGTAATTTACTTACAAATCCAACTGTATCTGTTAATAAAAATGATTTATTATCTGGCAAATCAATATTTCGTACAGATGTTTCTAACGTCGCGAATAACATATCTTTTTCAAATACTTGTTTTTCTTCTGTACCATTATAAATTTCAAGCATTGCATTCATCGTCGTTGACTTTCCTGCATTCGTATAACCTACTAATGCTACAACAGGTATTTCATTTTTCTTACGCTGCTTTCGCTGCGTTTGACGCTGGGCAACGAGCGCTTCTAAATCTTTATTCAAAACTGAAATTTGTTCTTCAATTTTACGACGGTCTAACTCTAACTTCTTTTCACCGACACCTTTATTTTTCGTACCAACGCCGCCGCTCTGTCTCCCTAACGATTCACGAAGACCGATTAAACGAGGCATCATATACTGAAGGTGTGCTACTTCTACTTGTAGCTGTGCTTCTTTCGTTTTCGCACGTTGCGCAAAAATATCTAAAATTAAAATGGTACGATCAATTACCTTACAATCTAAATCCTCTTCTAAATTTCGAATTTGTGAAGGAGATAATTCATCATTAAAGATAACCATATTCGCATCTATTTCTTGTACATACGCTGCAACTTCTTCAATCTTTCCTTTTCCGATATAATGCGATGGATTTACTCGTTGTAAATTTTGCGTTACTTGCCCAATTACCTCTACATCACAAGCTTCCGCAAGATTTGTTAACTCTTCCATCGAATATGCAAAATCATCTTCATTACCTACATTTACTCCAACTAAAACTGCTCTTTGTAATACTTCTTCCATATATTTATTCCTCCATTTCGATTACGTAAAATAAAAAACACAGGTCGCTGCCTGTGTTTTCGTAAACGGATAAGGGTTCACCAAAGAAATAGAAGAAAGCTATGCTTTCATCCTATTTTATAGTCAAAAAGTCCCAAGATTGTATACGTATCCACAGTAAGTGTTCACTTATACAACCCCATTCTATTTATAAAGGCAAAACAAAAAGAGGGCGTATTCGTCCCTCCCTCTTTTTCACATATAAGCTTAATAAAGGGTTCCTTTAAAATAGGCAGACCAATCCCGTTCACTCTGTACACAGACAGAGCCTTTGAGCGCTATTCAATTATTGGCACAAAGTATTGAGACGTAATCTGATTAAGATCAAAGGAAGCCCCTCCGTTCATTTTAAGTTACATAAAGTGTAGCATAAGTAATTCGCTTTCACAAGGTTTAACAACCTATATCACACGAAAGAAAATCTTTATATTTTTACTTTAATCGTCATTTTTTGCGAGTTTTTCTCACAATAAAAATAACAAAAGCAATTATCAATTTTAGAAACTTCTCGTATATTATTTTTACAGCACTCGCCAAATTCCTTCATAGTAAGTTAAGTATTATTGTTTTAATACAACAAAAATCTTTATTGACATTTTTATAACCTAATATTAGTATCAGGTTATAAAAACAAAAGTTAGGAGATGTTCCTATGCATTCTAAATCTCGTATTACTGCAATTGGTACTTATGTTCCAGATCAAATATTGTCTAATAACGATTTAGAAAAAATGGTCCATACGAATGATGAATGGATTGTACAAAGAACAGGAATGAGGGAAAGAAGAATCGCTAGCGAAGAAGAATACTCCTCAAACTTAGCCATTAAAGCAATTGAAAATTTATGTACAACATATAAGAAAAACTTAGAAGATGTCGACTGTATCATTGTCGCTACTACTACTGCTGATTACGTTTTCCCTAGTGTTGCTTGCCAAATACAACAATACTTCAACATACCTCATACACTAGCTTTTGATTTAAATGCAACTTGTGCTGGTTTTACATATGGACTACACGTCGGTAATAGCTTAATCACTTCTGAATCACATGAAAAAGTACTTGTCGTAGCGACAGAGACATTATCTAAAGTTACTGATTATACCGATAGAACGACCTGTATTTTATTCGGTGATGGTGCTGGAGCTATTTTATTAGAAAGAGATGAAAACACCCCAAGCTTTATCGCTGCTCACATGGGAACAAACGGTGATGGCGGCATTCATCTATATAGAACAAACTTATCTACTACTATGAATGGCACACCACTGCAAACAAATGAAAAAATCGTTCAAAATGGAAGAGAAGTATATAAGTGGGCAACACGCACGGTACCAAAAGGCATAAAAAATTTATTACATACCGTAAATATGCAAGTAGATGATATAGACTGGTTCATACCCCACAGCGCTAACTTACGAATGATCGAATCTATTTGCGAAAAGTCTCAAATTCCAATACAAAAAACATTAACGAGCGTGGAATATATGGGGAATACCTCTTCAGTCACCATTCCACTCGCTTTAAATTTAGCTATAAAAGAAGGGAAATTAAATAACGGAGACACACTTTTACTATACGGATTTGGTGGCGGACTTACGCATTTAGGGCTTATTGTAGAGTGGAATTTAATTTAAGTGTATAAAAAGAGGCTCTAGCCAGTAACTAGAACCTCTTTTTCATTTAATTTCTTGCCCCTTTTCGAGACCATATCACAACAGGAATAAGTAATAACGCTAACACGCCTCCAGCCAATGACAATGCCGCATAACTTGAATTCGCTACTACCATACCTGACATTGCTCCACCAGAAGCTCCAGCTAGCGCAATAAAAACATCTATTTTCCCTTGTGTTTTAGCACGTGTAGACGGTGTTGTGGAATCAACGATTTGTGCTGTACCACTTATCAATCCGAGGTTCCATCCTAGCCCAAGTAAAGACAGAGCAACGATTAATAATAATAAAGAATCACTTGGCGCTATCGCAGCTATGACACCCGCTGCAAGTAAAATCACTCCACCAGCTATGCTCATTGTAGTTCGGCCAATTTTATCAATTAACATTCCTGTAACGAGAGATGGAAGATACATTGCACCTACATGAAAACCTATCACAAGTCCTACTGCACTTAAACCGTGACCGTGGTGTCCCATATGAACTGGGGTCATCGTCATAATCGCAACCATCACTATTTGCGTAAGTATCATTACGATTGCTCCAACTGTAATACCTCGTTTATTTTCTTTCGCTTCTTCTGTTATTGGTTGTCCTTTATATGTATGTTCCTGTTTATATCTTTCTATTATGTTAGCAATAATCAAAGGATCTGGACGAAGCATAACAAAAAGAACTAGACCCGCCAGTATAAATGCTGCTGCCGATAGTATGAACGGACCTGCAAGTTTAGGAACTCCAATTGAATGAGCAAAACTTCCCATTACCCCTACTAAATTTGGTCCTGCAACTGCACCGAAAGTCGTCATTACCATCGTAATACTAACAGCCGTTGCTCTCTGCTTCTTATCTGCTAAATCTGTACCTGCATAACGAGCTTGTAGATTCGTGGCTGTACCGGCACCATATATGAGTAAAGAAATAAGTAAAAGAATAATACTATTTGTTAAAGCTGCCATTACAACACCAATTGCTCCAAATCCGCCTACTATAAACCCTGTTGCAAGACCTATCCGGCGTCCATATCGTTGCGAAAGCTTCCCTACTATGAAAGCTGCTAATGCCGATCCTAATGTAAACATAGCAGTTGGTAATCCTGCAAACGCATCTGTTCCAAGCATTTGCTGCGCAAGAAGTGCGCCCACTGTAATACCAGCAGCTAGTCCTGCACCGCCAAACATTTGTGAAATGCTGACGATTATTAACGTTCGTTTGTATAGTTTTTGTTGCTCTTCTTCTGTGTACACATGATTATCTATTAAAGCCCCTGCCTTATCTAGCAATTCCCCATCCTCCTTTTAAAATTAATCCCTCTTGTTAATGTACTATGTATAACGTTACATATTCAATGGCATTTTCCATTCCTTCCTTTCATTCTAAAAAACTTTCTGATCATACTCGACTTATCCCATGCTATATTAAAAATACTACTATTCACAATATGCAAGGAGAAAACAATGAAAAAAACAGTAGAATTATGTGAAGCTTGCAAACATGATCCAGTATATAAAATAGAAGAATCCGATCAAGCAAATCAACCTTATAAATTATGTAACCAATGTCATGAGCGTCTTATTTCGTTATCTTTACATCCTAAAGAATGGTACCACCTTGTAATGATTCACTCACCTTATAAATATTATTTGCATGATAGTTTTTATGAAGAAGATGGTAAAGCGAAGCAACCAAAATTAGAGATGAATGAGCACAAACTTACACCCGTGCCCACTTTAGAAGAAGTTCGCTCTAGTTTAGAGGAATTACTTGATTACACCATGACTAGATGGTTTCTTCAAGAAGCAGAAATTGAAGCTCTTAATAGGTACGATCAAAACGAAGTACTAGATGCTGTTATAAACCGCTTTTCAAACACAATGAATGGTGTAATTAAAACTAGATTACTTGAGATTGTTATATGTGTACTAGGAGAATTCGCCTCAGATTGGATAAGAAAACTGTGGAAGGCATTTGATGAAGATTTACTTGCACCTCTTTCTCACGCTGCAGCTTATTGTTTACCATTTGAAGAAGCCTTTCCTTTAGTAATAGAAAGGCTAAAAACAGTATTAAAAAGTGAGCTTCCGACCACTTCCTTCATTTGTCTGCATTCTTTTCAATCCTCAGAAACATTAGATTGGATAGAGGAACATGCAGTATCATTTCATAACGATTGGGCGCGATTAGCTGCAGTATCACAACTAACTTGGAGACGAATTAAGTCTTGGCTAACAAAAGGACACCCTTTAAGTTTAATAGCACTTGATGCAATGGTTAGCTGTATACCTGCAAATGAAGATGTACTATATGAAATGGCTCCAAAAATTTTATTAGCAGATCCGTCAGAAATAAAGTCAACCTTAATAGCTTACAAACAAAGAGACAATGTTCCAACTGTCAAAAGAAGTGTTGAAACTATTTTAGAAAACAAGACAGAAATATTTCAATACATGAATCCTTTACAAATATCTATCAAAAAGAAACCACAAAACTTTTTAGTTATGGATGGCACAGTACAAATCCATGAAAACAGACTGGATGAATACGTAGACTTCATTAATACAAACAACTTTACTGATGTTTTCATTAATGATCTTAGGTATAGTTTGCACCATATTAATTTTCTTGAACACTGCCCGCAAATTGAAAGCTTACACATTAGTAGTATATATATTACTGATTATTCAGCCCTATATAAATTAAAAAACTTAAAATCTTTATCACTAGAAGAACCACAAGTTCCACTAAACTTAACAGAGCTAGAAAGCTTTACAAATTTAGAGGAACTTCACATAAAGTGTAATAAAAACATTAAAGGCTTCGAATCTTGTCCTAACTTAAAAGAACTATACATTTGGAAATACAAACCGAAACAAAAGAACCTTGAAGAATTAATGTCTTTACAAAAAATTGAAAAACTAAGCATTACACAAGGGAACATTAATTCATTAAAAGGATGTAGGTCATTACCTAAATTAAAGCATTTAGAACTCAATTATTTAAGAAATTTAGAGCATATTGATGAAATTGAAAACAATGCTTCAACTTTAAAACACATCGAATTCGACCATTGCAGTAAGCTTAAAAACCACGAATATTTGCGCTATTTAACGGAATTAGAAACTCTCATCTTATCAAGTTGTGGTAACATATGAAATCTACAATTCATTAAAGAACTACAAAAATTAAAACATTTAAGCTTCGTGGATTCTACGATTGTAGACGGAAATTTAGAATCTTGTGTCGGAATTGATTTTGTTGGTTTTAATAATAAAAGGCATTATAGTCATAAATTTAAAGAATTAAATCCAGATTTTTCATACTAACGTAAGGAAAACAGGCTAATAGCAGCCTGTTTTCCTTTACGCTTCTTCTACTATCCTTCCCTTTCTCTTTTTACTCAAAGCTTTCCCTTCCCAAAACAACAAACTTACGAAAGCACAAATTAAAATAATTGGCACACTTGCTTTATATAAATCTGTAAAACTCATAGCCATCTGATTCTTGGCATAATGATTCACATCATTTGAAAATGTGAGTACTTCTTTCTTTATACTTTCCTCTTGTTTTTCAACTTCTTTTGTCACTTGCCTCATAACTTCTTCTCTTTTTACATCTCTATATTCTACTGGAACTTTTCTTAATATTTCATCCGTCTTGTCGCGAATCAATTCTTCCTTTTTCTCTTTACTTAATCCCATTGTCATTGCATTTTGTTTCTTATTTATATTCGACTCTAAACTTTGATTCTCTATTTTCTCTTTAGTCATTTGTAAAATTTCAGTTTGCTCAGTACTATTCACATGAATAGTACGCACCTTTTCTTCTGCATAACGATATACTTTTTCTTTATTTACAGTTAAATTGTGAGTTAAGTTAGAGACAAATATTGCGACTGCCAATACAATTCCAACTTGTCGTAACATTGATACAACACTTTGAGAAGCAGTTAACAATTCTCCTTCAAACGAAGACGCACTTAAAACTGTAATTGGCCCCACTACTAAACCATATCCAACACCTAATATCATACATGGAATAATAATTTCTATATTTGTTGAATGAACATCAATCATTTGCAACCAATAGTAGGAAAGCCCCATAATAAGAAATCCTGACAAAATAATAGTTACTTTTCCGAGTTTTTTAATTAAAGTTGCTGCAACTGGTGAGACAAAAAATATCATTGCTGAAATAGGTGTCACTAAAAAAGCCGCTTCAATTTCCGTTCGACCTTGTAGTTTCGTCAAGAACGTTGGAAGCAATACAGTAACTCCAATTAAAAATAAATTACTTAATATAACAACGATAGACGCTCCGACAAACATTCGATCTTGAAATAACTTTAAATTCACCATTGGATTATGAATCTTTCGTTCTACTAAAACAAATAGAATAAGAGAAATAGTGCTAATTGCATAACAAGACAAAGCAATATTACTTTGCCATCCCCATGTATTACCTTTTACTAATATGAGAGTAAATGAAAAAATTGCTGTGCTACTTAATAGTAGTCCTATCCAATCTATTTTTGAGATAATACGTTCTTCATTTTTTATTTGTAGCATGATGCAACATAACACGATTCCTATTATACAAACCGGAACATTAACGAAGAACACCCATCTCCATCCTAAATGTTGCGTAATAATTCCACCTATTACTGGTCCCATAGCAGCTGACAATCCTTGTGTTACTCCTAAAATTGCAAGCGCAACATGCCTCTTAGCTAATGGCATAGCTGATACACCAATTACCATACTTGTTGGAAATAAAATCGCTGCCCCAATACTTTGTATAAAACGAGAAAAAATAAGAAAATCACCTGTATTAGCAAAAGCGCAAAGTACCGATCCACCACCAAAAATCACCAGACCAAGAATATACATCTTTGCTTTTCCAAAGATATCAGCTATCCGCCCTAACGGAATGGCAAGTACTGCAATCGTCATTGTATAAACATTTAATACCCAAGACATCTTTTCTAACGAAGTATTTACACTCGATTGTATTGCCGGTAAAGCTATATTCATAATTGTCGTATCAATCATACAAAGAAAGATACCTAGACACATTAAAAAGACAATCTTAATACCCTTTGATTGCTCCATCTTTATATACCCCTTTATTTATTGTGAACGCGTTTTTCATTCTTCTGTTTTATTGTTTTCTTTCGCCTCTAACTCTTCTAATTTTTTCTTCAAAGTCTCCACTTGTGCACTATACGATGCAATACCTACATCTAGTGAAATTTCTTCGACGAAAGTAATACCTACTCTCCACTTTTCATATTTCAATCGAAGATCTGCAATGTACGCTTCTTTTCTTTCAATTTCATCTTTAATCCATTTTTTTATTGTTACATCATCACTATAGTTACCAAAATACATTCTCATTAAAAAATCCGAACGTAAAACATCCTTCTCTACAGGTGTCTGCATGTATTGATAAAATTCTTCACGCCCCTCATCTGTAATAAAGTACATTTTCTTATTCGGTTTTCCCTCTTGCATGACAACCTCTTTTTTTATTTTCCCTTCATTCTCCAATTGTCGTAACGTTGGATAAATCATTCCAAAACTTCCATCAAAAAAATGAGTAAATACGTCTTCAAACACAATTTTAATATCGTAACCAGACAATTCCTTTTGCATTAATAAACCTAAAACAACATCTCTTCCCTTCAAAGTAAAACCCCCACATAGTATATAATCAATAATCATATTAACAATGTTAATATGATTATTGATTATATACCTTATTCTGTTAATTGTAAAATGTTTCTAAATAAAAAAGCCCCATAATTTGGTTTCACCAATTCACAGGACCATTTTCTTTTTTACTCTTTAACACCTACATCTTGCAAAACTTCAATATCCTCTTTCATTTCATAATAATAAGAAGGCAATTCTATACCATGTTCTAAGAAATAATCCTCAATGAATGAAATAATGATTTTTAACGTTTTCACACGGGCATACAATTTATCGTTACTTTCAATAATATGCCACTTCGCATTTGGCTTACTTGTTTTTTCAAACATGTCTTCCATTGCTTCAACATATTCATCCCATTTTTCACGATTACGCCAATCTTCGTCTGTAATTTTCCATCTTTTCAAAGGATTTTTCTCTCTATCTTTAAATCTCTTTAACTGTTCCTCTTTACTTATATGGTAGAAGAACTTCCCTATTATGTAATGGTCATCTGTTAGTAGTTTTTCAAAATCATTAATCTCATCATATGCTCTCATCCACTCTTCCTTTGTAGCAAATCCTTCAACACGCTCAACTAACACACGACCGTACCATGAGCGATCAAAAATGGTGATTTGCCCGTACTGTGGAATTTTGCGCCAGAAACGTTGCAAATAATGGTAACGTTTTTCATGAGGTGCAGGCGCTCCAATTGGATCTACTTGGAACCCACGTGGGTCAAGATGTTCCGTCACCCGCTTAATTGCCCCACCTTTACCAGCCGCATCCCATCCTTCCATAACAAGCATAACCGCGATTTTTTCTTCTTTCAAAATTTGTTGTAATGCTAATAAGCGCCTTTGATATTTTTCTAATTTCTTATTGTACTTAGATTTTGATTCAATTTTTTTCGTTAAGTCTACTTTAGCAAGATGTCCATTTTCCATAAAACAAATCCCCCTTGTTGTATGACAATGTTATTTTAACATATTTTTGGTAATTTTTTCATATCCTAAATAGCTGTGTAGAAACATCTCTACACAACTTCCCTCTCTAATTTCACAATATACAAGCACATTTAACTACATTAAAATAAATAATTTATACGGAACTCTTAGTATATTTTTTTTATTAAAACATAAAAATAGCCCTTTTAAAAAGGGTAGCAATCTAAGTATAGAAAAAACAAATTTATTCTTTCTTACTACATACGTAATGATGCCAGCTATAAGAGTAGTGAATAATATATTAATTCACTACTCACAATACCCACTTTACATTATATGGTATATTTACTCGTAAAAAGAAGATAATAACAAGTAAATCCATTAAAGAATGGGAGCTCTTAAAAAATGAAACGAAAAATATTAACTCTCTTTACGCTTATATGTTTAGCACTACCAATGCAAGCTAGTGCTTACACATTTCAGTCACTACCGATTGCGTCAAAGTCTAAACAATGGTATGTCGAAATTGATAAATCTCATAACTCAAACAAGCAAGCAATCCAGCCGAAACAAGGTGTATTTGATACGTATAGTTTACTCGTAAAAAACATCGGTCATGATGTATCAAACGTATCTGTGGAAATACTTGATAACAATCCTACCTCTAAAGCTACCTTTAAACCTTCTACACCTAAT
The DNA here is from genome assembly GCF_900100505.1 of Bacillus sp. cl96. Lineage (NCBI taxonomy): Bacteria > Bacillati > Bacillota > Bacilli > Caryophanales > Bacillaceae > Bacillus > Bacillus sp. cl96. The sequence goes on from NZ_FNDM01000005.1 coordinate 251,024, forward strand.
GAAAACATTTCTAAAAGTCATACAAGCTTTGACTACATGGTATTCCCATTAGACTTTAATAGTCATAATTTTAAAGTTGTGATCACTTGGGAAGAAAAGAATTTCTCTTATAACGGCCATCCGGTAAATGAAGGTAAAAAAATGAAACAAACATTTGTATTTAATGAAGAATAAGTCCTAATTTCTTTAGGGCTTATTCTTCTTTTTTGAAACCTACTTGTATCGCTTCCATCACTTCTTTTGTGATTTCTATTTTTGTTGCTTCCATACTAATTTTTTTGTGCCAAATGTGTATGGAAGGCTTTTCATTACAAAGATGTTTTATTAATACTAGTTGATTATATGCTAAGTTATTTTCTATATAGGTCTAGCCCTCTTTTCCCATATAATCAATTAAATCGACGAATACTCGGTACAGACAATGCTATTCCAATTGTTAAAATTACTAAACTAGCTAGTGTTATAATAGTTATCTCGCCACCTATGACAGTAGCTAACCAGCCTACAACTACGTATCCTAATGGCAATAAAGCAAAAGAACCCAACATATCAAGGCTTGCCACTCTTCCGAATGCTTCTTCTGGTACAAGCTCCTGTAAACTCGTTTCCCAAATGAGTCCAAATATCATCATGCCAAATCCTTCAATTGCCATTAAGAATATTAAAGCGGGTGCCCAAGAAATGAATGGCATAATTAATAAAGCAATGCCACTCATTAAAACACCTCCATAAGCCAGTAATCCTCTCTTATGCCACAGCTCTTTCCCACCAAATATTAATGCGGCAATTACAGCCCCACCACCAGAAAAGGCCATGCCAAGTCCATACACGTAAGCTTCAAAATGATGATGAACATTAAATAACCATGGAATTAATACGACGATAATACCGGCATAACAAATATTTATAAAAGAAAAAACTAAAATTGTAATCCACAGCCACGGATGACTTTTTAAAACGAAAACACCTTCCATAAACTCTTGTTTGTAATTAAGCTTACTCTTTTCAATGGGTTTTACTTTTTTAAACTTAATTTCTTTTAAAAATAATAAACATAAAAATGATAATAAGTACGTTGCTGCATCTAGTCCGAAACCTATCCCTGCAGATGCAACCGATACGATTAACCCACCAAGTGCTGGCCCAATTAATCGTATACCTTGATTACTCATTTGAGTGAGTGCGTTAGCTGCATTACGAATTTCAGGGACGAATACTTTCGCCCTTACAGCAGAATATGCTGGTTGGAATATCCCTTCCATAAGTCCGTATATGGCAACGAGAATATATAAAATCGTAATTGTTAATAAATCCATAAATATAAGCGATGCAAGTAATAGCATTAATATACAGCGGATTATATCCGTAAATAACATTAACCTAACCCGATCAATTCGGTCTACAATTAAACCCGCAAACGGTAAAGCAAGAATATTAGGTAGCATGTACATTGCCATCGTCATCCCCATTACAACTGTTGAACCAGTTAATGAATACACAACAACTGGAAGTATGACCATAGTTATCGAACTACCTAAGGCCGAGAGTAATTGTCCAATCCATAAAAACTTAAAGTGCGTTGATACTTTAACTGGTAATAATAATTTTCCAATATAACCTAAACTTTTCTCCTTTTGTATTTCTCCTTGCATGTCTCTCCCCTCTTTTCGAATGACTATAGAATTTATAATATATAACTGAAAATTTATAACATTCCATTTCTAATTATATAAGAAACAATTATGTTATGGTAAAATTATCAAAAAAATATAAAGGAGAATACATCATTATGCCTCCAAATTCACATAACATCGAACATCAGATCTATACAATGTGTATGATCCAACGTAACAATGAAATTTTACTCATAAAACGCCCCAGCCATCGAGGTTTCCCTGGCTACATCGCTCCTGGCGGCAAAGTAGATTTCCCCGAAAGTATCGTTCAAGCCGCTATAAGAGAAGTAAAAGAAGAAACTGGATTACTTGTTTCCAATTTAACTTTTAAAGGATTAGATGAATATGTCAATCCGAAAGGTAATGTTCGATATATGGTATTTAACTATTGGACAGACTCATTTGAAGGTGAACTTCTTTTGAATCCTCCTGAGGGTGAATTATTATGGATACCAATCAATACAGCACTAAAGCTACCTATGCAAACTTGGTTTAAAGAAAGATTCCCATTATTTTTTGAAACAGGCACTTTTGAAATTCAACGTGTTTGGGATAATGAGCTAAATAAACAAATTTCTATGACAATTACTCATACATAAAAAAGCTTGGAAACCCATCCAAGCCTTTCTTACTTCTGTGCAATTTTTTCAATCTTATAATGAATATGTAAAAATTCAAGTCCAAATAGCCACATGCTATGATGAGCTGTTAACATTTTATCCTTACCCTCTGTAATGATGAAAGTCTCTGCTAACGGTAAACGGATTGTTAAGAACCGAGTATGTAAATAAATCCCCTCATCTCCCTGGCCATTTTCTCTTAACTTACTAGTAATGATTAAATCATGATTATCATTACATAGCCTCAAAATACCAGTCATATTCGAATAAGGTAAAGGTAAGGCGATATTCATATATGTCTCATTCTTATTTGTATGCTTTGAATAAAGAGCTACAAAAATAGATTCACCTGCTTCATTTTTCCTTATCCAAGCCCTTACATTCTCTCTTCCATCTTTCTCATCTATTACACTAATGATAGAGCCATGCATCGTTTCCCAATTGCCGCCCATACCTAAATGTATTTGTTCTACACGCTTACTCATTTTCTCATAGCAAAGTGCGAACGGACGGAACCAACGAGTCCATTTAATATTTGATTGCAACTCATACTCTGTTGTATTTTCATAAAAATGAATCATACTTAAAGGAACCTTCGTCACATCAAATGCCTCACTATGAAAGTCATTTACTTTATCGACTAAACCGTTGTATTCCTTACTGTCTACTAAATTGTTGCTATATAAATAAGCCTCACCAATTGCCACATTTCCTCTTAACTTACTCATTGGTTTCCCATAGTATTTATAATTCGGAACACTCTTTTCAATCACCCAGCCGATAAATGCCGGTAACGCTACTCCAATTCCGTTGACAACACCATGAATCCAAACCATTTGAGCAATTGTAATCGTCAAGACATGCTTCAAATTCCCGTATGAATATATAAGTGAGAACATAATTGTAACCATGAGTGTACTAGACGAAACGATTAGAAGAATCTTTGCACTGATAGCATTAAATTTTGCTCTCCAAACGTAAAATCCATACCCATAAATTGCACATAAATATAGGAACACTGCAAAAAATTCAAATATTCTTGAGTATGTAATTCCTATTGCAACTGTCATAGGTGAAATCATGATGATAAACATAATAGCATCATACACTTTACTTCTCTTTTCTCTTTTTCTCCCTATTAAACCAGCTGATAATGGCAATAGAAACGCCGAATAATGAAAATGTGCAGCTGTGAGTAAAACAATGTCAAAGCTAAAATGCATAATTGAAAGTTTTGCTACTGAAGCAGAAAACCAAAAACCACCTAAAAACAAATAAACGCACTATCTATGGCGATCTCTTCTAACGGCTTCCATCCTCTTTCTAGCAATCTACTTACACCAAATAACGCAACAATTCCTGTATATACAAACCAAACTAGCGCAAATAAATAGTGATTTGTGACGAAAGCTAGCATTGCACAAATTGCTGCGATTGGATATAAAAATGATACGGATTTATAAAATAATAATTGCGATCCATCTCTTTTTCTTTTATCAATAATACAAAATGACATTGGTATAAATAATAAAACAGATAATAATATAATTGCTTCAACAGGATTTATATTCGACCACTCATATATTAGAAAAACAACATAGCAAGCAAGCCCAAATATTATATTTTTCATATCGTCTATTCCCTTTCCACAAATGTTCCCTTATATGAAAAAAGCGAACCAATTAACGGGTTTCGTACTTGTACATGAATTCGAAAACATTGTAGTGTTTCATCATAACTTTCAACAATTTTTGCCTCACCATACAAAAATTTTGGTAACGGCATTTTTCTTCCAAACATATAAAACCATTGTTTCTTTGAAGAAATATGCATTGCCCCTAACTCATCGATATGAAAATGCAGTGTAGAAACGAGTAAATGTGGTTCACCAAAATAATCTACAATTTCATTTTCGTTTTCATCCAATTGCATAACTGCATTAAAATATCTTTTCTTATTATGGAAATAAAAAGTACGGTTCCACCTTACTAATTCTCGTCCATATTCATCTCGCTCAGCTATGTTTTGTATCGTAAATGGAATTTCCTCTCCTCGTTCCGAGAAAAACATTCGAAACTTCGATGTAATTTTCAATATAAATTTCACGAAAAAAGAGCCACCGTAAATTTCATCCATTTTTCCTTCCCCTGTAAAACTATTCTCTTCTGTAATCGCATAACGCTTCTGCAATTCAGGATGAAGATTTTTATAGGTATCCCCTAATAATCGTTCATACATATTAGCCATACACTTATCCCTTTCTCGCCCTCTTGCAATTTTTCGCGCTTGGTAAATCGAAACTATTTATATAACCGACAATTGATAACCCCATTAGAAGAACATTTAATGTAATCGGATTAAACGGCCCTGTAAAGCTTGCAATATTCGTAAATCCTGCTGCTAACGTTAAAACTAGTAATACAATAATATGCAGTATAAATAATTTTCGTTTTATTATTGGCAACAGCCATACGACGCCGAAAATTATTTCTAACATCCCAATTATTTTAAGTATACATATACTACTTTCATTTGAACCGATTAATACAGAAAGCATCTTTACTTCTTCTAAATGAGTAAACAGTAGTTTTGGCACTATCCCTTGATATATCCATACAAAAGCAAATAAAAAACATACGAGCCAATACGTCATTGTTCTTCTAATTAGTAACCTAGGATGAAGCCCCTTTTCTAACCATAATTTTAAAGCATCAAAACTCCAAGCAGTCGCCCAACCTAATAACGGCCGAAATATATAGCAATCTATTACATTCCCTACACGACCAAATCTTGTATCATAATCATATTGTGTCTCAAAATGGATGTATTCTTTATTTGGCGTATACTTCCAATAACCACGTCCTATTTGAATAAGAGATAATGTATTATCCGTCCAAAATTTTAAAGAAGAAATTCTTTCACCAGTTTCTTTTCTTATTTCACCTATTGATTCCCCTTCTCCAGCTATTTCAAGCCCAAATCCAATCTTTGTTTTATACAAAAACTTCTGTGGTTCTCCTTCTTTTTTCTCTAAATACGAAATTTCAGTAAAGCGAGCATCCCACACTGTATGTATATGTGGTTCTTGCGTATATTCCCATAATTTTTCCATCGTCGTGTTCATTTTTGTCGCAACATAAATAGGCTGTTTCCTTTTCATTCTCCCCACCTCCTATGCACTATAAGTTTAATGTACATGCAATGAATTTATTTTGCTACATTTTTCACAAACTTCCTCAGAAAAAAGAAAGAATTTTTAAAATATATATAAAACACTTGATTCCCCGAAAAATTTAAATTATTATAAAACAAATGTTACCAACAACTTCATAAATCAAACACTCTCGCCTAAAACGTGAGATAGAGGTTGCGATACTTATGAGTATTCTAATGGAGACACAGAGATGTCTATGAACTTAGATGAAAGGAAGTATTGCCGAAATTGATAAATTTCTCTGCATTTATCAATTGGGGCTGTTTTCGAATAGAAACAGAACTGTCATATGTACAAACGTGTACGTATGAAGAGCTATCTACAAAAAAGAGATATCATTTTTTATGATATTCCTTTTTTGGCGGTTTTTTTATTAGCTCCGTTTTCTGTTTCCCTTTTCCTGTAACAGCACCATCCTCACTTATTTGAGATGGTGTTTTTTGTTTGTCTTTCTGGTAACTACAGGAGTATTGGGATTGATATATTTCCTAATCTATTCTTAAAAATAGACGAAAGAAGGAATTTGTAATGGAAACAATTGTTCAAAAATTTGGTGGCACTTCTGTCGGAAGCGTCGAACGCATTCAACATGTAGCAAATTTAATTATTGAAGAATATGAACGAGGTCATAGCATTGTCTCTGTCGTTTCAGCAATGGGAAAAAGCACAGATGAACTTGTCGCACTCGCTAACGCTATCACAGAAAATCCAAGTAAACGTGAAATGGATATGCTTCTATCTACAGGAGAACAAGTAACTATTTCATTATTAACAATGGCACTGCAAGCAAAAGGCTATCATGCAATTTCATTAACAGGGTGGCAAGCAGGTATCACGACAGAATCTGTACATAGTAGTGCACGGATTACTGACATTCATACAGATCGTATTCAATCTTATCTTGCTGAAGGTACGATTGTTATTGTAGCTGGTTTCCAAGGAGTCAGTGAAGATTTTGAAATTACAACGCTTGGACGAGGCGGTTCTGATACAACTGCTGTCGCATTAGCCGCTGCACTTAAAGCAAAAAAATGTGATATTTATACGGATGTTACAGGCGTATATACGACGGATCCACGAGTTGTAAAAGATGCTTACAAATTAGACGAAATTTCTTATGACGAAATGTTAGAGCTTGCTAATCTCGGTGCTGGCGTATTACACCCGCGCGCCGTTGAGTTTGCTAAAAATCATAACGTAGTTTTAGAAGTTCGCTCAAGTATGGAACAAGAAAACGGAACAATTGTAAAAGGAGAATGTAACATGGAACAACAATCAATCGTTAAAGGTATTGCATTTGAGGATAATATTACACGTGTCACAATTAAAGGACTAGAACAAGGCTCGCTTTCAACAGTTTTCTCTACATTAGCAGCGGCACATATTAATGTAGATATCATCATTCAAAGTATTACAAATGAAGGAACTGTTCATCTCTCCTTCTCCATCCATTCTAATGATTTAAGAGAAACATTAGAAGTATTGGAACAAAATCAAGAGGCACTTCACTATGAAGCAGTAGAATATGAAAATCATTTAGCAAAAGTATCAATCGTAGGATCTGGCATGGTATCTAACCCAGGTGTCGCTGCAAATATGTTCACTACTTTAAAAGAAGAAGATATTCATATTAAAATGGTAAGTACATCAGAAATTAAAGTGTCTGTCGTTATTGACCGCCTTCATTTAGTAACAGGCGTTGAGGCGCTGCATCAATCATTTATGGCGAAAATTGAGCCTTTCGTGCAAATGAGCTAATTTGATATGTTTAGTAACGCTTATAAAAAAAACATATTAATCTACTTCCTTCCTATTAAATAAAAAGCTATTCGTTAACAAGATGCTATATGATATATTAAAAAACACCTTGTCACATTTTCCTATACTGTGACAAGGTGTTTTTGACTGAAAGGAATTTGTAACTACTTAGTAGTATAATTATGAGGATAATTAAATAATAAACTTTTATACATAAGGAGATAAGACTATGGCAAAAAACAAATTACTACGAATGGACAATGTCAGCATCGTTGTAGAATCCCTTGATAACGCAATCTCTTTCTTTGAGGAGATTGGCTTGAATCTCGAAGGTCGAGCAAATGTCGAAGGTGAATGGGCTGGTCGCGTAACTGGACTCGGTTCTCAGTGCGTAGAGATTGCTATGATGGTCACTCCAGATGGCCACAGCCGAATTGAACTTTCGCGATTTCTCACCCCTCCTACTATAGCAGATCACCGAACAGCTCCTGTAAACGCCCTCGGTTATCTACGCGTCATGTTCACTGTCGAGGATATTGACGAAATGGTATCGAGACTCACTAAGCATGGTGCAGAGCTCGTTGGCGAAGTAGTTCAGTACGAGAACTCGTATCGTCTCTGCTACATTCGTGGAGTCGAAGGAATTTTAATCGGTTTAGCAGAAGAACTCGGTAATAAATAAGTAATGTTTTATAAAAAAGAGGGAATAGCTCTATATTTAAGCTATTCCCTTACTTCTATTAAAACAGATGAATGTTTTCTTTCTTGCAAGCTTCACGTAAATCGTCAGGCCATACAGAAGATTGAACTTCACCGATATGTGCTTTACGTAAGAAGTACATGCACATTCTTGATTGTCCAATGCCACCGCCAATTGTTAATGGTAGTACGTCTTCTAGTATACCTTTATGGAAATCATACTCACGTTTGAAGTCTTCACCAGTTTTCGTTAACTGCTCATCAAGTGATTTACTATCAACACGAATTCCCATTGATGATAACTCAAATGAAGATTGTAGTACTGGGTGCCAGAATAAAATGTCACCGTTTAATTTCCAATCGTCATAATCAGCTGCGCGTCCGTCATGCTTTTCACCTGAACGAAGTGCATCACCAATTCCGATAATGAAGACTGCACCGTGTTCTTTTGCAATTGCATGTTCACGATCTTTCGGTGTTAATTCTGGATATTTATCTTCTAATTCTTGAGAAGTAACGAAAACAATTTCTTCCGGTAAATACTTTCCAAGGAACGGATATTTTTCAAATAAGTGATCTTCTAAATCTTTGAATATTCCATAAATTGTTTGTACTGTTTTTTGTAAGTATTCAATAGTACGCCATTCTTTTTGAACGATTTTTTCCCAATCCCATTGGTCAACATAAATGGAATGCGTTGCATCAAGTTCTTCATCACGACGAATCGCGTTCATGTTTGTATATAAACCTTCACCAGCTTCATATCCGTATTCATGTAATGCAAATCGTTTCCATTTCGCTAGTGAATGAACAATTTCTAATTCTTCTCCTGAATGTAACATATCAAATTCAATTGGACGTTCTACACCGTTTAGGTGATCGTTTAATCCTGATTTTTTCGTTACGAATAATGGTGCAGATACGCGGAATAGTTCAAGGCGTTTTGCTAATTGGTCCTCGAAAAATGTTTTAACTTCCTTAATTGCGATTTGAGTCTCTCTTACTGTCATTAATGATTGATACATGGTGGTTTCCTCCTAAAATGTTTGGATGTTGTGAAAAGAAGCCAACAAAAAAAGCCCTTCTTTCCCAAAAAACTGGGACGAAAGGCTTTGGTTCCGCGGTACCACCCAAATTAGCAACAGAGGTTGCTCACTTATACAATACGGAGATGAAATATCTCGATACTGTTCTTCTTGTAACGGCGAAGTTCCCGGCTAAGTCTACTTTCCTATAAAGGATTTCGGTTAGCAACTCCAGGAGGTTCTTCATAATAGGCTTCGTATCAGGCTCACACCACCCCTGACTCGCTTAAACTACGTCCTACTACTACTCGTCCTTTCATAGTCGTTTTGTTGTCACATCTCTGAAACATTTTATTAATGATTATTCTATACAAAAAATAAAGAAAGTCAACAAAAAGTTTTAAAATATTTTTCAATTCTTTATTTTACGGCTTTATTGATTGTTGTTAATTTAACATCTTTACTTTTTCTGCCTCGTCAATCCCAAAAATGTTTCACTGACCGAAACTAACGTATACACAACAATTAATGTGATCGTTCGGAATATAGAATCTGCAGTATTTCTTATTATTTTCATTTTCTTTATAATTCCTTTCAGTTTACTTGCAAATTCATGTTATACTATAGCATTCAAGCAGTTTATTTTTACTTAAAGCAATCATAGTCATTTATAAAGAGTATTTTCTAAATCATTGACTATTATCAAATAAGATTTTTATGTAACGGAGTGATCATATGAGTAAAACGAAAGCAAAACCGAAAAAAGGTGTAGGACAAGGTACAGGAAGTAAAGGATGGAACCGTTGGCAATCAAGTGCAAAGAAAAAAGCAGCTGCCAAACCCTACAAAAGTAAAGGTACAAAGAAGTAATTTAAATAACATTTGATTTCTTTACTTTGCACAAAACAAAATATAATTATTACAACAAAAAGCTATGCTTTCACATGTGAAAGCATAGCTTTTTCATATTAAATCATTAAAATATCTCGAATTTCTTCCTCTGTGATTGAGGACAATTTCTCTTCTCCCGGCTCAATCACTTCAGCGATTAAATTTTTCTTACTTTCTTGCAGTTCATGCATTTTCTCCTCAATTGTTCCCTGAGCTACTAGCTTTATAACTTGCACTGTATTTTTTTGTCCCATTCGATACGCCCTATCGGCCGCTTGTTGTTCAACAGCTGGATTCCACCATAAATCATATAATATTACTGTATCTGCACCAGTTAAATTAAGTCCGGTACCACCAGCTTTTAAAGAAATGAGAAATAGATCTCCTTCTCCTTCGTTAAACCGATCGCACAGCTCTACACGATCCTGCGCTGGTGTACTCCCGTCTAAATAAAAGTATGGAATTGCTTGTCGATTTAACTCACGACCAATAATGGAAAGCATCTTCGTAAATTGAGAAAAAATTAATATTCTCTTCCCTGTACTTCTACATTCCTCTAAAATCTCTAACAGTTGTTCAAATTTAGCTGAACTTCCTTTGTAATCATCAACAAATAAAGCAGGATGGCAACAAATTTGTCGCAATCTCGTTAAACCAGCTAAAATTCTAATTTTATTTTTACGTAACGTATCTTTGTCTAAATGCTTTAACGTTTCTTCCCTTAGCTTCGCTAAATAAGCAGCATAAAGACTCTTTTGATCGGGTAATAGCTCCGATGACTGTAAGTGCTCTATTTTCTCTGGCAACTCATTTAATACGTCCCCTTTTAATCGTCTTAATACGAATGGTTTCACTCGCTTCGCTATATCTTCACGCCTTAAATCACCGAACTCTTTTCTTCCTGGTAATAATTCCGGGAAGACGACATGGAAGATAGACCATAGCTCTTCTAATGAATTTTCTACAGGTGTACCAGTTAGTCCGAAACGGTATTCAGCTTGAATTGTTTTCACAGCTCTTGCCGTTTGCGTTGTAGGGTTTTTAAACGCCTGTGCTTCATCAAGAAATAGTGTATGAAATGGTCTTGCATATAATCTTATATCTCTTCTCAGTAATGGATATGACGTGATTACGACATCAAATTCCGTTATATCTTTCAAAATTTTCCGGCGCTCTGCTTGGTTTCCATCTGCAATAACTGCTCTAATATGCGGGGCGAATTTTTTCAATTCACTAAACCAATTATAAACAAGAGATGATGGTGAAACGACTAATATTGGCAGTTTCTTTTCTCGAATCTCAGTCAAAACAGAATCTATAAAAGCAATGCTTTGCAACGTTTTTCCAAGTCCCATATCATCTGCTAAAATACCGCCAAAACGGTAATGAGCAAGTGTTTTCATCCATTCGAACCCATATACTTGATACTTTCTCATTTCTGCATTTAAAGTATTCGGCACAGCAAACTTTAATTTTTTCGGGTTTTGAATGTTTTCTACTAACTCTTGAACAGAATCATCCAAACTTAAAACATTGCCTTCATGAAGTCCGTTCATCCATTTTACACTTCGAATAAGCGGAACATTTACCTCTTCTCCATGTAAAAATTCTTTCCGAATACCTGATTCTTTTATAAACTGATTAATTTCATTAAACTCTTTACTCTCTAGCGATAAAAACGAACCATTCGCCAATCGATAATATTTACGTTTCTCTTCAAGGGCCGCTAATACACCTTTAATTTCTGCTTCTGGTATTCCTTTTATATCAAAACGAAATGACAACCAATCAATTCTTTCTTTTCTTCTCACTCTAATAAGAGGAACTGCATCCCCTTTACTAATTCGCAATTTGATTGCTGTTGTCGCATAAATATCAACTAAACCTTTTAATGTTGGCACAACGTGATATAAAAAGTTATACTCAGCTTCTTCATTATGCATAAAGTAACCGCCTTCTGTTTTTGCAAAAGCACTTTCACTCATAATGTCTAAAATCTCTTTTTCCTTTTTCTCATCACGGTTAAAAACAGACGGCTGTCCATCCTCTTCTAGCGGATTAATCATAACGTTCCCATAGTGAAATTCAAGACCTGCTAATAAGCGATTTTTCACGCGGTCTAAATACAATTTCGCTTTTAGCGAAGGTGTTTCAACACGATCCGATATTACTTCATCAATGTGTACAGTTCCGAGCTTCATTAATCCTGGTACAACTTTCGCGACGAAATGTTCCATCTTACTTTCTGGAATATAAAACTGATTACTATTTGAGCGACTCATCATCTTTTGTAATTCAATAAGTCGCATACAATCTTCAATGTGTAAGTGATATAATTTCCCATCGTAAAGTGCATTGTTATACATATCCATAACTTGTACACGATTTAAACCATCTATATGAAGTGTAAATCCGCCATTATTTCCCTTCGTAAATTCAAAGTGTAACGGCAACAACCCTTTTGAAACTTGTAATCCCTGAAACAGTTGTTCATTTTGTTTCAGCTGTACATATTCAGCTTTAGAAAGTGAAAAGAGCATATCTTTCCATGAAGCTGGTGGTATAAATATCATACTTTCATCTTGTTTCGCATGTACTTCTAGCGTATCTTCATACATTTTTTCGTTATGATACATTTTAATGAGCTGCTGAATAATTGCATCCGTTTCTTGTTTAAAACTATGTACATCTGGTGTATATGTAAATTCATTTGAACAATGAAAAGACTCTCTTTTCTCCACCTTAGAAAGAAATTCTCTAATATGATTTATGAAATACACTTTGGCAAGTTTCAATTGAATCCCAAGAAGAGCCCCACCACTTCTCGTAGCAACTGGTGTACATATAAACTCAATATCTAATATTTCACGTGTATCAAAACGGTGTTGTTTACTTTTTGGCCTCAGTGGTTTGTCTGCAAACAGCTGAAACATACCACTTGTCAATTGATCATTTCTGCTACTAGTGGAGCTCATTCCACCTATTTGTTGATTATAGTTTATTTGTATTAATACTGCTGCAACATGTTGACAGTACGTTTGAAAAGACGCTAATGAAGGACAACTACATTTTGCAACAACATCACCCTTTTTGGCTTTTGCTACTGTAACATGGAAATCCTCGTTCCCTTTTACTGTCGCCTCACAAATTTCTTTATTTTCATCGTAATGATCTATTATCACTTTATTTGATTTATAATAGGCTTCACCTCTTTTATATGAGGTCTCTCCGCACACTTCTTTAATAATCGATTTATTCAATGTGAAACTCATCGCTTTGACACTTCCTTAATATAAAACCATTTTCTCTTACTTAACATTTTACATGCTCCACGAGAAAATATAAAATGTTGATTTAACAAAAGAAGATGCTTATTTATAAGCATCTTCTTCACTCTATCTCCATCAACCTCTTCGCCTCAAAATACAACACTTGAATAAACTTCTTCGTATTAATTCGCGTATGACCAGAAGATGCGAGTTCATCTTTCGTCATTTCTGTCATCCGTTTTCTAACTACGGTAAAATCGAAAAATTTTGGAGCATAGCTTTCAAATTTTGGATTTGAAAAGTCTGTTAATCCTAAAGAAGCCAAATGATTTAACGACTGATAAATAGCTCGACGTACTCTTTGTTCAGACGCTTTTTTCTCTTTATCAATATCCGCCTCTAAAGCTAGATCCCCTAATTTCCTTATCGTAATATGATGAAAAATTTCTTTTAACGCAGGAAAGCCAAACTCAAATGTCTGTGCCTTTTCTTGACCATATAAATATTCCAGCATACTAAGTAAATCTTTACTTCCATTCTCTCCCGCAATACCGAGTTCTGATAGTAAAAAGCGTCCTAAATCCCCTATCTTTTTTCCTTCTTGCACTGGTTCAGTACGCAATTGCGGCTTTTCCCACTGAAACACGTTATTCAATGATTTTTGAATATCATGTATAGAACGCTCCAATCTAATACGCTCCATCACTTTGCGTACAACAGATACAACTTCGATTTTGTTTAATGGTTTTGTAATATAATATTCTACACCAAGTGTATATGCCTCACCTATAAGCTGCTTCGATTCCACTTGAGAAATCATAATGATTTTCCCCGTGAAAGTTGACGCAATGTGACGAACTGTTTCAATTCCGTCCCTCATCGGCATCAACAAATCAATAAATAAAATATCTACTTTTTTAAAATTTAGTTGATCCGCTTCAATAAAAGCTCCGTCATCCGCCTCACCAATTACTTCTCCAAGATCTCCATCTTCAATAATTTGCGAAAGCATCGAACGGAAAACTTCATCATCGTCTACGATATAATAAAACAAATCTATTCCCCTTCCCGCTTTAAACTACCCTCTGGTAAACAAACGATAAACTTACATCCTCTTTTATTTTCTCGGTCTTCTAATTTCACTTCTCCGCCTAGCTCTGTTACCATTTCATTTATGTAAGAAAGCCCAATACCAGTTGACGGTGTTCCCGTTTGATCATACTTGGAAGTAAATCCTGGCTTAAATACTAATTTCTTATACTTTTGTGTAATACCAGGCCCATCGTCAATTACTTCAAAAAATATATGCTGATTTCTTTTATATAGCTTAATAATAACGAAACCTTTATCTTCAATTGCTTCAACTGCATTTGCAACTAAGTTATTAAAAATTGATAGCACTGTATACACGTGGTATGCAGCATGCTCACCTTCTATATGTTTAGAAAAACGTATATCCTTTTCTAGCATTTCAGCATACTTCTCGTTTATTCTAACAATCATCTCTGCTAACTCATGTCCTTCTACATATTCAGCCACATTTTTATCTAATAACAGTTTAGATAATCCTGCAAATATCCTTTGATTATCCTTTTTTATTTCATGCACTTCCCCCGCTATTTTCAATGCTGTTTTACTACTTGAATCAGCGCTTACTTGTAAATTTCGATATAGTTGATATGCTTCTTGTGTAATTAACTCCGCATTTTGTAACGTCTTTTTCAAATGAACAGATTCCACATATAAATTAGAAAGATGCATTAACATATTTTCATTTTCTTTTCGAACTTGCGATTCTTTTAATTTCGTTTCATATAAATTCATCATATTTAAAAAACCAAGTGCAAAGAAACTACGAAAAATAGCAATAATAATAAGTTTATTCACTTCAGAAATCGTTATTGTTGTACCTAGTACTAACATGTGATAAAACGCAAGTTCTGACATACTTGCAACAATTTCAATTGAAATTCCAAGGCATCCAATAATGATTGGTTTCTGATGGAATTTATTTACCCTACAAAGCGAAAAAAAACTGCCATAAATAAAATAATAGAAGAACACAGGATAACGCAAATAAAATGATTCTGTCATATGAAATGAACCTTGCATGATCCAGTCAAGACATACTCGGAATAAGACTACAGATATACCAACAAGAATACCTGCAACTCCTGCTGGTACTCTTCTTAAAAATAATAATAAAAAGAAGAATAGCGGTGTACCGAAGCTAACTCGAAACGTATCATTAAAGGGATGAAAGTTCAGCTCTCCAGCAATCGGAACAACGACCATTAATATAATTAAAAGGGACATATCTTTCTTCCATAATTGATTCCAATTCAAAGGTGACACTTCCTATACTTTTTTTCAGTAGTAAAAGTGAAAGCCCGCTTATTGTTATAAACGGGCTTTTTTTCTATATTCTAACCTTTTCTACCGCTTTTATTTGGCGATACTCTGGCTTCCACATTGCTTCTTGCACTGCCATCTTGATATCGTTATCACTTAAGTTCACTCTTGCAACACCTTCTGCAACTGCAACTTTCGCTACTTCAATTGCAACCATTTCTGAGATATTACGTAATTCTTCGACCTCTGGTAAAATAGGTGCTCCTGGCTGACTTGTATCTACCATACTTGCAACTGCTTCAGCAGCCGCTGCGAACATTCCATCCGTCATGACGCTTGCTCGTACTACAATTGTTCCAAGACCAAGCCCTGGGAAAATAAGTGCATTATTTGATTGTCCAATCACATACGTTACACCGTTATATGTAACTGGTTCAAATGGACTTCCTGTTGCAACTAACGCTCTTCCTTCTGTCCACTCGATTAAATCTGCTGGTTTTGCTTCAGCAAGTGGCGTCGGATTCGACATTGGTAAAATGATTGGTCTTTCTACGTGAGAAGCCATTTCTTTAATAATCTCTTCTTTAAATGCACCTGCAACAGTAGATGTACCAATTAAAATTGTCGGTTTTACATGTTTCACAACTTCAGCAAGTCCGATCACATCATTTTCTTTCCACTCACTTACTTCTGCTTCTTTTCTTGCGTACGGAATTTGGAAATCAAGAAGATCTTCCATATTATCTGTAACTAACCCGTTACGATCAATACACCAGAAACGCTTATATGATTCTTCTTCAGATACACCTACGCGGACCATCGCATCTCTAACTTGATCTGCGATACCGATTCCAGCCGTACCAGCACCAAATACAACAACGCGGTGTTCACTTAGCGGTACACCAGAAGCTTTCACTGCCGATAATACTGCCGCAAGTGAAACTGCACCTGTACCTTGAATATCATCATTAAATGTACAAACATCATGACGATATTTATCTAAAATTTTTCGTGCGTTACGAGAGCTAAAGTCTTCCCAATGTAAAAGTGCTTTCGGGAATTGTTTGTTTACCGCTTGTACAAACGTATCAATAAATTCATCGTAAGCTTCACCTGTTATACGAGGGTGACGATTTCCAATATAAAATGGATTGTTTAATAGCTCCTCACGGTTTGTACCTACATCTAAAATTACTGGTAATACACGACTAGGATCGATTCCAACTGCAGCAGTGTAAACAGCTAATTTTCCGATTGCGATGTTAATACCACCAACGCCCCAGTCACCAATTCCTAATATGCCTTCTCCATCTGTTACAACGACTAAATCAATGTTCTCAGCTGTTGCACCAATATTGGTGAATGCTTCTTCAATACCTGATGGATCGTTAATCGATAAATAAACACCACGTGGTTTACGATATTCATGACTATATCTTTGAATTGCTACACCGACAGTTGGTGTATATACAATCGGTAACATTTCACGTAAATGATCTGTTAATATACGATAAAATAATACTTCATTTCGATCATGTAACGCAGTTAAGTATACATTCTTTAATAAATCATCCGGCTGAGAACTAAATTGTTCGTATGCTCGGCGTGCCTGTTCTTCTAACGTTAAAACCGCTGGCGGTAATAACCCTTTTAAACCTAACTCTTCTCTTTCATTTTGTGTGAAAGCGACCCCTTTATTTAAAAGTGGTGTTGATAATACTTCTGCTCCTCTTAATGTTGTTTCTAATGCACCATTAGAAGCTACTGTAAACTTGCTCATAACATCCCTACCTCTATTCATATATAGCATTTCTATATTGTAAACAAAAAAGAGGGGCTTGTCCCCCCTCTTCTTTTAATTTTTCTTTAAAAGAGTTGCTCCTGCAATCCCTGGGTGCGTCATTTCGAATGGATCTAGAATTAACTCTAAGTCTTCTTGTGACAGTACACCATTTTTCACACAAAGTTCTCGAACGGATTGCCCTGTCGCGATTGCTTCTTTCGCAACGCGAGCTGCAGCTTCATAACCGATATGAGGGTTCACGGCTGTAATAATTCCTACACTCTTCTCAACATACTCTTTTAAGCGATCTTCATTCGCTTCAATTCCTTTTAAGCAATTATCTGTAAAGGCACGGAAACCGTTATTCATAATGCTAATTGATTGTAGTAAGTTGAAAACAAGTACTGGTTCCATCACGTTTAATTCTAATTGTCCTGCTTCTGAAGCAAGGCAAATTGTATGGTCATTACCAATTACTTGGAACGCAATTTGGTTAATAACTTCTGGCATAACAGGGTTTATTTTCCCTGGCATAATAGATGAACCTGGCTGACGAGCTGGTAACATAATTTCTGCTAAACCAACACGTGGACCTGATGCCATTAAGCGAAGGTCATTCGCAATTTTAGACATATTCATCATACATACTTTAAGTGCTGCAGATACTTCTGTGTATGCATCTGTATTTTGCGTTGCATCTACTAAGTCTTCTGCACCAACTAGTGGTAGTTCACTAATTGCAGCTAAATGTTTTACAACTGCTTCAATATATTCTGGGTCTGCATTTAAGCCTGTACCAACTGCAGTTGCTCCCATGTTCACTTCATATAAGTGTTGACGTGATTGCTGAATTCGTTTCATATCACGTTCAAGTACACGAGAGTACGCTTTAAATTCTTGTCCAAGACGAATTGGCACAGCGTCTTGTAAATGTGTACGTCCCATTTTAATCACATGATCGAACTGTTCTGCTTTTAATTCAAATACATCGTGCATATAACCCATCGTTTGTAATAAACCTTCTAATGCGTTTAATGTTGCGATATGAATCGCCGTTGGGAATGCATCGTTTGTTGATTGCGCCATGTTTACATGACTATTTGGACTAATATAATGATAGTCTCCCTTTTCCATTCCTAATAATTCAAGCGCACGATTGGCAATGACTTCATTTGCATTCATGTTCATTGAAGTACCTGCTCCGCCTTGGATTGGATCTACGATGAAATGATCATGCCATTTTCCATCAAGAATTTCTTGAGCAGCTTCTGCGATCGCGCCGCCCTTGTTCAATTCCAATCTTCCTACATCTGTATTCGCAAGCGCTGCAGCTTTTTTTACAACTGCGAACGCTCTAATTAAACCTTCATGGATTTTGTATCCTGTAATTGGGAAGTTTTCAACTGCACGCATTGTTTGTACGCCGTAGTATGCATAGTTTGGTACTTCTTTTTCACCTAAAAAGTCTTTTTCAATTCGAACACCATTTTTAACTTCAGTTAATGTTGCCATGATTATTCACTCCTTAACGATTTCTTATGCTGCTTTTGTTTCTTTGACTGTTTCTACATATTGTTTTGCTTTCTCATTATCGAATTCGCCTTCCCACTTCGACATAACAATGGCCGCTAATGCATTTCCTAATACATTGACAGATGAGCGAATCATATCTAAAATGCGGTCAATTCCCGCAATTAACGCGATACCTTCTAGTGGTAACCCCATTGAACCTAACGTTGCTAATACAACAACGAACGATGCACCTGGAACTCCCGCCATACCTTTGGATGTTAACATGAGAACGAATAATAACGTTATTTGCTCTGTCAGTGACATGTGCACACCGTACATTTGTGCAACAAATAATGCCGCTAACGCTTGATAAATAGCCGATCCAGTCAAGTTAAATGTATAACCTGTCGGAATTACGAAAGAGGCAACTGCCTTTGGACAACCGAACTCTTCCATCTTTCTCATTATATTAGGTAAAACAGCTTCTGAACTTGCTGTCGTAAATGAAAGAATAAGTTCTTCTTTTAAAATTTTCATTAATGTAAAAATGTTTACGCCAACCATTCTTGCATTAATACCTAATACAATCACAACGAATAGTATAACAGTTACGTATACAGCTAGCACTAGTTTTCCTAAAGGAAGTAGTGTTGCTACACCAAATTTTGCAACCGTAACCGCAATTAATGCGAATACACCAAATGGTGCAAATTTCATCACTTGATTTGTAACCCAAAACATCGCTTCGAGTACACCTTCAAAGAAGTTAAAAACAGGCTTTCCTTTTTCTCCAATTGCTGCGACTCCTAAACCGAATAATACTGAGAAGAAAATAATCGGTAATAAGTCACCTTGTGCAATCGATTCAAATACGTTTTTCGGTACGATATGAACAATCGTCTCAGCGAATCCTTGCTTCTCTGTAGCATCTGCTGTTTGTTTATAAGAAGAAATGTCACTTTGCTGTAAGTTATTCATATCAACGCCAGTACCTGGCTGGAATATATTCGCCGCGAGTAACCCCATTAAAATAGCGATCGTTGTAATGATTTCGAAATAAAGAATTGTCTTCCCGCCTAATTTCCCAAGCTTCTTCATATCGCCTACACCGGCTACCGCAACAATTAATGCTGAAATAACAATTGGTACTACAATCATTTTAATTAAGTGAATAAATATATCCCCAATTGGTGTGATATAAGAAATCGCCGTTTTATTGCCATAAAAGACTGCCCCTACTACAATCCCTAAAACAAGCGCGACAAAAATTTGTGTTGCCAATCCGAATTTTTTCATTTATGTTCATCCCCTTCATGCGAACGCTTTCAATTTGAATTTATAAAAGCTACTCACACATCTTATAAGCGAACCTACAAAATCATACAAAAACCTACAAGTTCGTCACAAAAAATTCAAATATTTTTCTTCTTTTTTTCATTGACACCATTTTGTTAAAAAACGATAAAATAAACTTGATAAGTAATCAGATTGTTTCGTATAATCAAAAAGATATATACTTAAAACAACTCAAAATGAAAAGGAGTGGATGATATGAAAAACTATACAAAACAATTCGTCTTATCTTCTTCTTTTCTTTTTCATTTTCTTAAAAAGGAACAAGGGCATTTGCCTTTGTTCCTTTTTTTATCCTTTTCGGCAAGAAGACTCCCTCCGATTTGTGTTACGGGTGAAACTCAACAATTCAGGTGGAGATGAATTGCCGTCAGAAGGTAGGCTGAACTCTTTTGTTTCGCTCATAATAATTTTTTGAGTGCGAATGTTTGTTTTTTTGTCTTACGATATAATCTGCGTAGATAAGGAGAGGAGGGAATAGATTGTAAGACAACGAAATTGGATAATGCTTATCATTCAGCTACTTGAGTCAAAAGGAATTACGATGAAGAACATGTTCGCATGTTGTTTCATTTCGTTCCAAATATGGATTTGTTAAAAAATTTTTAATGAGTCCTCTAAGAAAGACGGTGAAAACAATGGCCAGAAAGAAAGCAGTGAAAGTATTACGTAAACAAAAGAAAAGAGAAATCATACAACGATTCACTCAAAAACAAAATATTGGGCGAGCTTGCTTGACTGCTAAAGAATTCCGCTTACTGCAACGCATGTCACATAGTTCAAAAGCATTGCGAAATGTTGGATTGTACACGATTAAACAAAGTTACTTGAATCATAATAAAATGGCTACTATAAGAGAAGTGGATACTGCCATGCAAGCCGATATGAATTACTGGGGCATTCAATCAAATTCGGTTCAAGCGATTCGTAGAGCCTTGTTTACAGAAGTGAAGAGCTTTTTTAAAGCGTTGGAACAGTGGAAGAAAAAAACTGAGCAGTTCACAGGGCGTCCTAAGTTTCCGAATTATTCTCGTTCCACTGACAAACGAATTATTGAAATCTATCAAGTGCCAAAAGTGGATGAGAACGGGTATTGGATGATTCCGATGAATGTTGCATTCAGAAAAAAATTCGGTTCTATTAAAATACGTATGCCAAAAAACTTAAGAAATAAAAACATCTCCTACATTGAGATTGTACCAAAGCAAAAAGGTCGGTTCTTTGAGGTGCATTATACATATGAAATGCACGTTTCTCAAATGAAGAAACCACCTACGACCACTAGTAACGCTTTGAGTTGCGATTTAGGTGTAGACAGATTGTTAAGTTGCGTAACCAATACAGGTGATGCCTTCTTAATGGATGGGAAAAAACTAAAATCCATAAATCAATACTTCAACAAAATGATATGTAATCTAGGGCAGAAAAATATGGACAATGGAATTTCAAAACGTATTGTAACGAATAAAATGGCCGCACTTTGGCATAAACGAGAAAGACAAATAAACGGTTATATTGCACAAACAGTAGGTCTGTTGTTCAAAAAAGTGAAAGAATTCGATATAGATACGATTGTTGTAGGGTATAACGCTGGTTGGAAACAAAACTCTCATATGTGGAAAAAGAATAATCAAAAGTTTGTTCAAATCCCATTTCAGAAATTGATTGCAGCGATTGAGAATAAATGTGTAAAAGAAGGCATTCGCTTTTTCAAACAAGAAGAAAGCTATACTTCAAAAGCTAGTTTTCTTGATAAGGATCCGGTTCCAGTTTGGTCTAAGGATGATAAGACGCAATATCGCTTTAGCGGCAAACGAATTACGCGTGGTCTGTATCAAAGTAAAGCAGGAACATGTATCCATGCTGATATTAATGGTGCGCTGAATACATTGAAAAAGTCAGGAGTTGTAGAATTGGATGGCAATCTCAAAGTGAAAACGCCGATTCTATTAGAAGTGCAAAAACGTAAGGCTATTGCTTTGTGCATAGCTTAGTGGGTGCGTCAACCATCCATGTGTACGCGACTTGTCGGGGCTTGTAGCACACGCCGGATTCATCTGAGTGGTGGCTTCTTCCATAAGGGAGAACTGCTCTTTTTCGAAAGGGTGATGCAAGTGGGAAAACAATCGTTCGTTGTCAGTACCAACCAAAAACAGACTCGGGGTGTTACCATAAGGTAGCATGAATGCTAGAGCGTCAAACTGTCTAGCGATAGACGAAAAGACCTAGTGTTCGAACTCAAGCCCCCACTGAAAGGCTTTATCTCAGTGGGGGGAGTTGACTGCGATCTATATAGGGGGAATTGTTATGAGACCATATAAACGTGTCTTAATTAAATTAAGCGGCGGTGCACTTGCCGATCAAACCGGAAATAGCTTTAACTCCAAACGATTAGAACATATCGCAAACGAAATTTTATCCATTGTTGATTTAGGTATCGAAGTATCCATCGTCATCGGTGGCGGTAACATTTTTAGGGGGCATCTAGCTGAAGAATGGGGAATCGATCGAGTAGAAGCTGATAATATCGGTACGTTAGGTACAATCATTAACAGCTTAATGCTTCGCGGTGTTTTAACAAGTAAAACAAATAGAGAAGTACGCGTTATGACTTCCATTCCATTTAATGCAGTAGCTGAACCATACATTCGCTTGCGTGCAGTCCACCATTTAGATAACGGTTATATCGTTATCTTTGGAGGCGGAAACGGCCAACCGTTCGTGACGACAGATTATCCAAGTGTACAAAGAGCCATCGAGATGAATAGTGATGCCATATTAGTCGCAAAACAAGGGGTCGATGGCGTCTTTACAAGTGATCCAAAGCATAATAAATCAGCAAAAATGTACAGCAAACTAAACTATAATGATGTCGTTAGACAAAATATACAAGTCATGGATCAAGCGGCATTACTGCTTGCCCGGGACTACAATTTACCAGCACACGTCTTTAACTTTGATGAGCCTGGTGTCATGAAGAAAATATGTTTAGGCGAACATGTGGGGACGTTGATTAATGATGATGTTACGATGCTGGTGCATGAAAAATAATGATTTCCCACCAAAAAAGGGTGCCTTTTGTAGGCACCCTTTCCTAATTCATCATCACAAATAGAAGTCAACCAATCCCGCCACTTTCTCCTTACAACGCTCCCAAAAAGATAACTTTTCAAAAAACTCTTTCGTCATTTCTTTCGAATCATGAAAATCCTCTGTTAACGCCTTATTAACTTGTCCTACAATAGGACCACCATAAATATAAAAATTCATTTCATCATTTATATTGAAGCTACGCGAAGTAAAGTTTGTTGTACCAATAACGGTTAATTCATTATCAATAAGCATTAATTTACCATGGAACATTCCTTTTTTATACCCATATACAGTAATCCCATTATTAACAGCTTGACGTATGTATGGATACGCCGCTTCTTTTATAAGAGGTAGATCTGGTTTATATGACCAAAGTATTTTTACTGTAACACCACGCTTTTGTGCTGCGATTAAAGCATTCATAGATTCTTTATTTTTCGCTATAAAATACGGTGTTGCAATTACAATGGAGTGCTGAGCTTGTTTTATGAGCTCTATATATTTTTCAGCAACGTAATGCCCATTGTAACTAGTCATAGTATGTAATGTATTCCCTTTACTAGCTTTATTCGTACTTCTCTTTATCTCTTCTTTCGTATCTCGTTTCCAGTCTAAAGCGAATTGCTGTTCTAAATCTTTTGCTCCTTCTCCTTTAAGTCGTACATGATAATCACGCCAATATCCAAATCGCTTATCTTTCCCTAAGTACTCATCTCCTATATTAAATCCGCCTGTATAGCCAATCTCCCCATCAATCGTCGTAATACGGCGATGATTACGATGATGAAGAGAATAAAAGCCGAATGGTAATTCAGGTTTTCTACTATATGTAAAATGCACACCATTTTCCTGCAATTCATTTTTCATCTTTCTTTCAAATGATAAATCATTAATGCGATCAACGGATAAATAGACGTTTACTCCTTCTTTTGCCTTCTCTTTTAATAAGTTTAAAAAAGTATGGCTACTTTTATCATCCGACAAAATGAAGAAATACGTGTAAATGGAGCTTTTCGCTTCACTTATATCAGTAAATAATTGTTTATAAAAAGACTTCCCTTCTACATATAATTGAAAGTCACTATAATGAGGCGCATACTCTGTCGGCATGTTTTTCCCGGCTTCCATTTTTCTTCCGAGTGTAACGTCAATATGAACCCAAATTAAAATAAAAACGAAAATAGCAATAACAATAGAAGTAACTCGCAATATTTTTTTAATCATTTTGATTTCCTTCCGATCATTTTCTTTCCACCTTTCTATTTTGTCATTCAAATTTAGATTTCATGCTTCATACAAAAAAGGATGTGACTTAACGTCACATCCTTTTCACATTAAACAAAATTTCTCGCATCATTATTTCTTCCAAACTTATAAATAGCAATTAAGAAGAATGCAATTGCGAAAGCGAATAAAATTAAAATGTTTAAATACAACTCCGAGAATGGTATTCCTTGTTGTAGTTTCGATACTGTGTCTAACAACCAGCGCTGCGGAAGAAAATTAGCTACTTTTTGTACTGCACTTGGCATAATGTCATATGGGAAATAACAACCCGCTAGTAAGCATGTTGGTACAATGACCATGTTTTGCATCGCATTTGCCGATGATGAGTTTTTTGAAAAAGCAACAATTACTAACGACATTCCAATCGCTATTAAAGCAAATATCATCAGTACACCAACCATAACGATGAAGGGCATATTGATATTCGTATGAAAAACATTCGTTAAGAATAGGATTGTAATCATAATTTGTACTGTTAATATAATCATATTTACCCCGACGTTAGATAATATAAATTTCTTTCCATCTATCGGCGTGGATAATAATCTAAAGTACGTTCTATTCTCTTTTTCTTTTAAAATATAGCCTGATAAGTTCACTGCTGAAAATAACATAAACATAATAAGATAACCCATGGTTTGGTTCGTCATATCTTTATTTTTCGAAGTATCTTCTAACGTCTCAGTCTTCACTTTAAATGAACTTTTTTGATATCCTGCGTACATCGTATCAAATGCACTTTGATCTGTTCCTGCTACTTTACTTATCGCTGCTACATTATCAATATAATTGTACAAATATGACTTAATAAACGCTGTTACTTGATCACCTTTAATCGATGAAATTTCAATATTGCTTGGTTTTCCTTCTCGGACACTTTCTGAAAAACCAGACTGTAACGTAATCACTCCATCAAGTTTTTTTGAAGTGAGTTTATCTTCTACTTCAGATTCTTTCACTTTACTTACTTTTACATGATTGATTTCTTCTAAAAATTTCACCGTATCATTTGCTATCGACTCATTTTCTTTATTTATAACTCCGATATTTAACGTCCCTTGCCCCGCATTTCCATATATTGAAAAGGAGATTAACGTTCCTATTATCGGCAAGCTAATAATAATGAGTAACCCTTTTTTATTTTTCAAAAGGACTGATAATGTTTTTTGCATAAGCCATAAAATATCTTTCATACTATAGCCCCTCCCGTCTGCGTAATGCGATAATCGATATGAATAAAAAGAGTGCTGAGATTCCGATATTTAAAGAGATGACTGGTAGTGCCGCCCCTACATCATTTGCATAAATAATTTTCATAACGGCAGTGTTTGCCCACGTTAATGGTGATAAATTCGTAACGAAATTTTCTTCTACTACGAAGTATGCCCCGCCAAAAATAGAAGCTAGTTGTACGATAACTAAAATAATTGCTCTAGATGCTTCACCTGTTTTTGTAATATATCCGATGCCGAGGCCGAAGCTAGTTGCTAAAAGGACTTCTGTTAGTAAAATAAGTAAGACAACTCCAAGATGATCGCCCCAGTTAGCTTGAAAAACAAATTTACTAAATAAAACGACAAGTAGTATGCACAGTGCATTCGCCACCATATTACCCAATATTTTCCCGATAAAAATTTCCGCTTTCGTTATAGGTGCAGCAATGAGACGATCTCCTGTTTTACGTATTCGTTCGCCTCTAATTAAATTACTTGCTCCCATCGCACCATACAAAGCAACCATCGTTGTCATTACAATTGCATAGTAATCCATAGAACCTGGTTTTTTAGTCGCTTGTAATGCCGTTTCTTTAATATACTCATTACGTTCTCCATTCGGAATTATTGTGCTAATTTTACTAGGGTCTACTTTCTCAATCTCAACTACTACATTGTACTTATCAACAAATGTAGTCATCATTCCTTCAACTATGCTACTTTCAATACTACTTCTATCACTTCCGTAAAACTTTACCCCGTCCTTATTCAATTCTACATACGCAGCATATTTGTTTTGTTTTACTTTTTCTTTTCCATCTACCTCTTCAGAAACTTTCTTAAAGTGAATACCAGATTTACTTACTTCTTTTGCAAATGCTTCAAATGATTGAGAAAACGTACCATTTGCTTCATCTTTGTATATCACTTGTATATCTTTAATAGTATGACTATCGCTATTAAATGCATTACTTAACGCTGTTCCTAACACAAGCATAAGTACAATCGGAAATGCTAACATAAAAACTAAAGTTCTTACGTCTCTAAATTCTCTTTTAATGTGCATAATTGCAATATTGAAGATGTTCAATTGATGAACCTCCCTTTACCTTTTCTTCATTTACCTTTTATTTATCTCGTAAGTTTCTTCCGGTTAAGGTAAGAAATACTGTTTCTAAGTTGGGAGCCTGCTCCTCTAATGAACGAATTTCAATATCATGATTGATACAGTGTTGAATGATTTTATTTAAATTATTTAATCCCGCATCAGAATTCACTTTAATTACGTTTTCTTCAATTTGAACTGCTTTCACACCGTTTATCTCTTTTAATTTTTCTACATCTAAATTCTCTACCGATTTCACTTCAATCCAAATATCTTTCGTGTCAGTAATAATTGCTTTTAACTGTTCTTTCGTACCTTCTGCAATTACTTTACCGTGATCTACTATCGCTATTTTCGTACAAATCTCTTCTACCTCTTCCATGTAGTGACTCGTATAAATAATTGTACTTCCCATTTCATTTAATTTACGTACTGACTGCAAAATGTAGTTTCTTGACTGTGGATCAATTCCAACTGTCGGCTCATCCATAATAATTAACTTCGGTCTATGAGCAATTGCACAAGCGATATTCAGTCTTCGCTTCATCCCACCAGAAAAGTTCTTCGGATAGCTTTTCTGTTTATCACTAAGTCCTACAAATTTAAGAGCTTCCTCTACCCTAGCTTTTAATTCGGCTCCTCGTAACCCGTACAATCCAGCAAAGAATTTCACATTTTCATAGGCAGTTAACTCTTCATAAATCGCAATATCTTGCGGAACAATACCGATATTCATTTTCGCAAATCGATTATGTTTCTTTATATTTTTTCCTAGTATGCTAATCTCACCTTCATTACTTCTTAACAAACCAGCAATCATATTTATCGTTGTACTCTTACCAGCACCATTTGATCCTAAAAAGCCAAATATTTCTCCTTCTTTAATAGATAAAGACATATTATCAACTGCGATGAAATCACCAAATTTTTTCGTTAAATTTTTAATTTCTAATGTATTCATCATTTTCACCCCTATTTCGGTTTCTCTGCTTTTAGTATAAACAAAAAGAATGAACCTGCTCAGTGCAGAAGTTCATTCTTTTCACATGAGAATATTCACTTTTTTCATATGAGATGGTTCATCCTCGTACCATTCTCTTTATATTGGCAACAACATCGTTACTGAAAAACCACTTGTCCCATCTACAATAATTTTTCCGTTTACAGACGCCGTTCGCTCCTCCATCCCCATAATACCGAGACCTTTTTTAACAAGAGCTACCCCTTTTCCGTTATCCTTCACTTGCACCTTAACCATCTTGTTAAGTACATGAATATCTATAGAAATAACTGTCGCATCAGCATATTTCATTGCATTTGTTAGTGCTTCTGTAACATTCTCACCGATAATTTTCCACTGAATGGGAGAAATCATATCTAAGTTCCCTTTGTATACAAAAGGAATATTCACATCATTCTTACCGGCAAATTCCTCTATGAATAATTTCATACGATGAATGCCAATTTGCTCAGTTGGAGGCTTCATATTTTTTAATGTAATGCGAATACTTTCAATTCCATCTTTTGAAATGTGAATTGCATTTTGTAATAACTCCGCAGATTTTTCTTTATCTATTTCCATTAACCTTTTTGCTGCTTCCATTTGAATAAGTGCACCCGTCATCGAGTGACCAATTTTATCATGAATTTCTTGCGATAACCGATTTCTCTCTTCTAGCTTAAATGTGTATTCAGATTGTCTTATGTACTCTTTATTTTCATGTAAGCTTTTCGTAAGTCGTTGCATATCTTTTCGCATCTTATCATTTTGCGATTCAAGCTTTACTACACGCGATATATATCGATCTGCTATAGTTAAAACGAGAAAAGAAAATGCAACAATTAATCCATAAGTCATTCGAATACTTTCATCTGCAATCGTAATTGGGAGCATCATAACAACAAAGCGTGGCCAATTCTTTTCTATGTAATGGAATGTAATTTCGTATAAGTTCAAAGGTAAAAACAAAATAAAAAATGGATGAACCCTCCATGTAAATAACATAATTATGCCAATTGACATACAGATTAATAATTTTTTATACGTATCTTTTTTAAATATAGAAATCATTACGTTTACAGAGAGGTAAATAAGTAAAGTAAATATAACCCAAGGTAAATTTACTACATTTGCGTAAATATAACTAAACACAATATATAAAAAGACAATTAATTTACTTACAGTTAGCCAAAATTCCATATCACTAATCTACTTTCCCTGTTAAGTAATAAATCGCAATTTGTGTGCGATGTTCAAGTCCAGTTTTCCCTAAAACTGACGTAATATAATTTGCAATTGTTCCTTCAGATATAAAAAGCTGTTTCGAAATTTCTTTATTCGAGAAACCTTTTGCAATTAATGCGATAATACTAAGCTCCCTTTCTGTGAAAAGGCTCTTATCAATTTTACATTCTTCCTCTTTACTTTCCATTAAATTAGACTTAATTTTATCGAGGACAACATCTTGCATAACAGTTTGACCGTTATATACTCCTTTTATCGCATCACGAATACGCTCCGGATCGTTATTTTTTAACAAATAACCTTTCGCTCCGTTTTTTACTGCATCCAAAATATATTCATCATCATCAAACGTCGTTAAAATAAGCGGTTTTGTTTTCGTCTCTTCACAAATGAACTTCGTCGCCTCTACCCCGTTCATATTTGGCATGCGAACATCTAAAAGAGCAATATCAACTTCATGCTTTTTACAATATGCTACAGCTTCTTCCCCATCATTTACAGTATCTACTACTTCGAACTCTTCGTATGTATTTAAAATAATTTTCATGCCCTCTCTAATAAAAGAGTTATCATCCGCTATTAATATTTTAATTTTCATGTTTGTTAGTATGGCCCTTCCCCTACTAACATTCACATCCTTTCTCCGTGTAACATTTCCTACTTGCTCATTATATACTTCTCTTTACCATTTTTTCACACCTTTTTTCATCTAGCTCTCCTGCAAAAAATATATTATTCTTTTTTTACAATATGTGTAGGGTGACTTATCATTCTTTACGTCTATATAATAGAATGCGTCAAAAAGGAGGGAGAGACCCATTGAGGAAAAACAATTAATTGAAAAAGCACAGCAAGGAAGCGAGCATGCTTTTCGTATCCTTGTACAAACATATCGTCATTATATTTTTCAAGTTATCTTTTCTATTTTAAGACATGAAGAAGATGCGAAAGATGTTACACAAGAAGTATTCGTAAAAATTCACACCTCTCTCCCAAATTATCAATTTCGCGGATTAAAAACGTGGATGGCGCGTATTGCCACCAATCACGCTATTGATTATAAGAGGAAGAAAGCTAGAGAAAGTGAAGAACTCTCCTTATGTAAAGAAGCTGAGGAAAATATAAAGTCCTCTCATAATATTGAGGCTTTATTATTGACGAAAGAGCAGAAATTACTCATTGCTCAAAAACTGAGAGAACTTCCCGAAAATTACCGTGACGTCGTTCTCGCACATTACTTAGAAGAAAAAAGTTATCAAGAAATTGCTTTACAGGAAAACATCGAAGTAAAAACAGTCGAAATGAAACTGTATCGGGCACGAAAATGGATTAAAAAACATTGGAAGGAGGAAGAGTTTCTATGATGCATTATTCAAAAGAAGATTGGCGCAATTATACATTAGATTTTATAGAAAACAATAAACGTGAATCTATGGAAGAACATCTTTACGAATGTGATCATTGTTTAACACTTTATATGGAAAGTATTGATGAACAACATGAAAACCTTCCAATGATAAATGATGATTCATTTACGAACGAAGTTATGACGCAAATTAATTTTGAAACGCTACAACCTAATGAAAATATAAAAACAAACTCACTAAAGCGCACAATTATTCACTACATAATTGCGACTGCAGCTACAATTATTTTTATGGTAAGTGGTTTATTCCAATATATTTTTACAGCGACATCAAATTTCGAGAAATCTTCAAAACATAACGAGTCTTCTATCTCACAACAAATTGTAAACAAATCGGTAGATACATCAAAAAAGGACGGAGGTTTAAAGCATGAATAAAAACCCCTTTTTAGCACTTGTATTAGGGCTAATTCCTGGGCTTGGACATTTATACTTAAAAAAGCTAGGACGGTTTATTTTATATAGCGGAGGATCTTTATTTCTATTCTCCTTTGCAGTATTTTGTACCATAGTAGTAAGAGAACGTGATATTGCTTTTCTTTCTCTATTTTTACTAGCTGTTCTATGGGTAATTAACTTACTAGATTTAGTTATCACCATTATAAAACAAACGAAAAAACAAGAAGCTGGAGAATTGATAAATTCCTCTAAAGAGAGCGAACGATTTTATATCATTCTCCTATCCATCATCCCTGGACTTGGCCATTTCCAATTAGGACTTATGCAACGCGGTCTTACATTTTTAGTCGCTTGCGCTGGCTTAGGCAGCATGATTATATTTGTAACATTATTAACATCTCAAGGAAGTTTCCTTATCTTTCTTATTACGTTACCTGTTTTATGGATTTATAATTTCTTTGACGTTGTTCAGCAACTACAGAAAAAAGAACGCGACGAGCAATTAATTGACCGTACTATTTTCGAAGATTTTGAAGAACATCGAGAGCAAGGAAAGAAAAGTAAAACATTTGCTTCTATTTTAGCGATGTTCCCTGGAGCAGGTCATATGTATTTAGGTTTACAACGCCGTGGTCTTCAGCTTATGGCAGCCTTTTTACTATCTATTTATTTACTCGACTTATTAAGACTTTCTGCGTTTTTATTTTTAGTACCAATCATTTGGTTCTATAGCTTTTTTGATGCGTTACAGCAAACAGCAAAATACGGAAAAGAACGAGTACAAGACGAACCCATTATCGATTATTTTATAAATCATCAAAGATGGATCGGTATCGGATTAATTACACTCGGTGGTTATTATTTATTAAATCAAACAGTCCTTCCTATTTTGAATGATTATTTTGTAACTATATTTAATATTCATCTTAGTGAACTATATTATCGCTATTTCCAGACATCTATCGTTGCGCTCCTTTTAATTGGCGGCGGCTTTAAATTGTTACTTGGAAATAAAGAAAACAAAGGTGGGACAAGCGAATGAGGACTTGGCGTGTTGGAACATTCTCAATGGGGCTTTCTATTATATCGTTAGGGTGCTTTTTACTATTTTCAGTCGTAAAAGGAATTCAAGTATTAGATACACTAACTGCATGGTGGCCAGTTTTACTTATCATACTTGGAGCTGAAGTTTTACTATACCTTCTATTTTCTAAGAAGGAACAATCATTTATTAAATATGATATTTTTAGTATTTTCTTTATCGGTGTTTTAGGAAGCGTCGGAATTGCTTTTTACTGTTTATTATCAACTGGATTACTAGAAGAAGTTCGTCACTCTATTAACACAACGAGGCAAACGAGTAATATTCCAGACGGACAATTTGATATACCTGAATCTATCAAAAAAATCGTAGTAGATGCAGGACATCAACCTCTAACGATAGAGGGAAATAATACAAATCAAATTCATCTTTTGGGAACTTATGAAATGACAACGAAAGCAAATGAAAAACTCAATTTAAAACGAGATGATTTCCTTTCAGTTCAAACGGCTGGAGAAACGATGTATATCACTTTAAAATCATTACCTGTTCAGCATACGTTATTTAATTCAGCACCACAGGTGAAACCAACGCTTGTTCTTCCACAAAATAAAAATGTGGAAATCCGTGCTTCAAATAACGAACTATCTCTTTATCCAGGTCAATTACAAAATAATTGGTTTGTACAGGAAAGCTCAAGAGTGTCTGTCCATCTTGCAAAAGAAAGTGATGTATCTTTAACAGCAGTAACAAATCAAAAAGAAACACACGGAAGCACACCTTGGGAACAAGTAGAAGATTTAACGAAAAACGAAAATACTTCTTCAGAAGAACATCCAGAATTAAACAACCAAGAACATTGGTATAAAAATTCGATTAAAACTGGAAATGGCACGTACAAGTTAAATATTGAGAAAGCTTATAATTTGAATATGAGTGTTCTCGAAAAATAAAAAACCTTCCGCAATTGCGGAAGGTTTTTCTCATATAATCGCTTTAATTCCTTCTAACACTAATCCAATCATAAATCCGCAAACCGCCCCGTTCACTCGGATCCACTGCAAATCTTTACCGACATTATTTTCAATCATTTCGATTAACGTTTTATCATCTAACTTATCAAGATTTTCTTGTACAAGCTTACCGATTTTCGAATGGTTTTTTTCCACAAGTGTAACAACTTGCTTTTGTAACCACTCCTCTATTTTTTGAACAGTTTGTTCATCTTCTTTTATTTTGTTCATTTGTTTTTGTAAAAATGGAATAACATATTTATCAGCAAATTCTTCATTATTTACAAAAGCAACTGCTCTTTGTTGTACTTGCTCTAGCATCTCTTTTATTTTGTCAGTAGCATTCCAATTGGCAATCCATTTTTCTTTCCAATTTTCTAATTCTTGTAGTAACGCTTCATTTTCTTTTACATTTATAATTTCTTGACGAATTTTCGCTAATATAAGTTGTCTCGTGCTATTATCTGCATCTTGTAAGCTGTTAATATTGCTAATAATAAACTTCTGCAAAATGCCGCCAATTTTATCTTCATCTACAATATTCATAAACGATTTCAATGTAAACTGTAAGAATCCATCTACTTTTATATTTTCCATCGCCTTCATACCTAAACTTCCAAGCTGGTAGCGTGCTTCATCTTGCGCTGTCCAATCTTTCACTTTTACTAAAATGTAATCAAGTGTCTTCTCATCATATTCTTGCACAACTAATTGATCAACAAGCACTTGTAAGATGTTACTTGTATTAATTGTATGCAAATATGTTTTTAATTCTTTTTCAATAATAACAGCTAACTTTTCTGTATCTATTGTAACAATTGCTTTCTCTGCAATCGTTACAATCCCCTTTTTCACAGCATCAGACTGCATTTCTCTCTCAGCAATTTGCAGTACCATTTGTGCTAACTGCATCTCTTTTACTTTATTCGTAATACTTTCTTTCGTCAGCCATTCATTTTCTAACGTATTGATGAGCCCTTTCGTTACTCGTTTACGATTTTTAGGTAACAAAGCTGTATGCGGAATTGGTATTCCCATCGGGTGACGGAATAATGCTGTAACTGCGAACCAATCTGCAAGCCCGCCAACTAACCCAGCTTCAAATCCCCCTTGTATAATCTCTCCAGCTATCGTTCCTTGAAAAGGGATAGAAGCCGCAAAGCCGACACCCATAACCCCAAGTGAAATACCCGCTATATATTTAGTCTGTAATGACATCGTATACACATCCTCTTATTATGTAAAATAAAGCTTTTTGTTGTATTTATTCAATATTAGTTATCCTTTATATATACTATAAAGAACTATTGTGAAAATAACAAAGATTTTTATGTACATGAAAAAATGAGGCTACAACTAGCCTCATTTTTCTTATATCGTTAATTCCAAACCTTTCCTATAATATTCATCCATTGTATCGTTTGGAACCATACTTCCACCCGTTCCCCACACAATATGAGTACCTTTTTTCACCTTCTCTGTTAACTGTAGCTTTTGTAAATACTCATCTTCTTTACATACTTTCACTGGCCCTATCATACCTGCTAGTGCAGAAGGCTCTAAATAAATATTCTCCGTATCAGCTAGCTCTTTTAACAATCTATATAACTCTTCATCGCTTACTGTGTAATTCCCACTCAAAAATGGTTCCATCGTTTTACCGACAAATCCAGATGGCCTTCCTACCGCAAGTCCATCCGCATCTGTTACATTATCAATTCCGATATCTTGAACGGAAATTTTGTCATGAAGGCCTGTCATTAAGCCGAGTAACATACAAGGAGAATGTGTTGGCTCTGCAAAGTAACAATGAACATTATCTTTATACAATAACTTTAAACCGAATGCTACTCCGCCAGGTCCTCCTCCTACTCCGCACGGAAGATAAACAAATAAAGGATGATTTTCATCTACTACAACCTCTAACTCTTCTAATTGCTTTTGTAATCGTGATGCTGCTACTGCGTATCCTAAAAATAAATCATGCGAGTTTTCATCGTCTACAAAATAACAGCTAGGATCCGCATCCGCTTGTCTTCTTCCTTCTTCTACTGCTTTGCTATAATCATCTTCATATTCAATAACGTTTACACCTTTACTTCTTAATAAATCTTTCTTCCATTCTTTTGCGTCTGCTGACATATGAACAGTTACATTAAAACCTAGATTCGCACTCATAATCCCTATGCTAAGTCCTAAATTCCCTGTAGAACCTACTGCAATTGAATATTTCGAGAAAAACTCTCTACATGTATCACTATCTAAAACGGAATAATTATCTTCTTCTGTTACCATTCCGTGCTGCAATGCTAGTTGCTCAGCATGTTTCAACACTTCATAAATACCGCCCCTAGCTTTAATTGATCCTGATATTGGAAGATGACTATCACATTTTAATAATAATTCTCCTAAAATAGGTTGCTCATATTTTCTCTCTAAAGCTTCTTTCATAGAAGGTATTTTCACTAAAGGTGATTCGATTATGCCGTTCGCCCCTTTCGTTTCAGGAAAAACTTTCGCAATATATGGTGCAAAACGCTTTAATCTCTCTTCCGCATCTTTTACATTCTCTTCATTAAGTGGTGAATCTTTTATTGCTGTTTCATACTTTTCTATGTTTGGATTTATCCAAAATACTTCTTCTGTTGCAATAAGCTTATTCACTAATGGATATTCTGCTTGTAATGCCCCTATTTCTTTCATTTTGTTTCCTCCTTATATCCTTGTAGCTCACCATACAATAAATTATAATTAAATTAATTTTAATATAGTTTAACACAAATAATCCCATTAAGTTAATTTTAATTTAATTTATTTAAATATAATTTAATAATTATTAAGGAGATTTTCATTATGGAAAATATAGATATTGGTAAAAAAATTGAAAAACAAAGAAAAGAAAAAGGTTTAACTAGTAAAGAACTAGCAAAGATGGCCGATATTACACCATCAATGTTAAGTCAAATTGAGCGCGGGTCCGCTAACCCTTCTATCCAAACATTAAAAGTGCTTGCTAAAGCTCTTGATGTGCCAACATTTAGCTTTTTACTTGAAGATACAAATACAGACGATTTAATTGTACGTTCCCATAAACGAAAGAAAATGATTATTGATAATTTATCATATGAAATGCTTTCACCTGATTTCACTGGAAATTTAGCAACAGCAATTATGACCGTCCCGCCTAATACAGCTTCATCAGAAAATGTGCTAGAACATAAAGGAGAAGAATTAGCATTTGTCTTAGATGGGAAAATCACATTATATTTAAATGAGGAAGAATACGTATTAGAAACTGGCGACAGTGTAAAAATACCTGCTTATTTAAAGCATAAATGGGTGAATCATTTTGAAAAAAACGCGATAGTCCTATTTTCTGTTACTCCGCCGATTTTTTAATATATCAATAAAAACAGGATGATTCTTATAAAGTGAGGATTATCCTGTTTTTATTAAATAAGAAAGTGAAATTTTTGTTAAAAACTTAACAGTTGGACCCAATCCGAACAATCCTCCTAAAAACATATTTACAAGTAAAACTATCCCTCCCATTGATGCTAACGTATCATGAGTCAGATTCATCCCACCACTACCAGAGGCACTTGTAATATTCACATAAAAATAAGAAATATGTAAAAATTAATTAATTTTTCAGAATTTTGTTGAAAAATATGATAAAATCACTCTTATACTTCTTCTATTTTGCTATTATAGAAATAATTAAATTAGGATACTTTTATCGAATGGGGGAATATATAATGAGTGTGTTATTAAAAGGGCATGAACAGATTGTCAACGAATTAAACATTTTATATCAAGTAATGGTAGCGGAGCAATTAATTGAAGCGAAACAATTAAAAGAAAAAATAGAGAAACAGATTAATAAAATTGAAGCTGATCAAACTCTATCGCTTTACTACTCCCTACTAAACTTTAAATATAAGGTCCTAACCGATTGGACAAACATTAAGTATGATACTTTTAGTCAAATTGTTCGTTTAGACAATCCAATAACTGAAGACTTTATTACTTATTATTATCACTTTTTTAAAGCTGAACATGCTACCATTATTGGAAATTATGATGAAGCAAAAAAAGAATACGAAAAAGCTGAATCCCTTTTAAAACATGTACCAGGCGAACTAGAAGAAGCTGAATATAAATATAAATTTGCTATATTTAATCACCATACAAACAAACCACTTACAGCAATCAATTATGCAAATCAAGCTAAAGAGATTTTCTCAAAATATCCACGTTATGAAATTAAAATAGCTCTATGCGAAAACATTTTAGGCTCATGTTCTGTTTATTTAAAACAATTCGAACAAGCAGAAGAGAACTATAATTCAGCAATCAATATTTTACAAAAGCTGAAAGACGATACACTAATCTTAAAAGTTCGAAATAACTTAGGTTGGCTCTACTCTTCTCAAAATCTATCAACCCTTGCTATTAGACATCTTACAATAGTTACAAACAAATTACCTAAACACCTAAAAGCCAATTTTCTACAAGCCAAAGAACATTTTAGTTTAAATGAAAAAGAACTTGCAAACGATTGGGTTCAAAAAGGCTTAGAAATTTGTAATGAATTAAATAATCAAGAATATAAACACCATTTCACTATCTTAAAAACACAACACACTGGTATTCTAGACGACTTAGAAAACGCAATCATTGCAGGCACTACATATTTTAACAGTAAAGAATTATACGATTATGTACAAGAATATTACGAATTATTAGCAGTAGAATTTCATAAAGTGAATAAAATAGAGAAATCTCAAAAATATTTTTTCAAAACTTACGAAGCAAAACAAAAATTATTAACTAAGGAGGCACTAAGATAATGAAAAAGATTAGTTTAGCTATTTTAACCTTTACATGCATACTTGCTTTTGGATTTAATAATTTTACTGAAAGTCAACAAGCAAAACAACTTCCAAAATGGGATACAGATAAACAAGAAACACATGCAGACCTATAGAAACCTAAAAACCCCTAATAAAGGGGTTTTTAGATTTCTACAATATAATGATTTAGCATATGATGAAGAAATATGCTTATAAAAGATAGCCATA
This sequence comes from Bacillus sp. cl96, assembly GCF_900100505.1. Lineage (NCBI taxonomy): Bacteria > Bacillati > Bacillota > Bacilli > Caryophanales > Bacillaceae > Bacillus > Bacillus sp. cl96. The sequence continues at coordinate 289,084 of NZ_FNDM01000005.1, forward strand.
CAGATACTCTCTGTACATGGCTATCTTTTATTTTTTCGGCACCAACAAAATCCCTAAACTAATAATACAAAAGCTCATTATTTGCTCTGCTGATAGACCAAACAGAACCGAATTTTGTTCACTAACAAGCGAAATAATAATATGAGCAAACCCCTCAATAATTAGAAAAACACTTATATTCTTTCCATTTCCGAGCCTTTCATTTTTCATCCATAACAAGCCCATTATACAAAGAGCAAGGATGATCTCATATACGAAAATAGGATGATATAAAAATTTAGATTCATATATATTCATTCCCCATGGTAGTGTCGTTTGTACACCTACTTCATGATGGAATAGAAAATAAAAGATAATGCACACACACAATCCAAAAGGGAGTACATCAAGTAAAATACGAAGCAAAAATTGTTCCTTTTTACTTTTCAAAAAAATGTATACACTCGCAATTACGCATCCTACTACAATATGTTGCATACTTCCAATAGCTAATATTGCTTGCACCGGCGCCCCAAAAGCCCATACAGGATTTAAAATTGCTGGTGCAAACTTCCATACAAATACGATGATAAGAAAAGCATTTGTTATGGCATCCATCATTTTTTCATATGATACATTTTGATACTTCATCTTTCGTTTCATCAACATAAAACCAAATAGACTTCCAATTATAAGAGATATGGGTTGTAACCTCACAATCCACTCCATCGTCACCAAATCTCCTTTTAATTCTCAATCAATTTCTTAAATTTCTTTTCTAATTGATCTGGTGGTAATACACCTCGTACATGATCTACTATAATTCCATCTTTATTAACAAAAAATGTCGTCGGTAAAGAGAATACTTTATAATCTAGTCCAGCTACTCCGTCCATATCTAGTAGAACAGGAAACTCAAAACCATAACGATTAGCAAATGCGCTTGCTTCTTGTACTGGGTCACTAACAGTTGCATTCACCGCAAAAATTTCAACATCCTTTTTATATTTATCATACATATGAACTAAGTCAGGTGCCTCCATTTCACACGGCCCACACCATGATGCCCAAAAATTAATAATATACGGTTTTCCCTTTGCATCATTTAACGACTGTAACTTTCCGTCTAATCCTTTTAATGTGATGCTAGGTGCTTTAAAACCGACTTGTGGTAATACTTCTTTCTCCTGTAACTCTGCTTGCTTTGCTTTTCTTTCCTTTTCTTCTTTCTTTGAATTATAAAAGTTAACCCCCGCCCAAGCGAGAGCACCTACTAGTATAATAGCAATTAGTTTCTTCACTTTTCTTCCTCCTCATTTTTAAAAACCTGTAAATCCACCGAATAGACGAATAAAGAATGCTGTAATTTTCGTCATTTGATTTGTATACAATAAAATACCTGTTACAATCATCATTCCACCGCCAATTTTCATCATGACATTGGCATATGTAACAATCCATTTTACCTTCCCAATAAAGAATGCCATCACGAAAAATGGAACCGCAAACCCAAGAGTATACGCTGTAATATAAAGAAGCGCCCCTTCAGGATTCGTCGCGCCAAGCATGAGTACAGCTGAAAATATCGGTCCAACACATGGCGTCCAACCTGCTGCATATGTCATACCGACTAAAATCGAGCGAATATATCCAGTCGATTTACTTCTATACTGCACCTTTTTCTCTGCCATAAGCCACTTAGGCTGAAACAAGCCCGTCATAAATAGCCCCATTAAAACAATAAAAATCCCACCAATTTGTTGAATCAATTTTTGATTAGATGAAAATGTTATTCCAATCCAGCTTACCGATAAACCTAACGCGTAAAATATAACCGAAAATCCGATCATAAAAAATACTGTATGTATAATCGCTGATTTTTGCATAATTCCACGATTTTCTTTTAAATCTTGGATAGACACACCGGTAATATAAGATAAATAAGATGGATATAGCGGTAAAGAGCACGGTGATATAAATGACAATACTCCCGCCCCAGCCACAAGCCAAATTGTTAAATCTGCTGCATTCATTTTATTCCCCCTTAAACACTACAATGAGTAGTGTTTATTCTTAAAAAAAGAGGCTATATGCACTCTCCGACAATAAGTACAACCGACATACAGAATAAACCTACTGTTACATATACCGAATTCGTATGTAACGGAATAGTAAGCTTAACAACCTTTTCATTTAACACTTGCTCGATTCGTAAATTTATTGCTGTTTTTGCAAATGAAGCTGTAACACATCGATTTTCCATTGTCTTTATTTTAATTAATTTTAATAACGCGCTACCTAACTCAAATGAAGATTCCATTTTTTGCATCGCATATTTATCAGCAGCTAGCTCCTGATACGTATGATATCGCTGTAACAACCCTTTTAATATCGGTATGTACATCATTCCTTCTGCTAATAGCGTAAAACAAAATAATTTTAGCGGATCCCAATTCTTTTGATGATATTCTTCATGGAAAATAATTGCATCTATTTCTTCATCTGAAAATGTTTGAAGCATCCCTTCTGACATGACAACTTTCGGACGAAATAGCCCAATTGTATATGCCGCAACTTCCGTAGTCGGCAATATATATATTTGTTTTCCTTTTCGGACGAAAGGGATAAGTACTTTTTGTAATTTTTTACTATAGAAAAATTGTCGCCAAATTCTTTTGCACACGATTAATACAGTAAGTAGTAATAATCCAGCGATTATAATACGAATCAGCGATAATTCTTTCATATGTTTTTCTAACTGGAACAAGCAAAAATTTGAAAGAAGGAACATCTTATTTTGAAACAGAAATGGATATGTAACGTAATACACTAACATACTGAAAAAGAGGATACTAACAATTACTGCTAACAATACGATTTTACGCATTTGCCATTTCATTTCATTAATCCTCTCTTTTTAACTGACTCAATTTGTCTTCTAACTTTTTTATTAAAGTCGGATCAGCCTGCTCTAACTCATCTAACATATGATTTACAACTAAATCTCCAAATTCCCCCATCAATTCCTGTGTCATTTTCTTCGTTTGATTGGATAAGAATTCTTCTTTTGTTTGTACAGCACGATATATACCACTTCTTTTCACAGTCTGTTTTTCTAAGTGTAATTTCTCTACTAACCTGTTCATAACTGTCATAACAGTGTTAAAATTCACAGGTGATTCTTCACTTAATTTCTGCTGCACTTCTTTAATAGTAATACCATCGCTAGACCAAACAATCTCCATAATTTTCGCTTCAAGCGGTCCAAAGAAATGATTTAACCCGTGCTCATTTAACTTATAGTTTTGAGTAAACATTGTACAACTCCTTTCACACTACGAATTGTAGTATAAATTAAATGAAAGGTCAAACGTAAATGATATATATGAAAATTAACTACCCATAAATACATAGGCTATTCCATTCATTTTAAACCTAATTTTTCTCCAAATGTATCAAAAAGATACTGCTCTAATATTTGTACACTAAACTTCTCATTACGTCCAAGTGCAAATAATTCCCGATCTTTCGCTACGATAGTATCTAACGGAATAGCTACATTATCCACTATTTTTGTAATTTCAATTATATTACTTTTTACATTTACTTCTGTTTTAAATTCAACGTTTTCTAACACTATATGTGAACGTCTTCCTGATGCAAAAAAAGTAAAATTAGGATTTTTAACAACGCCAATTTCAGTCTCTAACGCATATAAATAGTGAAAAATTACATCTCTGTGTCCATCTTTTATTATTTTTTCATCCTTCTCATCGTCTAAGTATTCTTTCAGCTTCGTTGTAAATTCAAATCGAAAATCCACTTTTTTCACTCTCCTTCTTTGTATTTCATATTAAATAAATATATTGAAATAATTTTAACATATTGTAATACAACTTCCTATTAAAAGTAAAAACTGTTTTAAAAAATCGCTATTATTTCCGATACCCTTTTAAAATATAAGTATAAATTCAATATGAATCAATGCGTCATTATATCTATTTAAACATATTTTTCCATATTTTGAAACATTAGTATGAAATATTATATATCAATGTATGGTTTCTAATGCATTGGTATATATAGTCAGTAGTTTCTTTACTATTCCGATATACTTAAGCTACATTTTCTAATTATTGATTACATTACGGAAGGAATGTAACTCTCTTCTATCGAATTTTTATATAACAAAAATAATTAGGTGGTGCTTTACTATGAAATTAGCTGTCATTGGTGGCGGTGATTTACAAGATTCAAATCACTTGCCTATTAATGAACGCCTTATAGAATTAACAAATAAACAGTACCCAAAAATATTGTTTATTCCAACGGCTAGTCATGATGATGAAAGCTATATAAAATTATTTTTAGACACTTTTGAAAAACAATTACATTGTGAAGTACAAATTTTACGTACTACAACAGATTCACCTTCAAAGTATGAAATAGACGAGATGATTCATTCAGCCGATTTAATTTATTTAGGTGGCGGGAACTATATTCACATGCTTACGCAATGGAAAGAACATAGACTCGATGAAAAATTATTATTGGCTCTGCAGCAAGGAACACTTATTGCTGGTTATAGCGCTGGTGCTATGTGTTGGTTCACGTCTAGTATCCGATCAGATTATGAAGGTTCTGGTTATATAGAGAGTAACGGATGGGGTATTGTTAATAAAAGATTTTGTCCACATTATAATCAATTAAACAGAATGAACGCCTTCCATTCCTTTTTACAAAATCATCAAGGGAATATAGAAGGAATTGCACTGGAGGATAATTGCGCTTTATATATTACAGAGGAATCCTTTGAGATTATCGGTGAACCGGAAAAAGCGTGGGAGTTTTATATGAGTAATAAAACACTCATTAGACAACATTTTGATATAACTTTAAAAAGCTATTTATAAACCTGAACTTACGAAAAAATGTCCCTAAGTCTAATAACTTAGGGACATTTTTCTATTTAACTAACTAATCGTGTAATTCGTTTCTTTTGCCATGAAAGCTTATAATATGCATACTGTAATATTAAGCTGACAATAAATGCTGCTGGATACCCGATCCAAATGCCTTCTATTCCAAGACTTGTATGGTAAGAAAGATAATATGCTACGGGTACTTCTACAAGCCAAATTGAAACAACTCCAATAACAGTTGGCCAAAGTACTGTACCGCTCGCTCGCATTGTCGCACTAATAATTTGTGCATGACCGAAAATTAAATAACTCCATAATGTAATCATAACTAAGCTATGAGCAATTTCAATTGTAGTTTGACTCGTTAAAAATAGTGATAAAATGTCTCTTGAGAATACGTAAATAAGAGATATTAACACACCACCGATGACGTAGTTCATAATAATTCCGGCCTTCACAACTTTCTGTAATCGATCAAATTGATTCGCACCAATCGATTGTGCCGCAAAAATGGAAACTGTAATACCAAGGCTAACTGCTGGCATTTGTACATAACTTGCAACTTGATTCACAACGCCGTAAGCAGCTGTTGCATCCGAACCGTAACGATTTACAAATGCGATTACGGCAATTTCAGATAATGAAACTAATATCATATTAATACTCGCTGGAATACCGAGCCTTAGTAATAGCTTTAATAACTCCCCATCCATTCGAAGGTATTTTCTAACCGTTCCATCTAGTTGTAATGGGTGATTTTTCTTCTTTAAATACACAAGCATGACAATAAACGTAATAACTGTAGATATAACAGATGCATAGGCCGCTCCATACACATCTAATTTCGGAGCTCCTAACCATCCAAAAATAAGAATCGGTAATAAGATCATATTTAGCGCTGTACTTACAATTAAAAAGTAAAATGGCGTTTTAGAATCTCCTGTACCTCTCATAAATGTTGTATATGCGAAATATAAAAATAATACTGGCATCGATATAAATAAAATCCGTGCATAATGTACACTTATTTCAATAATATTTTCTGGCGTTCCCATTAGACGCATAATATCCATCGCAAAAATACTGCCTATTATCGCCAACACAACTCCAATAATAAAGGTAAACGTCAACGTCGTACCAACGATAGCTTTTAAACGATCTTCGTTTTTAGCACCAAACGCCTGACCAATTAAAATAGAGCTTCCTGAACCGATACCAATTACAAATGAAACGAGCAAGAAAAATAATGGGAAGAATGCTGATATAGCCGCTAAATCATTAACTCCAAGCCATCTTCCTACTACTACCATACCAAATAATTGTCCAACTGATTGTAGTACATTACTTAATAATAACGGTACTAAAAACATCGACATCGATTTCCAAATCGGTTTACTCTCACTTTCCAACTTATGTGACTCCGCACCTTCTTTATTGTTATCTGCAGGTGGTTTCAAATTTCATTTCTCCTTTTATTAAACATCTATTTTCAATCTCTATCTCTTTGTATAGTTGTTATAATACTGTGCTTCTATTCATTTTCTTTTCGTATGATTATAACTTCACCCAATATTGACTTCCATCGGCTGTTCGATCTAAAAATCCATATTCGATTAAATATCTTCTTAAAGTTACAAAATCAGGGTATACATTTTCTATCACTGTATTTACTTCTTTTTCAGTATACTTTTTATTACTATCAAACTTCTTCACTAAATGGCGCAATATAATTAATTTACGCTTTTGTTTCTTCGGAAATTTAGAGAGAGGTCCATCTAATCCTTCTGTAAAATGAGCTTTTAATACTTCATCATTTTCTTCTTCCGTAATATTGTATCGATCATCCACCATCGTTGCTGTTCTATGAATTGGCACAAATTTCGTTTGTACTTTTGATTTTTCTTCTGATAATTCCATTAGCGCTAAAAATACTTTTGCTTGCTTCATTTTCTCTCGCAGTGTAAATCGATGATTACGAATTGTTGATGTACTTCCGCCATCCATCTCTTTTACAATTTCTTTATCATTCAGTCCCATATGGAAAAACTGAACCATTTTCTTTTGTAAATCCGTTAAACCAGTAAATTTCTTATCCATATTTAACAAATAATCAAACATAGACGTATGCTCATTTTGAATATGCAATTGGACGAACTTCTCTGCTTCATACAAAATTTGGTTATCTTGATAAATAACACCTTTAATAAATGTTTCACCACAAGCTAAGCAAATGTACTCCTCTTTTTCTTCATCAAACACATACCCTTTCTTTAATTCCTCTATTGACGCATCCCAAAACTTCTCTGAAATATCGCTCATACTAAACACTCCTTCAAAATGTTTATTTAAAACCAAACAAATCAATATATCGTTTATTATCACTTCATCATCTTATCACAACGCAAACAAACATTTCAACGTTTCGTTTGCCCATTTTATAAACTTTTATAAAAACATCTAACAAAAGGGTTTAATACAACGAAAAGCGAATATGTTTATACAAATTCATTTTATAGGATGTGAAATAGAACATAAATATTCTTTAAGACCCTTAGTTTACCGTTAAACAAATTGCACAGAATACATATGCGATCAGTGAATATGGAACTGGTATTCACTCATTCCAAAACTTCAGTATTCAATTTTAACTACAAAAAAGATGTTTTCGTATAAGAAAACATCCTTTACTTTTTATATATTCTATTTACAGTCTCTACTAAAACCTTACTTGCTTGTACAAATGTATGCTTTCGATTTCTATCTTCAACAAATTTATTAGCACAACTACTCATAATGATCATACAACTAATTATGACTAACGCTATCTTTCTATTCTTGTAAGTCACTTTATGCCACTCCACTATTACAAAACTTCTTTTGAATTTATCCCATCAAGAAATTTTACATGAATAATAAAACGCGCGAATATGCAATTCTGCATATTCACACGTTTTATCACAATGTTATGATTTAATTTAGTTAAAGAACAAGTATACCGAGGTGACTAACTTGAAATTTAAAGCGAAAAAAAATCCATTCCACGTCATTTTCATTACATTATTTATAATTATTTTTTTCGTTTCGTTATTCTTCCAAAATGAAAATTCTATTTTTTTCACTCTCATGATGCTATTAAATATCGTGAATCTTTCTTCATTCTATTTCTCTCACTACAACATAACGGAATCATCTCTTGTTGTAAAACACGGTTTCATTTTTCATACTGAAATTCCATTTGAAGATATTCGTCACGTTAAATACTCTGGTAAAAAACTTCATTCAAAAAAATGGACTAGACAACAATTAGAAATCCATTACAATTTATTTGACTCAGTGACCACTTTCGTACCACTAGAAGAAGAAAAATTCATTTCACTCTTAAAAGAGAACTGCCCACAGATGAAAGTAATGAATACGCCTGCTAACAAATAATATATTTTGAAGCTTGTAGTATTGCAAGTAGATGAAACATAAAAATGAACATCAAAAAAGCCAAGATTCTATACTAAGAACCTTGGCTTTCTCTATTACTCTTTTGGAGCAATCATTTTCTTTGGATCTACAATTTCATCAAATTGCTCTTCTGTTAGTAGCCCAGATTGCAATGCTGCTTCTTTTAAAGTTAACCCTTCTTTATGAGCATGCTTCGCAATTTTCGCTGCATTTTCATATCCGATATGTGGGTTTAGCGCTGTTACAAGCATTAGTGAACGATTCACATTTTCATTAATTACTTCTTCATCTGCTTCAATACCAACTGCACAATTGTCATTAAACGAAACAATTGCATCCGCTAATAAGTGAGCTGATTGTAAGAAGTTATAAGCAATAACAGGTTTAAATACATTTAACTCAAAGTTACCTTGGCTCGCAGCAAATCCGATTGTTGCATCATTCCCCATCACTTGCGCTACAACCATCGTTAATGCTTCACTTTGCGTTGGATTTACTTTCCCTGGCATAATAGAGCTTCCCGGTTCATTTGCTGGAATAATAATTTCTCCAAGACCACTACGTGGACCACTTGCAAGCCAACGTACATCGTTAGCGATTTTCATTAAATCCGCAGCTAATGCTTTTAATGCACCGTGAGTATATACAACTTCATCATGGCTCGTTAATGCATGGAACTTATTTGGTGCAGAAACAAATTGTTTACCTGTAAATTGACTAATTTCCTCTGATACCATCTCACCAAATTTAGGATGAGCATTGATACCTGTTCCAACCGCAGTTCCACCAATTGCTAACTCTTTCATATATGTATTGCTCTCTGCAATCATACGCTCTGTTTTTTCAAGCATACGGTGCCATCCGCTAATTTCTTGCCCTAAAGTTAACGGCGTTGCATCTTGTAAATGTGTACGACCAATTTTTATAATATGTTCAAATGCAGTTACTTTTTCTGCTAAAGTTTCTTTTAATTTCGTAATTGCTGGTAATACGTGATTTTCTACTGCGATTACACAAGCTACATGAAGCGCCGTTGGAAATGTATCATTTGAACTTTGTGACATGTTCACATCATCATTCGGATGAATATGTACGTCAGATCCCTTCTCTTTCAAAATTTGATTCCCACGATTTGCAATTACTTCATTCACATTCATGTTTGACTGTGTACCACTACCTGTTTGCCATACGACAAGCGGAAAATGTTCATTCCATTTCCCTGCAATCACTTCATCCGCAGCTTCTACAATTGCTTCTGCTTTTTCTTCTGATAGCTTTCCTAATTTTTGATTGCTAAGCGCTGCACTCTTCTTTAAAATTGCAAATGCTTTTACAATTTCAAGTGGCATTTGCTCTGTTCCAATTGGAAAGTTTTCTTTACTACGTTGTGTTTGTGCTGCCCATAATTTATCAGCTGGAACTTTTATTTCTCCTAATGTATCTCTTTCAATTCTGTACTCCATGTTTTCATCCCCTTGAAAATATAATACCTACATCTCTTATAATAACAGACTTTCTCTTAAATGATAAGAATTCTCACTCTTATATATAGATATTCTATATTTATTTTAAAAAATTCCTCTTGACCTAAACTTAAGTTTAGGCTGTATCCTTTCCATTGTAACCTACTATAACACTACTGGAGGAATTCAATATGAAAAAATATGCTTTTATAACAGGTGCAAATAAAGGAATTGGATATGAACTTGTTCGTCAATTAGCAGAAAAAGATTATCACGTATTTTTAGGTGCTCGTAATGAACAACTTGGACAACAAGCCGTAGAATCTTTAAATGTTTCAAACGTTTCCTATATTCAAGTAGATATTTCAAATTCACAATCCATTCAAGAAGCAATAAAGAAAATTTACGAAATGACTGACCACTTACATTTATTAATTAATAACGCAGGCATAGCGCTAGACTTCAATACACTACCTAGTGAATTAAATATTGAAACTTTACGCCAAGGATTTGAAGTTAATTTTTTTGGAACTTTCCAAATGATGCAAGCCTTTTTACCATTATTAAAGAATTCAAGCAACAGTAAAATCATAAATGTAACAACTGACATGGCCTCACTAACAATGTTTGCTAATGGTGAAACACATCCAATTAATACACTAGGATATAATTCTTCCAAAACAGCTATTAATGCTTTAACATTAGCTTTTAGTAAAGAATTTGCCACTAACGGTCCAGAAGTATTTGGGGTAACTCCTGGTTTTACAACTACGGATCTTAATGGAAATTCCCCTGGTGGCCATACAACCACTGAAAGTGCTAAAATTATTATTAAATATGCATTAAGTGAAACAAACTATAATGGTAAAATACTTAACAAAGATGGCATTATACCTTGGTAATAAAAGGATGAATGATATGTATTATACAATTGGGCAAGTCGCCAAAATGCAACATTTAACTATTTCTCAAATACGTTATTACGATAAACAAGGACTGTTTCCTTTTCTGCAAAGAAACGAAAAAGGAGATCGAGTTTTTGATGAAGAAGCACTGAAATATTTAGAAATGATTTTGTGTTTAAAAAACACCAGTATGCCAATTCAAAAAATAAAACAATTTATCGACTGGTCTATGGAAGGAGAATCTACCATCCTTCAAAGGTTAGCATTAATGAAACAACAGGAGACCAATGTCTTACAGCTCATGCAAGACACTGAAAAAAACTTAAAAAAGATACAACAAAAAATTGCTAAATATGAGAATGAAATAACTTCAGCAAATGCTATTAAAAAATAAAAAAATCACCTTCTACATATTGTAGAAGGTGATTTTTATTTTATGATGCTTGCTTTCCTTTATCTGCATCATCTACATACCAGATGAATTTGCCTGTATATCCGTAAATAACTGCTAAAATTAACGATACGAAGCTTAACCACATAAACGGAACGTATGAGAACGTTGCTACACCTAAAATACCAGCCATAAAAATACCATTATCAGACCATGGAACCATACCTGAAGTTAACGTTCCACCTACTTCTGAGTTACGCGCTAATACACGACGGTCTATTTTTAATTTATCATAGCTATCTTCCATAATTTTTGGTGTTAAAATTAGTGATACATACATCGCACACCCAAATATATTAGCTAAGAATGCCACGATTAATGTAGACAATGTTACATTACCTGCAGAATTTAATTTCTTCTCAAATTTTGATACGATTACTTTTAAAACACCTAGTTTTTCAAGTAATCCACCAAATCCTAAACCGAAAATAATAACGGCTACTGAGCCAAGCATGCCGTTAATTCCACCACGGTTTAATAACTTGTCAACAAACTCAACACCAGATTGAATTGAGAATCCGTTATAAGCTGTTCCAATCGCCTCTCCAAAGTTCATCCCTTGGAAAAGAGTTGCCCAAATTGCACCAATTAAAGCTCCCATTGCAATTGTTGGCATAGACGGTTTCTTCATCGCTAATAGAACGATAACAATGACCGCCGGAACAAGCATCCATATTTTAATATCAAATTGCTTTAATAAAGCTTCTTTTAAAAATTCTACTCGATTCAAATCTACATTATCGCCGCCATACATCCAACCAGCTACAGTAAACATAATACTAGTAATAATATAAGCCGGAACATCTAATACGAGCATAGCTCGAACGTGAGCAATAACATCTACTTTCGCCATAGAAGCTGCAAGAACTGTGCTATCAGAAAGTGGTGATAATTTATCGCCGAAATAAGCTCCTGAAAGAACTGCACCAGCAACAAGCGGAAGTGGTAAACCAAGTCCTTCACCAATTGCCATCATAGCAATACCTGCTGTTCCCACTGTTCCCCAAGACGTTCCTGTTGCGATAGAAGTTATAGAACAAATAATTAATGTTGCTAATAGGAATATGCTAGGGTGAATAAATTCTAATCCATAATAGATTAATGTTGGTACTACCCCACCAGCAATCCACGTTCCAATTAAAGCACCTACTGCAACTAAAATCAGTATTGCTTCTAATCCGTTAGAAATCCCTTTCGTAATTGCATCTTGCAATTCTTGATAACGAAATCCTAATCTTAATCCAAGCGCAATTACTAAAAACCATGAAATAAATAGCGCTAATTGAATTGGGAGATCAAAAATCGTTTGGAAGGAAAAGACAACAGCAAGAAATAGTAATAAAAGAACTATGATTTCTAGCATCGATGGTAATCTTACACTTTTCATTTTTTTCTCTCCTTACAAGTCGATAACATGACGTATGTCGTCTTACATGTATGTAATATACAATTAGCGAAGACAAAACAAAATTTTCATATTATTTCGATTTATTTTTCCAGTATAATATATTCACAACCCTTTCTATTGTAAAAGTAGATTACGTTTTTCGCAATGAAAAATATAAAAAATGTTGTATTTTTATTTATCCCGATATTTTCGGCCAATAAGACCTCCGCCTTAAAATTCAGTAAGTGCAAAGCACTTAGGTAAGAAATTAACTACTGTAAAATTCCGAATCGATATGAACATATTAAAGCTTCACTTTATTTACAAGGTACAATCCCATACTAACTTTTTTAATATTTGCTGCAACAAAACTTTTTACAACTATCTTAACTTTTTAATTCACACCATTATTTTCTACGCAAAAAATAGGGCACACATCCTTAAAATGATGTATGCCCTATCTTTATTTATACATATTTTGTATTTCTTCTTTATTTTTAAGTATTTCCTCAAACTTATCACTACAACCCTTCGGAAATAACACTCCCAGTCCATATGAATGCGCAAATTGAAAATGAGGGCACTTCGCTTTTACCTCATCCCAAAACTTATACACGCCGAAATCACCACTTCTAACTTCAATATCATGAAATAATACAATACCGTTTTTCGCGACTTTCGGTAGCCATGTATTATAATCGTGAGAAACAGCTTCATACGTATGATAGCCATCAATATGCAACAGATTTATCGTTTCATCTTGAAACCGGTCTACAGCATCATCAAAAGTAGATCGAATTAAATTTCCTATATTAAGGTAGTTATCGCTCACTACTTTTTCTACTATTTGAAAAACCCCTTCTCCATATGGACCTGTATGCCCTTCTCCAGCCCAAGTATCTACTGCAAAGCATTTAGTCGATAACCCTCCATCTTTTACTCCTTGACAAAAACTGAAGAAAGAAGCACCTAGATGTGTACCTAACTCAACTAAAGTTTCCGGTTTTTCAAATCGTACTAAGTCATATGCAAAATCTAAATGTCCACTCCACGCAGATTGTGACCGAATAATAGGACTAAATGTTTCAAATTCAAATGATGGTTTATGAGTAACCCAGTTCATCGCATAACTCCTTCTGCACATATTTTTAACAAACCAAATTACTCTTATCTTTATTTTTTTATTGCCATGATTATGATTCTATTTCATGAAAATATGAAGAATTTATTCTTTTCTATTGAGGTAAAGCATCATATACATATGGGTCAGTTGGCTTATTAATTTTCTCGATTTTGTTTACTTTTACAAGTGGAAAGACTGTTCCTTTATATGTCGTTTCATCTAATAATCCTGTTATTTTCACCCATGTTTCTTCTGGAATTTTTTCAACATTTTTCCCGGTAACAATCATCCCCCAGACTGATGCATCCGCAATACAACAAGTTATACCATATCGAGCCACTACTGCTTTATTACCCGTCACATCTTTATCCTTATATATAAACCCTAAGAATGTAATTTCTTTCCCTTTAAACCAATTGACATTTTGACCAATTACATTCATTGTTTGAACATAATCCTTATCCTTTACTTGTAGTTTACGCTGTCCTAACATACTTTTTACTACTTGCTCTTCCGTTTTATAAATCGTTGCTAAATTTGATGTTTCTTCTGGATCAACTGATACTTCTCGCCCATCAAACTTAACCTGTTTCCCCTCTTTTTCGTTCCTTTCTAGACTTCTCGACTGTACACTTTGATTCATACCCCTTTTTCCTGCTAAACTTCCATCAATTGTTACACTTCCAAAGAGAAAAGCACTAACTATCGGAACGACAAATAAAACATATACAAAGAAACTTTTTATCCCTGATTTTGATGTTGTATGATGTTTACAACAATTACAATCATGCTGTTTTTCTCTTCCATCTCTCCAAACTTGTACAATACCAAAAATTAAAATTACTACAAAAGCTATATACGTAAATTTGATCATTTTTGGAGCGATAAAATTATAAATATTCCCTGTTACAAGTAGTTTAAATAAGAGCATTGCTAAACCAATTAAAATAATGCCACGAATATAGCAATGATATGCCTTCTGCTCCTCTTTCCCCATTCTTTCTCACCTCCTATAACATTATGATTTGCAGGATGGTATACACAGATATAATGACAATTCCTATCAAAAAGAATACAAATCTCTTTTGAAAATATGCAAATAGCATTAACATATTTTTCATATCAAGCATAGGCCCAAACACAAGAAATGCGAGAAGTGCCTTTACCGAAAAAACATGTCCAAAAGATGCCGCTATAAAAGCATCGGCTGCAGAGCAAATTGATAAAACATAACCAAATCCCATCATAATAAAGGGGGCAATTACTTCGTTATGTGCTACTGCATCCAGTACATTCCGATCAAAAAACGTTTGAAATACACTTGCTAAAAAAGCACCAATCAATAAATACTTACCAGTATCAAAAAACTCATCTACAATATGATTCATAACATCTTTCCAACTCTTTTTATTGCTTGTTTGAACTGAAACCTCTACATCTTTTAAAACATTTCTTTCGCGATAGCAATAATACACAATTAGACCTATGAATAGAGCAACTAAAATTGTTATCCCAAAGCGTGCATATACAACGTAATCATTTTTTGGAAACGCATATACAGTAGATAAAAGAACAACTGGATTCATAATGGGTGCACTCAGTAAAATAACAATGCCTACATGAAGTGGTAACCCCTTTTGAATGAGCCTTCTTACAATTGGTATAATGACACATTCACACATTGGAAAAAGAACTCCCACAAATACTGCCGGAATCATTGCAACAATCGGAGATTTCGGCATTACTTTTTGAATCATATCTTCCGTCACAAACACTTGAATACATGAAGAAACAATGACCCCTAATAAAATAAAGGGTATTGCTTCAAAAATGATACTTAAAAATACTGTATTCACATTCAACCATTCCTGTGGCATATTTTTGTGCAAATTTGCTAGACTTGTAAAATCTACAAAAAATAATAAAAAGAGAAACATAGCGATAAGAGCTATGCCTACTAATTCTTTTGAAACTCTATTAAAGACCAAGCTTCTCGCCTCCATTTTATTTATATGTAAACATGTGCTTGTCCAAATGCTCCATACTACAGCACAAATTTTATAGTCTATTTCTATTCTTAAATCGTAATCATTATGATTTATTCTTGCTTTTTCTTTTCCCATCGTTTAACATAAAACGTAATCATTACGATTTAAAGGAGAGATCATTTCATGAAAAAAGTACCTATCACTGTATTAAGTGGTTTTTTAGGATCTGGAAAAACTACCTTACTACATCACATTTTGACTAATAAGAATAACTTAAAAGTAGCTGTCATCGTTAATGACATGAGCGAAGTAAACATTGATGCATCTCTTATAAAAAAGGGTGGTTTTTCACGTACGGAGGAAAAACTAGTAGAAATTCAAAATGGCTGTATTTGTTGTACACTACGAGAAGATTTAATGATAGAAGTGAATCGTCTTGTTGAAAATGGTGATATTGACTATATTATTATTGAATCTTCTGGTATAAGTGAGCCTATTCCAGTTGCTCAAACATTTACTTATACAGACGAAGTTCTTAACATTGATTTAACAAAAAATTGTCGCCTCGATACGATGGTTACAGTTGTAGATGCAAATAGGTTTTGGGATGATTTTGCAGACGGAGAAAGTTTATTAGACCGAAAACAAGCAATCGATGAGAATGATACCCGGGAAGTTATTGATTTATTAATAGATCAAATTGAGTTTGCAAACGTAATTATTCTTAATAAAATAGATTTGCTAGAAAAAGAAGATGTGATAGAGCTTCATCATTTACTAAAAAAATTAAATCCTAATGCAAAAATTCTTGAAGCTTCGTTTAGCAAAGTACCATTACAAGAAATTTTAAACACAAATCTATTTAATTATGAAGAAGCTAGTCAATCGGCCGGCTGGATACAAGAATTAAATAGTGAACATCATACACCGGAAACGGAAGAATACAGTATCAATTCCTTTGTTTACCGCCGCAAATATCCTTTCCATCCCGAGCGCCTTATGAATTGGCTAGAAAAATGGCCTTTAGATGTTGTAAGAGCGAAAGGATTCTTCTGGCTGGCATCTCGTAATAATATGATAGGGCTTCTATCTCAAGCAGGTTCCTCTATTACAATTCAAGGAGCCGGTGAATGGATAGCCGCATTACCTGAAACTGAAAGAAATCAAATGATTGCAGAAGAACCAGAAGTATTAAAAAACTGGGACGAGCGATATGGAGATCGAATAACTGAGCTCGTATTTATCGGTATTGATATGAATCGTTCTGTGATTGAACAATCATTAGATGATTGTCTATTAACAGAAAAGGAAATGGGACAAAAGTGGAATACATTTATTGATCCTATTCCGGCTTTTACTTATACTTCATAATAATTAATAAAAGGCTTCAGTAGAATGAAGCCTTTTTACTTTATAGCACTCTTATTTAATAGGTTTGCTTTAATTATAAATACAATTGTACCTAAAACAATTAATATAACATATACGATACCAACTACATCCCCTATTTTTTCTAAGCCAAGCGGTAATATTATAGTAGCAACTCCAACTATATAAGAAAATGCTCCTGAAAGCTTCGCTAATTTATTTTTATCTCCAACAAACGTTTCTTCTGGATATCCTGCTAACAAAAACAACCTCTTTTTCACATGTATTTGATACCCTAAAAAAATGATAAGTAACCCAACAAATAAACAAACTAAAAATCCAGCTAACATATACTCCCCCTCCTCTACAATATTTTACTATACATAAAAAAAATAAAATTAGAAATTTCAGTTTATTAACGAGTTATTCTGTGATATATTGCATATTGTATTCAATTTATATTTTTAGAAAGGAGAATTTTAAATCATATGGATTCAAATCGATTAAAAGGAATTATAATGGTCATAATCGGTGCTTGTTTATGGGGCTTGTCTGGTACAGCTGCACAACAGCTTTTTCAATATGACAATGTTTCAACCGAATGGTTAGTTACGATCCGTTTACTTATATCTGGAATTATTTTGCTCATTATTTCCTCATTCGGAACGAGAAAAAAAGAGATATTTGGCATTTGGAAACAAAAATCTGATGCTATTAAAATGATTTTGTTTGGTCTATTCGGTATGCTTGCTGTACAGTATACGTATTTCGCTTCAATTAAAGAAGGAAATGCTGCCGTGGCAACATTATTACAATATTTAGCTCCTATATTCATCACTGTATACTTACTTTTCAAATGGAACGTTCGTCCATCAAAAATTGATTTCATTTCAATTACCCTTTCATTAGTAGGCACTTTTCTCTTACTAACAAACGGGTCTGTTCATAACTTGGCTGTTTCTACACCAGCTATTATTTGGGGTATTTTATCTGGATTATCTCTCGCTTTTTATAGTTTATATTCAAAGGAATTGTTAGAAAAGTGGTCTTCCTCCGTTATCGTTGGATGGGGCATGATTATTGGGGGTATTGGTGTAACGATTGTACACTTTATTTCTACAAACGAATTCATTTTATTATCAACTATGAAATATGTAAAACTAAGTACCCTACCGCTCATCACATTTGTCGTCATTTTCGGGACACTTATTGCCTTTTATTTATACTTAGACAGCATACGATACCTGACTCCGAAAGAAACAACATTATTTGGTTGCACAGAACCACTCGCAGCTATTATTTCTTCTGTACTTATATTGCACGTGCCATTTCAATCTTTTCAGTTATTAGGCGCTTTTTGTGTCATTGTAATGGTGCTCATCTTAAGCCAAAAACCGGATGAAGGGAAACAAAAATTAAAGCTTGTTCATGCAAAAAAGGAAAATATACAATGAAAGGATTGAATTCACTATGCCTGTCCCTCAAAATTATAAAAAACCAGGAAGAATTTCAGCAAAATCACTCGTTTTAAATCAACTACAAACTTGGATTATTGAAGGTGTACTGAAGCCCAATGAAAAAATTAATGATGGGGAATTGGCTGAGGCACTAGGAGTAAGCAGAACACCTGTAAGGGAAGCACTTCAAATATTAGAGCTTTCTGGATTAGTGGAAATGGTACCAGGGCAAAAAACGAAAATTGCTCCTATTAAGTTAGACGACGTATCTATCATTTATGAAACGATGGCTGGTCTTCACTCTATTATAGGAAAGCAAGCTCTTCAAAACATTACAGACGCTGATATTCAACTACTTTCTGAAATAAATGATCATTTTCAGCACTCTATAGAGAAAAAAAACGCAAAACAAGCTTTAAAATTAGATATACAATTCCACAATACAATTTCTTCTATTGCTAAAAACCAATATATTGAACCCTTTCTAGAAAATATGCAACTTCACGTTTTACGTCTTGAATATTTGTTTTTCCAAAACTTTGTTCCAGCAAGTCAATCTATTGAAGAACATCACTCTATCATTCAAGCATTGCAGAAGCAGGACGAAAAACAAATGGAACAAATAATGATTCAAAACTGGCTCCGTCCCATGAAAGAAATACAAAAAATAATTTCTACGAAATAAAAAGAGAGCTGGTTACACAAAATCGTAACCAGCTCTCCTTTGACTAATCTATATAGCTATGCCTGAACATTTGCATAATCTTCCATATCTTCGTACTCTTTTTCCAATTCCTCTAAAGACAGCTCGTATAATTGTCGGTCGCGAATCTTAAACACACCTGCTCCAATTAACTCATCAATTAAATGCCTCTTACGATTTTCAACAGCAAAACGGAGTTGACTACTCATCTTTTAAAAAACTCCTTTCTACGATCATTGAAAATGATAATCTTTATCAATTACCACTTTTGATTATAAAAGATGACTCTTTATAAGTAAAGTAATTTCATGAAATATTTACCTTGCAAAGTATTTGTGGCCACATTATATATATGTATGCCGTGCGAAAAATGTTATGACACTTTTTCTTATCCTTTTTCTTTCATACTTTGCAAGTTGTCTCATCATGATTAAATTCACCATCTATTTCTACTTGAATGGTGACATGTTCTACATGAAATTTCTCCTTTAATACATACGTAGCCTCTTTTAATACACTTTGCGTTTCATTCCCTTTAATAATAAGATGACATGTTAATACTTGAAAATCTGATGTGACAGACCATATGTGCAAATCATGAACTTCTTTGACAATCGGAATATTTAATAACGTACTTTTTACCTCTTCAACATTTATGTGCTGTGGTGCACCTTCCATTAATATATGAACCGTATCACGTGTTACACGCCATCCACTAATAATGACTAAAATAGACACAAAAATACTAGCAATCGCATCTGCAGCAATCCATCCGAAAAATTTAATAAGTAACGCAGCAATAATCGCTCCAACTGATCCTAATAGATCACCTAATACGTGTAAGAAAGCACTTCTTAAATTCAAATTGCCCTTCACATCTCCGCCTCGCATTAATATCCAAGCTGATAAAATATTAATAAGTAGACCAAGTACAGCAATAATGAGCATCCCATTACTAGCAATCTCAACTGGCTCTTTAAAACGGCGAATTGCTTCAATAAAAATGTATACTGAAATGACAATAAGAACGACACCGTTACATAATGCCGCTAACATTTCGACTCGCTTATATCCATATGTTTTTGCAGTTGTTGCTGTTTTTTCTCCAAGCTTAAACGCAAGTAAACTTAGCGCTAACGATACCGCATCACTTAGCATATGCCCCGCGTCAGATAGTAGTGCTAAGCTATTTGTTACAAATCCACCAACAACTTCTGCAATCATAAAACTTGTTGTTAGTAGGAAGGCAATTAGTAATGCCTTTTTATTTTTTGAATGACCATGATCATGCGAATGTCCCATACTTATACTCCTTTAAGTACAATATCTGTATGTTAGTATGAAACAAACTCCCCATCTTTATCCCGAATCGACTGATTGTAAACGCCCGCTTCCTCTGTATACACACTTCGCTATTTTTTAGACAATCCCTTTTTCTCAAATAAAACAAGACTACTTCTTTTTTATTTTCATATTGTTTACTAATGAAAGAATTTTAAGGAGGTTACTTAAATGAAACGTTTATTTCTCTGTATGGAACGTGAACTTGTTGTAGTGAAAGAACAATATGATAACTATGAAACGACTTACCACTTACAAAATATGCAACCTACCTGTATCGCTGTTGATCCGTTCCACCCAAACCGTGTATATTGCGGAACATTTGGACGAGGTCTATGGTTAAGTGACGATAGCGGGGATTCATGGAGACCAATTGGAGATTCTTATCGTTACTTTGATTTCCCTAAAGAAGATGGTATTTTACACTCCTCTATCACTTCCATAACAATAAGCTCAAATGAACAAGTGAACGGATATGGGGTCGTTTATGTCGGCACAGAACCGAGCGCTTTATTTCGCTCTGAAAATGGTGGTGAAACGTGGACTGAACTTAAAAATATGAAATCATTATTATCTTCTTATACGTGGGCTTTCCCGCCTAGACCTTTTACCCATCACGTACGCTGGATTACAGTTGATCCAAACAACCCTAATACAATACACGTTTCAATCGAAGCTGGTGCTGTTATTCAAAGTAATGATAAAGGGCATACATGGATTGATAAAAAATTCGGTGCTCCTATCGATGCTCATCAATTACTTATGCACCCTGAAGCACCAAATCGTCTTTATGCATCATGTGGTGACGGATTTATGGGCGGACCTGATCGTGCTTATCTTGAAAGTTATAACAATGGAAACAGCTGGATCTCACGCAGTGAAGGACTTGAACATCATTATTTATACAGCATGGCAATTGATCCAGCTGATTGCAATACGATTCTCGTTTCAGCTGCACCGAGTGCTGATCTGGCTCATCACCGTATCCCTTATGAATCTTATATTTATCGAAAAACGAAAGATACTCCGTTCCAGCAAGTACAACAAGGACTACCATCTGCAATCGGTACAGTCATTTCGATGTTTGCGACAAACAAGGCTGAACCACATACGTTTTACACGTTAAATAACAATGGCGTCTTTCAATCCAATGATAGCGGCGAATCGTGGGAACAACTAAACATTCCGTGGAAAGATGAATATAAAACGCAGCATCCGCATGCACTACTCGTCACTAGTTCTTAACGAAAAAAGACTGCCTAAATGATTTTAGGCAGTCTCTCTTTTATTTCTTTAAATCAATGACAATATCATCTAACACAATATCTTTACTCTTCGCTTCTTTTTTCGGCACTTCTATTTTCTTCTCTTTCCCATTCACATACTCTACTCCACCATGATTTTCAGGTGTATGTACTCGCAAGTGCACACTAGGTGTAACGATAAGCTTTGTTGCATTTTCGTTTAGTTTTTGGAAGGTGGCACTCCAATGGATATTGTAAGGATCGTTGCCACTTCCCCCATTTCCTTCACCCGAATAAATATTCCCTAAATCATCCTTAACCGTCAATTCAACATCTACACTATCCCATTCTTTCCTCGCGCCCTTAGAAACCTCTTGATTGTAATAAAGAATAAATGAAACTGGCGATATTGCGACCTTTTCCATATTTGCTTTTATACCTTCTTTTTCCGAACTCCCACCAATTGTTCTCTCTTTACTATCCACTGATTTTACAGTTAAGGCGAAATTCCAATTACCTTGTATTGATTTTTTCCTATCTGGCATCTCTATTCTCTCTATATTCCATCTAAAGTTTACTTTGTCCTTTTTATTGCTATCATGATGCGTCGTTGTTACCATACCTACATACTTTTTTTCATTAACTTTAGTCATTTTACCACTGCCTGAACTACCATGAGCGTCCATTATATCCAATCCCCCTAATATGATAGGATCCTCCCCTAAGTCCTGCTCACTTTCCAGTGAATACGTTATAGATAATGTTCTGCCATCAGAAATTACATCATTAATTGTAACCTTAACTCCACTACTCTCTCTCGTCATATTCAACTCAGTCGAAAATTCTTTATAATTTTCATATAACCCTGTTCTACCATTATCTAAAAATCGGAATATGTCCCCTACAATTGGCAATCCCCCCGCATATGTAGGAAATCCGATACCGAGTGTTGCAACTGATAATCCTACTAAAATAGATGCAGCAGCCACACCTTTTTTCCAACTTTTCATCTTTTTCTTCGTACGTATCGATTGTTTTACATTTCGTTTTACTTTTTCCTTTTCAATTTCAGAAGCCTCAATTTCTTCTAGTTCTTTTTCGTCTATATCAATATCATTTAATAGTTCATAAATGTCTTTCATATTGCACTACCTCCAAAACTAATATTCGTAGCATTTTGTTGTAGTTTCTTTTTCCCCCGGTACACTCGATTATCGATTGCTGCCCGGGTTAATCCTAACTTGTCACCTATTTCTTCTGTCTTCATACCGAGTAAATATTTCATAATGAACACTTTTTGATCTAGCGGTTCTAATTGATTAATAAGCATTAATAATTCTTCTCTATCTTCCATAACAATTAATTCGTCTTCTGCTGATTTTTCTGTACTGATATGAAACTCATCTGAAATGATTTCTACCGTTTTAGTCGATTTCCGGTAATAATCAATTGCTTTAAACTTTGCAATAGCTGCAATCCACTTTTTAAAATCACTCGGCTCTCCATGAAATTTATTTGCGTTATTCCAAATGGAAAGAAATATATCGTTTATACATTCCTCTATGAGTCCATCATTTTGAATTGGAAGTAGAACTTTATGCGTGATCCCCTTTATGAGTGGTAAGTATGTATCGACAACAAATTCTAACGCGTCTTCTTTTTGCCGCTGTAATCTTTTTATAAAATTTTTCTCATTTGATTTCATGTAGCGATTCCCCTTATTGTTTTGTAAAAGCTTTTACACCCTATATAACGTCTGAGAAAATTTTTTCTCTCATCTTTTTATTTTTTGGAATACTTTCCCTTAGCCATTGTCTCACATAACTATGCGTTCAAAGAAAATTTTCTCAAGTCTGTAATTTAATTCATGTAGTACACTATTTATATAGTCACTTTTTAACTTAGTGTACATTTTATTTCGTTAATCTACTATTTTAATTTAGGAGATGAGATGTGTATGTGTGGAATTACAGGTTGGGTAGATTGGAAGGAAGACCTTTCAAATCAACATGTTATTTTAAAAAAGATGGCAAATAGTATTGAGCATCGTGGTCCAGATGCTGAAGGATTTTGGTTTTCACCTCATGCGGCCTTTGCACACCGGCGTTTAATTGTAATTGATCCAGAAGGCGGGACACAGCCGAAGACATTCCGTGCTGGTGATTATACGTATGCTCTTACTTATAATGGAGAAATTTATAATTTCCGTGAACTTAAAGAGCAGCTTCAAAAATGTGGGCATGCATTTGAAACCCATTCAGATACAGAAGTATTACTACATGCTTATTTAGAATGGAAAGAAGACTGCGTACAACATTTAAACGGAATTTTCGCTTTCGCCTTATGGGATGATCAGAAGCAACAATTATTTTTAGCGCGTGATCATTTAGGTGTAAAACCACTCTTTTACACAGAAAGAAATGACAGCATTATTTTCGGATCTGAAATAAAAGCATTATTAGCGCATCCATCTGTTCCTGCTGAAATTGATGCGGGTGGAATAAATGAAATATTTGGATTAGGCTTATTTCGCACTCCAGGATGTGGCGTCTTTAAACATATTCAAGAAGTACGTGCTGGACATTTTATAACGTTTACACGTCATAAAAAAGTAGTTACGAAGTATTGGAATTTAGAAAGTAAGTTCCATACAGACTCTATAGAAGATACATCTTCGCATATTTTATCTATTTTACAAGATACAGTAAAAAGACAATTAATCGCCGATGTTCCTCTCGTTTGTATGTTATCAGGCGGATTAGACTCTAGCGGTATTACTGCACTTGCGGGTAAAGAATTTGCTGCTGAAAATAAAACACTTCATACGTATTCTGTTGACTTTGTAAATAGCGCAAAAGATTTCGAACTGACATTTGCTCGCACTGGTTTAGACGCTCCTTGGGTAAAACGCGTTTCTGAACATGTAGGGACAGCACATCATGATATTATTGTGAATGCTGAAGAATTAGCAAATCACTTATTCGTTCCCCTTCATGCGAAAGATTTACCGAGTGCTGGTGAAATGGAAACTTCACTATATTTACTATTTTGCGAAATGAAAAAAGATGCGACCGTAGCTTTATCCGGTGAATCGGCTGATGAAGTATTCGGTGGATACCCTTGGTTTCATCAAGAAGAATTACTATATGTAGATAAGTTTCCTTGGCTAACAAATTGGAAAAATACATCCCCTCTTCTACTAAATGAAGTAAGTAACCAATGTAATCTAGAAAACTATATTGATACACGATTCCAAGAAGCGATACTTGAAGTACCTACTCTTGAAGGGGAAAGTAAAAAATCCGCGAAACAACGCCAAATGTTTTATTTATTTTTAACAAGATTCCTTCCTTTCTTACTTGACCGTAAAGATCGTATGAGTATGGCTGTTGGATTTGAAGTTCGTGTACCGTTTTGCGATTATAGATTAGTTGAATATTTATGGAATGTTCCTTTCAACATAAAAAGTATTGATAATATTGAAAAAGGCATTTTACGTAGAGCACTACAACCAGCTTTACCTGACGATGTACGTAATAGAAGAAAAAGCGCTTATCCAACTTCACAAGATCCACACTACTTACAAACAATCCGTAATTTAACACTTGATATGTGTAGTAATAAAAACAATCCTATTTTCTCACTTATTAACCATTCCATCTTACTTTCAATTGCTGATCAAAGTAATAAAGAGATTAACAATTTTGAGGCAAGAAGTGCCATGGAGTATATGCTACAAGTAAATGAATGGTTAAAAACATATCATATTCATATTGCTTAACAAAAAGGAGTTCAAGGATAAAAGCCTTGAACTCCTTTTATATTAATTAGCACATTGTTTATTATCAGTATCAATAGACCACCCAATAATCGTGGCACAATCTCTACCTTTCCACTGCAGTACATTTGTTAATACTGGCTCAATCTGCAAGCTATTCCCGTCATGTAATATTTCTACTAAAGATTGATCATCATCAAACCTTCGTTTATCACACTCTAAAATACCGTCCGTTGCCATTACAATGTGATTCATTCCTTTTTCTAATCCTCTTACACCTGACGTAAAGCAAGGTGTATTTGCTGCAAAAATATTTTTCCTGCCAATATATTCGTAATTTTTCCGTTTATTTAATCGTCCTTTTCCATTTTTCGTTTTCTCAGAATGGAATAAATACGCGAAACAATCACCAACTGATAACCAATATAAAAATTCGCCTTTTCGTAAACAAATTAAGCAAGCGAGTTCCTCATCATCTTGATCACACTTTTTAATAAATAACTCATCTGTAAATAACGCTAATAAGTACATATGTGTATGATGAAAAGCTAAATGTATTGGATATGAGAATAACTCTTTTAGTTTTTCTTTTCTTTCCGAAATCGCTTCTATTATATAATCTATATTTTTTGTTTTGTGATGTGTATCAAAAATCATAACAAATTCAAAGTGTAATTCAGGATCCCACCAAGCCAGCACCGCATCTCCTCGTTCATACGCATCACTCTCTTGATTTCCCCCATATACGCCGACTGAAAGAGGACCACATTTTTCAACATGTATTTCATCTACATACATCTGTTCATGACTAATCCATTTGAATGTATTCACAGCTATCATCCTCTCTCTTGCTAAATGTATACCTTTACACATAGATTACCTTATATTTCAATAAAAATAAACTTTTTCAACATTTTTTATCCAAATAAAAGGGTTTTATTTCTAAAACGACGAATATATCTTACTATACGATATAAAAAGGGGATTTATTATTATGAACAACATTAATCAACATTGGGAGAGCATTTATTATCACTTACGATACGAATACGAGGACAATCTTTCCCACCAAGCAATTCGTATTTTACAAATCGTTTCTCGTGAGAAAGATATAACAATTGGAAATGTCGCTACTGAGCTTAGTCTTTCTCATAACACAGCATCTGAACATATAAAACGCCTTATTCAAAAGGGTTTCATCGTTAAAGAGAGAAATAAAAAAGATGAAAGAGTGGTAAACCTTACATTAACAATTGAAGGAATTGAAGTATTAGAAAAACATATTTTACTAGATAAAGAAAAGATAAAAATATTAGAATCACAGTTATCAACAGAAGAACAACAATTAATTGAAAAAGCATTTTCCTTATTAGCGAAGGAGGCAAAATATGCATTTCCTCGTTAAAATAATCGTTTCGGCACTTATTATCGGCGTTATCACTGAAGTCGCTAAACATTACAGTACGATAGGTGGCTTTATTGCTGCCCTTCCTCTCGTGAGTTTACTTAGTTTATTTTGGATTTCATTCGAAGGCGGAAATAAACAAGAATTGAGTCAATTTGCTTTAGGGGTATTATATGGATTCCCCGCATCAGCACTACTATTATTTATTGTCTATATTGGTTTAAAAAATTCATTTACACTTAGTACATCTGTCCTACTTGGTATAGGTGTTTGGTGTATCGTTTTTGCTTGTCAAAAATTATTTCAAGCTTAGGAGGAATTAACATTCATAAATTTGTAGAAATAATGGGGCAAAATATAGAAGTACATATAAAAGGAGATGGTAAACAAACTGTAGTCATTCAAACCGGAATGACTTGCTCATTTTATGATTGGTTTCCTATTATAGAAAAGCTTTCAGAGCACTTTACAGTTGTTTCATACCATCGCCCAGGTTACGGAAAAAGTGATTTAGGCAATCAGCCGCGTACAATAAGGCAAGTTACAAAAGAGCTACATATGTTACTAAACAAACTAGCTATTCAAGAACCATTTATTCTAATCGGTCATTCCTATGGAGGATTATGTGCACAACATTTTGCGATGTTACATGAAGATAAGCTGCAAGCACTTATTTTAGTTGATTCTACTTCGATGAACTTACACCGTTTAGATGAACTTCATTTACCAATTTCTGATCAAACTGATTCTGATGATGTTTGGTTTCAAAAATATAATATGTATTCAAAAATGGATGTAGACATACTTTATAACGAACTAAAACCTATTCTCACCGATCAATCAAAACAGCAAATTGAATTCTCTACCTCGCCTTCATTATATAAAGCGACAGCTTCTGAACTATCGGAGTGGAAAAACTGTGCTCTCTCACTAAAAGAGCTATGTAAAACATTAGAAATACCATTAATCGTTATCGGTAGAGATCCTCAATATTCTATTACTCAATTGACTAATGGTGGCATGCCAAAAGAGGAAGCAACACAACTTGAAGCAATGTGGCAAGAACTAATTCACGAACAATTACACCTCTCAACTAACAGCCAATATATTCTTGCCGAACATGCTAGTCACGGTATAGAAAATGATCGACCAGATATTATTATTGAGGCGATTCATTTCTTACAAATAAAAAAAGGAAGCAACTAAAGCTGCTTCCTTACTTATCTATTCATAATCTTCTTCATCATCGATTTCTTCGTAATATGAACTTCCATTACTTACATATATAGGGCCATTCGCAACATCAATACGTAGTACCCACGCCCATGGCACAGCTAAACGTTTATGTATCGCTCGCCAAAAGCTCATTGATTTTCTTTCGTACTCCTGGAACTCCTGAAGTAACTCTTTGTAGGAGGAACCGTCTAACTGAATATTTGCTTCTAACAAACGAGAATGGGCATAGTACTGTAACTCTAGTTCAGCAGCAATTTCCATTTCTTCTTCCGTTGCCATACCAATGATTGTTCCATCTTCTGGTGCAATTTCATATACGTTTTGAACTTCAATAAGCCCTTCTTTCTCTTTCTCAAACATGTAAACAGCCTCCTTTAACATATATTTTTTATGTTACAAAGTCATACTTCTACAATAACTTCTCTCTTTCCTCTTTTTTTGATAAACTTTTACAAAATATTTAACCGATGACCTGTTTTCTCTATTCTTTCAGCAGAAATGAAACGATTTTTATCAAAATTTAATTTATACACATCAGGCATATGAAGTGTTTTCCAAAACTCAAAATCATATTTCGAATTAAAATAATTCATGAGTAATACCATAATATTTCCATGCGTACCTATTACAATATTCTTACCTTCATATTGTTTTAATATATTTTGCATACATATTACAGCGCGCCTTTGTGCGATATCATTCGATTCTCCGCCTTCGTATGCAAAACTCCAATCTTCCCACACATTCTGCATAGCATCATTAAAATTTGGTACTGGCTCTGTGCTCAATAATCTTTCACGCAAATCTTCTTCTGTTTGTATTGATAATTTATATGTATTCGCAATTCCTTGTACAGTTTGGATTGCTCTTTTGTACGGACTAGAAATAACAACATCAATATGTTTATCTTTTAATAAATGTGTTACATTCTCTGCATCACAGTGCCCTTTTTCAGATAAAGGTCGTTCCCGTTCTTCTTTTGTATATGTAGAATGGGCATGGCGAACGAAATATATTGTTGTCATTTTTCAACCTCCTTTCTTATTTTCAATTTATATTCAATAATAAGATTGGAAAATCCTGTATTACAAAAAAGCACTTTTCATAAGTGCCCCTTTGTTTACATAATAAAATTATTTCATTATAATTTATTTCTGAATTCCTCACTTATGACAATATCTCGAATAAAGTAATCCATATTACTTAGAAGCTTTTCAAATGCTTTTTCACTCAAATTGTTCATCATAAAGACAATCTCAATCTTATTCCCTTTTTTATCAGTACCATAGAAACTATTTGTTAATACAAATGCAGTAGAACCACCTTTCTGTCCAGCAAATTCGAACATACCCTCTCCTACGGTTCCTTTAAATATATTCTCAATCTCACCTTGCATTTGTGGTGTAAAATAATTTCTGCTATTTATCTTTTCCAATAAACTCATGTAATCCTTCGCATTTGCACCTATAAACCGATCTGACCAAATACGCTGAAAATCCATATCGGCTTTTAACGATATCTCGCGTTTTGTCCATTCTTTCTCGTCTTTCATCCATTCATGTATTTGCCATACATGCTTAACATATTCATCATTAGACATATTACGTAGCTTGTCCAATGCTTTATTTTGAGGAATATGCAGTTCTTTTTCAACATAGCCCCTCATATATAATGCCCCTGTATACGTTGGATAAAATTCATCGTGACTATTTAAGCCTAACTCTTTCAAACTTTCATTTATCCGCGCTGCTCCAAGCTTGTCCAATAAATATGATGCATTCGCATTCGAACTATAATGGATCATTCCTTTCACTACTTCTTCTAAAGAAGTTTGACCACCCTTCACTAACTTTTTACCTTTTACATCATCTAGCCATGCAGGGTGTGCACCACCATCAGTATTTTTCACATAGTATTTTTCTAATTCTTTCAATGAAATTTTCTCGTCTTTTCTTATTTTCCCTTCAGCTACTTGCTTAGTATATTCAATTGCTATAACGATTTTCGACATACTTGCTAGCGGTAATTTTTCTTTTTCATTTATTGATGTCAATGTTTCACCATTTCTTTTAACAATTAAAGAAGTTGTTTTATCATCCTTATGTTCTTTTATGTAATTTAGCACATAATTAGAGTCTTCTTTGGAATTGACATATTCCTTCACTGAAAAGAAAGCTATACAGCCTACTATAGTAATTCCAGCTATAATTCCAACAACTTTTAATCCCCTCATGATACTCCCCCTAAAATAAACATATTATATATTATACTAAATAAATTTCCCTTTTTAAGTAATAATTAGATTATTTATACAAAAATACTTCTTTTCTTAAACAACAAAAAAAACATGCCTTCATTAGGAAAGCACGTTTTGTGATATTCTTCACATTGTTTAGTTAAAAAATAAATGTTTACTTACCATGATGTAACATTAAATCACTAAGTTCTTCTTCAATGTGATTTAATTTCGCAACGCCTTCTTTCCATTTATGAATATAACGTGAAACCCCAACGAAAAACAAAACAATAATTGTGGAAAGAATAATACCATATACGATTGCTACAGTACTCATAGTTACACTTCCTTATAATTAGTAATGTGGTTATTAGTTATATTTTTATTATAAACCTTTTTCTTTTAAAATACTTCGATTTCAACTTTTTGTAACAAAATTGATTTTTCTAACATTTCGTTCGTGAAAATGGCATATTTTTCACAAATTATACAAAACTTCACCATATGTACTATTACCATATGAGTTATATTATTAAATAGAATAAAGGGGATGATATACTATGACGACTTGGTTTATTGTAATGTTAGTTGTATTTGGAGCATTTAAAATTATCGTTTCTAGCCTTCCTAACACTGTTATTGAATCCATTATTAGCAAGTACGAAACACATCCACAACTTGAAGAAGAGAATGTGACTATTACAATTCACGGAAATAACGTAGAAGGCGAACAGAAATCAAAAATTATTCATGATTTTAACGAAGGTTTATTTTTAGATCGCTATTATGCACCACCCCATAATGAAGGCACTCCTTTAATTATCAATGCAAAACGTGGTAAAAAAGATTTTACATTTTATATTTATAGTCATGAAGAGCATGTTGATGTTGTAAAACAATATAAAAAGAAGGTAGTTGCGTATAGTTTACGCTCTAAAAACCTTCAAAATAGTGATATGTTCGTGTCAGCTGATTTAGCTTAATACTCATATATAAAAAGGAATCCATGGCATATGGATTCCTTTTTACTATTTACTGAAAAATAAGCTCTGTCTTCAAACTATCTTTCGGTAACAACCAGCCTTTTTTCTCTAAACTCGCCATTAATAATTCCCTTTGTTTTGTCGCAATACTTTCTTCATTTGTTTTAAATGACACTTCTATTACGAAGTCATCTTCTAATTTTCCTATATTACTTAATGGCCAAATTTCAATATTTGCTTTTATGTTTTCAAACTCTCCTGTATATCGTTTCATTAATACAGGACCGTAAATACGGGAATTCTTTAACATCTCTTCTCCCCAATTTGTATACAACCATTTGTTCATTTTCCCTGGTAATTTTTCTATTAACATGTTTTGAGCAGCTTGTTTATTTGGTAAATCAAGTATTCCATATCCTTTAGCACTGTAACTTTTCTTATTTGAAATGCTTAATGTTTTCTTCTCAAATCCCCAATCTATTTCCGCCTCATAACTATCCGTATTACTATCGAATCCTTCTTTTTTAGCTACTTCTAGTGCATCTTGAATTACACCATTTGGAATAGGATATCTTTTTTTATATGTTAGTTCAAAATCTTTACTAAATTCTTTCTTTCGAATTCTAGCAAACCAACCTTCCTCGCTTAAACTTTTATTCGCAGTATCTAAAAATTGCACTTGTATTCTTTCATATTTTGTACCAGCCTGGAAATGTTCTAGTACCTCTTGCTTCATCTCTTTGTTATCACCTAATACTTGTTCTGGCTTCAATAATAACTTCACTTCAAAACTAGGTTTCATTGGACTAGCTGCAAACCCTTCCTTAACGTTATAAAGGAAACAACAAAAGAAAATGCTTACGAATACAAATACTTTTTTCATATACCTATCCCCTTTACATTTCAAATGACTTCTATACGTTCCATTGCAAGTGAATATACATTTTCATATCCTGCTGTACTTAGCTTTTGTTGTAATCGATCCGTATCCTCTTTCAAAGCGTGCACTAGCACCGTATGTTCTGGTAATAATGTATTTAACATCTCTTTAACGTCTCTTATACTTTGGTGAACTTTATACACAACTCGATTCACCCTACATGTATTCCTTACATGCTCTTTCATAACTTTTTCTGCAAAACTCCCTTTCGCAATATGCCCAGTAAAAATAACGGCATTCCGTTTTTCATTCCGAAGTTGTTCATAATATAACTGCGCTCGTTTCGTTTGCATATTCGCATCACTCATTACAACTATTCCGTAACTATTTTGCATACTAATATCATTATCCATCACTATTATGTTTCTTTTTAAACTCTCCATAACCCATTTAAGTTCTTCATTATTTTTTATCCAATCTTTATATACGAACATCTCTTCAAACCCAGCCAAAATTTCTTTATCTACTATAAGCGGAAATTCTTTATATCGTTCATATAAATACAATACTATATCTTGTGCCCTACCAAGTTGTGGCAGCGGTAATAATGCTATTCCTTTATTTTGCATAACTCGTTCAATTTCTGCACATAGATCGTCTAATCTTTCATTTTGCGAAACATCCTCTGTGTGATAAGCGGCATCTACAATTGCAACTTTTATATTGTGGCCCAATTTCTCAGGTAAATTAGCTCGTAGTATATTAGACTCTGCTGAATAGTCGCCTGAATAAAATACGTATGTATTACACATATCAACTAAAAACCAAACAGCTCCTAATACATGCCCACTATATCCCCATTGAAACCGCAATGTAGGAGTAATTTGTACCCATTCATTTGGATTGCTAATCTCATCAATACATACATAATTTAAATCTTTTATATGTTGGTCGCTATAAGGTAAATTCCACCCTTGCAGCACATTATAGTTTCTCCATTTTTCATAATATAACGGCAGTTGCTCCTTCGTATAACGAGTCGTCCAAATTTTTTTCTTATAGCCATACTTCGCTAATAAAGGTAAACCCATCGTATGATCTTCATGAATATGTGATAAAAATACCGCATCTAAAAATGGAACAGCTTCTCTCTCTATTTTTGGGTAACTATCCTCATAAGATCGATTAATACCACAATCAAATACTATTTTCGTCTCTTTATTTTTTACAAAATAGCAGGAGCGACCGTATTCTCCTGCTCCTCCCCATACTTCCACTCTCATCATGCTACCCCTTTTCGTTTTTGCTCCATATGTTGTAGCAGTAATAAGCATATTGTTGTAAGCCCAACAGAAACAACGGCCATCGCCATGCCTATAGATACTTCACCCTGTTCAAATTGAGCAAAAATAAACGTTGCTGACGTTTCTACTGATGGAGGTAATACGAGAAGCGATGCTACTAACTCTCTTATCGAAATTGTAAATGTCATCGCCCATCCAGCAAGAATGCCTGGGATAATAAGAGGCAATATTATTTTTCTAAAAATATAAATATAATTTCCAGAAAAAACACTTCCTGCCTGCATGAGAGAATCATCAATTTGTCCGAGTGATGATTTTACATATTGCACCGTGTAAGGTAAAAACAGCACAACATACGTTACGATAACCATGACTGGTGTATTGTAAATTGACATAGGCATATATGGTGAATTCCAAAATAGAATAAGACCTACAACCATAACGATTCCTGGTACCATATTCGGTAACATACCGCACATATCAAGCCATTTTTCAGAGGTTTTTTTCCCCTTTCGAATCATAAGTGCCAAAAAGACTCCAATCATTACCGCTATAATCGCTGTTACGAGTGAAAAAAGAAAACTATTCCATAAAGCCTCTAATCCCGGAGATCCCATTGTAAACAATGCCTCATAATGGCTTGTTGTAAAGTTATTTACATGTAAACCGCCGCCTCTTAATTTTGAAAAAGAAGCAATAAGTATAGAAAAGTATGGAATTCCAATTGATACGATTAATAAACCAATTACATACATCCATGCTACAACGCGCGTAAATATAGACAAAGTATATCTTTTAGATTTCACACCTTTTCCACTAACTATTGCATATGAATACTTTCGATTCAATACATTTTGCATATACCAAATGAGCATACAAGCACTAAGTAATAAAGAAGATAATGCTGTTGCACTACTAAAATCAATTGGCCAACTCGAAATAAATTTATGGATTTCTGATGTTAACACGTGGAATCCTATTCTACGTCCGAATGTAGCCGGTGTTCCAAATTCAGCAATCGTCTTTACGAAAATGAGTAAAGCACCCATTACATAACTTGATACTAATAACGGCAATATTATTTTTCTTAAACGATAGAAAAAACTTCCGCCATGAACTGCTGCAGCTTCTTCTTTACTACTCCCAATCTGAAGTAACGTGTTTTTCAGCATGAAATAAAGGAATGGGAATAAATGCAGACTCATAATTAATACCATACCTCCTAAACTAAAAAACGATGATGAAACTGTCTTTAGCATCGGGAAAAATTGTTCAAAATAGCCGTTAGGTTGCATGAACAAAATCCAGCCCATCGATCCAATATACGGCGGTGTCATAAATGGAATCATAAAAACAATATCTAACTTACTATACTTTCCTACATCTGTTTTGCTCATAATAAATGCCAATGGAAATGCAAATATTGTAGCACCTATTACAACGAGTACACCTAGAAGCATCGAATTTAGAAAAATCCCCGCTAATCCACCACTCTGCATCACTTCAAAAGGCTTTAAAAAGTTCCAACTACTATTTTCATATACACTAGAAAATAAAATAAGAAAAAGTGGAATGACGATTAACATCGCCACAAGTAATAACGCTACCGTCATTCCAACTTGTCTTACTGATACGAATCGATTTACCATGGAATCACCATCTTATTGAAATACTTTCTTAAATTGTTTTCCTATTTCATCTTGCTCTTTCTCAACTGTTTTCCAATCAATATTTAATACTGGAATCTCTTCTACATTTGGTCTATTTTCAGCTTTTATATCTGTTCTACCAGGCAATAAATACGCTTTAGAAACTTGTTTTTGTACATCATCGGATAATAAATAATCAATAAACTCTTTTGCACCTTCAACATTTTTACTATCCTTCATAATCCCAGCTGCACGTGGGCTAATAACTGTTCCGCTTTTTGGATATACAATATCAACAGGTTCACCCTTTGCTTTTGCGCTATACGTCATATAATCAACACCCGCAATGACCATATCTTTCGCACCTGTTACAACTGGGTCTAACGCTTCCTGATTTGCTCCTGCTACTGTAACTTCATTTTTCTTAAGCTGCTCAAATAAATTCCATCCATCTTGTCCATTCTTTTTCACGTATCCTGTTACAAAGTCTAAAGCTGAACCTGAAAGTGCTGGATCTGGAAGATTCACTTTCCCTTTCCATTCTCCTTTCGTTATATCGCTCCAATCTTCAGGCGCTGTCTTCACATTTTTTGTATTGTACACAATCCCTAATGCTGAAGCACTATACCCGAAATAATGTCCTTTATCATCTGACCATTCAGAACGCAGCTTATCAGCTTGTTTCGCTTCTTTATAAGCTAACGTTTGACCCTCTTTCTTTAATCCTTCCATCGCTGGTAATGATGCAAGTACGACTACATCAACGACTGGATTTTTCTTTTCAGCTTCCATTCTCGCTAAAATTTTACCAGTTGTCCCTTGAAACATTTCCACCTTTATACCAGTTTTCTTTTCAAAGTCTTTTTGAATTTTTTCTGCTAACCCTTTTGGTCCTGCACTATATACAACAATTTTCTTTTCATTCGTATTTTTACTTTTTGCATCTGCATTACCTGTCTTTGAACTACACCCTGTTACTACAGCCGAAAATAATAAAGTACATACAAATAAAGACTTAAGCGAACTGAATTTCTTCATACGATTCTCCCCCTATATGATGAATACATTTTTTTGGCACATATAACGATACTGGTTTACCGATGCTTAGCTTACTATTGTGATAGGCTGTCCAGATGCCTAAAGTCCCCATATTTACTTTCACTTCATAACGTTCTCCTACATATGTAACGTGCTGAATTTCACCTGTATACATTTCGCACACATCATTTTTTGTCCAACTCACATGCTCTGGACGAATCATTTTTTCACCCTCTACAAGCCAATTCGCCTTACCAACAAATTTGGCAACAAATTCATGAGACGGTTTCACATAAATATCTTCCGGTGTTCCTTTTTGTAATACTTCTCCTTGTTTCATGACAATAATTTGGTCTGACATTGACATTGCTTCTATTTGATCGTGAGTGACATACAGTGCAGTTAAACCAATGGAATGAACGATATCCATAAGCTCTATTCTCATTTCTTCTCGCAAAATTGCATCGAGTGCACTTAGCGGTTCATCAAACAAAATAAAGTGAGGTTTTGTTACAATTGCTCTAGCGAATGCGACACGTTGTTGCTGTCCACCAGAAAGTTCGTGTGGATACCGTTTCTCCATACCTTGCAGGCGAACTCGCTTTATCGCATCTTCTACTTTTTCTCGTAAATGATTCGTTTGCTTTGTAGCCCTTAAACCAAATGCAACATTTTCAAAAACAGTCATGTGCGGCCATAAAGCAAAATCTTGAAATACCATACCGATATTCCGTTCATGAGGAGATGTCTTTATCTTTTTTGTAGCAGAATACATGCACTGGTCTCCAAAATATATTTCTCCTTTATCCGGTTCTTCAAGTCCTGCTATCATTCTAAGCAAAGTCGTTTTCCCACACCCCGAAGGTCCTAAAAGTGTAGTGAATTCCCCTTGTTTCATTACAATCTGCAACGGCTTTAACGCCTGTATTTTTCCAAATGTCTTTTCTAATCCACTAATTGTAATATCCATTGCTTCACCTCTCTCCCCTCATTCTTAACCTGCTTTCATTCTATATGGAAGATTTATACTCAATGTTAATGTACTGTAAAGATTAAATTAAAAAACTTCTAATAAACTATTTATTTCTATAGATTTTTTCTATAGTTAAAATAAAAAAGGCGGCAATTCATAATGAATCTCTTAAAATTAGAAATTGTAGTACTTATTAAGAAATACAAAAAGCTTACAATCGTTGCAGAAAAACTTGGCGTTAAACAACCAACTATTACATTTCATATAAAAAGCTTAGAAGAAGAACTCGGTGTGTCTTTATTTGAATTACGTTCTGGAAGGTATTTCTTAACAGAGGCTGGTGAGGCTTTGCACCATTATGCTTGTAAAATAGATGCGCTTATGAAAGAAGCTAGACGTGTCACGCAAGAGTTTAAAGATTTTCATAAAGGTGCTATAACAATCGGCGCTAGTTATGTACCAGCGACTTATCTTTTGCCAGAAGTCGTTCATCAATTTCAATGCGAATTTCCCAATATAAAAATAACGCTACTAGTGAAAACAGCCCCTGAAATTCGAATGATGCTACAAAATCACGAAATCGATCTTGGGATAATTTCCGCTGCTCCATTGGATGAACCACTTTTAAAACAAACGAATATAATGCCCGATACACTTGTTCTTGCCTTTTCCAAAGAACATCATTTTTCAAAGAAAGACAATGTATCGTTACAAAATATCGAAAAGGAACGCATACTATTGCATCGTAATCCATCTACAACGAGAGATTTACTTACACAATGGACGTTGGCGCACAACATTACATTCCAATCTGAAATTGAATTAGACTCATTAGAAACGATGAAACAAATTTTAAAATATGGTAATGGAATTGCCTTTATTTCTAAACTTGCTATCGAGCAAGAAATACAACGAAATGAGCTATGCTATATACCAATCCCTGAATTTGAATTTCAGCGTAATATTTATACGATTCATCATGAGGACAGATGGAATTCTAAAATCATTTCTTTTTTACTACAAAGCATCACTTCATTTACAACAAAAAATTAAAAGGCTGTCGTTATGCACGACAGCCTTTTAAACTATAAATCTATTTATTTTTCTTTGCCTCAATTTTTGCTTGCGCCTCTTCAGCCTTATCTAATGCTTCTGATACTTTCTTCTCTTTTTCTTTCACTTCATCTATACTATCGACAGCTTTAATAAGTTTATCGATTCCTTCTTCTTCTACCTTTCTACGCTTTGCCACTCTTTCATTTACTTTCTCTTCCACATCTTTTGCTTTTTGAAGCATATTCTCTGCATTTGATGTTACAGCTTTTTCAAGTTCATCATCTTTTTTCTTTTGTAACACTTCATTTGCAATGTCTTTCGCTTCTAAATACTTACCGTCTTTTAATGCTGTTGCTCCGTGATCCATTCTCTCAGCAACTTCTTTATATGATTTCGCTTCATTTCCTGATTTCTCTTTTTCTGCTTTTTCGAACCACATTGTTGCATCACTATACTTTTCATCTTTCAATGATTGCATACCTGTTTCAATATATGTGTCATAATTGCTACATCCAGCCATTACGACTAATAGAAAAAGCATAACAAAACTTAATTTTTTCATGCTGTTGTCTCCTTTTCTTTTCCTGCTCACTATACTGTAACATACATGAAAAAGAGTTTCAAAAACTAAAATACTAATTCGGTCATTTTTATTTTATTAAGTCAAATTGCCTTTTAGACAGACACATCCACTTGCTTTTTCATTACATGCTTCTTTATTCCTACTAATACAACTAACAATAAACCTCCGCCTAATGTCATCATAACAATGCTAGTTGGCAACATATCTAATAATAATCCATACACAATCATACCGAGCGGTGCGATTGCAGTAGAAATTGTTTCAAGTAAGCCGAAAACGCGTCCTAAATAACTTGGATCTGTCGTCTTTTGCAAATGTACTTGCATCGGGATATTTACAACCATCATTGATATACCAGTTAACATCATAAAAGCGATATAGTAAATAAAACTTGCTACTTTCGGGATGGTGACTACTAATGGAAACACTGTACATAAACTCAAGCCCGCAAATAAAAGCAACCCAATATAAACAGAACGAAACGGATTATTCACTTCTTTACGTACTGATAACGCAATTGCACCAATTAACATCCCAACTGCTAACATTCCCTCTACAACACCGAGTTGCTTCGAAGATAGATGCAAATTTTGAACAATAATATATGGAAGTGAAACGAAAAGTGCACTCGCAAAAAAGTTTACCCCTACTGCAATTTTCATTAAACCATATATTTCATGCTGTCTTTTTACATATGAAAACCCTTCTTTTATACTCGTCAAGAAATGCTCTTTACTTTCAGCCATTTCTTTTTTGTATAAATCAAATACGATAAATAATTGCACAACAACCGCTAAAAAGAATGTAATGCTATTTAACAAAAAGAACGACTGAATTGAAAAGAAACCAAATACAACTCCGCCAATAATCGGCCCTAAAATATTTGATAAAGAAGCTGCCGTCTGGTTCAAAGCACTCGCTTTTTGAATACGTCCTTCATCTACTAAACTCGGAATAGACGAAGTTAATGCAACAGAATAAAAACTTGCACAAATTGATAATAATGCTGCTGAAATATAAATAAAAAGAAGTGACGGTCCAAATATAGTAGCAAGAATAAACATAATAAGCATCGTTAAGCTACTTAATAAATCAGTGCCAATAACAAGCCATTTTCGATTGACGCGGTCAGCTACAGCACCAGCAATCGGTCCACAGATTAGCCTTGGAATCGATCCGCAAATAAGCGTAGTTGCAAACCCCATTCCTGAACCCGTAGTCTTTAATACGTATAATCCCATTGCAAACGTATAAATACCGGCTCCTAGCAAAGACGTCATTTTCCCAATCATCATTAAAATAATATTTCTCGTTGCAATCTTCATTCTTGAATCATGTTGTCCTATACTTATATCCCCCATTTTTGACACTCTCCCCTTAAAAGTTAAATTGTGTTAAACTTATTATATAATTAACTTTCCAATTTTTACAACAAAAAGTTTAATGACATTTAACTTTCTAACTATAAAGGAGCAATTATATGGCTACTCTCGGTGAAAAAATTAAAACGTTACGAAAAGAAAAAAAGCTTACTCAAACTGATCTAGCAGGTTCAGAACTCACAAAAAGTATGCTAAGTCAAATTGAAAATGGAAAAGCTACACCTTCTATGAAAACACTACAATATATCGCTGACAAACTTGAATGTGAAACAAGTTTTTTATTAGAAGATGATGATGTAGAAATTGTAGAACTCATTCAACAAACGGAGAAACTAATAAAAGCAAACAAGTACGATGAAGTATATGAGGTTTTACTACCGATCGTTCAAAAAGAGCTACCTCCCACTTTGAATACTGCTCGTTTATATAAACAGTTTGTAACAGCTGCGGCTAAAATGAAAGATTACAATATTGAATATTACGTTGAAAAGGCTACTTCTATTTTTGAGAAATATACGTTATACCGGGATAGTACGGAAACAAAATTAAAATTATCCTTTACGATATTCACACGTAAAAAATATGCTGAATGTTTACAACTTATAGCTAGTATCCGAAATGACTATGAAGAGAAACATTTAGAAATGGATCTCATTATACATATCGAATTATATTTATATGAAGCAATTATTTTTCTTGCATGTGGTGATTACGAACAATGTGAAAGTGTCATTTTAGATGCACTTGCATTTTCAAAAAAGCATCAAGTGTATTATAAAACAGATGAATTTTATCGTATTTTATCTTATCAAAAAGTAATCACGGCTGATAAAGAACAATATTTACATTACATAAAAAAATCAGAGCAATTCGCCATTTTTACAGAAGATAATTTCTCTGCGGCGGTTATTGATCTTTTAAAAGCTTTCTACTACAACACAATTGCTAATGAATATACAGTTGCATTAGAACATTTAGAACAATTTCGAGAAAAATTAAAAGATGAGCCAATTTTTCAAGATGATGGATCATATTATCTTGAAAAAGGAAAAGCTTTGTATGGTTTAAAACAATACGAAGAAGCTTTAAAAACATTGCAACGCGCTATCATACCAGATTATATAAACCATCCACTTGATCACGCACGACTTACAACAGCTGGGGCATATCGCGCTCTTTGTTATGTGAAACTTAATGATAAAAAAAGAGCTCTTGAAGAAGTAACAGAAGCATATGAAATCGTACAGTCCTATCCTGATTCCATCTTCACTTCATTTATTAAAGAAACATTACAAATAATACAAAAACTTTAAGAATGTCTCTAAATGGTATATTATTCCTCTTTTTTAGCAAAGATAATAATGATGGGAGGAATATAAATGAATATACAACGTGCAATAGAGCTTTCTGTGTCAGCAGAGCAAGCCAATGTCAGTTTTCAAGGCATGCCTGTTATGATTCAACACGTCGATGAAAGCAATGAAACCGCCCGCATATATGAAGTAAAAAACCCAGAACGCGAATTAACTGTTCCAGTTAATAGCTTAGAGGAAATATAAGAAATGCCACTTCTCTTTTGAAGTGGCATTTTTCTTCTTTCAGATTACTTACTATAAATTTCTTCAACCCTTTATTTTACATGAGCTGAAAAAATAAGAACTTTCTACTTCTTTTCTTTTTGTGACCTGCTAAAATACAAACTATGGATTAATTATTCGTACTATACATTAAGGAGGAAAAATAATGGCATCTACTTTAGAAAAAAACAAGCCTTATTATGCAGTTATATTCACTTCTAATTTATCAAATGATACAACAGACTATAATACCGTTGCCGAAGAAATGGAGAAACTTGCAAAGCAACAACCTGGATTTTTAGGTGTAGAAAGTGCAAGAGGTAATTCTGGACTCGGAATAACAATTTCTTATTGGGAATCACTTGATGCGATTGAAAATTGGAAGAAGAACACCTTACATAAAGAAGCGAAAAAAAGAGGTCGTGAGCAATGGTATGAAAACTTCCATCTGCGTATTTGCCTTGTTGAGAAAGAATTTAAGTTTCATAGAGGTACTTTATAACTATGAAGGAAAAATTAGCTCTCGTTATTGTTCATGAAATATATGGTGTGAACGACCATATGCATCACGTTACCCAGCACTTTACTTCATCTCATATAGATGTATTCTGTCCTAATCTTCTACAATCACAACACGCATTTCATTATCGTGATGAAGAAAAAGCATATGAACATTTTGTAAATCATATTGGATTTGATGATGGAAAAAAGCAAATTGAAGAATTCATTTCTCATCTTTCTAGTAGTTATACACATATTGGACTTATCGGCTTTAGTGTTGGAGCTACCATCTCATGGCTATGTAGTAACAATCCGAAAATAGATTTTATTATCGGATGTTACGGTTCTCGTATACGCGACTATGTTCACATAAAGCCTACATGCGCTACATTACTTATATTCCCTGAAAAAGAAGCTAGTTTTTCAGTATCCTCTTTCATTCAAACATTGCAGCAACAGAATAACCCTTTATTAGAAATAAAACAACTACACGGTGAACATGGATTTCTAAATCCGTACACTGAAAAATATAACGGGCACTCTACAAAAGAAGCATACAATTTAATAGATTCATTTCTTGTAAAGTGAAACTTCAATCAGTGGGGGGGCATCCCCCACCTAATCTCTTTTCTTACGTTGAGTTTTAAGGTGTGGGTCTTACTGCCCATGCGTGATAAAAACAATCTTATACAGGAGACTCAAAATGACGCTGACATTACTCTTACTTGTTTTCATACTCATTGCCTTTATCTCAGCGCTAACTATCATTTTTAAAACCGTAAAAAAAGGGATATTTTTCAACCGCCCCTACTTACAATCTATTATCATTTGCATTTTATTTTTTACAAATTGGATTTTATATGTAACAACTTTTTATTCGTTACTCCCCGAGAAAGTTAGCGAGTTCATATTCCTGCCCATTTGGTTTTTCCTTTGTATTTTAGGATTTATCGCTTTTTGGCACGAATGGAGAAATAATCGTGTGTTCTCGATATGTATTGTTTTTCTTTCCTTTATTAGTTTTCTATTTGGGCTGTTGTTGTTAGTTCTTTCGGGGATGTAATAGAAGAAGGAAGAAAAGCCAACTTTCAACTTTTCTTCCTTCTATGTTTACCTTTAGTTTTCACTGTCACTGATTCACAAGGTGTATAATATATTTGAGGTGTCGCCTTATCAACAAACATCATAAACGTAACGAAACCGATAATAAAGAAAATAAACAACGTTAACAAAATTGCTCCTATCGTTAAAAGTATCATAACACCACCCCTATATTTTTCATGTTATTACACTTTTCGCTATTATATGAGCGTAATCCTTTTTAGAAAAAGAAACGTAACAAAATAATCACAACCACTCCCGTTAATACTGTACCTAATAAACTACGAGTATATATCGCTACAAGAAATGTTGGAATTGCTGCAATAAGATAATCCCACTGCATCGTCTCGTGCATAAATAAAACTTGTGCTAAAAGTGCTGCTAATATTGCAATTGGTATGTAATTTAACCATTTTAAACCCCAGTCTGGAATTTGTAGTTTGCTAAATACGAGTAGAGGTAAAATACGTGGCACGAGTGTAACAGCTCCTGCTGCTAGTAAAAGTAATAATACATCTAATCTCATTTCCATTTTTCAATCACCACTCCAATCGTCGCAGCTAGTAATGTTGCGATAATAACCGCTATACTATCTGGCATAATTAAGTGTGAAACGTATGCAAGTATAATCGCTACAATTGCAACACTTAAATGAATTGCTAGCTTTGGTTTACTACTTATGAGCTGAAGTACAAATAATCCGATAAACATCGCTGGTAATGCATAATCCATCCCGTATGTATGTGGATCTGGTATCCACTCACCAAATAGCCCGCCAATGATAGTAGCAAGA
The DNA here is from genome assembly GCF_900100505.1 of Bacillus sp. cl96. Taxonomy (NCBI): domain Bacteria; kingdom Bacillati; phylum Bacillota; class Bacilli; order Caryophanales; family Bacillaceae; genus Bacillus; species Bacillus sp. cl96. Next base: position 333,343 of record NZ_FNDM01000005.1, read on the forward strand.
ATCCAGTTTAAATAAGCCGTTACATTTAGCCCAATCATCCATCTTTCGCCTAAATATCCTTTTTGCGCTGCATGCTGCACTGCGACGCCGAACGTTTCATCTGTAATTTGCGAACCAATAATGACGTTTTTTAATAGAGGTAGTTTCGTAAAGTACGGCGCGAGGGCAGCACTCATTAATAAATGGCGTAAATTAACAAAAAACACAGTAAAAATAATTGCGGAAGCAGGAGCACCGGCTGCATACATACCAGCTAATATAAACTGGGCAGAACCTGCATAAATTAAAGTCGACATAAATGCAATTTCAATGATAGAAAAACCTGCTGTTTTTGCAATTACACCAGCTGCTATACCGATGCTCAAATAACCAAATACAGTTGGTAAACAATCTTTTACTCCTTGCTGAAATGTATCATCGCTCTGCAAAGCTACATGTGCCTGAGCTTTACTCATCTCTATCATCCTCCATTCCTTCTAAAGTTCGTTTTCCTGTTACGACATGAACTAAATCTATATTTTCACGCCATAACGTATCTAACTTATCAGCTCCAAATTCCTTTGTGATTTCTTCAACCATAATATCGTGCCGCACATACTCTGTAGCAACGAGAACTAGCGCTGGGTCATACGTTGTAACGGCCCATGAAGTGCTATCATTTGAGAAGTTCGCAATTAATACTTCCTCTCCATCACGAGCAATAACAGTTAAATGACCACCCATTCTCTTTTCAACGACGTGGGGCGTCATATAATTATGATGAAACGTCGCTCCTATTTTTGTTTCTGGAGCTCCAAATAAGATTGAAAATATATGTACGCCTTCCTCTTCCTTTTGATGAATGTATGGCTCAATTTCATGCACTTGATCTTCCCATACAGAAATCCATAATTCTTCCTTAGCTCTACTAATTATATTGCATATTTCTTTTAAAACACGATCATTTGAGCGAATATGCGAAATTACATCTATTTGTCGCTCTTGTTCTAAACAATTTAGTTTCTCATCTAAAAATTCAAAGGACTTTTCAAAGTCTTTTCGCATTCGATTCATTAATTCGGTAGCTGGTACTGGTACATATTTCACTGGTTCAGAAGGTACAATATGCACCGCTCCTTTATCCATTAACTTACCGAGTACCTCGTAAATCATAGAACGAGGTACTCCTGTTTGTTTACTCACTTCATAGCCTGTTACTGGGGAATGTTTTAGTAGTCCAATATACGCTTTACATTCATACTGGGAAAATCCTAACTTTTGTAACTCCTTTATAATTTCATCCATCGGTAACCCCTCACAATCTAAATCGCCCTTACTTCAAAACGACGATTTTGCTTCCCTTTACTTTTTACTTTATCAATAACAAGTGTTCCTATTTCACTCGTATTTTTCACATGTGTGCCTCCACAAGCTTGTTCGTCTAAATTTTCAATTGTAACAATGCGGATTTCTTGGATAGTAGTTGGCAGGAGATTTATTGCTGTTTTAATCATTCCTACAGCATTTTCTGCTTCTTCGCGGCTCATATAACGAGTGGAAATTTCTTTATTTTGCTTAATAAGTTTATTCACTTCCTCAACAATTTCTTCTACTTCCATGCTCGATAACTCTTGTAACTCATTAAAATCGATACGTGCTTTATCAGGATAAATTTGATTTCCAGTGCATAGAGCTCCATATTTTTCATAAACAACAGCTCCGATAAGATGCAGTAAAGAGTGATGACGCATTAAATTATGACGTCTTTCCCAATTCATCTCTAATTTAACTGGACCTAATTTTACTTGAGCTTCATCTTTTATATAGTGAACTATTTCTCCCTGCTCCTTCTTTACTTTTTCAACCTCAAATACAGACCCATCTTGTACAATGACACCCGTATCACATTCCTGCCCTCCACCAGCTGGATAAAAAACTGTTTCTTTTACAAATACTTTATTCCCTTCTACTTTTATCACTTCTGTTTCACAACTCGTTTTGTATGCATCTTCTAAATATAATGCCGTTGCCATACTCTCACCTCTTTAGTAGTTATAGTTATACCTACTAATATAAAAAAGAAGCTCCGTAAAGTCAATTGATAATTCTGAAATTTAAAATTAATAAAAGACTCCTTTATTAGGAGTCCACTATCTCAATATTTCATTCGCTTCTTTTTCATAAATTTTATCAAATGACGTCATAACACGCTGTGATGCTTGAATCATCTTTTGATCTGTCATAAGATCTGCCATCTCTTTCGTCATATCTACATTTGAATTTTCTAGCATATGATTTTTTACTATTCCTGTTCCGTTCGGTAAATTAGCAATGTTTCCTTCTGCTAGTGTAAAGCTTTTGTTTTCACGTTGCACGAGACGTGCATTCGTTTCTGCATCTACTGTTTTTGTTTGCAAACGACCAATATTATTTTGTGTTACTTCATCATATAATGTACCGTCTGCTTGTACAGCAACCTTTGCTCCTTCTGGAATACGAATACGCTCATTATTCTCTCCCATTACGAAAGCACCAGATGACGTTTGTAAATAACGATCACTATTTAATGTGAAACTACCATCTCTCGTTAAAAACGTTTCATCATTTTTAGAAGTAACAAAAAATGATGTTGTACCAGCCGCGCCGTCATCTAAAAAGAAATCTGTAGCGCTATTTGTCATTTGTATATTTCCTTGTACTAAATTCACATGCGTTGCAGCTGGTACTACAGCGTAATCGACCGAACCGATATTTGTTACCGCCCCATCTCCGCGGCGATATGTGTCTTGTACATCAAATACTTTAGACGTCATATTTTCTGCTTTAAATCCTGTCGTTTGAGCATTTGCAACGTTATTCGAATGAACATTAATGCGCTGCATGTAATTCATCATGCCCATAGAACCTATATAAAGACCGTTCATATTCGTTTGAATAAGGCAAGCGCCTTATTCTTCACCTCTTTTCTACGATGTTTGTAACATTTGTTTTGCTAAATGTTCAGCTGTAGCGATATGTATATTTTTCTTTATGTCTTGGCCATCTGTCATTAATACAATAGGAGCTGATGATACTGCTGGAATTTTCAACAATTCGCCACTACTTGCTGTTTCATCAAATTTCGTAAACACAATACCATCTATATGAATATCTTTAAAGTTTGTAATAATTTCAATCATATCTTTACTTTTCATTGAAGCTGATAACGTTAAACAAATATAATCTGGTTCTACTTGTCCCATCATTTCAATCATTTCTTCCACTGTTTCTGACGTACGATAATTTTTCCCTGCTGTATCAATTAAAATATAATCGACGCGTGCTTCTTCTTTAAAATACATAAGCGCTCTTGTCATTGCAGCTTCATCACGCACAGCAATTACTTCAGATCCAATTGTCTTTACGTTATCTTGCAATTGCTGCACTGTCCCTATGCGCGAATAATCGGTCGTTATAAAACCAACTGTTTTTTTCTTACCGTGAAATTGCCATGCCATTTTCGCAAGTGTCGTCGTTTTACCAACGCCAGTTGGACCTATTAATGCAATTGTTTGTACTTCTTTTTCAAAGACGTTTTCCGTATTGAAATGAGATTTCATATCTTCCAATATGTACCTGATAACTTCTTCTTCCGTAATCATCGTTGCATTTTCAAACTTTATTTTTAACTTTTCAGCATATGCATGAATGAAATATTGTTCCACATCGTTTTGTTCTAGCATCCGAATTACTTTTTGAATAATAAACGGTACAGATTCTTGATTTTCTTTCTTTGGAACTACTTCTTCTTTCTTTACCGGAACGACTTGTTTCACAACTTTTTTCTTTTTCGTTACTTCCGTTTCTTTCGTCTGTTTCACCACGACAATTCCTTTTTCAAACAGCTTTAATAGTTTCTCTTTTTTTCTTGCCCATTCTTCACTATTTCCTGTTTGCATCGCCGCGTATGACATAGAAGTCGTTACGTTTTCTAAATTGTGCAGTACTGATTGAATTCCATTCGCCTTCACAATTTGTTCTGAAGGATCATTCACAACATCCATTAACTGTTCATGAAATTGAGCTGTACCTTCATTCACTTCTTCCTGTTTTTCTTCTGGAAAAGCAACTAACATTTCATAATCCTTTTTCCAGAAAAACGGTATATTTCGTTTTACACTTTCATCGACAACGTAATAATAATCTGTACCATATTGGTCAAATAACTTTCGATACAATTCATTTTTCGAAGCTGCTTTTATTCGCATTAACGCTTCTTTCTTTTCTGTACTTTCCATTACTTCACCCCCTACTATTCAATATAGGCAATTTGATCCACAACAATTTCTGGTGCTAATTCACTAATACAAAGTACTTGTGCTTCCACTTGATAACGTTCTAGCAATCTTACAATCGCAAATCTAAAATCTTTTCTACGTGTTAATAACACTGGCTCTCTTCCCATTAAACGTGCTTGCTTAAAGACGCGCTGCACTTGCTCAACGACACGTGTTTCTAAATCTAAATCCCAGTTTAATAAGTAACCTTGATATGAATTATTCACAACATCCGCATCTAACTCAATTGAATCAGAGAAGAGCGCTGCATATATTTTTCCGTCTGGATTTTTCGCATTTTCACAAATAACTTTTGAAATACATTCACGAACAAATGATGTTACACCATCCACGTGGTTTTGATAAATTTCTTTGCCGTCAATAATACCTTCAATAATTGTTGGTAAATCACGAATAGAAATACCTTCTTTTAGAAGTTGTTTAATAACATTTTGAACGAGTGATAAATCAATTTCTTTTTTCTTAATCTCTTCTAATAGAACGCCATTATCATTTTCAAGCGAGTTAATTAAGTCTTTTACATGTTGACGCTGAATTAATTCGTGAAGATTACGTCTAACGACAACATCTAAATGTGTAATTAATATGCTAAGTGGCTCTAACACTTGATAGCCTTTCATTTGTGCATCTTGCACCATATGCTCTAAAATCCAATATCCATCTTCACCGAAAATTGGATCTTTCGCTGGCTCTGCATCTAAATCAGCCATTACGTTCGGTGTTTTCAGTGCTAATAAATAACCTGATTTTAAAACACCTTCAGCCGCCTTCGCACCTTTAATTCGAATAATGTAACGTCCGCGTGGTCTAAAACTCGTATTATCTTTAAAGTTAATTCCAGGAACGTTAATACCAAGGTCAGTAATAATTGACTTCCTCATAAGAACAACTTTATCACGCGCTGTTTCTCCGTTAATTTTCTGCTTTACAAGTGCTGCTAAATCTAAACCGAGTTCTACTATAATTGGATATTTATCCGTAAATACTCCAAATGAATCTTCCACTTGTTGCAGTTGCTCATCTTCGCCTTGAATCATTTCTATTTCTTTTTGAAGCTCGTCTTCTTTTTCTTTCTTTATTCGATTTTTATTACGAATTCCTAAGAAGATAATTGTTCCGCCAACGAGTGCGAATGGTAGAAATGGTAGCGGAGTAAAAATACCCATTGCGATAAATAAACCACCGAGCGCATATACAACGACTTCATGCGCTAATAACTCTTTAAAGATACCTTCTGTTACTGTATCCGGTGAGCCGTCAAATACACGCGTTACGATAATACCTGTTGAAATTGCAAGCATTAGCGATCCAATTTGGTTTACGATTCCGTCACCGACAGTTAACTGTGTATAATGAAGAGCCGCATCTGCAAAGCTCATCCCTTGCTGCATCATTCCGACAATTAAACCGAAAATAATGTTTACGAATAAAATGACAATCCCGAAAATAACGTCCCCTTTAATGAACTTTCCGGCACCATCCATCGCCCCGTAAAACTCTGTTTCCATATTTAATTTTTTTCGTTTTGCTTGTGCATCTTTTTCTGAAATAATACGCTGGTTTAAATCAGCATCGATAGACATTTGTTTCCCTGGTAAAGAATCAAGTGTAAAACGAGCTGCAACTTCAGCTGTACGAGACGCACCGTTTGCAACGATAAACTGGAATATGATTAATACTGTAAAAATAACGATACCAATTAATAAGTTTCCGCCAATTACGAACTGGCCGAACTCTTCAATAACATGACCTGCATTTCCATCTGTCAAAATCGCTCGCGTCGTCGATACGTTAATCGATACGCGGAAAATCCCGATTAATAACAACATCGTTGGAAATGACTTTAATTCATCCCACTCGTTAATACTTGTCGCTCGCATATAAATAAGCACTGACATACTTAGTAGAAAAACGATAATGATATCAAGTATAAATGGTGGAAGTGGAATTAAGAGCGCCACTACGAATGACGCTGCTAAAAAGATAGAAAAATAGGTTCTTGCAGAATCTATCTTAAACAAAGAGATCTCCTCCAAACGCGCTATTATACTTCAAGTTCATTCGTCTGAATTAAATAGCGCATAACTTCAATTACAGCTACATATAAATCTTCTGGAATCGTCTCATCTTCCTCGACTTGATAATATAAAGAACGAGCAAGCGGACGGTTTTCCACCATTGGTATTTCTTGTTCACGGGCAAGCGTTCGTATATATAATGCGAGCTCATCTTCCCCTTTTGCAACGACAATTGGTGCTGCATCAACGTGTTTATTGTAACGAAGTACGACCGAAATATGAGTCGGGTTGTTTACAATAAACGTTGCGCCATCCATCTTCTTCGCAATTGTTCCTTGCAAGATTGCATGCATAAAGTTTTTTCGTTTCCCTTTAACTTGCGGGTCCCCTTCATTATCTTTATGCTCTTGTTTCACTTCTTCTTTTTTCATCTTAATATCTTGCTCGTACTCCCATTTTTGATAAATGAAATCAATAATAGAAAGAACGATTAAAATAATTAAAATTGCTAAGAAAATAAATTTAATTTCCCTAATAATTTCAGTAAGTGATGCAGTCCAGTTAAATCCAATCATACTGACAATTTTCTCTAAATTCTTTTTAAAGAGAACGTAAGCGACGTAACCGATTAATCCCATATAAAATAGTGATTTCAAAATATCTACTAAACTTTTACGACTAAACAGTCTCGTAAAATAGTTTTTCGGATTAATACGTGACGCTTTCGGTTTAATGACTTTAGAAGAAAATAGGAAGCCGACTTGAATCATATAATTGAATAAATGAAAAGCGTATACGAGTATTAATATCGGAGCCGATACTTTCAGTAATAAAATCCCCATTAAATAAAAATACTCGGTTGAATCTGTATTTTTTCCAATTTGATCAAACAGCACCGCTACGGAATTTGCAATCTCATACCCTAGCCAATCTCCGAAGAAATAAACGACAACTGCTAATACGAGAATGGAAAATAAATTATTTAAATCTTTACTCCGGGCAATATTCCCTTCTTCACGCGATTTTTTACGCTTCTGCGGGGTGGCCTTTTCTGTTTTATTATCCTTTGCCATGCGCGTCCCCCTACTTCGTTAAGAAAAAGTTAAATAGTTTCGTATACTCTTCTAGTAATACATCCGTCATATTTTTAAACACATAACCGAGCATCGGTACACTCATCGCAATAAACAAAATCCCACATGTAATTTTAATTACGTATGCATTCATAAAAACGTTTAATTGCGGAGCGTTTTTTGCAATTAAAATTAGAACAAAGTTAATGATGAATAAACTTCCCATAAGCGGAAGAGCAATTTCAACCGCTGATGTGATCGCAAATAATAGCGTTGCGAGTAGACTATCTAAGAAACTAGTCGTCAACAATTTTGAAATCGCCTCTGTATATTGAAACGACTTTAAAATCGTGGCAACGAAATAATTAATGCCGCCAAGTGAAATAAAAATAATGAGAAAAAATATATCAAAAATGGTTGATAGTAAAGTAGACTGTGAGCCCGCATTTACATCAAACAAACTTGCTTGTGATAAACCGATATCAAAGTCTAAAATATGCCCCGCCATTTTCGGAATGTTCCACAGCATTTCTACGATTTTTGAAAGTGATAATCCAATTACAATTTGCGTTCCTGCATAAGCTGCAACGTCCCAAACTGTCTTGATGTGAGAGACATCCACTTGATCAGCCACTGTAATTGAAAGAGCAAGTCCAACTGTAACCTTCGCCATTGCTGGAATAGATCGTCCTGAGAAAAACGGTAAAAAATATAAAAATGAAGTAATGCGGCAAAACGCAAAAAACGTTGCCGCCCATAATTCCATATTCATTTCAGTTCACCTATCTTAGTACGAACGCAATAGCGATGGGATTTTATCAAATAAATCTAAAATAAGCGTCGTTAACTCTTGAAACATCCACGGACCTAAAATGATAATAACGAGGACAATACTCGCCATTTTCGGTAAAAACGTCAGCGTTTGCTCTTGAATTTGCATCATCGCCATAATGACAGCGATGATAATAACGACAATCATACTTACGCCGGCAACCGGCATTAAAATCATAACCCCTTTATAAAAAAAGGTTTGAAAAATATCTATAATTGGTGACGTATTCATTTATATGACTCCTATCACATAGCATCAAACGCTTCAGGCGACCGTTTTAAACATAATGTCGACGATTTTTGTATATCCACCTAAATATACGAAAACGAGTATTTTAAACGGTAAACTTAAAATCATCGGCGGTACCATCATCATCCCGAGGTACATTAAAAGTGTACTAATAATCAAATCTATAAATACAAACGCTAAATAAATGAACATCCCTGTTAGTAAACCCTTTTGAATTTGCGTTAACGTAAAGGATGGTACGAGTGTAAATAAGGAAAGATCTTTCAAATCTTTTGGCAACTGTTCTCCGCGTACTTTCAACATCATTTTTAAATCATGCTTATACGTATGCTTTGACATATATTCTTTCATAATAGGAGCTGTCGTCTCCGCAGCTTGACTTACCGTTATTTTCTCTTTCGTCATCGGATCCCACACATCGCTCTTCAGTTGCCCAAGTACAGGCTGCATCGTAAAGAGTGATAAAAATAATGCAAGTCCAACAAGCACTTGGTTTGGTGGTAAATTCATTACCCCAAGTCCTTGACGTGTAATCCCTAGAACGATCATAAAATAAGTAAAATGTGTAAATAATAGAACGATAGAAGAAGATAATGATAAAAGGGTAACGAGTGCAAATAGTTGTACACTTGAATTACTCGTAAACTCTTTTCCATTTTCGAAATTAATAAAACCGTTCGGGGCTGCATACGCTGGATTTACAAAAACAATTGAAAAAACAATAGAAAATACGAAAATAACGGCTAATAATGATAACTGTTTCTTTATTCTCATGATGGATCCTCTACTTTTTTCGTTTCACTCTTCACCGCGTCTTCTAGTGCTTGTTGAAACTGATTTCCTGTTCCGGTTAATTGCACAGACTGCACACCGTTATTACTAATAACAGTGAACACTTGCTTTCCGTCCACTTCAAATAAAAAGGCACTCGTTTGATGATTTAAATAAACGCCGTCTTTTACTTGAATATGTCCATTTTCACCCTGCTTAAAAAACTGCTGTTTGCGCGTCTTTTTCGTCATATAATATGCACCGTAACCGAGCGCACCAAACAGTAAAACGACTTGAAATAAGGTCGTCATATACGACATATGACTCCTCCTCTACTCTTTATCTTGCATTTGACTTTGCGCTTTCATGAGCGCCGCTTGTTTCTTATCGGCTTCAATTTCAGAAATGATAATACCGAATTTTTCGTCCATTACGATTGCTTCACCGATGCCGACTTTCATATTACTTAAATACACATCTACTTTATGTCCTAAGTTTTTCTCTACTTCCAGAACATCGCCAACTTTTAACTGCTTTACATCACCAAGTGTAATAGATGACTTTCCAAGCTTTACACCAAGTTCAATCGAAATATCTGAAACAGTATCAATATGTGCTTTACCTGCTTCATTTCGCTTTCCTGCAAAATCTTCTAATCCCATTAATGACACGGGAGATACTTCATGCTTCATATGGATCCTCCTACTCTACAAAACTTTTAAATAGGAGCGCCTTACGCGTTCCATCTTTTCCAATAAAACAATTAAATTTATGCTTTCCATCTACATAACCAAGTAATTCATCCGAAACTTTCGTATGAAGCGGAATTATATCGCCTTCTTCAATTTGTTCAATCTCACTCATTGTCATTTTCTGCTCACCAATTGCAACGTGAACAGGTTTGTACACTTGATTTACTTTCACTTCCACTTCAGACGTATACTTTTTACGCTTGTCTGAAGAATGTTCGACAATATTTTCAGACGTTAACTTATCCATAATTTCTTCAACAGATAAGAATGGAATTCCGATACGCACCGTCGTATTCCAAAAATCTGTTTTCATATTTACGTTAAGTAATGAAATGATATCGCTCGCTGTCGTAATCTTTAATGCATTCGGATCTGTTTCCGTCGTTACAAATTTCGGTTCAATCGCAACAACACTTTCAAATGATTGCTCTAAATTTTTACAAAGAAGCAAGAATATATTATCAAGCGTTAAAAACTCAAACGCTGTTAACGGTCTGCGCATCGTAAAGTTACGCTTACTATCTCCGCCAAGCCAACATTCATGAATATAAATAACGAATGCTAAATCAATCTCAATAACAATTTCTCCAAGCTCTGGTAAACCGAGATCAATTACGCAATATAAATAATAATCTTTCGGCATTTTCTCCACATATTCACTCGTAAATGGAACTTGCTCAACTGTTGAAGGTTCTAGTTCAATTGGAATACGCATACGCGCTGATAACGTCTGTGACGTCTGCTTTCCAAACGTAGAAGCAATCGCTTGCAAACTACGTAAATGCTCAACACCGAACTTCTCTGGTCTATTAAAATCATACTCTTGAAATTTCTCTTGCTTTCCTGCTTCTTGTGCGAAAGCTGGCATTTCCTCGCCTTCATTTACCGCCTTCAGCAGGGCATCAATTTGCTCTTGGCTTAATTTTTCGCCACTCATGACAATCCCCTTCCCTACCTTTTCAATTCAACGATTTCAACGTACATCTTCCCATTCTTCGTTAAAATCTTTCCGGTTCCAATCTCTTCATTCTCAAGCATAAGACGCACCGTATTTTTCGTTGAATTTTCAAGACGATACAATGTACCTTTCGTAATATGAAGCAAATCTTCAATTTTCTTTTTCGTATTTCCGATTTCAAAATAAATTGTTAACGGAATATCATCTTGTAATTTCAAATCTAGCCAACTCCCATATCATGTTCACGAAAATTTCATGTTCTCTCTATATATGAAACTCCCTATTTTGAAACGTCGATATTTAATATTTTTTTAATATATCCTTGCGTTTCTTTAAATGGCGGTACGCCTCCGTACTTTCTCACATTCCCAGGGCCAGCATTATAAGAAGCAAGCGCCAATACTAAGTCGCCGTTATTTTTCTTTAAATAACCGCTTAACTCTTTCACGCCACCTTCAATACTTTCAGCTGGTGAAAAGGGATTCTTCACACCCATCTCCTTCACATTCGCTGGCATAAGCTGCATAAGTCCCATCGCACCGGCATGTGACACCGTTTTCGGATTAAAATTAGACTCTACTTCAATCATTTTTTGAATTAACGTTTTTGGAATTCCATATGTACGACTTACTCGATCAATAATATCCTCATACTTCCCTTCATTGGAAGAACGTATTTTTTGAATATTATACTTCTTCGTTAATCCCCACGTATCAGCAGCCTCATTTTTCGTTTCTGGGAAACGTCGTTCAAACTCTTTTTGCGCAACTTGCACTTCATCTGCTTTCTTCGTTTCACCCTTTTCTTCGGGCTTACTCGCTTCATCTACTTTATTAATAGATTGTTCCGGCTTATTAACAACCGTTTCTATTTTCGTAGATTGTACCGGCTGACTCATATCTTCTACTTTTGCCGGTTGCGTAGTAGCCTTCGTCTCCTTTACAGGTTCACTCTGCAACTTTTCTTGAAAACGACTACTAACAAATGCTTGTGGACTACTTAGCTTTTGCTGAATTTGTCCTTTCTTATATGCAAGCACTTCTTTTACTATATTTCCAACTATCATAATATCACCTTTTCGGTAAACAAAGATAATCTAATATTAGAGTTTTTTTTTAAAGTTTGCAATAATCCTTTTGATAATATTGTAATAAAAAAATGAACAAATAGGAAATTATCATTTTTTTATATTCATTAATTACAATTATTCGTTGACACGATATATACCAAGGATTACAATTAATCTCGAAATTGATTTTTTTGCATATTTACGTTTAACAATTAACAGAAAAATCAATATAAAAAAATGGGGGTTTCTTAACATGAGAATTAATACAAACATTAACAGCATGCGTACGCAAGAGTACATGCGACAAAACCAAGACAAAATGAATACTGCGATGAATCGTTTATCTAGCGGTAAATCTATTAACAGTGCAGCTGACGATGCGGCTGGTTTAGCTATCGCTACTCGTATGCGTGCAAAAGAAGGCGGATTAAACGTCGGAGCACGTAACACGCAAGACGCTATGTCTGCTTTACGTACAACTGACTCTGCTTTGAATTCTATTTCTAACATCTTACTTCGTATGCGTGATATTGCAACTCAATCTGCAAACGGTACAAATGATACAAAAGACCAAGATTCGTTGGATCTAGAATTTCAAGAGTTAAAAGGTGAAATTACTCATATTGCTGAAAAAACAAACTTTAATGGGAAAACTTTATTAGCTGGAGTTGCCGCTGCAAACAATATTGACGTTCAGCTTTCCGATGTATCTGGTGATAAACTTACAATTACAGCAATTGATGCAACAGCTGCTACGCTTAAAATTACTGGAGATGTTAAAAGCACCAAAAACGCATCTGACTCTATTACGGCTCTTGACGCAGCTATTCAAACAGTTGCTGATAATAGAGCTACCTTTGGCTCTCAATTAAATCGCTTAGACCATAACTTAAACAACGTAAACAGCCAATCTACTAATATGGCGGCAGCAGCTTCTCAAATTGAAGATGCAGATATGGCAAAAGAAATGTCTAACATGACGAAGTTTAAAATCTTGAACGAAGCTGGTATTAGCATGCTTTCTCAAGCTAACCAAACTCCTCAAATGGTTTCTAAATTACTACAATAAAATTCATTTGATGATATAAAATAAAAACTACTGGAGGCTCTTAACATGAGAATTAATACAAACATTAATAGCATGCGTACGCAAGAGTACATGCGCCAAAATCAAGACAAAATGAACACTTCTATGAACCGTTTATCTAGCGGTAAATCTATTAACAGTGCTGCTGATGATGCAGCTGGTTTAGCTATCGCTACTCGTATGCGTGCGAAAGAAGGCGGATTAAATGTTGGAGCACGTAATACGCAAGACGCTATGTCTGCTTTACGTACAACTGACTCTGCTTTAAACTCTATTTCTAACATTTTACTTCGCATGCGTGATCTTGCTACTCAATCTGCTAATGGTACAAATGACGGTAAAGATCAAGATTCCCTGAACTTAGAATTTAAAGAATTACAGGGGGAAATTGATCATATCGCTGGAAAAACAAACTTTAATGGAAAGAGTTTATTAGCTGCAAAAGGAACTGATATTGATATCCAGCTTTCCGATATATCTGGCGATAAACTTACAATTGCATCTGTAGATGCAACAACAGGAGCCGATGGACTCAATCTTACGAAAACTATTGCATCTACAGGAAAAGGTGGAGATGCTGCGGAATCAATTAAGGAACTTGACAAAGCTATCCAATCCGTTGCTGACATGCGTGCGACATTCGGCTCTCAATTAAACCGTTTAGATCACAACTTAAACAACGTAAACAGCCAAGCTACTAATATGGCCGCTTCCGCTTCGCAAATTGAAGATGCGGATATGGCAAAAGAAATGTCTAACATGACGAAGTTTAAAATCTTGAACGAAGCTGGAATCAGCATGCTTTCTCAAGCTAACCAAACTCCTCAAATGGTTTCTAAATTATTACAATAATTTGTTTAATGACTTACAATAAAAATAACTCTCTGTAATACAGAGGGTTATTTTATATAACTAAAAACTACTGGAGGTTCTTAACATGAGAATTAATACAAACATTAATAGCATGCGTACACAAGAATACATGCGCCAAAATCAAGACAAAATGAACACTTCTATGAACCGTTTATCTAGCGGTAAATCTATTAACAGTGCTGCTGATGATGCGGCTGGTTTAGCTATCGCTACTCGTATGCGTGCGAAAGAAGGCGGATTAAACGTTGGAGCACGTAATACGCAAGACGCTATGTCTGCTTTACGTACAACTGACTCTGCTTTGAATTCTATTTCTAACATCTTACTTCGTATGCGTGACCTTGCTACCCAATCTGCTAATGGTACAAATGACGGCAAAGATAAAGATTCTCTAAACCTGGAATTTAAAGAATTGCAGGAGGAAATTAATCATATCGCTGGAAAAACAAACTTTAATGGAAAAAGCTTATTAGCTGCGGCTGGAACAGATAAAAATATTAGCATTCAGCTTTCTGATGTAGCTAGCGATAATCTTACAATTACGGCTGTTGATGCGACAACAGGTGCTACAGGACTTGGCCTTACAAAAACTATTGGAGCACCACCAGCACCTGTAATACCAGCACCACCAGCACCACCAGCACCAGCTGCAGATAACGATGCTGCTGGTGCCATTGTACAACTAGATGCAGCTATCCAAAAAGTAGCTGACATGCGCGCAACGTTTGGTTCTCAGTTAAACCGTTTAGATCATAATTTAAACAATGTAAACAGCCAAGCTACTAATATGGCCGCTTCTGCTTCTCAAATCGAAGACGCTGACATGGCGAAAGAAATGTCTGAAATGACTAAGTTCAAAATCTTGAACGAAGCTGGAATCAGCATGCTTTCTCAAGCTAACCAAACTCCACAAATGGTTTCTAAATTATTACAATAAGCCATTTGTGTTAGTTTCCTGAATAAACCTCCCTGCTTGCAGAGAGGTTTATTTTTTCTATATAGATAGATTGAAAGATTTTTTTAGCTTAAAGAGAAGCTCTAGCCATATTTAGTAGCGGTCAGGACCTATTTTATTCTCGTTCCGTGTATGAAAACAAAAAGATAAAGTGAGCATAAATCTCTTTTTCACTTCATAACCGTTTATTAACTTTAGAACACTGACTATATCAATCTATAAGGAGTGTCTATTATGCGTATTGGTACGAATGTTTTAAGTATGAATGCTAGGCAGTCGTTGTATGAGAATGAGAAACGTATGAATGTGTCAATGGAGCATTTGGCGACTGGTAAGAAGTTAAACCATGCTTCTGATAATCCCGCTAATATTGCAATTGTGACTCGAATGCATGCGAGAGCAAGTGGTATGCGCGTGGCGATTCGTAATGATGAGGATGCGATATCAATGCTTCGCACGGCAGAAGCTGCCCTTCAAACTGTGACGAATATTTTGCAGCGTATGCGTGATTTAGCCGTTCAATCTACGAACGGTACGAATTCAAATAAAAACCGTGATTCACTGAATACAGAGTTTCAATCTTTAACAGAACAAATTGGCTATATTAGCGAGACAACTGAATTTAATGATTTATCCGTATTTGACGGTCAAAACCGCCCTATTACATTAGACGATATCAGTCATACGGTACATATGACGAAACATATTCCCCCTTCCCCTACACAACATAACATCAAGATTTCAACAGAACAAGAAGCAAGCGCGGCGATTCTTAAAATTGAAGAGGCTTTACAAAATGTATCACTTCACCGTGCCGACCTTGGCTCTATAATAAATCGTTTACAGTTCAATATTGAAAATTTAAATAGCCAAAGTATGGCGTTAACAGATGCTGTATCTCAAGTTGAAGATGCGGATATGGCGCAGGAGATAAGTGATTTTTTAAAGTTCAGATTGTTGACTGAAGTTGCACTTAGTATGGTTTCACAAGCAAATCAAATTCCGCAAATGGTTTCTAAACTACTACACTCGTAAAAATTCATCTTCCTTCTTTGGAACGATTCTATACAAAATAAAAGGGAAATACATATAAACTATGTATCTCCCTTTTATTTTGTACCCAAATTTTATTACTGTGTTACGGTCATAACTTGTCCGCTACGATCAACCATAATTTTCATTTTACCGTCCTGTGCATTATATAGCCCTAGTTTATGTAATTCCATTTTACAATCTTGTACGAAAGTTGGTAATTTACGTATTTGATCAATATCAGAACTTGTAATGAAATGAATTAAAAGCTGCGTCATACCTTTAATATCTTGTACAAGATCTTCTTTCTCTCGTTTTAGCCTTTCATTTTCTAGTTGTAACGACTGCAATTCATCTTCTAAGCTACGTGTATTCTCTGCTTCTCTAGAACGCCCTGCCGCCATGCTAGAAAGCTTATAAATACCTTCCATAAACTGATGTAGTTCGTCTTCTTTCCTTTCACTACACTGATTAATTGTTTCAAAGTTATCAACGATACCAGATATAACTGTTACAAGATTTTTTTCATCCTCTTTATGCTGGATTTCTTCTTTTAATTCGTACTCGTTTTCTTGTTTTCTTGCAACGATTGTCTCTTTTACTGGTATATATTTTCGCTTTCGTCCCGGTTTTTGTTTTTCAATATTTTCAAACGGTATTTCACGTTTTTTCAATTTATAATACGTATTTTGCAATTGACTTTCCGTTTTAGGAAAAAGATTTAGTTCATTTTTACTTACGTATTTTGAAATATTTAAAATGTTTAAACCGTGACGCTGACAAAATTGATACACTTCATACAGTAGCTCTAGTTCAGACTTCAGCCATGTAATTGTTGATTTTTCATATGCTCGCATCCCGCCATTTTTTTCTATATCTATTTGGAATAATACCATTCTATTATGTAAATCAACTAATTCTTCATACTTTACTTGGAATTCTTTTTCTATTTTTTTAAATTCCACCTCTAGTTGCATATCGTTCATTTTATTATTTGACATGTTTTGTAAAAGACCTAATACATTAATTGCTGTGTGGTGATACATAATCTGTGCCACTCCCCCTCATCCTTTCACAATTCTCATCTGACTCCCATGTCTTTTAAGAAAATAGCAATTTTTACATATCCATATTATAACAGTTCGAAATTATCTGTCAAATAATAAACATACAAAAATGTATAGAAAGTATAAAAATTTGGAAAATATTTTTTAATTAATATGTAAAATTGCATATTAATTACATTTAATTATATTATATGGTATTTCAAATGTTTTTTCACCGAAAAAATTTGCGTTACCACGAAAATATTACTAAAATAATCCAAAAAATACGTTCTCTTATATTTTCAAATCAAAAATCTTCAAATGAAGATTATACTTACATTCAGCGACAAACACCTCAGAAACCTTTTATTTTTCTGCCAGCTTAAAGTATAGAATACTAAAAAGGAACTAGCCAATGCTACACATGGCTAATTCCTTCCTCTCTCTAACAGAATAGAGTTATAAACCCATTCTTCAAATCCTCAATCGAAGTCTCACTTCTTCTAAAGCTATCTCGGCGGCTCTCTCTTCCCATTTACCTAAAAAACACTCCATATCTCTGGTCTTACATCGCATGGGTCTCTATTAGGCACTGACCGTTGCCACACATAGCTAGTTCCTCTATTCCAGCTAAAAAAGTACTTTTCTTACAACACTAACTTATCAACTAAACCAATTAGCTCTTGAATATCTGGCTTACTTACTTGAGCATTTGCTCCTACAGCTTCACCTTTATGGAATAATTCATTTGTAATTAATGAAGAGAAAATAATGACTGGTAAACGATTCATTACTTCACTATCCTTAACCACTTTCGTTAAATGATGTCCATCCATTTTTGGCATTTCAATATCCGTAATTAGCAAGTGAATATGTTCAAACATTTTTTCGCCTTGCTCTTTCGCTAATTTTTCAATTTGCGCTAACGCTTCTGCACCATTGCTGAAGAAGTTCATTTTCGTATATCCAGCTGATGATAATGTTTCTTCTAATATTTGGCGAAGCATCGCTGAATCTTCTGCAATATAAATTACTTTTTCAGCTCGATCTGTTTTTTGTTCTAATCCTGCAATTGATTTATTGTCATAACCAGTGCCGCTAATTTCACATACAATTTTTTCATAATCTAATAGTAAGATGATTTTTCCATCTAGTTTTACAATACCAGATGTCGTTTCTTCTAGTCCCATAGATAATGAAGCTGGTTCATCAATTTGTTCCCACGAAATACGTTGAATACGATGCACTTCATCAACGCGAAAAATAACTTTCATTTGGTTTAATTCTGAGATGATAAATTTCGTTTGATCAAGTGGCTTTGTTGACTTTAAATTAAGAGCCATTGCCAAGTTAATAACAGGTAAAATTTCACCACGTACTTGAACAACACCTTCAACTGCATGATGAGATTCTGGCACAGTTGTAACAGGGAATGGATTAATGATTTCACGTACTTTCATTACATTAATACTAAATAGGTTTTCACCAACAGTGTACGTAACAATCTCTAATTCATTTGTTCCGCTTTCTAATAAAATACTTTGTGCTTGTGACATAAAGGTGTCGCTCCCCTTCCATTAATTCCGTATATCTAATTATTAAGCTTTATAAAAGAGAAAAAGTCAACTACCTATATAAAAAATATAGATAGTCGATCGATTCATTTTATTAAAAAACAATTAATCTTGTATAAAAGAAGCAAGTGCTTCTAATAACACTTCTTGCGCCCCTACAATTTCTGTCGGCATTGCTTCCCATTTTTTCGAAAGCTCCGTCTCTACTCTTATTCTCAGCTCAGAATTCATTTCTGCTAGCACATATTCTTTCGTTGCTATATCAACATCAAGTAGCGCGAGTGCATATAGTTCCGGGTCATTTATTTTTTCAAATAATCGTTTTAATACCACTGGTGCTATATGTTTTAATTTTTCAATATGAATTTCCTTATCCGAAAACAGTAACTCATATTGAATAAACGTAACATTTTCTTTAATCACTTTAAAATAGCAATTATTTTTTTTATCGTTTACAAAATAACCGTTTGGATCTGCAATAATACTTTCTACTTTACGAATTAAATCTGGCAAACTATTCGCCGCCATTACAGTCCGCTGCTCAACCTCACTCGGCGAAATGAATGTAACGCGATACTTATTTTGCGCCATCCTCTTCACCTCTCCTTTTATAAAAATCTATCGTCACAAACATATGAAATGAAACTAGCATACTCTCATTTCATTGACCTATTGTCACAACTCACAGACTATAAAAAGTACTGACTTGCTATAAAGAGATTATTGTTCAACCATTCCAGTACATTTCTATAGTTCTCTTCTTACAGCTCCGAGCCACCTAAGACTAAAAACACTTTTAAGCGCCTTTAAGCAACTCGATATTGTTGAACCAAAACGCAATTTGCTGATCCGTAATGCCTGATAATGTAACAAAAAACTCACGGCACTTCATCTCGTCCTTAAACAGTTGATACTTCCATGCGCCATCACTGCCAATACTGACGAAATAAAACTCATGAATACGACCAATAATCGCTTCCTTTTCAGCAAATGAATACGGGGGCACTTGCTTAATTTCAAATTGATCTGGTAAATATACATGCTCTTCTCGTTCCATTTTTAGCACTTGCTCAGCAAGTTCACGTTTATTCTCGAAAAATGGCAATTGTAAAATTCGTTCTTGTCTTGTCATACGAATAAAAACCCTTTCTACTACATTACGATCTTTCTTTATAATACATTATCGAATTAAGTTTACAACTTCATTTAATACTTCATCTGACACTTTAATTACTTTCGCATTTCCTTGGAATCCACGTTGATATAACATTAAGTCAACGAATTCTACAGATAAATCTACGTTTGAACTTTCTTTTGCTGAACCTCTTACATTACCTGCACCATTCTCACCAGCAACACCTATCCCTGGAATCCCTGCTGATGGTGTGGCAATGTAATTGCCATTCCCAGTTTTCATTAATCCACCTGAATTAGGGAATGTAGCTACAGCTAGTTGTCCTACAACCTTCATACTACCATCCGAATATCTCATCATAACGAAACCACCGTCAGAAATTGAATAGTCATTTGCAATTGCAGCTGGACGCCCCGTTACTTCTGTTGTAGAAATAGTTTTCCCTGTTGGATAATTTGTTAAACCACTTAAGTCCAGTGTCAGTCCCTTACCAAAAGGAATTTTAACCGTTCCACCTTTAGTAATTTCACCAGTTACTGGATTTTTTTGTACAGCTTCATCTGTCTCCTTTAGATTTCCTAATGTATCAAATTTAAGATTTTTTTCGCCCGTCATGCCTTCAACCGGCTTAAACTCTTTTTCGTTTTTAGAATCATTTCTTACAGAAACTGTATACGTATATTCACCTGGCACAGGCTTTTCAACTTCTTTACCATCTACAGTCTCTTTTGTAGTCTTTTGTTTAATATTTACACGTAACGTTAACGAGTTCCCTTCCTCATCAAAAACTGTGAATTCGTGAGATAATGCATTTTGATTTCTAGGAAGGTTTCCACCTATTGTTGCTTTATCTGTTTGAATCCCACCAACAGCTGATCCCATTGGAATATGAATTGGACTTGGTCGTGAAGAAAAATCTATTTCTTGAGTTCCTGTTTTCACACCATACCCTAGCACATACTGACCACTTGTATTTGTAACATAGTTATCTTTCGATACACTGAAAGACCCTTTTCTCGTATACTCTACATTTCCGCTATTACGATCGCCAACTAAAAATAAACCATTTCCCTCTATTGCTGTCTCCATCTTATCACTAGTTAAAGTAATAGAACCATCACTAAAATCTGTAGATGTCCCACTAAACTTTACACCGTTACCGATACTCTTTGGATTCGTACCAGCATAAGCACCATCCCCACGTGAACCAACCGTATTATTATATAGCAGATCATCAAAAATAGCTTTTTGCTTTTTATATCCAACTGTTTGTGCATTTGCAATATTATTTGAAGTAACACTTAATGCATTTTGTGCCGCATTCATCCCTGTAATACTCGTATATAACGCTTTAATCATAACCTATACACACTCCTTTTATTAATTTTGCTTAACCTCTTCATTTTTCTCTATATCATCTTTCTTCTCATCTTCTGGATTTGTTTCTGCTATCGGTTTATCTGAAACCCTTTCTACAAAACGAAGTGAGACAACTTGATTATCAACAATAAGTTGTACATCGTTATTTTCGGCAAGTCGAACTGTTTCCACTTGACCAGTCACTTGCTCCCCCTTATTGTTTATACCTCTAACATACTTTCCTAAAAATTTCATCCCACCATCAAGAGCTGTCGTATACATCGTTGATTGTAGTTTATCTACTGCTTTCGTCATATTTTGTACTTGCTCCATAAGCGATAGTTGAGCCGTTTGATTCATCATTTGGTTCATATCCATCGCATTAAACGGGTCTTGATGTTGAAAGCTCGCTAAAAAAAGTTTCAGGAAATCATCTTTATCCATAATACCGGGTGTTTTTTGATTACTTGCTGATACTCCGTTTGTTTGTTGAACTGGCGATTGCACACCATTTACAGATGCGTTTTTTGTTTGCGCTCCTGCTTGTAACGGAATATGATTTGTACTCGTTGTATTTAATCCAACTGTTGGCACGCGTTATTCCTCCAATAATCCCGCAAATTCTGTTGATTGTTGTTTTTCATGATTTGTATTTGCTAATTTCTGTTTTTGCCTTTGCTCTTGTTCTCGCTGTTCTTTACGATTTTCATCTTTATCTGAATAGCTAATTTGAATATTGATTTCTTTTTCTTTTAACTTTAATCTCAATTCATCAAAAATGATTTCAACACGTTTTTTCGCATCGTGTTTTTCCATTTCTACGTGAACGTCAATTTGATCTCCGTGTTTTTTCATAAACACTGTTAATGTACCAAGTTTTTCTGGATTTAACTGGAATAAAACACGTTCTTGTTTCACTACAAATTTTTGCAGCGCTTCTACTTGCGCTTCCATTTTCTTTCCTAAGTCAGGTAATGAAACTTTCTCAGCACCACTATTTGATTTCCCTATTTGTTCGGTACTCGTCGTTTTATTTAATAATTCTGCACCTGCAGAGCTCGAATCGTTTAATGCATCAACTTCTGGCAACTCTACCTTTGCATCATCGCTCTCAAGTTTCGGAAGATCTACCTCTTTAGACTCTTCTTGTTTCTTTGCAATATTACAAGTTTCTGTTTCTACAACCTTCAATGCTTGCATCGTTTGCTCTGGCATCTTCATTTTGTCTAATACCATTTGCATTGTATCTTCTAAACATATAGCATTTTTGATATTCATATTTGAAAGAAGTTCTTGTAATTGTTGTAATTCAGCTGCAGGTAATTCATTAAGTTTAATATTGCCATATTCTTTATATAGCTCTTGTATTTTTTGTATGTATTGATATAACAATTCCGGCTGCACATGTAATTGCTCAATTGCAACCATTTGCTCAGATACAGCTAATAACAACTGTTCTGTCTCTTTTTTTTCTTCTTTCTTTACAATTGGTTCTTCTTTCGTTACCGATGTTTTAGAAAGGTTATATTCTTTTTTCTCTTCTTTTGGTGCTTCTTCTCGTTTCGTTTTCTCCGTTTTCGGCTGCTTTTTATTTTCGATTCTCATCGTACGATCAAATGAAGAATCTTCATTTTTCGATTGTACTTCTAGCCCTTTTTCTTTTTGCGGAGGTAAACTTTGTTGCACCGGTAATACAGACTGTATCACTACATTCACCTCATCCATTCATACACATTTTTAAATCCAGAAGCATTTTTTCTTCCAGCTTTTCTTGTGCTTTCGCAAGCTTTTTGCAATCTTCTTGATACATCTCATCAATGACACGTTCTTTTTCTTTTACTTGCTCTAAAAGACTTTCATTTTTTTGAATAAAACCTTCCGTTTTTTTAATTTTCCGATTCCATTCTTCAATTCTTTCAGGTGAAAACGTATGTGAAGAAAGCATACCAGCCATAATACGTTGCCCAGTTTGTACGACTTTACTACGCGATTTCACAACATATAAATCATATTCTTTTTTTTGTTCTATTTTTCTTTTTTCAGCTGTTAATTCATACACTTCTTTTAAAATATGTTCTTTTTCTTGATTTATTTGCAATTTTATTGTGTCGTACTGCTGTTTATCCACCTGTTTTCATAGCCCCTTCCTATTATAACGTTCTCTTTTTCTATTATATAGTTTTTTTCCAAAAAAATCTGTGAAATATTAAAAAACAAAAAAATAAGACCTCTTGGGCAGAGGCCTTATACTATATGGTGTATCGCTTCAACGATATCATCAAATGGGAAACTATCCGATCGGCCTTGCTTTAAAAATGTATTTATGCCTTCTACTTTATTTTTACATTCAAAAATATAAGCATTTTCTTCATTTTCTTGAATCGTTCCTAACTTAAAATACAATTCATTTTCTTTATAAATTGATAAAATCTTTCTCATTTCATTTGCAAGTTGCCAATGATGTGGTGAAACGATTTCTTCCATAATCCTACTTACTGAATCTAATACTGAAATCGCAGGATAATGACTAAGCGTTGCAAGCTCACGCTTTAATACAATATGTCCATCTAAAATACCACGTGCTAAATCTGGTACAGGACCATTTAAATCGTCCCCATCAACAAGTACCGTATAAATACCTGTTATAGATCCCTTTTGTGTTTTTCCGGAACGCTCTAACAACTTCTTCATATAACTTTCCATTAACAGTGTTTTACCACCAATCGGTAACTCTTTAACAGCAATATCAACACTTCTTCGTGCATCGGCAAAACGAGTAACAGAGTCCATCATAAGTAATACGTTATTACCTTGATCACGGAAGTATTCAGCAATAGACGTTGCGAGTTTCGCTGCACGAAGTTGCATAAGATGACTTTCATCTGACGTCGCTACAACAACGACGCTTTTTCGCATACCTTCCTCGCCTAACTCTTTTCGAATAAAGTCTTTTACTTCCCGGCCACGTTCTCCTACTAAACTAATAACGTTTATATCAGCTTTTGCATTTTTTGCTATCATTCCAAGTAAAGTAGATTTACCAACACCTGACCCAGCAAAAATACCAATCTTTTGACCGATACCAATTGTTAGCATAGAATCAATTGATTTTATTCCTGTTTCAAATACATCGGTAATCTCTTCACGTTCAAATGCATGTATAGGCGGTGCATCTAGTTTTATTTTCTGTAATGGAATGTTTTCAGCTTCCTCATTTAACACTTCACCATTTGCACTTAACACTTTTCCGAGCAAGTGATTACCACGTGGTACAACAACATCTTCTGAAACTAGTGTCACTGAATCTCCATAACATACTTTTTCTGTCTGTTCAAATGGAAGTAGCATATTATTTTCTTTTTCAATGGCAATCACTTCACATAAGACGTTATGTTCTCCAACGAAGCAAACATCTCCGATCTTCGCTTTCGGCCCTTTTGCTACGAAAAACTGTTCTTGTACACTATGAACTTTGCCTACTTTCGTATACAGCGGTGTTTCAATGAACTTATTCCATTTTTCGTTCTCATTCATTAACAGGCGGCTCATACATTTTGCTCCTCAAATAACTTCTCTTCTTCCCATTTCTGACGAAGTTTCGCAAATATAGGTGCAAATTTAAATTCAAAGAACTCTTTCTCTTCTTCCAGAACAAATTCACCAAACTGCAGGGAGAAATCATATTTCCATTCTACTAATTGTAGTAACCAATATTCTTTCGTATTCTCCTTCTCTTCTTGAATACGTTCAAACGTTTCTGGATGTACTGTAATGATTAATTTTTCAAACGAAGTTGGCAATGTTTGCACGATGCCAGTTAAAATAGGTAGCACATCAAGCAATCGTGAATCTACCGCTTGATTCACGATTTTTTCTGCTAAATGAAATGATTGATCCCATAATAACTCTGTCCATTCATATGCTATTTCTTGTTGTTCTTTTTGAAACTGCACACGCGCTGCTTCCATCTGTTCCATTTGTTCATGAATATGCATTTGAAATTGTTCTTTATCTTGTAATAACTGCTGACGCTCTCGTTCTAGCATTTGCTGCTCTTGCCTTAGCTGATTCATTTCCATATGTAATGATTCTTGCTGGGCGCGAAGCTCTGCATGATCTGCTTGTAATTCTTCCTCTTCTATTTGGACTGAAGCTGGTTTTGGAAATTGTAATTCATACGTTTCTTCAGAAAAAGAAACAGAATTCTTCGGAATTCTGTTTTTAAATAAGGACATCCTCTTCACCTCTTTGAACGATAATTCTTCCTTCTTTCTCTAGCTTTTTCACTGTACCAGTGAT
Organism: Bacillus sp. cl96; assembly: GCF_900100505.1. Classification (NCBI taxonomy): domain Bacteria; kingdom Bacillati; phylum Bacillota; class Bacilli; order Caryophanales; family Bacillaceae; genus Bacillus; species Bacillus sp. cl96. Next base: position 358,741 of record NZ_FNDM01000005.1, read on the forward strand.
CGTTTGCTGCGCTTTTTCAGCATCCGTCATCTTAAGCGGTCCTAAGCCATCTAATTCTTCTAGAATCATCTCTTTACGGTTTGAAGACATACATGTAAATAATTTCTCTTTAATTTCTTCTTTTGCAATTTTAAGTGCTTTCGCAACAACACCGTTATCTGTAATTTCTTCTAATACACGGCGAAGCGCAAGATCTTCAAGACCAAGTAAGTCTTCAAAGACAAACATATTTTCTTTAATTTTCTCAGATAACTCATAATCGACTTCATCCAGTTTTTGAAAGACTGTTTTTTCAACACCTCGTGAAACATTATTTAAAATGTTTACGATTGTTTTCAAGCCATCAGTTTTATTAATTGCACTAAATGCCATATTATTTAATTTCGTTTTTAACAACTCACCAATTTGATTAATTAATTCACCATCAACTTGTTCTAGTTTCGCAATACCCATTACCGTTTCTACTCGCTTATGATCTGGCAATCTCTCAATTAATTGAGACGCAAGTTGCGGTTTAATATAAGAAGCGATAATTGCAATTGTTTGTGGTGACTCATCATTAAGCACTGTAAGAAGTGGTTCTAAATCTGTAAGTGAATTTAAGAATTCAAATGGATTATCTTTGTTATACCAAAGGTCTTCCAATAATTTTTCCAGTTCGTCTTCTGGCATGTTTTTAAATATACGACGAATATACTCTTTATCTGGAGTGACTAAGTTCAATTCTTTTACATTTAGTTCATATAAGAACTCTCCTAGTACATTCTCTAACGTTTCTGGTTTATATACACGAAACTTCGCAATTTCACGAAGTAATACTTCTTTTTCCTCAGCTGTCATATATTCAATGACTTTTGCTGCCACCCCTTCGTCTAATGTACGAATGAGGATGGCAGCTTTTTCTTTGGAGGAGATTTCATCTAACATCGTTGTTCCTCCCTTACTGTCCGTTTAACCATTTTTTAATTACTTTTGCAGTACCTTCTACATGTTCTTTCGTAGCATCCTGCACTTGTTCATCTAACGTTGGTTCTTTCGGTTCTTCTGGTTCAGGTTTTGGCTCTGGCACTATTTTTTCTTCAGGAATTTCCAAGATACTTTCATTACTTGCAGCAATTTCATCTTCTGCTAAGTATTCTTCATATTCCTCTTCTTCTTTCTTTCTCTTACGTCTTGCTAATAAGAACCATACTAGACCACCGATTGCTAATAAGCCAGCTGTAATTCCACCGAATAACCACCAGTTCATACCACTTTTTTCTGGCTCTTTCTCTTTTTCAGCTTTCGGCTGATCGAACTGAACAGTTACAACGTTAACTTGACCATTTATAAAGTTACCGTTCGGATCAGCTTGAAGTCCTGCCGCTGTTCCAATTGCTTCTTTGAAAGTAGTCATATCAATTCTTCGTTTTACTAACGTATCATTATCTACCCATACAACAACATTTGTTTTCGTTAATTCTGGGTGTTTCTTAATTGTTTCAACTGTTTTATCTATTTCATAGTTTTCGATTTTGTTGCCATTTTTATTATCGTAGACAACTTTACCATTTTGATTATTGTTCGTACCGTAGTTTGGCACTTCACCGTTCGCTGTAATACCAGCACCTTGCTTCGTATCTGCCCCTTCTTGCGCAGTAGAGCTTTCTTCTTGCTCTTGTTTACTACGAAGTACACCTTTATCACCATACTTCTCTGACTGACGTGTAACTTCATCGTAGTTTACAGATACTTTCGTATTCACTTTATATTCATTCGGTTTAAACATCGTCATTAACGTTGCATCAATATCTTGCTTTAATTTACCTTCAAGTTGGTGCTGCATCTCTACTTCTTTCTCATAAGAAGAGGAACTACTAGAATGTGCTTCATCTGCTCCTTTTGAGATAACACCTTTTTTACTATCAATAACACTTACTTCTTCTGCTTTCACACCAGGAACCGCTGCACTAATCATTTGCTGTATACCTGCAACTTGATCAGCTGTTAACAATTGTCCACGTTTTACTCCAACCGTAATCGCCGCTGTTCCTTTCGCTTTTTCTTCATCAAAAATTGTCTCTTTTTCAGGCAATGTAATTTGAACATTTGCCGTTTCAACTGTCGCAAAGTTTCTTACGATATCTTGTTCCAATTGCTTCTTCGTACCGACAATTTGCTTCATTTTTTTATCTTGTTCACTTGAACCGAGCGAGCTTTCTAATAAAATTTCTTCACCGCTTTTCGAATTAAACGGTAAGCCCATCCCATTCATTTCTTTTCGAACCCATGGAGCATCATTCTTTTGCACACGAATTGAACCATCGGCCGCTAATTGGTAATCGACACCTAACTTCGATAATTCTGCTGTAATCTCTTGTTTATCTGCATCATTTAAATTTTGATATACAACAACATATTTATCTGGCAAGGTGAAGTATAAAAGTGCTCCTGTTACAATCGCTAAAAGCGCAGCACCGATTACTAACTTATGCCACGTTTTTAACGATTGGATAACATTTTTCATCTTTTCCATTTAAACACACCCGTCCACTTTCCTAAATTTGCATATTAATTAGTGACTTATAATTTTCAATAAGATTATCACGTACGAGAGCAGCCGTTTTCATTTGAGACTCAGCTTTCTTTTGCTGAATTAAAACGTCATGTGTTTCTCCTACCCCTTTAGTTAGTAAATCATATACTGCTGTTTGTGCATTGTTTTGCGTTTGATTCATATCTTCCAATAAATCAATAAACTTTTTCTCCGGAGCTACCGATGTTTGAGAAGTTTTCGGTGCACCAATTGACTGAATTGCTCCAAATGGTTGTGTATGTAACATTGGTTGAATTTTCATATTACGATCTTCCCCCTTATCCTCGGCCGATTTCTAAATCTTTATCAAGCATTTTTTTATTCGCATTTAATACACTCGTATTCGCTTCATACATTTTTTGAGCAACCATTACATTCGTCATTTCAGCAGTTACATCAATATTTGGATAACGTACATATCCTTCTTCATTTGCGTGCGGATGCGTCGGATCATACACTAAATTTTCCGTTTTGTCTGCTTCAATACTTTTTATTTTTACTCCGTTAGTAGGAGCCCCATCTAGCATACTTGCAAAACTATTGTTTGATTCTAGCACCACACTACGACGCTCATATAAATCTGTCCCCGGAGCCGCCGTCGTATTTGCATTTACAATATTGTTAGAAGTAACTTCCATCCACTTTCTCGCTGTTGTTAGCCCTGAGCCACTTGCATTAATTGCCTGAAACATTCGTTGTCTCTCCTTCTACTTTTAACGTCCGCGTGCCGCTTGGTTAATTGCATATTGTGTATTAATTGCGTTAATTGAAATACCGTATAACTGATTTGCTTTCATTAAATCTAGCATTTCTGTCGTTACATCCACACTATTTCCGTCTTTATTCGTTTGCATTGATTTTGTTTGAATCTTTGCATATGTATTTTTCGTATTTACTGTCGGCAAGTGCATTTCATTCGTTTGATATAAATCTGGATTGCTCTTTAAATCAGCCGCATTGTTTTTATATAATGCACTACTTTTATTCATCTGCTCAGCAAATGTTACATCTTGTGCTTTATAGCCAGGTGTATTCGCATTTGCAATATTACTGGAAACAGTATTTCGTTTCGTTACTAAATAATTCATATAATGGCTTACATCACTCACTAAATCTGGCATATTCCACACCCTTCCTTTTCTAACGTAATGATCCACTGATAGAAGTTTCACTTCATTATTTATTTTCTTATATGCGTTTATTAAAATATTTACTATTATGTACCCTTACATATTTTATTCCATTTTTTCATTGTTGTCTTTAGAAAAATACAAAAATATAAAAAAAGAATGCAAAAAACTGTATACACATAGTAATCTATAGAACATTTCAATATATAAACTATAAACTAAAGTCCATTTTTCTATTATTTAGATTACTATTATTTTTTCATCACAGTCATAAAATGAAACCTCAATCAGCGGAGTTCTTTATGTAAACGAAGGAATAGACCCCCTTTTAAAAGGGGAATCTGTTTCCAGACGTTATTATTAATATTTACCGTAAAATGAATTAGCCTTCATTCGCCCATCATTTGCCATTATCATTTCTTCCAAAATCTTTTGCTTATCTCGAATGTGCTGTGCTGCCTTAATAATGAATGGGCTTACTTCTGCTGCAACTTGTGCACGTCTTTCTTCATCTAGTGTCATCATCCAGCGATTTAACATCTCACTCTTCTCAGCAAACTCTTCATCTGACACTTGTAATTCACCGATTTCATTAAAACAACTGACAAACGTTCGATAAATATCATTGTTCATTTTCAAGCGCTCCACGGTATCCATCTATTAAATCTTGTAACACTTGCACAATGGCATCAATGTCTTTTACTTCACGCGTGACTTTCATCGTTTGAATTTGAATGCTAATCCAATCATATAAACCAAATAAACTATCGTATAAATCTTTCGTAATATCAGGATTTAACTGGAGCTTCAACTCTTCAAATATACGTTCTAACTTTTCAAGAAGTTCATCACCATCTTGAAGTTTGAATGTATTTAAAAGTTCTTCCAATTTACGAAACTCAATGATGCATCTTTCATAAATAAATATTGTATTTTTAATTGGATTACTCGTCATAATATCATTTTGCATATAACGTTGCCATGCTTGCATACAATCACTTCCTCAGCTTTCATTAGTCATCACTTTTTGTTTTTGTCATTGCTTGAATTGTCTTCAACTGACTATCAAGCAATGCTAACTGACTTTCTAATTTTGCATATTTATCAATAATTGTTTTTTGTTTTTCCTTATTAACTGTATCAATATCTTGAATTTTTCTCTCTAAATCAGTTACTTGCTTTTCAATACTTTTAGAACGTTTCCCAATAATTCCTTCATCTCCAAATATCCCATCTAACTTTTTCTCTGTATCATGACCTAAACCATTTAAACCAAAGAAAAATTGTTTCGTAGATTCCGGATTCTCTTTAAAAGCTGTTTTTAATTTTTCTTCATCAAGAGTCATATTGCCTTTTTTATCAATTTGAATTCCAAAAGAAAATAAATACTTATCATCTTGGGAAAATTTAAAAATACCTGTCATTGCATTATTGATAGCAAATGACACATTACTCCCTTGCATTACTCCATTTTCTCCAGCAAATAAATCCAAACTTTTAACAGCCTTATTATACTCGTCTTTCATTTTTTTTATTAAATCTATTGAATTTTTTATATCAGAATCTTCAATAGTTAATTTTATTGGCTCTGTAGTTTCTTTTTCTAAATTAATGGTTAATCCTGGAATTGTATCAATCTTATTTGTTTTACTAGTTCCTTTTATTCCGTTTATTGTATACTCAGCATTTATTGCTCCTGTCACTTGATGTGCAACAACATTCGTTCCATCCGGATTTTTCGCAGAAGTAACTAACCCTATATTTTGTAAAAAACCATTGGCGCCATCCGTTAATTTCAGCTCTCCAGCTTCTCCTGCAGTAGTCGATGTGAAAAATAGTTGATCCCCTAATGTGTATACTGATGCACCATAATTCCCATTATTTATCTTATTGACAAGATCTTTATACGTCATATCTTTTGAGATTTTAACTTCTTTTCCATTTATCTGAAATACATCATCTACTCCAAGTTTTAAATCTAAACTAAACTTTTGCTCCATACCTTCAGGAGTTTTTGAAGGAGTAAGTGGAGCTGTAGTTATTTGATGTCTTTCAGCTACCCGTTCTACTGTAATCGTGTATGTTCCAGGAATTGCAGCAGCGTCTGCTTGTGCTTTCATAAAACCATCTTTGGATAAAGTTGTTTTCTTTTCATCACCTTTAAATGCGTATAAATCTTTGAACACTTGTACAAGATTTCCAAATTCTTTTTTCATGCTTGCATACACGTTTTTTTCATTTGTTAATGTTTGTTTTTGTGTAGTATAAGGTGATTTTTTCATTTCCAATGCTTGTAACTCTAAATCTACTAACTTCTTTGTATCTATTATGTTATTTCCTAAATTCCATATTTGTTGTCTGCCACCATAATCAGATATTGTTCCTGCCATATTTTTCACTCCTTATCATTTACATGTAATCTAAAATACTCGTTTTACTCATCGTACTAACAGCTTTTAATGTCGCTTCGTACGTTGCGTTTATATAAGCTAAATCAGAAATTGCGACCGCTAAATCAACATCCTCAATTTCTTTACGGTTTTCTTGAAGTGCTACATTTTGCTCACTTAAAATTGTTTTAAACGTCTCCATTGTGTTCATTGTTGAACCAACTTCAGTTGTACGGTTAATGATGCCATCTAAGTTTTGCTTATTTTCTTCTAATAACGGTTTTAATGCTTTTTGGTCACCGTTTTGCATCGCTTCACTCATCTGTTTTAACGTTTTTATAACAGGGGATAATAATGCTTCACCGTTACGGAACGCTTTGAATTCATAACCGTCATTTAGTTTCCAGTTCACATCATTTTTTCCACCCTGGTACGTACCATCTTCTGTAAATGGCAGATTTTCTGCACTATCACCACCGAAAATATAACGACCTTGTTCTTTTGTATTCGCTAAATAGACGACCTGTTTTAAAATTTGATCAATCTCTACACCAATAGCCTGCAATTCTTTTTCACTATTTGTACCATTTAACGCTTGTACTGTTAATTGGTCTGCTCTTGTTAAAGATTTCAAAACACCTTGTAAAGTATTTTCAGTTTGTGTTAATACATTTTTCGAATCCGCTATATCTTTCTGCATTTGCTCCATATTTGCCAATGAATGTTGAATCGCAAATGATTTACTTGCTGCAAGTGGATCTTCACTCATAAGAAGGTTTTTCTTCCCTGAGGTTACTTGATTTCGGTGGTATTGCTGTTGCACATTTAAATCCATCAACTGATTCTTTGCCCAGTTTGCATTTTGAAATGTAGATACTCTCATTTCTATCTCCTCCTTAAATATTTCCAATTACCAACTATACATGACTACTCCTTATCTAATAATCGAAAACAAACTATCAAACACTTCATTCATAGTAGTTATAGCTTTAGAATTCGCCACGAAGTATTTTTGGAAGGCCATTAAATTAACCATTTCTTCTTCCATATTTACGCCCTCGATGCTCATCTTTTCTTGCTGGATACCTTCTAATAAATCCTTATGAATATTTTGATATGCATTTACTGAACTTTTATCAGAGGCTACACCAACTAAAAATTGATCTAAGGCTTGCTTATATGTAAGTCCATCCTTATAGCCTTTATCTGTAATAGCCGCAAGGTTGTTGGCAGTTTCAGCCGAAATTTTCATTTTTGAAATATCTTTTATAAAATCAGGATTCAATTCAAGCTTCTTCGCATCTTCTCCTACAAAAAGCTCTTTCTTCATAGTATTATTCACTTGTTTTTTTAACGAATTTACAAACTCATTCAGATTATCTTTATAATTTGTAATCTTTGTTTTCGTATCAATTGCCGATAAAATTGTTCCACCACTTAATAGGATATCTGTTCCAGATATTTGTACAGACATTGGCTTTTTATCCTTCTGTAATTGAAGTGGGTATGTATCTTGACCATTTACAGTTAAAACACCATTCATCCTAACACTTGCAATATTAGGATTTGTAGCTTCATACGATACTTCTATATCTGCATACTTAGACATTTCTGTCATAATACGATCACGTTCATCTAATAGTTGATTTGGTACTTGTGTACCAGCTTGTCCAATTTTCTTGTTCGCTTCTGCTAAACTAGCAGCAAGTCGATTAAATTCATTAACATGCGCTTCAATATCTTCTGTCGTCTGTGCTTCCACTGTATCCAAGTTTTTCGCAAGACGACTTACTTGACTTGTGAACTTCCCCGTTTCAGCAATTAATGTATCGTAGTAATTTGATTGCTCCGGATTTTTTGCAACTTCACGAAAAGCATTGAAAAACCCATCCATTAAACTAGATAATGAATTTTTACCTGTCGTTCCTACCATAGACTCTACTCGCGACAAAGTAGAATTCATATATGCATAGTAAGAGAACTGTGACATTTGATCATTATATTGCTTTGTCTTCACTTCATCTGTAATACGATCAACACCTAACGTTTGTACACCATACCCTATTCTTTGTTCTGGTGCATACCCTTTACTCCCTCCAGCAGATTCGTAATTCACCATTTGACGAACATAACCCGGTGTATGAATATTAGACAAGTTTTGTTTCGTTGTTTGTAACCCCATTTGAGCCGCTAACATGCCCGATAGCGGTGTATTATAATCAGATAATCTCATAAAGCTTCACTTCTCCTTTACAATAGTTCGTTCATAAAGATTTGCGAATTATTGTTTCGCTCTAAATTATATTCAGAAACAGAATCCACAATACTTTCTGTAGTTTTTAATAGTACGTTTAAGTAATATTGATTTTTCAAAAGAATCATTTTTACATTCTCTTCTAATTCAGTTACGTTTTTTTGTAATTCTTTCATTTTTTCAATTTCTTCTTGAGAAAAATACGAAAATAACGCACTTACACGAAACGATTCAACTCCTTGTTCTTTACAGAACTGAACAACCATTTCTTCAAATGAGCTTGATAACCCTTTTAAACCATCAATGTACTGCAATTGCTCTACTTGTAACTTTTGAACTGCATTTACATTTTTATTTTTTAAATTCTCATATATTTGCTCTCCAAGCGCTTGAATATTTTCATACGCTTTTTGTATAATAACAAGCTTTTCATATAATTGTATGTACATATAGCTTCCTTCCTTTTACAAGACTAAATTTACAATTAAGCCATGGATTTCTCCAATTTGATTTAACATTTCTAAATGTCCTGTTTTCGTGTTAATTAAATTCATAACATCTTCTAATTCATTCAATCCCATTTCTGCCTGTTTCACAATCGTCATTTTCTGTGAATATCCGTAACGTGGGTGACGAGACATGACATCTTTATACTGCAATACATTATCAACGTAGAAATTCAAAAATGATTTTACTGTATTTTTGTATTCCATTACATTATCAAGCGTTAATTCCATTTCAATTTTCTCTTTAATTTCTCCAATATTATCGACAAACGCTTCCATTTGTTCTAGTAATTTATCTTTTTTCGGATCTGCATGCAAATTATCCGAAAATGCAAGTCCTGTTCTGACATTTGCTTCTTTCGGCATTTGAGTAGCAGGCGGTATATGCGATAAAATTGGATTATGCGAGATAGAACGTAGCATATATATCACCTATTTATTTTTTTATTTCTTCCTAAACTTAATCGTAAAATCCAGTTATTTATAATTATACTCTGAACAGTAATATTTTGCAGTTATTTTTTATAAAAGATATGTTACAATTTAGCATGAGGTGGCACAATTCTATGAATATTTTCCTTTGTGGTTCAAATCAATTAACAGCATTAGATCAAGAAGAAATTAAAAAATTTTTAACTGACTATGCTCACAAACATAAAATTTACATATTATGTTATAAATCTATTGAAAATGAGGTTCTTCGTTTTTTCGTTGAGAATGAAAGACTCGCTCAAAATTTATGCCTTTACACGCTGCAACCATTGCAAGCAATTACAGATGAATTCCAAGAAGTCGTTGATTACTTAAAAAAACACGGAGCCGAATATGTTGCTTTTGATCATCCTTCTGACTCCATTTACCGATCAGATTATATGTTTTTTGTTAAACAAATTATTGAAGACACTGATTTAGTTCTCTGTTTTTATAATGGGGACAAACATACATCTGTCATCCCTGTCGATGTTGCAAAAGAAGCAGGTATTGATGCTGTCATTTATGATTTACCAGGATTACATGAAAAGCAAATGAAAAAAAGCTTTGAACAAAAAATTCGTATGATGTAAAGGGGGAGGCACAATATCATTATTGTGCCCATTGTAAATATGATAATTGAACAAGATTATGATCATTTTATCGCGAGTTTTAAACAACAATTCAATATGGACATCGCTTCATATAAACAAGATAGAATGCGCCGTAGAATCGATGCTTTCATTTCGAGAAAAGGCTTCGAAAACTACACTAATTTTTTAAACAAATTACGCGCTGATCAAAATTTATTTTTAAATTTTATTGACTATATTACAATTAACGTTTCAGAGTTTTTTAGAAATAAAGAACGATGGCAAACTTTAGAGTCGAAAGCACTACCAAAATTACTCGAACAAAATAGCGGAAAATTAAAGGTATGGAGTGCCGCTTGCGCTGCTGGTGAAGAACCGTATACACTCTCTTTAATTTTATCGAAGCATCTTGCTCCATTTCGTTTTGAAATTCAAGCAACAGATCTTGATTTTCATATTTTAGAAACCGCAAAACGCGGTCAATATACAGAACGTTCTTTAAAGGAATTACCTACTGATTTGAAAGAACGTCATTTCACAAAAGAAAATGATCTATATTCATTGCATCAAAACATTAAACAAAACGTCTCGTTTAAACAACATGACCTTTTAATGCAGTCATTCGATACAAATTATGATTTGATTATTTGTCGCAATGTAATGATATATTTCACAGAAGAAGCAAGAGTAAAACTTTACGAAAAATTTAGTCGTTCTTTACGAAAAGGCGGTGTACTATTTGTTGGTAGTACGGAACAAATTTTAACACCCGAGCGTTACAATCTTCAGCGATTTGATACATTCTTCTACGAAAAAATATAAAAGAGGTCGTCACAATGGAGTGACGACCTTTTTACATAACTCGAATTAAAATAATACCGACAATCCATATAAAGAGAAAAAGAAGCGTCATAGACCATTTATGTTCTTGCATCGTTTGTTTCAATGCCTGTGATAATTGTGTCATGTTCATTTCCGCAAGCGCTCTCCATACACTTACATCCCGATCTTTAGCAATGCGGTCTGTAACACTAATTAAAATTGTTTCGTTAGCCAATTTCGTTATATAAGCAGTAATAACCGTTACCATCAAATTTATATTTCCTTCTGAAGAATCACTTTCCACTCTAGAGATAAGTGCACTCACATCTAGTAACGGAATATGTACTTTTCTACCAAATGATAGTTGTACTTCAGCGAAATCATATGTTCCATCTAACAAAGGAAGTTCTTTTATATGCGCCTGCTTAACAAGCCCTTGTAGGCTTCTAATTACTTGTTCAAATATTTTTTCTGTTTGCTTACCTTCTCCAGATAACGTATGTAACTTTTTAAAAAGTTGTAACACTGTATCCATCTCTTTAGAAAGCATTTCCTTCATAATCTTTCCATCACTTAAACTTGCAAGTAAAATGCCTATTTCATTATTTTTCGAAATAATTTTAGACTGTCCAGTAAACACTAAATTGCTACGCTTTCGTTCTTTCTGGATTTCATGCTCCGAAATAGCTGCAGGCTGTTTTAATGGTTGTAACGCCTTATCTTCAATTGTCGTACGTTTAATCTCCATTTAAGCGCCTCCACTACTATGAAATAATTAGCCCCATTCTTTATTACTCTTTAAAACTAAAAACAGTACGAATAAACCTGACATGATAGTAAACACATCAGAAGCTTGCACTCCCTGTTCACCTTTTTCTTCTTTCTTGTCTTTCGGTTCTTCTTTTTGTTCTTTCTTTTTAGAGGCAACTTGTTTGTTATTTTTCTCTTTTTGGTCCTTCGCCTTATGTACTTCCTTGTTGTCTTCGAACGGCTCTTTTATAACGTAAGTAAATTCCTCTTTCTCTTTCAACGGTTCTTTTATAAACTTATTTACTTTCTCATCTCGCTTCGGAATTTGAACAACTGGCAAATTTTCTTCTGGAACCGGGTTTTTGACTTTGGAATCTTCTTGCTTCTCATTTTCTTTCTTATCTTCTAATTCATTTTCTAGTTTATTATCTAATTTATCTTCTTTCTCTTCTATCTTTTTATCATCTTCATTTTTTGGCGCCAAAACAGAAATGGTATATTCACTTTCCTCAACAAGTTTATTACCTGCTGCATCTATTATCTCTACAAGTAATTCGTATGGCCCAGCCGGCAATGCTTCTGTTATTTCAAATACTTTTTGCCAATCCATATCATGCTTGTTGTAGTCTAATAAAAACGAAAGCTCTTTATTTTCTTTCCCTTTTAATGTAACGCGCACTTCTTTTACAACCGATTCTATATCTGACGCTTTTACTCGTATATGTATAGAATCTCCCTGTTTTCGTTCAACTAAGTTCTCTTTTACTTCATCAATAGTAACTTTCTGTAACTTTGGCAATTCTTTATCTATAGTTGGGGTTTCATTTTTAATACGAATGAGCGGGACTTTCACTTCATTTTTTATGAGCTCTTCTTTCTCATTCTCTTTGTAACTTTGAACGAGCTGAAGATTCCAATCACCTTGCAAATCAAAATCCCCTGCTTTATAGTTAGCAACCCAGCTCTTCGTTTCTTCATCATACTCAAAAGATAACATTCTTTCTTGCGCATATTGCTCCCCATTTTTTTGTAACTGCAATATACCTTTCATACTTTGAATGTTTTTCCCATTTGGTTCTACAGCAATTCGCACCTCTTCGCCAACTTTAAGCTCCGGCTTATTTACTGTAATAATTCCCTGTTCTGTTTCTATCTTTCTTTCACTCAATTGTTTATTTACTACTTCTTGTTGTTCTGCTTCTTTTTGTTTCTCTTCATCTTGTTTCGTTTCCACTTGTTCTGACGATTCTTGAGATTCCTTATTTTCTTCTTGTACATTCACTTCATTTATTTTTTGATCTGACTCAATTTGTTCCTCAGCCTGACTTTGCAAGGGGACGAACAAGCATACATGTATGCATAGCCAACTCATTAGAAAAAACTTTACGTTTTTCATCTACTAGTTCAAACTCCTATTTCAATGCCTTATAGTGATTTCGTCACTTTTACTCCGAAAAATCCATCTACATTTACAAGTTCACCATACGCCACTAATACATCATTTACATAAATACGAATTGGTTCATCAATATCCTCATCTAGCACAACTGCTTCATTTTCTTGTAAACTTAATATATCTTGAATCGTTTTCACTGTACTTCCAAATACAAATTTCACATTCATTTCTACATTTTGTAGAATGGACGTGTCCATATATACTGGTTCCATTTGTTTTACTTCTTTAAATTCAATAGGTTGCACAACTGGTTCTACAATTTTTTCTTCTTCAATTTCTTCTGTGGCAATCTCTTCTTCTTCCACCATTGGATACAGAAGTCGCCTTACCATTTCTTTCGCTTCAGAAATTGGCAAAATTTGATACATTTTCGATTGAAGCAGATCACCAATTTCAAGATTGAACGTAATTTGAACGAGTTCGTCCACTTCCATTGACTCTCCCAAATACTCCATTTCTTCTTTTAACGTTACAAATTTAACATTTGGCGGCGTCATGTCCATTTTTTCTTGGAACATTTCTGACATCGCCGTAGCAGCATGACCCATCATTTGGTTCATAATTTCTTTAATACCGCTCAGTTCTAATTCAGTAAGCTCTTTTTCCGGATCAACTTCCCCTGTTCCCATCATCATTAAATCTACCATTGTTAAGGCGACATCTTTCGTAAATACGAATACATTCTCATTCTTTAGCCCTTCAACAAAGTCGACATTTAAAATAACAAATGGCACTGGTACTCCATCATAATGACGAACATTGATTGCTTCCACATTTGGTGTACTAATTGTAACTGGCTGATTTAAAAGCGTTGACAATACTGTTGAAGCGGAACCAATTGAAATATTTGCAATTTCACCAAGTACATCTTTCTCTTCTTGTGTTAAATGCTCTTTTCCAACTTGTTCTTCTACAATCTCAGTTTCCACTACTTCTGCTGGTTCGACTGTTTCTTCTACTTCACCAGATAATTGCATTAATTTATTTACCATTTGTTTCGCATGATCAACTGAAACAATTTGTACAAGTTTAGAGTTTACAAGATTATCTATCTTTAAATCAAACGACACTTTAACAATCGTATGATTCCCATCGATTTCAGAAATTTTCTCCATTTCTTCTGATAACTTTACAACTTTAATCGTCGGCGGAGACATATCTACTGTATCTTGGAAGAATTCCGACATAGATGTAGCTGCGAATCCCATCATTTGATTCATCGCTTCTTGTACAGCACTTAGCTCTAATTCGCCAAGTTCTTTTCCGTCCTCCACTTCACCTGTTCCCATCATCATTAAATCAGCAATGGATAATGCAACATCTTGCTTAAGGACAAGAAGGTTTTCCATATCTAATCCTTTTGTAAAATGAATGTTTAATACAACATGTGGAACTTCGACATCTCTTGAATCATATAAATCTACCAACTCTATGCGAGGAGCAGTAATGCTTACTTGCCTATTTAAAATTGTTGATAATACAGTCGAAGCTGAACCAAATGATATATTTGCAATTTCGCCAAGAATATCGCATTCTTGAGGCGTTAAATGCTCATTTTCTTTTTCTAGCACAATCGTGCTCGTATCCCCTTTTGTGTGTTGCTCAGGCATTTTCCCTGCCTCCTCATTTCTGTTTTTCTATCAAATAATATAAACTCTTATTTTATTTTAGCAAACTCATTAGTATAAAACGTTACTATGTATCCCATTATTAGATTCGTAGCAATTAGCCAAAAAGCTCCCCAATTGTATACAAGTGGGGAGCTTTCCTTCATTCCTATTATAAACCTTCTGGGTTTAAAATGAGGACCACTCGTCCATCACCGAGAATCGTCGCACCAGAGAAATAGTTAGAACTCTCTGCAAAGAAGTCACCTAATGACTTTAAGACTATTTCTCTTTGACCGATAATTGTGTTTACAATAAGTCCATAGCTGCGATGTGTATTACGAACAATTAACACAGGAACCATTTGACCATCATATGACGCAAACGCCTCATCTACTGTTTTTTCACCAAATACAGTACTTAAATGTTTCACTTCAATAATTTGATTACGATAATTTAACACATCTTTCCCTTGTAAGGATTGGATGTCTTCTCTCTTAATTCGAATTGCTTCAACGATATTCCCAAGAGGTAAAGCATAACGCTTATCATTCGTTTGAACAAGCATAGATTGAATAATAGACAACGTTAATGGAAGTTCAATTCTAAATGTACTTCCCTTTCCTTCCTCAGAATCAATAATTAAATGTCCACCTAAACTATGAATCGTATGTTTTACAACATCTAATCCGACACCGCGTCCAGAAAGATCTGATACAACTTCAGCTGTACTAAATCCTGGTTGGAAAATAAGATCAAACACTTCACGATCTGTTAATCTATTCGCATCCGCTTCAGTTACAACGCCATTTTTAATCGCTTTTTCTAATACTTTCCCTTTATTAATACCGTTTCCATCATCCGTAATTTGAATAACGACATGATTTCCACTATGAAAGGCTTCTAATTTAATCGTACCTGTCTCATTTTTACCTGCATCACGTCGTTTTTCAACAGTTTCAACACCGTGATCGATTGCATTTCGAATTAAATGAACGAGCGGATCACCGATTTCATCAATAACAATTTTATCTACTTCAGTATCTTCACCTGTAATTTGTAAATCGATTTTTTTCCCTAAATCTTTCGCTAACATACGTACCATACGCGGGAAACGATTGAACACAGTTTCAATCGGCACCATACGCATATTTAATAGTACATTTTGAATATCTTTTGAAATATCGCCTAATCGATTTAAATGTTCAATTAGCTCCTTGTTTTGAATCGTTTGAGCCAATTCATCAATGCGCCCACGTTCAATTACACTTTCTTCAAACATATTCATTAATCTTTCGATTTTCTCTAATTGAACACGAATTGAACGATTCTCCACTTTAGCATTTTTCGTTTTTGTAGTACTTTTAGCTGGCATAGCACTTGAAGGTTGATTCGTTGCCTCTATCGGTGATTCTACCTGCGTAGCCACAGCTGGTTGTAGCTTTTCTTCTACTTGCACAACTTCTTGTGTAACGACTTTTTTAGAAGCTACTTCCTTCGATATAGGTTCTCCTTGCTTTACTTCCACTTTCTCAATTTCAGAAACATGAAGTACTACTTGTTTCAATTCTTCTATACTACAATCCGTATCCATAAATACTGTAAATTCAAATCCGAAAGCATCTGCTTCAATTTCTTCAATACTCGGAGCTGTTTTTTGTATATTCCCTACATTTTGCAATGCTTCAATACACATAATGGCACGTACTGCTTTTAAAATCGCTTGCTGTTCAACTGTTATATGCACTTCATGCGAAACTGCATCATCGTTGTCTATATGATTTTGCTCTATATGTTCCGTAGGAGTTTCTACATTGCCGTTCAATAACGCTTCTAATTTCTGTTTAGTTGAGGCTACATCAATATTGCCCATTCCACCTTGTTGCACATCTGCAACCATCTTCTCCAAATTATCAATGCACTCAAAAATCACATCAATAATATCCGCATTTACAACTATATTTCCATGACGAATTTCATCTAACACATTTTCCATCTTATGCGTTAAATCAGCCATCTCCGTAAATTCCATACTCGCAGACATACCTTTGAATGTATGAGCGGAGCGGAATATTTCTCCCACAACATCCATATCAGCAGGATTTTGCTCTAACACTAGCACATTTTCATTTAGCGACTGTAAATGTTCTTCTGACTCTTCGAAAAATATATTTAATAGATCTGTTTGCATTTTTATCCCCTACCTGTCTAACAAACATTTCATTTATGTATAACAATTTAGTGTTTTACAATGAGAAAAAAGGGGGCCACACGTCGATCTGCTATCACTGTTTTGATTCCTTGTGGCACCCCTTCTATATTAACTATTTGCTACTTTTGTTAAAGCTTCAATTACACGATCGGCTTGGAATGGCTTTACAATAAAGTCTTTTGCCCCGCCCTTAATTGCATCTAATACCATACCTTGTTGTCCCATTGCAGAACAAATAACAACCTTTGCACTTGAATCAATTTTAATAATTTCTTTTAATGCTTCAAGCCCGTCCATTTCTGGCATAGTAATATCTAATGTTACAATATCAGGTTGAAGTTCTTTATACTTTTGAATCGCTTCTACCCCATTCTCTGCTTCGCCGATAACTTCAAAGTCAGCATTACTTTTTAATAAGTTTTTAATCATCGTTCGCATAAACATCGCATCGTCTACTACTAAAATTTTATGTGCCATTCTTTTTAATTCTCTCCTTCTATGTATAAATATATCTTAATATTTCACCTTATCATTCTCACTCATTATACAAAATAAAATGATAAAATTTAATATTTTTTTAAAAGAATTTTCGTATTTTTATTATTTTATTATTAAAATAATAATATACTACTCTTTTATATAAATAACAACGCGACGGTTCTTTTCCCAGTTTTGCGGTGAATCATTTGGTACAATTGGCTTTGTGTCTGCATATCCTACCGCAGCTAGCCTTTTATCATCCACATTATACACTTCAATTAAATGGTGAATCATATTTGCCGCTCGTGCTGAAGATAACTCCCAATTAGAAGGGAATTTCTCGTTATGAATAGGTCTACTATCTGTATGTCCCTCTACAACAATTGGGTTAGGTACGGATTGAAAAAATCCAACTAATTGACTTATTATCCCTTTCGCTTCGGGCTTAACGTTTGCATCGCCTGTATCAAATATTAAATTATCTACTATAACGACGCTTACCCCTGTATCCTCCCGATATACATTCACTTGACTAATACCGTTATTATCTACATACGCTTTTAACTTCTTATATAATTCATCCATTCTCTTTTTTGAGATCATTTTTTCATCATTTTTTTCATGTGAAATATCTGGTATTGTATTTTCCATTACTTTTGCATCTACTTGCCCCGTATCACTAAACTTTTCAAGCATCTTTGACAATTTTACTGCATCTTGCTTTGATGTAGCAACTAGTAATACAAAGAAAGTTAATAATAACATCGTTAAATCTGTAAAAGTCGTCATCCAACGAGGCGATCCCTTTTGCGGTCCTTTACTCATCATACCACTCCTTGAAATATTAGGCTGCTCCTTTTACCTTTTTTACCTTTGTTTCGTATACGTATGTATCCAGTTTCAACTTTAATTTAGAAGGGATTTGTCCACGATACAATTCTGAAATTGCTTCTATTACAAACTTCTTCTCTGTATATAAATCTTCAATACCACGATATACTTTTTCCGCAAGAGGGATTGCAATCATATTCGCAAGTACAGACCCATATAATGTCGTTAACATCGCAACTGCCATCCCTGTACCAATTTGCGATGTATCTTGTAAGTTTTGGAGCATAATGATAAGACCAATTAAAGTCCCTATCATGCCCCAAGCTGGAGCAAAATCACCAATTTTATCTAATAATGCTGCTCCTTTTCTTAACTCATACACTTCCGTTTCAATATCTTTCAATAACACTTCTTTTAATTCATCTTCATCGTAACCGCTTAACATTAATCGAATTCCTTTTTGAATAAAAGGATTATCCACTTGCTCTCCATCTACCTCTAAAGAAAGCAAGCCGTGCTTTTTAGACTTTTTCGAAAAATCAACAAACAAATCCGTTAACTGTTCTAAATCTTCTTCTCTTCTATGTAAAACAGTAAAAATGCTTTTCGTATATTTTTTTATTTCTCCAAATCGATATGCCACAACAATTGTCGCTGTTGTTCCCCCTATGACAATTAAAATAGATGAAACATCTAAAAAGTTTTTGAAAGCTTTTATTCCACCGCCGCCAAGCATAATTGCCGCTATCACTATAATGAAACCTACTATAATGCCCACTGGGCTAGAAATATCAAACTTCCTTTTTCTTCTTTGTGGTCTAGCTAATACTTGATTTTTCTCTCCCATATTTCTGCCCTTTCCTTTCCATTTTTATATAACATTTTTTTATTTTAATAATACGTTTTCACATATAACATGTATTATACGCTCATCATCTGTTTATCGCAATATACTCATGAAATTGACACATTTCATTTCTATATTAGAATTATGGTATGAATAAGTGAGGAGGATCACGATGGAACACAACATTTTACAAGTCATTGCATTAGCAGAAAAACTAAAATATGAAATGCGACATAGCTGGCTTTCCAACGGACGTCAAGAAAGTGTTGCCGAACATACATGGCGCATGTCTCTAATGGCCATTTTAGTTGAACCTTATTTGGATCAAAAAGTAAATATTGAGAAATTACTTAAAATGGTTATTATTCACGATCTAGTCGAAGCCGAAGCTGGTGATATCCCTGCATTTGATACAATGAATAGTCATGACTTACAGCTACAAAAACAAAAAAATGAACTAGAAGCTATTTTAAATATTAAACAAACATTAACAGGTTCTCTCGGTGAGGAATTATATGACTTATGGATGGAGTTTGAAGCGAAAGAAACGTACGAAGCAAAAGTTGCTAATGCACTCGATAAACTTGAGGTGAAAATCCAGCATAACGAAGCTGATATTGATACGTGGCTACCAATTGAACATAAAATGACATTCCAAGTAGCAAAGCATACAAACTTTGATTCTTTCCTATCTAAATTACAAAAAATCATTGAACAAGATGGAGAAAAGAAGTTAATTGCTGCCGGCATTGATGTTGAAGCATGCAAGCAATAATGAAATAAGACACTCAACAAGAGTGTCTTATTTCATTATTGTTGATATAGCCTGCTTATAAATAAGCTGTTGTTTTCCATCCACTAAGATTAAAACTGTAAATTTATCCACTCCAACAACTTCTCCTATTATTCTAACGCCACTCTTTAAGAAAATTGTAACTGTACCTTTTTCTTCTTTTATTTGTTTATACAATTCTTCCTGTAAATGTTCCAATTACTGTCCTCTCCTTTCTGTGAAACATCTTAATATAAAAAACTATAAATTTTTTATTTATGCACTTTGTCTTTTATGTTCATAAACTTATTAATAAGTATATCTAAATCACGACTAAATAACAAAACTTTATCATGATCCAATCCGTGTCTCGCAACAAGTTGAATTAACTCTTTCTTTTTGTTTTCTATTTTATTTTTTAATTGTCCCATCTCCATCTCTATACTAAAACTCCCTTTTCCCATAATATTACTTGTAAAATTATAGTACATATTCTCTCATAAAAAAATAAGAAAATGGTTTTTTTTACAATTTTTTATTTTTTATGCCTAAATTATGAATTACGTAAAGGTTTATTTACAAATCACTAACATGCAATCCTAATGAATCTACAGGCATTTGTCTAATTATAAATGAGACTGGCTCGTTTTCTATACAAAAAACATACTGTATATAGTAGTCCATGAACCATATAGATTAACTTACTAAAAAGGAGGAAAACATATGAGTTATGGTGGAAGTTGCGCTGGTTTCGGCGGTGGATTTGCTTTGCTTATCGTACTATTCATCCTTCTAATCATCATCGGATGTAGCTGTTGGGGTGGCGGCGGATACGGATATTAATATATCCTATCCTTGAAAAATGAACTAAAAACTATAAAAAAACAGCTCAAATATGAGCTGTTTTTTTTCATACTTTCGTATGAATTTATATCCCTCTTATTTGCGATTTCAACTAACAAAATATCGTTTAATATGGAGGAAGAAACATTTTACTAAGGAGGATTACAATGATTAAAGGTCTTTACGAAGCACAATTACCTGTTGGACTTCCTACAGAGGAGAAAGTGCATGTAAGCGAATGGAAAAAACAAGTTCAAGCATCATCAATACATAAGGATTAATCTATTTATGTCAGTTTCTTATTCCACACTTCTTAAAACAAATAAAAACTTCAATAAACTATTTTATGGGCAAACATTAAGTGTACTTGGGGATTGGTTCCATACGGTAGCTTTATTAACATTTGTCTACAGCATAACGGAATCGCCGTTTATGATCGCACTTACTTTTATAAGTAAAAGTTTACCACAGCTTCTTCTTAGTCCATTCATAGGCGGAATTGTAGATCGTTTCTCTAAAAAGAATATTATGATTTTTACCGATATTACACGGGGAATTCTAGTCCTTACATACTTACTCGCAGGCTATAAAATTGAGATTATTTTCATTGCTAATATATGTTTATCTTTACTTTCTTGTTTATTTGAACCGGCTAAACAAGCAACCCTAAAAAATATCGTACACCAAAACCATTTCGTAACTGCTAACTCTCTTTCTAGTACAATTACTGGTTTTATGTCTATTATAGGTGCTTCTTTGGGCGGGATACTTACACAATCTTTACATATTGAGTTCGCTTTTTTAGTAAATAGCCTATCATACTTTATTTCAGCCTATTTTATTTATAACATGAGTATTCCTGCTCATGATACTTGTAACAAGAACAAAGCATTTTTCACTGATATAAAAGGTGGTTATACATACATATTACAAACAAAAATCATTTTAACATTAATTCTTGTCGGCATTTCATGGGGCATTATTGGAGGCGCTTATCAACTACTTCTAACGATCTATGCCGAAAAAATTTTCCATACGAACATTGGGATTTTATATACGGTTCAAGGGGCTGGGCTTATGATAGGAAGCCTTCTCGTTAATCTTTATATATCCCATAATAAAGAAAAAATGAAAAAAGTATTCGGTTGGGCCTACTTATTACAAGGAATTTTCTTTCTCGGATTCATTCTATCCGATCAACTTATTATCGGTATCATTACTTTATTCTGTATGCGTATAGCAGGAGGAATCATCGTTCCACTTGATACGACATTACTTCAAACTTACACACACGAAAATATGATAGGTAAAGTTTTTTCATTCCATTATTCTATTTACGGATCTCTTATTCAGTTATCGATGTTTTTTACAGGAGGGCTGTTAGAAATTCTTTCTCCTCAAATGATTGGCAGTTTATTAGCTACATGCTGTATTTTTGTAAGTTTTATATGGCTGTTCTTGTTTTATCGCGGGGATCTCAGTGAATAATTTAATGATAACCAATACATTTTGATTCCATTCATTATTTGTTTCCCCATAATAAAATTGTTTCAAAATGTAAGTCGGATTTTTTAGTTAAAGAGCCTTATATGGCAATACTATTTGAGAAAAAACTAGATATTTATGTTAAAATACAAATGAGTTTGTGAAATATTGCACTTAAATAATAGACTTTAACTAGTTAAACTTGATTAAATAGGAGGGCTGTTTTGAGTATCACATTCATTTTCGTATGTATTATATTAGTGGCTTCTATTCTGCAAGCAAGTACAGGTTTTGGCTTTTCCATAATGGCAACCCCTTTCTTACTTATGTTATTTCTACCACAAGAAGCTATACAAATAAACATTATTTTATCTTTAATTATTTCCATTTCACTCATTTGGAAAATAAGAATGGACGTTGATTTTGTTCTACTGAAAAGGTTTATTTTTGGAAGTATAGTTGGTGTTCCTTTTGGCATTTTAATTTTCATTTCCGTTAACATAAACACTTTTAAATTAGCAGTTAGCATCCTACTCTTACTATTAACATTGTTGCTAATATGCAACGTTAAGGTTAGATCAACACAATCTAGAGATTTCATAGTTGGTGGATTATCTGGTTTTTTAACGACAAGTATCGGTATGCCCGGTCCACCCCTGTTACTTTATTTTACAGGGACTGATACTGAAAAAGAGAAGTCAAGAGCAACTACATTAGCTTTTTATTTGTTTATATATTTCATTAGCCTAGTAACTCAAATACTCTTTACTGGCACAAACAAAACCATTTGGGAATCAAGTTTTTATGCCATTCCAATTGTATTTTTAGGTTTGTTTATAGGTCAAATTATTTTTAAATGGCTTAATCAACGGATTTTTAAAATATTTACGTACATTCTTTTAAGTTGTACAGGGGGTTATCTTCTTATTGAAAGTTTGAACTTGTTATAGAAGATGCTTTAGATTGTGCCATAACAGATATGTTCAAACAAAATTATTGCTGTATTTTCCGGCAGGGTATTCCATATCAAACCTTAAATAACTTTATTGACAGTTTACAATTAGCAATAATCTTTCTTTCATAAGATAAACATTTCAAATCAAATACTAAATAAAACGATAAAAAGCGGCTATTATGCTGCTTTTACTTACTATTGGCATTTCATTCTCATTTTCTATCACTTTTGTAAAAAATTATTAATTTTTATTTCTATGTATATGATAACAAACAAAATACCTAAGTTCAGAAAGAATAAACAACTTTCTGGCCTTAGGTATTTCTCCTTCCCAAAAAGACAAACCTATATCACAGGTTTGCCTCTTTACTCACTTCTTATTTAATCCTTTTTCACTTAAGAACTCTTTCATATGCATTCTTTTTTCTTTAGACATAAATGAACTCATTGATTCCGTCCATGTTACGTTTTTTTGATTTGATGATCTTTCTTTATAATACGCGCTCATCGTTTCGTCGTATTCGTTTAATAATTCATCATATTTCTTTTCATCATATCCATTTTCATGAAGGATAGCTGTTACTGGTAAACGTGGTTTCACTCCATGATCTTCATCTGGTACACCGACTGTCATTCCGAATACAGGATATACTTTATCTGGTAAATGAAGCAATTCACTCACTTCTCTTGGGTTATTACGAATACCACCAATGTAACAAATACCGTATCCTAACGATTCTGCTGCTAGCGCTAAGTTTTGCGCAAAAAGTGAAGCATCTACTGTCGCAACGATAAAATCTTCTACTCCTTCATGCTTTATCTCGGTACCATGTTTTTCACATGCCATTTCAAGTCGTTTTAAATCTGCACAACAAACAAAGAATGCTGCACAGTCTTTCACGTGACGATTTCCGGATAGCTCTGCTAGTTTAATCTTTAGGTCTTGATCTGTTACATATATAACAGAATAAGCCTGTACAAAATGCGAGGACGCAGCATGCTGCGCAGCTTGCACCATTCTTTCTACTACATCTTTCGGAATAGGTTCTTCTTTATATTTACGAACTGAAACGTGTTGCTCCATTTTATGTATCATCTCATTCATGAAAATCACTCCTTTTTCTCTTCCTAATGAAAAATTAACATATCTTTTTCAATATTCACAACTTATAAGCACAAAAAGAGCAATTCTTTTTGAATTGCTCTTTTTAAAACGTTTATTAATACGGTAAATGAAATTATACCGACAGATTTACATCATATTATTTCTTATCTTATTACGCCGTTTTCAAAACTTTAATACCTTTTACGATATTCCAAATGAAGTAGTAAATTCCTACAAGAATGAACACTGCATATGTGATCATCATTCCAATTCCAGCACCGTCAGATTGATTGAATCCTAAACCGAATATTCCTGATATCGCTAATCCTCCGAATAAAATTGCGTACGGGAAAATATGTGACCAAAATGCTTTTTTCGCGTGGTATTTCACTTCATCTTCCGCAACGAAGTACACGATAATTGGTAGTAAAAATGGTGCAAAAAAGATACTAAAGTAACATAGTGAAGATAGTATATTATTTCCTTTCATCCGACTCACCTCTAAATAGTTTTTGTTATCTTCATTATGTCAGGAATCCATTCTAGAAACTATCGCTTTACCTTTCATTAAGATGACATGTTTGTAAGATTTCCCTCAAAAAATCCCACCTGGACTTTCAGACGGGATTTTTTTCTCTATATTCGATTCATAAACCAGTACTGTGTGATTGCTAAATATTCTCGTACATTCGATGGAATGATGATTGGTTTCGGTGTTTTTGCCGGAAGACCTTCTAATTGTAAACCTTGTTTTGCCGCTATTTTTTTCGCTCTAAACATGTGGAAATCGTTTGTTACGATCATTCCTTTTTTCATATTGTCCGGAATTAAAGGTTTTGAGAATTTAATATTTTCATCAGTACTCGTTGACTTATCTTCCATTATAATGCGGTCTTCTGCAATTTTTAATTTCATTAATTCATTTTTCATTGCTAATGCTTCTGAAATATCTTCCCCTTTTCCTTTCCCTCCAGATACAATAGCGATTGCTTTCTCATGTGATTTCAAATACTCAGCTGCTTTATCAATACGATATTGCAATGAGTACGATGGTTTCGTTCCGTTTACTTTCGAGCCCAATACAATTATATAATCAGCTTCATAGGTCGCATTCATTTGCCCATGCTTATAAATGTTATATTGTAAAAATCCCACATAAACGGCGCAAACCATTATAATTCCTATCATATACTTAATTATTTTTTTCTTTTTCATATCCATATACTCCTATGTTCTTTGCTTCTTTCATGATAATATCCATTTATTTGTTTGTATACAGACAAATTCCAATTCAACCTAATTTATCCTCTAGAAAGTAATATTTATATTTCTTTCGGGAACAGTAAGTACAACTTTGCACGAAGGAGTGTCTCTATTGCTTCTCTTTTTATGTAACGTATCGTTCTTTTTTATTTTATTTTTACTATCACTTAAGATGCTCGGTAAATCAGCTTTAGCACAACTAACTCCTCATGATTTTGGTGCTATTATCTTTTTATCTTATTTAGCTTTTCAGGCCATACCAGTCTCTGGTGCTTTGCAAGCATTTCTCGGTATGGTTATTATCACATGTTTACATTTACTCCTTACAAAATTAAGCCTATTCAACAAACTAAATCGTTTTATTCTCGGACACCCTATCATTTTAATTAAACATGGTGATATTATTTTTGAGAACTTACAAAAAAGTAGATACCCCATTGCAGAACTGCTTTCTAATCTTCGCGTTGCAGGATATCCAAGTGTTCATGAAATTGAATACGCTATTTTAGAAGCGAACGGCGCTATTAGTATTTTACCAAAAAGAGAACTTGTACCATTAACTCCAAAAGATTTAAACATAGAAGTTAAGTATGCTGGATTACCAATTGCACTTATCGTCGATTCACAAATTCAATATGATAACTTAAAGTTAATACATAAAGATGAAAAATGGTTATATAAAGAATTAAAGGAAAAAGGAATTACAAATATTAAAAACGTTGCCTTTGCTTCTGTTCAAGAAACGGATGGATCTTTTGCGATTAGTTTAAAGGAATAAAAAAATCCCCTTAATTGCTTAAGGGGATTTTTTTCATCATATCGCTTCTTTCTCTCCTGCCATATTTAATGGAACAGGATGTTTCATACGATTCATCGTAAATACGATAATCGCTGTCATTACTTCTGCAACTGGCATAACGAGCCAAATTCCGTTTATCCCAAATAATTTCGGCATAATCCATAACAATGGAATAATAAATAGTAATCCTCGGCTCATTATAATAAGTACTGATTTCTTCGTTTGTCGCACTGATTGGAAATACTCTCCATACACAATGTTATAACCTAAAAATACGTATTGGATAAAGAATAAGCTAATACCTGTTAAGGTTAACTCCAATAATTCTGGAGATTGAACATCAAATAAACCAATGATATATTTCCCGAAGAATAATCCGACAATTATCGCAATGCCTCCGAGGACAACTGCAATTTTCACAGCAAACTTCAATCCTTCACGAAGTCTCTCTGATAAATTTGCCCCATAATGGAAACTAGCAATTGGCTGTAATGCTGCTCCAACACCAAAGAATAATAGTAATGTCATTGCATGAATACTATTCACCATCGCATAGGAAGCTACTCCTACTTCTCCTGCATATTGGACGAATGCGATATTAAAACCAATCGTTACGATTGCAACCGTACTTTCTGCTGTAAAACTTGGGAAACCAATCACCATAATTTGTTTGACAGTATCCCATTCAAAATGGAATTTCGTCCACTTTAAAATACTACTTTTTCTAAAGAAATGAGTTAATAATACAAGGAAACCAATCGCTGCCGAAAGAATAGTCGCTGAAGCAGCACCTGTTACGCCCCATCCAAAGATAAAAATAAAGATATAGTCAAACACTATATTTAATACAGCTGTTACAACAAGACCAGCCATTGCTAAATTAGGATTTCCATCATTTCGTATGAATGTACTTAAAATATTTTCTAAAACGTATATCATTCCAAATGTTAATAATACGTGTAAATAGTCTAACGCATATGGTAGAATCACTTCATTTGCACCAAATAAGTATGCTAAATCTTCTATTCTCCATAAGCAAATAGCCGCTAAAACACCTACGATAACAACTGCTACCGTCATGGATTGAGTAAAAATAGACCTTGCTCTCTCTCGTTTATTTTCACCTAATGCAATGGAGTATAACGTTGCCCCGCCCATTCCGATCCATAATGAAATAGAGAAGAAAATCGAAAATGCTGGAATAGCCACGTTCACTCCTGCTAAACCGTTCGCCCCAACTCCTCTACTAATCATGACCGCGTCAATTACAATATTCACTGACATTAATACCATTCCAAGAACGGCTGGTATTAAATAAGAAATAAATAAGCTTTTTATCGGTTTTTCTCTTAATTTTTCTGTTGCTTCCATACTCTAATATGCTCCTTTTTTTCAACTCTCTTTTCTTAGTTTAAACCTTCAAGTAACTTGAAGGTCAAGAGAGAATTAAAAAAACAGGTAACTGACTTATATTAATGAATGTAAATTTGTAATCCATTCAAAGGTGTTCATCTTATTTTTTTACTACAGGAATTTGAATTTCTGTTACTTGCTCCTCTGGATTTTCTGTTACAGACCAATCAATCAATCCAATCTCAATCGAATCTCCATGTACTTCGTAACCTGCTTTATCAATGTATGTAAGTAACTCCTTGTACGTTGCATCTGTTTCTTCATACGGTCCATGATGATAAGAGCAAGCATATAAACCTTCTTTAATTTCATCTGAAGTATGCACTTCATACGGCATATAATCCAAAAGAATAAATACACTGCTATATGCTTGAAACTCATTTTGCATTAATCCTTTTTTCGCAACAGTTACACCAATATCTCCAGAAAATAAACTATCATCCATTTGCCTCATATTTTTTTGTAACGAATGAATGTAGTACTCAAACATATCATCCGTCGTATTTGGAGCAACCGCAATTGCTGTAATTTTTCGCTGCGGAATCTCTTTAATTACCATTTGTTCAGCTTTTGCTTTTGTTGCTTTCTTAATTAAATGAATTCTATGCTCCATTTTCGCCAAAGCATACTCAATTTCTCTTTGTTTCTTCAGCATCATCTCTTGTTGTTTTTCCAGTAAATTGAGTGCGTATGCTGGATTTCTTTCATCAATATATTTCTTAATTTCCTTTAACGGAATATTTAACTGGCGTAAAAATTTAATCGTATCTAACAGTGAAAATTGATCGATTGTATAATAACGATAATTCGTTTGAGGATCCACAATGGACGGATGAAAAATTCCTTTTTCATCATAATACCTTAATGTAGATTCTGCGATATTATGCATTTTCGCCATTTCTCCAATTGTAAAACGTTTATTTAATAACATCTTTTATTTCCTTCCATTTCTATTTATTTCATTATATGTTCATTTTCTCTTCAAAACAAAAAAGAATTCCCATACGAGAATTCTTTTTTACTATTAAACCTCTATTATTATAGGAAGAATCATCGGCTTTCGTTTTGTATTTGTATATATATACTTCCCTAATGCTTCTCTTACCTCCCTTTTCAAAATACCCCAGCTATTCACATTCTCTTTCTTTAAATTATTAATCGTAATAACAGCTAATTTATTTAATTCTCTTAGAAATTCTTCTGAATCACGGACATAGACAAATCCACGAGAAATAATATCTGGACCTGAAATTATTTCTCCATCCACTTTATTAAAAGTAATAACTATAACGAGCATTCCATCTTCTGAAAGTTGTTTACGATCACGTAATAATGCATTTCCAACATCTCCAATTCCTAATCCATCTACATATATATTTCCTGCCTGTATCCTTCTAGATTGAATTGCCACTTCATTACTTATATCTACAACATCTCCATTACGTACAATAAAGATATTTTCCTTTTCAATACCAATTGATTCTGCTAACAAACTATGGTGGTGTAGCATTCTAAACTCTCCATGAATTGGAATAAAATATTTTGGCTTCATTAATGTAAGCATTA
The DNA here is from genome assembly GCF_900100505.1 of Bacillus sp. cl96. Taxonomy (NCBI): domain Bacteria; kingdom Bacillati; phylum Bacillota; class Bacilli; order Caryophanales; family Bacillaceae; genus Bacillus; species Bacillus sp. cl96. The sequence goes on from NZ_FNDM01000005.1 coordinate 387,866, forward strand.
ACTTCAACTCTTCTTGATATGCATGACCGGATACATGCACTCCAGTAGAACTACCTGATCCGTAAATCACCTTTGCTCCTAATGCAAATAAATTATCGATAATTCGAGAAACGTTACGTTCATTTCCTGGGATAGGGGTTGCGGCTAAAATAACCGTATCTTCTGGTAAAATATCCACTTGTCTATAGTTTCCACTAGCTAAACGCGCTAAAGCTGCCATTGGTTCTCCTTGACTTCCTGTACAAAGTATTGCAACCTGCTTTGGATCTAAACGATTTACCTCATTTGCTTCAATCAACATACCTTCTGGAATATGTAAATAACCTTTCTCTAGAGCAACCTCTACTACATTTACCATACTTCTCCCTAGCAAAGCTAGTTTTCGATTTGTTTTTATACATGCTTCAACTATTTGCTGAACACGATTCACATTAGAAGCAAACGTAGAAATAATTACTTTTCTATTTGCTTTCATAAATATTTCCTCTATCCGTTCTCCTACTGACCTTTCTGATGGAGTAAAACCTGGACGTTCTGCATTTGTGCTTTCAGATAATAAAGCTAGTACACCTTCACTTCCTATTTTAGCCATTTTATGAATATCAGGATGTTGATTATTTACTGGTGTTAAATCAAATTTAAAATCACCTGTATGTACTACAGTACCTTCTGGTGTATGAAAAACAATACCGAGACAATCCGGAATACTGTGGTTCGTTTTAAAAAAAGTTGCCTTAATAGAACCACAATCAATTTCTGATTCTGAATGAATAACGATTAATTCCGTATCATTTTGAAGATTGTGTTCCTTTAATTTAATTTCAATTAAACCTAACGTTAACTTTGTTGCATAGATTGGTACATTTAGTTGTTTTAAAAAATATGGTATTCCGCCAATATGGTCCTCATGCCCGTGCGTTACTATTAAACCGCGAATTTTTTCTTTATTTTCTTGCAAATATGTGACGTCTGGAATTATTAAATCAATCCCTAATAAACTTTCATCTGGAAATTTAGATCCACAATCAATGACGACAATATCATTTTCATATTGGATAGCATACATATTTTTTCCTATTTCATTTACTCCACCTAAAGCAACAATAGACAAGTTATTTTTTAATGCCTTCAAATTATAAATCCTCCCTTTCACAGTTATAGTTCGTGAAATAGTATGTAGAATTTATTATTTGTAATGGAAAAGGACTTCATACTATTTTATACATATAAAATTCACACACTACTCTTACACCTATATCCCAATAAGACAGCTTCTTCCTCAAAAAGCTCCCATTTTTTCATTGATTTTTTATAAAATCTATTATATATTAATTACAGGTTCAAATTACGAGTTCAAAAGAACTTGTAATCAGACCCTTTTGTTTAATGGGTTTTACATATTTTCATTAGGCAAATTCCGAGAAATCGTATGATAAAATTAAAAATGACGAGGAGAGGATCAGATGGAATTCGAATTTTTCTTTCAAATTGCACTTATTTTATTAAGTACAAAGCTTGCTGGTGATCTTAGTGTTAGATTAGGTCAACCTTCTGTACTAGGTAAATTAATTGTCGGTATCGTTATCGGTCCAGCTGTATTAGGTTGGATTGAAAATTCAGAGCTTCTAACTCAATTAAGTAATGTCGGGGTTATTCTCTTAATGTTTATGGCTGGACTTGAAACAGACTTAGAAGAATTAAACGCAAATCGTAATTCTTCTTTAGCAGTTGCACTCGGAGGTATCATTCTTCCATTCGTAGGTGGTTACGTTTCCGGCCTTGTTATGGGAATGGAACAAGGAAACGCTGTATTCTTAGGATTACTTCTATGTGCGACAAGTGTTAGTATTTCCGTTCAAACACTTCGCGATTTAGGAAAGATGAAAACACGTGAAAGTACAACTATGCTAGGCGCAGCTGTATTTGATGACATTCTTGTTGTTATTTTATTAGCATTTGCAATGAGCTTCTTAGGTACTGATGATGTTAACTTAACAATGGTTATCTTGAAGAAAGTAGTATTCTTCGCTTCTATTATTTTAATCGGATGGAAAGGTGTTCCTGCGATTATGCGCTGGTTATCACCACTGCGCGTATCTGAGTCTATCGTGAGCGCGGCCCTTATCATCTGTTTCTCATTCGCATATTTCGGCGAATTATTAGGAATTGCTGGTATTATCGGTGCTTTCGCTGCTGGTATTGCAATTTCTCAAACAAACTACAAACATGAAGTAGAAAAGAAAGTAGAACCAATTGCTTACGCTATGTTCGTTCCAGTATTCTTCGTTAGTATCGGTATGAATATTACATTTGACGGTATCGGCAATCAAATTTGGTTCATCTTAGCATTAACTGTTATCGCTGTATTAACGAAATTAATCGGCTGTGGATTCGGTGCACGAATGACTGGATTTGCCGCTAAGTCTTCTGCAATTATCGGTGCTGGAATGGTTTCTCGTGGTGAAGTTGCACTTATCATCGCAGGAACAGGACTTTCTTCAGGTCTATTGGCACAAGATTACTTTACAGCAATCGTTATTGTCGTTATTTTAACTACAATGATTACACCACCAATGTTAAAATACACTTTTGGTGCAAAAGATAAAGCAATGAAAGCAAGTAAATAAATTTACTATAATAAAAGGAGATTGCTATTTTATAAGATAGCAATCTCCTTTTTGTTTTATCTTTAAACAATCCCGTTCTTTTTTAACCATTTTTCAAAAATAATTCGTGCTTCATCATCATCAATATCATTCCCAAATGAATACACCATAATGCCATAATCATCTATATATTTACCTAGCTTCATTCCCTCCACTTTCTTATAAAAATCGTCTGCCTCATAGTGCGGAATATAAGCATCCCAAACTGGTTCATTTATTCTTTTGTACGCCGTCACTTCTAAACCATATCCGTCTTCATAATATCCGATGTGATAATGTTTGTTAGGATCATATTTCTCCATTAAAAGTCCCCTCCTACTAAACAAGAGCGAGCCTTATATTACAGCTCGCTCCTCTCTCTATTTATTAAATACGCTCCATCGCTGTCTTCAACGTTCCAACAACGAAAGCAATCTCTTCACTTGAAATAACAAGAGGCGGCGCTAATGTTAAAACGTTATTATATCCTGCTGTTGTCATACCGTTTCGTCCTATAATTAAGCCCTTTTCTTTACAAGCATTTACAACACTTGCAATTTTGTCGTTATCAATTGGCTCTTTCGTCTCTTTATCATTTACTAATTCAATTCCAACTAATAGACCTTTTCCTCTAATATTCCCAACAAGCGGATGTTCCCCAATTTCATCTTTTAGTTGCTCTAATAAAAGGGAACCCATTTGCGCAGATCGCTCGATTAAATTTTCATTTTCCATAATCTCTAAGTTTTTAAGTGCTAATGCACAAGCTGCTGGATTTCCACCAAATGTATTAATATGGCGGAAGAATTCATATTCTCCTTTACCTTTAAAAGCCTCATATATTTCTTTTTTCACAGCTGTTGCAGATAATGGTAAATATGCGCTCGTAATGCCCTTTGCCATTGTAATAATATCTGGCTTCACATCATAATTCATAAACCCAAATGCTTTTCCTGTACGACCGAAACCGCAAATTACTTCATCACTAATAAGCAAGGCACCGTGTTTTTGACACGTCTCATGAACAGCTTTCATATAGTCTTGTGGTGGCATTAATATGCCCCCGCCTGTAATAATTGGTTCCATAATAAAAGCGGCAATTGTTTCACTTAATTCCCACGTCATAACACGATCGACTTCTTTCACACATTCTACATCATAAATATGCTGCCCTTCAATTTCAGACATACGGTAACAATCCGGTGGTGTTACGTGTAAAAAACCTGAAGCAAACGGCTCATACTGATATCTACGCTGCGCTTGTCCCGTCGCTGCCATTGTCGCCATTGTATTCCCGTGATACCCACGGTAACGTGACATAAATTTATAACGATGTGGTTCACCTTTTTGAGCATAGTATTGCCTTGCTATTTTAAAAGCTGTTTCGTTCGCTTCTGAACCACTATTTGAGAAGAAAATAACATACTCTCCCCCAAGCCACTCATTTAACTTTTCAGCAAGCTTTATAGCTGGCTCATGGGATTGTGACATTGGAAAGTATGATAATGTTTGTAATTGCTTATAAGCCGCTTCTGCGAGCTCTTTTCTTCCATATCCACTATTGACACACCAAAGGCCACTCATACCATCTAAATATCTTTTTCCTTGTATATCTTCAACCCAGCACCCTTCAGCTTTTGCCCCTACCATTGTACTATTTGGACTAAAGGGACGCATTCCGTGCCAAACATATTGCTCATCTTTTGCTAATAATTCATCAGTTTGCTTCGTTTTCATCATTACTTCCACCTTCCATAACAACTTATTTTTCACAAAAGCTGCGCTGGTGCCATGATGACTTAAATTTCTCCCTGCTATTTTCATTCCACAAAATTAAGACAAATCCTACTTACAAATCAGTAATATTTACAAGAAAATGACAAAAGAAAAAAGAGCTTTTCTTATCTATCGAAAAGCTCCTCTTTTATTTAATGTGAAGACGCATCGCTAATGCCATGACCAGTATTAGATTTCACTAGAATTTCATCAAATTTCGCTTCATCTTCTTTCTTACTAGATAAAACCGTTCCTAAATATGCTGCAAGAAATCCGAGTGGAATTGAAATAATTCCTGGTGTCGTATATGGGAATAACGCTTCCCCAACAAAAATAGCTTTTTCAGCTACAGGGTTCCAAACATTCGGACTCAACGCTACGAGAACAATTGCTGATACGAGACCTACAATCATACCCGAAATAGCACCCGTTGTATTAAAACGCTTCCAATATATTGTAAATAAAATTACTGGTAGATTTGCACTCGCTGCAACTGCAAATGCTAATGATACTAAAAATGCTACGTTTAATGTTTGGGCAAATAATGCAAGTATGATAGATAGTATCGCTACTCCAATAGATGCATAACGAGCCATGGATACTTGCTCTTTTTCCGTTGATTTTCCTTTACGAATGATTTCATTATAAAAATCATGAGCGAATGCTGATGCTGCTGTTAATACAAGACCTGCCACTACAGCCAAAATCGTTGCAAAAGCAATTGCTGATACGAAAGCAAATAAGAAGTCTCCACCTAACGCTTTGGCTAATAAAGGTGCCGCCATATTACCAGCTGGGTTTGCTTTAATAATCGCTTCATTTCCTACAAACGCTGCCGCACCAAATCCTAAGAAAATCGTCATAATATAAAATGCACCAATTAACCACGTCGCATATACGACAGATTGACGTGCAGTTTTTGCATCACGTACTGTAAAAAAGCGGACAAGTATATGTGGTAATCCAGCTGTACCAAGTACTAGTCCTAAATTTAAAGAAAGTGTATCAAGACCATCCTTATACTTTACACCTGGATTTAAAAATGAATCTTTTAAAGGTGTAGCTGTTTTCATTTGAGCGAACATTTCAGTCACGCTGAAGTTGAATTTTGCGAAAACGATAACAGAAATAATAAACGTACCAGCCATAAGTAATACAGCCTTTACGATTTGTACCCAGCTCGTTGCTGTCATACCTCCAAAAATAACATACACCGTCATAAGTGTTCCAACGATTAATACAGATGTCGTATATTCAATCCCTAATAATAATTTAATAAGTGCACCCGCGCCAACTAATTGTGCAATCATATAAAAGATAGAAATCGTCATCGTATTAAGAGCTGCAACTCCGCGAACTTTTTTCGCATCAAAGCGTGCTGCAATCATATCCGCCAAAGTGTACTTTCCTAAATTTCTAAGCGGTTCTGCAACAAGATATAGTACAACTAGATAAGCAACTAAAAAACCGATACTATAAAAGAATCCATCAAACCCAGTTAATGCGATTGCTCCAGCTATACCGAGAAATGAAGCAGCAGACATGTAATCTCCAGCAATGGCCAGACCATTTTGCCAACCAGTTAATCCCCCTCCAGCCGTATAAAATTCACTCGCATTTTTCGTTTTTTTCGATGCAAAATAGGTTATGACGAGCGTACCAAGAACAATAATTAAAAATAGTGCAAATGCAGTAGTATTCAAGTTCAGCCCCTCCCTTTTTGCATATCTTGCAGAATTTTTCGGGAGATTTCATCAAATGATTCTGCTTTTTTGCTATAAATCATACATAGTGCCCATGTCATGATAAATTGGGAAAAAGCAAATACCCACGCCCATGTAACGTCTCCAAATGCAGGTGTATTAAGCACCTTTGAATACGATGTTAGAATAGGTAATGCGATAAAAAAACTAAAAAAGAAAATACTCATTGGAATGATAAACTTCTTTTTCGTATTTAATAACAATTGAAATTCTTCCGACTGAACGACCTCTGTATAATTCACCTCATTTTGCAACTTACGTGCTGACGTATCGTCTCGTTTCATTAACCGATCCCCTCTCTTACTTGAAATACACTTCCCCCTTGCATACCTAAAGACTAAATTTTATAAATATTCAGAAACTTATATTCATTTTAGACAATCCATGCATTCATGCAAAGATTTTTTGATAGACATTTTTCGGCAATTTCCCCTAAATTTTTAATATACTTTTTCAAAATAAAGTGACACTTTACTTATTTATCCTCATTAAGACAAAAGCAGTGCTTAACGCACTACTTTTGTCTTTTTTTCCTTTTCTAAATTACGAGCCGTTTCGCTTAGCTCAACATCTTTTCCGTCTTTCAGTGTTCCAAATATAAAATCGAATACTGGATTTGAAACACCAAACCAAAACTTTTCATTTTTATAATGGTGTAATATATGTTGTTTTTTTAGCCATCTTCCAAACTTAGTGACGGGACGAATCGGTCTATGAGCAATATAATGTTTCCATTCGTAAACGAGCAGCATAATAATCATTCCGATTCCAAATGAAAGTGTAATAGTAACACTTTTTGTAATACCATATGCTATAAGTAAATATATAGTAAAACTAGGTATACTAAACCATACAGGTAAAAACAAAAGTTTTAAATCATCTGGATATACGTGGTGATCATAATGCAATCTTCTTAACACTTTTAATAGAAATGTGTTTTTAGGTGGCTTTATATGGAATAAAAAACGATGTGTCATATATTCATTAAGTGTATAGAAAACAATCCCAAACATACATGCTAACATGCCAAACCACGTAAAAAATTGCATTTTTAAAATAATAATGAAAACAAATAGAATGCTATACATAATAACGATATCATGTTGTAAAAAGAACTCTTTCCCCACTTTCTTCATCTTGTTTCCCCCTTTTCCCAAAAAACAGCCGCAACATATCGTTACGACTATTTCTTTTCTATTCTTATTCTATTCACTTTACAAATTTGCCTGCTGTTCTATTGTCGAGAAAAAATTGTTTGGTCCAAATATATTTTGCTTCGGAATAATATGTTCCACTGCAAACACTGTTACTTCTCCTCTTTGCACTTCTCCAATAATGAGCCCAAATATTTCATGATTTACTGCAAACGTCGGTTGCTTTGTTTGTAACAATCTTGCAGCATTATGAAATACCGCTTCATATAGTGGATTTCTATCAGTAATTTCTTTTCGGATTTTTGGCGCTAACGTAATTATAATTTCTTTTCCGTCAATAGTGGTTCGATACATAAAAATCTCCCCTTCAATCTTATGTGAACAACTGTAAAGCTTTGTATGCAAAATGTATAGAGTAACCTACTAAAATAATACCTGCTCCGGCTGTTATGTAGCCAAGCGCTTTTGGTTTTAATAAAGTTCTTCCAAAATGTACAGAAAAAGCAATATTTAAATTCCATAAAATAATACCAACAATAATGCAAAGACTGTACAAAAAAGCTTCTTGTTTCGTTACCTTCGTAAGTAATGAGCTAAGTGTACTTCCGTATATACCAAACCAAAAAACAAGATTTAATGGATTGGATATCGCAATTAAAAATCCTGCCATAAACGATTGCTTAAGGCCACCTACCTCTTCTTTTTTATATTCCATATTCGAGTCGAAAATTCCTTGTTTTACACTTTGAAATCCTAAATAAAATAACAAGAAAAAACCCGTGCAATACATGAAGGCTTGTACATATGTATACATAAACACAGAAGATAAACCGAAATAAATGAGAAGCATAAATAAAACATCTGCAGTCATTCCACCAATTCCAACAACCCAAGCGTGCCAAAACCCACGTTCAATTCCTCGTTTTAACATTTCAATATTAATCGGCCCTACTGGCGCAGCTAATGATATACCTAATACGATTTGCTGTATAATTGCTCCAAACATCGCTCTATCCTTTCTACTCTCTTTACTACTAGTTAATGATGTAATTTGAAAAAATAGACTAGCTTTCATAATAAAATACCCTTTTTTATCCAAAATATACAAAAGAGCCATCTAGGTGATGGCTCTTACTTTTCTATCCTATGAAGAAAAGGACATTTCCCTTTTATTGGCTCTACATCGTCTCCTATGAAATATTGTTTCCATTCACGATGCTCTGGGTCACCATAATGACTAATGTTAGGATGTTTCGGCAATTGATCCCACTTTTCAACTCGCTCACGAACCATTTGTCTTGAATATGCTCCTTTAGGACGATCTCCCTCTAATCCATCAAAAATAGTGCGTGGCTGAAACCCAATAACGAGAGAATTCCCTAAATGTCTAGTTTTTCGTTGTTTATAAGCTGGCGCATTTCCAAATGCGAATATTGGCTCACCACCAAATGAAAATTCCCATAAATAATGGTCTGGATCTTCAGGAATTTGCTTTGGCCATGCTTGATTATCGTTTTCATGTAAATACTGTAACACTTTCCAAAAGGAATCACGGTAATATTCGAGTGGCTGTTCTTCACATTCCGGTTCTACAAAAAGGAAAAAGCCCCTTCTTACAATCGGCCTCTCTTTCATTAACTCTAAAAAAGATAACATTGTATGTGGTAAATGACTCCAATCATTATGAGAAAGAAATGAATAACGAAGTTCATTCTTTTTCAAAGCTGTTAAACCGAAATAACATGGAAAAGTTGGTTCTAACACAACATTTGAAAAAATCTCAAATTCTTTTGCAACCCAATCCGGTATGTCGGTTCTCGTTCTCATTCCTTCATTATCTAATAAGTAAGACTTATTCATTCTTTCACCTCATTATGTATAGCATTCAATTAAGAATATTATATACTCAGCCTGTCCTATACCTATTTAAAAATTTGACTGAAAAATTATTTAAAAATACAAAAAAATAAAATCGCTTACTTGACTAAATTCTCCCAATTCGTGTATATTTAAATTAATCATTTAGCAGAATATTCAAGAATATAGCATTTTTAGTTTATATTATTTTTTTAAAATGAATTTCACTAAATGAAAATAGTAAACGCTTTTAGGAGGAATTGTAACATGCAAGGAAAAGTAAAATGGTTTAACAACGAAAAAGGTTTTGGATTTATCGAAATGGAAGGCGCTGACGATGTATTCGTACATTTCTCTGCTATTCAAGGCGACGGCTACAAAGCTTTAGAAGAAGGTCAAGAAGTATCTTTCGACATTACTGAAGGTAACCGCGGACCTCAAGCTGCTAACGTAGTAAAACTTTAATCCAACATATAACAGGAGGTTACCTTACTTGGTAACCTCCTTTGTTATTCCTTTGTATATTTCCGTTTTACAGAGCAAAAACTATGTGAAATGCGCACTATACAAAGGAGGAATTATTAATGGGATCAGAAGTAAATGATTTTGAAGAAGTGAAATTCCGTGTAGAAACAGCACAAAAAATGGTAGGATCAGCAACAATTTCAATGGATCCAGATACATTAGAACATGCTACTACTGCTGTAGAAGCAGCTCGCTCTCAGCTTGAAATTATGAAATCTGTTGCAACTGATTTAGATGAGCCATTTTTAATGAATGAGGAAAAAAAATTAAATAAATGTGAGCATCAACTAAACGAAGCAAGACACTAAAAAACATCCAGAGAATTTTCTCTGGATGTTTTTTCATGACAACTGTTCCCCATACTTTTTCAATGTTTCTCCCACTGTACATTGCCTTATACAAAATGAATGAGCGTAATACTTACTATTTGTCTTTCGATTATGTTCTCGCAAAAAACATCCTTCACAATACGTTTCTAATAAGTCATTTACCTCTGTAATGAGTTGCTTTTTATCCACCTTTGCACCTCTCTATTCGGTTATTTCTTTATGACTATCAATACTTGTTCCTTCTAATGCTTGCGTAGCTAATTGATGTGCTTCTTTATTTTGTTTTCTAGATATCGGCTCACATATAAGTTTTAATTTCATTTGCTTCGCCTTTTGCTCAATTTGGTCTAAATAATGATTTAAATGTTCATCATAACAAGGCCATTCTCCGGCTAATTGCTGCAGTACCACTTGTGAGTCTCCGCGAAGTGTAACTGCTTCATACTTAATCCCTAGTTCCTCGAGTATATTCATACCGTATAATAATGATGCATATTCCGCTTCATTATTATCATATATACCTTCTATATATGCATTGCGGCGAATGCGGTAGTTTGTATTTCCTTTTTTATAATACACACATATACCAACGCCAGCTTCTTTCGTTTGCACATCATACCCCCCATCAAAATAAACGAGTATTTCTTGGGGCTCTTCCTCTACTTGCTTACTTAACTTTTTCATCTCTTTTAATGACCATTCTGCGTCCATTTCATCGTAAAATAAAAGTTCCTTAGCTCTTCCTGTTTTCTCAAAATCCTCTGCAAATTGAAGTACTTCTTCTATGTTCATATACTCTGTTGTTAATTCCGTCTGCAATCCACGCTTCGTTTTATACAACCAATGAATTTTATATTTCATACTACATTCCCCTTATGTAAGACTTCTTATATATATCCGGCTAATTGAAGCCTCACTTTATTTTATTATATTTTATCTAGAGTCACAGCATTATATTCAATATGATTACATACAAAAAGAGCTATCCCTATAGGAATAGCTCTTTCATCTATTACATAAATCTTTCAAATTGTACTCGCTTATTAATCCAGTACATTACAGGCATACCGATCGCCATGACAACAAATTCACCAATTGCACAAGTTAACCAAGACAACATAAATGGTAAACCCAATGCAAGATGAAGTTCAATTGCAATCATAAACATTGTAATTGTAAAGATAACTGTATTAAAAATCATACGAGCCCAAACACCTTTAATAAATCGCATAGAAATAATCGTTGCAACTAACGCAAGAATAGATTGCCCTACTCCAAATACTAAATCGTAAGCGATCATAGGTGAGAAAAAGAGATTCGTTAAAAATACACCTAATACAATTCCGTAAATTGCTTTCTTGTTAAATACAACGAGATGATTAAACATCTCTGAAATACGAAATTGTACATTCGTAAAGCCAAATGGCTGAATAAGCATAGAAACAGCAATATATAATGCCGCTAAAATACCATTACCGACTAAAGTTCTAATATTCATGACAAAATCTCCTTAGTTTTTTTACGTGGGATGGTTTCGAACCACGTTATTCGTTTTTTAAGCAACAAGATTATATTTTACGTGGTAGCCCCTCTTTCGTCAATAGATTCCTATCATAAACTACCTTTTTCCTTTTAGACAACGTATAATGAAACATATGAAAGATTTAGGAGGTTTCACTTCATGACAGCAACAATTCAAAATGAAAAAGTGATCGTTTCCATTTCTGACAAAGGTGCAGAATTACAGAGCGTTCGCTTAAAAGAAGACAACACAGAATATTTATGGCAAGGTGATTCTACTTATTGGGGACGCCGTGCACCAATTTTGTTCCCAATTGTCGGTCGATTAGTAGATAATACATACTACGTAGACGGTAAACCATATTCATTAACACAACACGGTTTCGCCCGTGATCTTACTTTCTCTGTGAAAGAACAAAGCGAAACAAAAATCACTTATACCGTTACTAGTAATGAAGAAACATTAAAAAAATACCCATACGAATTCGAATTACTCGTTTCTTATGAGCTAAATGGACAAAGCGTTCATATAACATATGAAGTAAACAATCCTACTTCAAAAGAGATGTTCTTCTCAATCGGAGCACATCCTGGATTCAACTTCCCTTTATTGGACGGTGAATCATTTACAGATTATCACTTATCGTTTAATGGTTCGGAACGCTTAGAAACAAGCGTATTAGAAGGACCTTATCTTTCAAACAAAAAGCAATTAATCGCTGAAAATACGACTGAATTGCCACTTACATATGATTTATTCAAAAATGATGCACTTATTTTTGAACATATGAATACGAATGAAATTTCGATTCGTTCTCATAAACATAATAAATTTGTAAAAGTAGAATTTGATGGATTCCCATTTGTTGGCGTATGGACACCAGGGGATAACGCACCTTTCTTATGTATTGAACCTTGGTATGGCATCGCTGATGAAGTAAATCCAGCAAAAGATTTCAAGAACAAAAAGGGAATTCAATCTTTACAAGCGAATGAAACATTTACATGTCGTTACAGCATCACAATCGGATAACTACTCTATCCCCTACTTCAAAAAAATATTTAAGTAGGGGATCATCTTATAATTTGGAGGTTTCTCATTTTGATTGAAGTATATATTGATGGTGCATCAAAAGGAAATCCTGGTCCTTCTGGTGCAGGAGTGTTTATTAAAGGCGTTCAGCCACCTGTACAATTATCAGTACCACTTGGAACAATGTCCAATCATGAAGCAGAATACCGCGCTTTACTTTTAGCATTAAAATATTGCATCGAGCATAATTATAGCACTGTCTCTTTTCGTACAGATTCGCAGCTTGTTGAGCGGGCTGTTGAAAAGGAATACGCAAAAAATAAAATATTTGCACCTCTTTTAGATGAAGCACTGCAGTACATAAAAAACTTCGATCTCTTTTTTATTAAGTGGATTCCAAGTAGTCAAAATAAAGTAGCTGATGAATTAGCTAGAAAAGCTATCTTACAAAATTAACGGGGGTATGAGTGTGAAAAAAGAGTGGATTGCTCCTCTTGCTTTATTATTTGTCTCTTTTATTTGGGGAGCTACGTTTGTTGTCGTTCAAAACGCTATGTCTTTCGTTGGTCCATTTACGTTTAATGGTATTCGCTTTTTATTCGCTGGAATTATTTTATTATTCGTTCAAATTATTTCCTCACAGAAAACTTCAAAACAAGAATTAAAACATAGTAGTTTAGCTGGATTAATGGTTGGGTTCTTCTTATTTGTCGGCTATTTATTACAAACATTTGGCTTACTTTATACAACTTCTTCAAAAGCAGGTTTCTTAACTGGGCTAAGCATTGTTATGGTCCCAATCTTATCATTTATCTTCTTAAAACAAAAAGCCACCATTTTCATCGTACTTGGTATTGCTGTAGCTACAACAGGTTTGTACTTATTAACAGCTGCTGATTCTTTCCAATTAAATATAGGAGATATACTTGTTCTTGGTTGTGCAGTCGCTTTCGCTGCCCATATTCTTATTAACGGCTTCTTTTCTAAAAAAATATCACCTTTATTATTAAGCACATCTCAAGTATTAGCTGTTGGTATATTTTCTTCTATTTGCGCTTTCTTGTTTGAAGATTGGGAAAAGTTATTTTCAGTATCACTATGGACGAATCAATCCTTTTTATTCGCACTCTTTCTAACTGCCCTGTTTGCAACATCTATTGCTTTTTTCATTCAAACATCGGCACAAAAACACACTTCTCCAACGAGAGTAGCAATTATTTTCGCAATGGAGCCCGTTTTTGCTGCATTAACAAGCGTTCTCGTTGCAAATGAACAACTTTCTATTTCTGCTATTATCGGATGTCTATGTATTTTTCTAGGCATGATTTTTGTTGAATTACCTTCCAAAACAAAAAAAGAAGCGCAGGCTGCGTGAAGTTACGCTTGTAACTTCCGCATAAAAGCCTTAGCGCTTTTTTTATCTGTAATTTCTTCCTCTTTCAATCGTTCTAATAACGCAACGAAATAACTACCATCAAACTGCAATTGATGTTTAATTGTGGCTTCTATTGCTGCGTTCACAATCCCATCAGACGCACCAGTATATCCTTGTCCAAACATAATAAACCCTTGTGCTTCCTCTGATAATTTAAATCCTTTCGTATGTAAGAATGAAAGATAATCTTCTACTGTTTGCATGTTATTCCCACCTACTCAAAAATTCTCCATCTCCTATCATACATGTTTTTACACGCTATGAGAATGAAATTTCTTTGACAACTTTGTAAATCAATCTTCTACTTCTCTTACAATGGAGGATTTTCTAACAATCTGAAGGAATATGTACAGTGGAACTTATTTCATATTAAAGGGGAGACACGATGAAACAAGCACTATTAATTATTGACGCTCAGCAAGAATTAATTGATGGAAATGAGCAAGAAAATGAAGTTTTTCGTAAAACCGAGCTATTATCTACACTAAATATAGCCCTGCAGAAAGCAATAGATTCAAATGCTCTTATTGTTTTCGTAAGAGATATCGATGTTGCTTCTGGTAGTGGCGAAGGATTTGAAGTACATAATCAAATTCAAGTACCCCAGTCTGCAATCTTTATTAATAAAGCAGCAACCAATTCATTCTACGGCACTTCTTTACTTGAACTTTTAAAAGAAGAAAACATTAATCATATTGTTATAGGCGGATGTAAAACAGAACATTGCATTGACACTGCCGTTAGGACAGCAACTGTACAAGGATTTGACGTTACATTAATTAAAAACGGGCATTCAACAACTGATTCTAACGTATTGTCTGCAGAGCAAATTATTGGTCATCACAATAAAACTTTACACGGTCATTATAACGTTGATCATTTTTCTATGGTGAGAGATATCGAGGAAGACCTCTTTCAGCCGACTCATGATCAATATCGTGATTAGCGAAAAAGAATCCTTCATTCAGAAGGATTCTTTTTCACCCAAAAATTTGTGCTGCAATGCTATATAACTCATTATTCCTTTTTAATAATTGACCGCTATTTTTCATCATAATTGGTGGTGTATTCACCTTTTTAAAACCAGCAATCTCTAATACTTTCATGAAATCTTTCTTTCCTTCTAGTACATCAATTCTTAATTTACCATTATGCCCTTTTGCTAAATCATGTACAATTCTCATTGCCATCTCATCATTTTTAGCAACAACCGGCCCTATTATCTTATTTTCTGGTGTTTGTATGCTTAAACCGTAACCTAATACATTTTGTTCCTTGTCCTTTACAACGATACACTGTTCACTTTGCATAATTCTTTTCTTTAAAAACTCTTTTCTATTTGTTCCAAACGCATATTCATCTATTTTTATTATTTTTTCTAAATCACCCTCTTCATAATTCATCACATAATCTTCATTTCTTACACAATAATGTTTCGCATTGTATGAGTTACATATGTATTTAGAAACATAACTTACTGCCCTAAATCCTAACTTTTCATATAAAGGTTTCCCCTCATCCGTAGCAATAAGCATAATTGGAGTATGAGCTGATACGCTTTTAACGCACGCTTCCGTTATTATCTTTCCAATCCCTCTCCCCTTATAATCTGGATGTACAATCACCATTCCGATAGATGCTAATTTCTCCCCATATAATATTATTGCTGCGCTAGCAATTAGTTCCTCTTTCTCATTCCAAACACCGTATACAATCCCTGCGTTAAAAATAGTCTCAATTTCTTCTCTGTTATAATCCCAACCAATATAAGAAGATAGCGCTACAATGTCGCTTATTTGTTCTTTCCGAAGACGCTCCACTCTAATTTCCAATTCAATCATACTCCATCCCCTTATCTAGACATTTAAATCATTATTACGAAATCAACTTGTACATGTTTCCCTTTATTTGTCACACACATATGTTATTTTGACCAAGACTATATTGTAAATGAGGTGACAACATGCCCATTACGAATCGATTTTCTACCACCACTAACGGCGCACTCGCTATTACAGGTAATACTTTAGGCTTAAGTAAAATCAGCAATCAAAACCGTGCTGGTACAATCGGGGCAATTGGTGCATTCGCAACTACGAATACTGCTTTACAAGTAACTACTTTTCCTGCTGGTACAACATTAAACTATACACAAAATAGTTCTACCGCTATTTTAAATATCCCTGCTGGTAGTACTATTCTTTACGCAGAACTCGTTTGGGGTGGAAACTATTTATCTCGTGATCAAAACATTACGAGTGTATTAGGAAACCCAGTTTCTTTTACAACACCTGTTTCAACATACTCGATTACTCCTTCAGCTGTTACGGCTTCAAATCAAACTTTCGTTTCAAACTCTATTACATTTGGCTTTTACACTCGTTCAGCAGACGTAACAACTCTTATTCAAGCGGGAGGTGCTGGTTCCTATACTACAGGAGCGGTTCCTGGACTTGTAGATCCTATAGATGCTTCTAATGGAACAATTAATTCGGCTGGATGGACGCTTATCGTCGCTTATCAAAACGGGACATTGCCAGCAAGAAACTTAACCATTTATGTAGCGGGTAACCGTGTTTCTGCAGAAACTGGTAGTGCCGATGTATCTGTTTCTGGATTTTTAACACCTTCAGGAGGACCAGTAAGCGGGAGATTATTTTTAAGTTCTACCGAAGGAGATGCAGATTTAACCGGGGATCAAGCTTTATTTGGACCAAATTTCAGTTCATTAAATGCTTTATCTGGACCAAATAATGCCATAAATAATTTCTTCGGTTCTCAAGTTAATAATGCTGCAGGAAACTTAGATACAACTGGGACATTTGGAACGCGAAATCAAAGTGCTTCTACAGGTACAAACATTTCCGCAGGAAGACAGGGCTGGGATATCACTTCTATTGATATTTCTCCTTATTTAACAAACTCACAAGTATCCGCTGCAATCCGTTTAACTACTAACGGAGATGCATATATGTTAAATACAGTCGGCTTACAAATTAATATAAACTCCCCAAATATACAAGCAACGAAAAGCGTAAATAAAAGTGTTGCTGCAATTGGAGATATTCTCACTTATACAGTTACTATCCCTAACACCGGGCTTCTTCCTGCCAATAACGCTATTTTTATAGATAGTCTCCCTAATGGTACTTCTTTTATACCCGGCACTGTAACAGTAGATAACGTACCACAAACAAATGCAAATCCTGCGGCTGGTATATCTCTTGGAACAATTAATAATGGTGCTTCTCGTATAGTAACTTTCCAAGCTACTGTCGTTTCTCTTCCAAGTCAAAATCCTATCTCTAACACTGCTAATATTACATTTCAATATACACCAATCGCCGGAGGAACAACTTTTAATGGTCTTGCAACAAGTAACTCTGCTGGAACACAAATTAACCTCGCAGATATTAATGGAACAAAATCAGTTAACAAACTTTTTACCGATATTGGTGAAACATTAACTTACAGTATTGCCTTAGCTAATATAGGAAATATCGCTGCAACAAATGTGATATATACGGACCCGATTCCTAGCGGGACTACTTTCATTCCAGGGAGTGTAACTGTGAACGGAGTTACTCAAGCTGGCGCAAATCCCGCTAATGGTATAACAATTGGATCAATTGCCGCAAATTCCACTACTACTATTTCATTCCAAGTACTCGTTCCTTCTATCCCGCAAACAAACCCAATATTAAATAGTGGAACAACAACATATCAATACACTCCTGTACCAAATCAACCAGCAGTAAGCGGGACTGATACGACAAATATCGTATCCACTCAAGTGAATAACGCTACTGTAACAATGACAAAAGCAGTAGATAAAAATTTTGCAGATATTGGTGATACACTAACGTACACCGTTTCCTTTACAGGTACAGGTAATACAAATGCGAACAATGTTATTTTTAC
>NZ_FNDM01000006.1:0-108682 GCF_900100505.1 Bacillus sp. cl96
CGAGCTGTTTTTTCCAAACAGAAATCGTTGAAGGGGCAGGAATATTAAAGATAGCTGCCGTCTCAAATAAGGACATACCGTTTTCAATCATAAAGTTTAGTACGTCTAGTTTAAATTGTTGTGTGTAATTTGTACATCGTTTTAGAAAAGCTTCCAGACCATTCTGTTTATATTGGTTTACCCAATTCAAAATGATTGTGTCACTTATACCGAGCGATCTACCCATTTCTCGATAACTTTCATTTCCGTTCAAATAACGTAGAACGATTTGTATTTTTTCATCAGCTGTAAATTTAGCCATAGAAAAACTGCACCCCCAATTGTTAGGCTGTGTCTAACAATTGGGGTGCAGTTCACTCAGCTTGCTCTTTTACTTATGACGACGGTTTTTCCCACCAATCGGAATTGGTTTCGCTAAATATTTAATTCGTTCCATAATACGTGCTGCCTTCATTTCTTCAGCCTCGCCACGCTGCGTATACGTTAAATGGTGTTCCAGTTGTTTAAAATCAAAATTAGACGTAAAGAACGTCGGTAAGTTTTCTAACATACGGAATTGTAAGATTGCACCGAGTACATCGTCACGGACAAAGCTTGACATCGCTTCTGCCCCGATATCATCTAACATTAAAACTTGTACGCGTTTAACCGCATCAATCTTCTCACCAATCGAATTATCTTGAATTGAACTTTTAATTTCACGTAAAAATTCCGGGAAGTATACGAGCATCGAACTTATTTTCTTTCGAGCAAGCTCGTTCGCTATTGCTCCTAACAAATACGTTTTTCCTACACCAAATTTACCGTACAAATATAAACCTTGTGCTTTTTTACCTGGTTCATATGTACTTAAAAATTCATTCGCTGCACCAATCGCATCGATACGTGCATTTAAATCAGAAGGATCTAAGTTTTCCATAGTTGCCTGTAAAATATCCGTTGGCATATATACACTTTGAACAAGTTTTTCATATTTCTTTCTCTCGTCATGCGCTACTTTTCTAACGCAGCGATCGTATTGAATATCAATCATCTTCCCTTGAATAACAAGCTTTGGCTCGTACCCTTGTAGCATATTTTTACATGAGCCTAAATCCGGACAATCCACGCAACCTACACTTTGTCCAATATATTCATATAACTTCACAAGACTGCGCTCAATCATAGAAGTCGTTACTTCACCCTTATGTTCATCTATAAATTCTTTCACACGCGGATGCGCCATTACTTCTGCCTTTAATACTTCATATCTATTTTTAAAGTTTTCATTTTCCATTAATTTTGCAAATGAATTTTGAATATGCTCCATTTTCTCACCTCAAAGAGCGTTCATTCTCTTCTATTAATCACGCTTATATTTTTTTAACACTTCTTCTAGTCGTTTTCGTTCATCTTCTAGCGTACTTGCATCTTTTTCTACACTTACATCTTTCTTCACTGTTTCTTTCTCTTGTTCTTTCGGCTCTTCTTCCTTAAGCCAATCTGGCACCATTTCTTTCCGCACCGTTTTCTTCGCCGTACGGCCTTTTTTCTTCGTCTCAGCCCACTCTTGATATTGACGGTTCTCTTCTTTCGCTAACGCCATCGCGTCCGCTACTGTACCGACCTTTTTACGTGCCCAATGCCCAGCAATCTTCTCGACATACGTTTTCGCAAGTTTCATATCTGAGCGTAGCATAACGTAATAAATAAGTACATTCACAACTCCTGGTGTCAATTTTTGATTAATCATGACATCTTCAACGATTTGCAAGTCCGCTTTCGTTGCCTCTGCACCACCAGAAATCTCTTTCAATAGTTGTTTTGGTGAGATTTCCTCTAGCTGCTTTATTAGCATCTCCTCTTGCGATGAAGGCTCTTTCTCTTTCATCGTACGTGCAGCATGAGGCTGTACTCTTTCACTTAATACCGGTAATGCTTGACCATTTTCAAATTGATACCAATCGCGCGCTCCTTTTCTAAGCCTTTCCATATCAATTGTTTGCATCTCTGTCACTGCACCAAGAACGATATTTTGCATCGATAACACATCTACACCATACACGTAAGCAAGTGTTATAACGCAGTCTCTCACTTGATCTGTAATCGCCTTTTTAGGAACAAGAGCGGACAATCCATCTACAAATAAAGAGAAATCAAAGAAATCATTCCAAACTTTCGGAGCGTCTCCCTTCTCGTTACTTGGCATAGTTGTCGTTTTTGGAATACGAAGGTCTTCTTGCGCATGCTCAAGTTGTCCTGGATTAAACGAACCAAACACATCATTGAAAGAACGCGTAACATTTTCATAAGAAGCAAAATCAAATTCTTCTTCTAAGAAATATTGCTTTACTTGATTATATTTTGTCCTGCTCAATCGATTGTATAAAAAGATACTTAAAACAATATCATCAAAAAACTGCTTCGGAGATAAAGGTGGTTGCAACTCATATATGAACATTCGAATATCTTTTTCTTTCTTAATATATACCTTCAAAAGC
Organism: Bacillus sp. cl96; assembly: GCF_900100505.1. Taxonomy (NCBI): domain Bacteria; kingdom Bacillati; phylum Bacillota; class Bacilli; order Caryophanales; family Bacillaceae; genus Bacillus; species Bacillus sp. cl96. Next base: position 2,481 of record NZ_FNDM01000006.1, read on the forward strand.
CCAATTGCCTCTAACTTTACTCGTTCCTCATATACTTCAGGAAGTTGCATTTGCATAGTCACCATAAGGGAATGATGCGTATTCTCTTTTCCAAATACACGATCTTGCTCAAGCTCTCCCCATAGTGTCATGTATAAGCTAAAAGCTCTACTACCTATTAACGGCTGATACAACATCGTTAACACTTTTCGGTCGTAATTGTGCAGTAGTCCTTTCGCACTTACTTTATAACGATCAATCGGCAATAGCTCCATCCATGACTGTTTTTCCATTCTTGCTTTTCCTTTCTCTCATCCAATCTATCCTCTACTTCATTCGTTCTATCTTCATTATATAAATTCTTAGTGAAAAAGAGCTATTAGCTTGCGCTTCTAGCTCTCTTATCCTATTACTTACGGTATGTAAAGAGAATAAAATACAACTTCTACTCTCTTTCTTTTTGCAGTATATCTTTTAATTCTTCAATAAATACATTTAAATCTTTAAATTGACGATATACAGAAGCAAAACGTACGTAAGCAACATCATCAATATCGCGAAGTTCTTCCATAACAATTTCACCAATCATATCACTTTTCACTTCTGATATACCTAAATTACGCAGTTCACGTTCCACGCTTTGTGTTACTTCTTCTAATTGTCTTAAAGATACTGGTCTTTTTTCACACGCTTTAATTAAACCGCGTAAAATCTTTTCTTTATTAAACTCTTCTCGTGTGCCTTCTTTTTTTACAACGATAAGAGGTGACTCTTCTACCCTTTCAAAGGTCGTAAAGCGACTTAAGCAGCTTTCACACTCTCTCCTTCTTCGAATAGAGCGCCCCTCGTCTACCGGACGCGAATCTAACACTCTTGTACCATTATGAGAACAGGATGGACAACGCAATTCATTCACTCCTTTACACTATACTCTTTATTTTTCTCTACTCACTTCACCTAAAATATATATACAATATTATATAACTCATTCTAACTCTCTTACCACTTTAAGTTCCAGCGCATCACTTTATCATCTCATCCTTAAAAATAAGATGGTATATAGGGCACTACCTCATTTGCAAGAGTCCAATTTATTCAACTAACGAGTACGTTATATTTTCCCTTTTTTATAAACTAAAAAAGAGGTGCATTATACACCTCTTTACATTTTAAATCAATTATGTTCTTTTTTAAAGAGCTTTTGTTTCTCTCTGCTTAATTTCGAAGCTACCAGTGCCTCGAGGAAGCTCGATGCTCTCACGCGTTTTCGCGTTTAAACCTTCTGCAATATATTCTGCAGCAACATTTGGATCAATACGATCCCCACAAGTATAAACATCAATACTTGCGTAACCGTGCTCCGGAAAGCTATGAATTGTTAAATGTGATTCTGAGATAATTACTACTCCACTTACACCTTGTGGTGCAAATTTATGGAAAGCAACCTCACGCACTTCAGCACCAGCTCTTAGTGCTGCATCCACAAATAATTGTTCAATATACGGCATGTCATTAAGCTTGTCGAAATCGCAATCCCAAAGTTCAGCGATCACGTGACGACCCATCGTATCCATAGTATCCATTCTACAGTTCCCCCTTGTAAATTTATTCTAACTGTTCGAATTGAAAACTAATTTGCAATTTGGCTTGCTCCACTACCACGGGGGAAAGTTAGTCCAGAGAGGTCCTAACCCTTTAAGTAGTGACTACGTACCTCAGCTCTTAAGTTTACGAGTGTTAGTATACTTTGTTTATTTTCATTTTGCAACAACAGTTTTTTCGATTTTCTGTCATATTTTCCTCTTTACTTTTCCCTAAAAAAAATAAACGATTCACAAATGCAGTAATCACAACGTTTCGTGGTATGTCCACTTTTTAAAATATACTTATATAATTTTTTTCCTTTTCAGAAAAAATTAAAAAAAGAGGGCAAATATCGCCTTGCCCTCTCCTCCCTTATTCACTTAAATGTGTTGCACATTTTCTTGTTTCGCTAACTCTTCAACAACTAACGTTACAAGATCTACAACACGACGAGAGTAACCCCACTCGTTATCATACCAAGCAAGTACTTTCACTTTACGATCACCCATTACCATTGTAGATAAACCATCGATAATAGCTGAGTGTGTATTTGTATTAAAGTCGATAGATACTAAAGGCTCTTCGCTGAATTCTACAATACCTTTTAACGCACCGTTTGCAACAGTTTTGAATGCATCGTTAATAGCTTCAACTGTCACATCGCGTTTTACATCTACTACTAAATCAACAAGAGACACGTTTGGTGTTGGTACACGAAGTGCCATACCATGAAGTTTTCCGTTTAAATGTGGAAGAACTTTTGCTAGCGCTTTCGCAGCACCTGTCGTTGTCGGAATGATTGATTGTCCGCAAGCACGTGCTCTTCTTAAATCTTTATGTGGGTTATCAATATTTTTTTGGTCATTTGTATAAGCGTGAACTGTCGTCATTAAACCGTTTTCAATTCCAAACTGCTCATCTAACACCTTCACAACAGGCGCTAAACAATTTGTTGTACAAGATGCATTTGAAATAACAGTATGTTTTGTAATATCTAATTGGTCTTCGTTCACACCAACTACAATTGTTACATCTTCATTTTTACCAGGCGCTGTTAAAATAACTTTTTTCGCTCCAGCTTCAACGTGAAGAATTGCTTTTTCTTTCGAATTAAATTTACCAGTTGCTTCAATTACAACTTCAACACCTAAATCTGTCCAAGGCAATTCCTTTGGATCGCGGTTGTTTAAAAGGCGAATCATTTTTCCATCAACTAATAAGTGATCTTCAAATGCTTCTACTGTTCCGTCAAACTTGCCATGAACTGTATCATATTTAATTAAGTGTGCTAACGTTTCAGATGGATAGCTTGCATTGATTGCTACAATTTCGAATGCGCTTTCTTTTATTGCTTGACGAAATACCATTCTCCCAATACGTCCAAATCCATTAATTGCCACACGAGTCATAATATGTTATCCCCCTTGAATGCGTTATACTATTTATCTCCAATCCCAATAATAGTATAACACAAAAAGGGGATATGTCACTAAGCATTTTCATTAATTTCACAATTTTTTAGTCAATAATGTTCCACTTTTTTAAAATTACCTGCAATTGTGTTTTCGTTCCCATAATTGTGCCATCATTATTTATCACTTCATCTGCATTTTTCACTTTTTCTTCTAACGGCATTTGAGATTGAATACGAGCTGTTGCTTCTTCTTCTAAAAAGTTATTTCGTTTCATTAAACGTTCTAATTGCGTATGCGGCTTAACCGCTACAACTAAAATGCGGTCAACGAGACTTGTTAATTTGCTTTCAAATAAGAGAGGAATATCTAACACAACCGCTTGCATACCTTCTTTTATGTACATTTCCTTTTGCCTATTCATTTCCTCACGCACTGCAGGATGAACAATTTTATTTAACTGCAATCGTTTTTCTTCATTATAGAAAACGACACTTCCTAGTTTTGGACGATCTAGTTCTCCATCCTCTTGTAACACTTCCGTTCCAAATACTTCTACTATTTTGTTATATGCTGGTTTTCCTCGCTCTACAACTTCTCTTGCGATAATATCTGCATCAATAACTGGTATGCTCAGTTCACGAAACATTTGAGACACTGTACTTTTTCCGCTTGCAATGCCTCCCGTTAATCCAATTACTACTGTCATAATAATCCTCCTCATAATAAAAGGCGCGAAACTAATGTTCCACGCCCATACTTACATTTTCCAAATTCCAATAATGATGAGTAATACTCCAGGCAGGAATGTAAATTTTTGTAACCACTTCATATTTGATAAAACCGTTCCAAGTTTCATTCCAATAAATAAAAACAAAGAACTCATAACTGCAACTAATATCGCCATCATAGCGGGTGCATACCCTAATAAAGATGCACCAATTCCGGCACCAAATGAATCTACAGAAAGAGCTATACCAAGAAGTAATGCTTCTCCTGCAGAAATGGTGCCTGATTTATCAAAATCTGCAACAGTCGGTTTCCGTAAAATTTGAATCACTAGGCCTAGCGAGGCAATCTCTAATTTCCAGACCTTCTCCTCTTGCTTCGGTTCTTCTTTTCTCTCACTTCGAAAAAATTGATATAATACCCAAATCCCTATTCCAATAAGAACAAGCCCACCGATACGCGTTGCGATAACAGGTGAAAATACTTTCGCGATCATATGTCCAATTCCCATTGAAACAAGCATAACAGCCGCTGAACACATTCCGATAATTATAATTGATCTTAGTGGAATTCTTACGCTTCTTAAACCATATGTTAGCCCTACACTACAGCTATCTAAGCTTAATGTAAAAGCTAATAAAATAAGAGATAAATAAAGGTACATCGGTAAGCTCCTCCCTTATACATAGCTCTGCTGTATGTATATGACAAATGCCTATCCGATGTTATCTCTTTTCTATATTCTAGGCTGACAAATTGGGCAGTAATGCGTTCCTCGCCCGCCAACAACTGTTTTTTCTAATATCGTGCCACAAGTTACGCACGGCTCTCCTTTTTTCCCATATACATTTAGGAGTTCTTGGAACGAACCAATTTGCCCTTGTGAGTTGATATACGTCCGAATTGTACTTCCGCCACGCTTTACTGCTTCGCCTAGCGTTGTAACGGTAGCCTCATAAATTCGCTCAATTTCTTCTACTGTTAAAGACGAAGCTTCTCGTTCTGGATGGATTTGAGAACGGAATAAAACTTCATCTACATATATATTTCCAAGCCCTACTAAAAGACGCTGGTCCAGTAGCACAACTTTTATTTTACGATTTGTCTTTTGTAATCTTTCTTGTAAATACTGCGGTGTCATTTCAGCATCAAATGGCTCCGGACCTAAGTCAGCAAGAGGCATTTGGTTCATTTCTTCACCTTTCTTAAAGAGATGCATCGTACCAAACTTTCTCACATCTTTATAATGTAATTCCGTTCCATCTGTAAATAAGAAACGGACGTGCGTATGTTTATCAATCGGCTCATCCTCTTGATGTAATAAAAACTTACCTTCCATACGCAAATGTGAAACAATGACATAATTCGTTACATATAAAAGCAAAAACTTTCCTCTTCGCTTTATATTTTCAATCTTCTCGCCTTTTAGCATTTCTTTAAAGATTTCTGCATCATCCGGTCGTTTCACTATTTTTGGATAAGTAACAATAACATCTTCAATCGTTTTTCCTGTTACAAGATTTTCAAGTGTCCGTCTGACGTTTTCAACCTCTGGTAATTCAGGCATTTCATCACTTCCTTATTTTGCGTCGTACCAAGTTGGACCGTAAGAATAATCAACTTTCAGCGGAACTGCAAGTTCAATCGCATGTTCCATTACTTCAGGTACAAGCTGCTCTAATTTTTCGATTTCTTCTTTTGGTGCTTCAAATATTAATTCATCGTGTACTTGCAGAAGAAGACGCGCTTGTAATCCTTCTTCTTCTAAACGATCTGCCATAATAATCATCGCTTTTTTAATAATATCTGCTGCAGTACCTTGAATTGGTGTATTCATCGCTGTACGCTCAGCGAAGCTACGCAAGTTAAAATTACGACTCGTAATTTCTGGAATATAACGGCGACGATTTAATAATGTAGCTACATATCCTTTTTGTTTCGCATCTTTTACGATGTCCTCCATGTATTCTTGTACACCAGGGAAACTTTCTAAATACTTTTCAATAAATTCCGCTGCTGCTTTTCTTGTAATTCCTAAGTTTTGTGAAAGACCATAATCACTAATACCATACACAATTCCGAAGTTAACAGCTTTCGCTTGTCGTCTCATATTTGAAGTTACTTCATCTTTTTCAACGCCAAATACATCCATAGCTGTTTTCGTATGAATATCCATGTCATGTTGGAACGCTTCAACTAGCCCTTTATCATTTGCAATATGAGCTAATACACGCAGTTCGATTTGTGAATAATCAGCCGCATACATAATCCATCCTTCTTCTGAAGGAACAAATGCCTGACGAATCTTTCTTCCTTCTTCTAATCGAATCGGGATATTTTGCAAGTTCGGATCCGTTGAACTTAATCGACCTGTTTGCGTTAACACTTGATTAAAGCGAGTATGAATTTTAGATGAATCTTCATGTACAACTTTCAGTAAACCTTCAATATAAGTTGAATTTAGTTTCCCTAATTGACGATAATGTAAAATATTTGGAATAATTTCATGGTGATTCATAAGCTTATCTAGTACATCAGCTGACGTAGAATAACCTGTTTTCGTCTTTTTAATAACCGGTAAGTTTAAGTTCTCAAACAGAATAACACCAAGCTGCTTCGGTGAATTAATATTAAACTCTGTTCCCGCAAGCTTATAGATTTCCTGTTCCATTTCCTTTAATCTACCCGCAAGTTCTTCTCCCATATTACGAAGACGCTCTGTATCAACTTTTACACCCTTTACTTCCATATCAGCTAATACACGTGCAAGCGGCAATTCTAACTCTGTAAACAGTTCATATTGCTCATTCTTCTTTAACTCTTCAACGAATGTTTGCTTTACATCATATAATACATGCACTTTACGAGCCACATGCTCCGCGACTACCTTTAACTCTGGAACAGCACGTTTCGCACCTTTTCCGTAAACTTCTTCATCTGATTTCACAGCATGCGTTTCTTTCATTTTCGCTACAGTACGGAAATCTTTATCTGTATCAGCCGGGTCAAGTAAATAAGCAGCGATTAATAGATCAAAGTCAATCCCTTGCATATCTATCCCATTCCATTTCAGTGCAACGATTGCACGCTTCGCATCAAATGTATGCTTTCTCATCTCTCCATCTGCAAGCCACTCTTTAAAAGCATCTGACTTAAGAGCAATGTCTGTCTGAATAAAGTAACATCCATTTTCATTTTGAATACCGAAACCTTGAATGTCTGCTTTATGATAGTTATCTTCTTGTACTTCAACGATAAGCGCACTATCTTGCTGAAGCATTTCTTCTGTAACTTCTTCCACAATATCAAATGTAATATCATCTAATTCAGCTGGAGCTGTTTCTTCTGGCGTAACGCCTAATTTATTTAAAAGAGATGTAAATCCTAAACTCTCGAACATTGGAATGACATCACTTGCTTCATATCCTTTATACGCCATATCATCCACATGAACTGTAATCGGCGCATCTGTAATAATAGTTGCAAGATCCTTACTCATAAGAGCTTGTTCTTTATTTTCTTCCAGTTTTTCTTTTAATTTCTTCCCACTTACTTGATCTAGATTTTCATACACTTCTTCAACCGTTCCAAACTGTGTTAACAATTTAATCGCCGTTTTTTCACCAACTCCTGGTACACCCGGAATATTATCTGATTGGTCTCCCATTAAACCTTTCATATCGATAATTTGCTTTGGTGATAAGCTGTATTTTTCAAATAAAGCTTCTTTCGTATATTCATCCACTTCTGTAATCCCTTTTCGCGGAATACATACAAGCGTGTTATCAGAAACAAGTTGAAGTAAATCTTTATCTCCTGAAATAACTTTTACACTCGCCCCTTGCTCACTCGCTTCTTTCGCTAACGTTCCCATGATGTCATCCGCTTCATAATTTTCTAATTCATAACGCGGTACATTGAACGCATCCAGCATCTCACGAATAAACGGGAACTGCTCTGATAATTCAGGTGGAGTCTTTTGACGTCCTCCTTTATACTCACTATACGTTTTATGACGGAACGTTGTTTTGCCTGCATCAAACGCCACTAACATATGAGTTGGCTTTTCTTCCTCTAATATTCTCATTAACATCATTGTAAAACCGTAAATTGCGTTCGTATGTATACCTTTGTCGTTATTTAAAAGCGGTAGTGCAAAGAAAGCACGATACGCGATATTATTACCATCTACTAATACGACCTTTTTTTCCAAAATTGAAACCTCCCCATACAAATTTGAAATGATTTTTTTCACAGAAAAAAACCGTTCCTTTCCTCTCTCTATATTAACATGACTAATAGAGAGAAGAAAAATAACGGCTATTTTCTTTCATATATAAAACAGACTTATATTGGCATAAAGGGAAGTGACGAGAACAGCTTAACTATTCTCGTCCAAAATTACTCCTTGGATGAAGGGGTTTTCATGTATTATATTAACAGAGCTTTATTAATATTTAATTAAGCCATTGTTAATATATTGTAAACATCCTTCATCCTATTTTTCAGTTGCTGATTTCGGTAAAACAACTGTAAACGTTGTCCCTTCTCCAACTTCACTATCTACTGTAATCGTACCTTGATGCGCCTCAACTAAATGCTTTACGATCGACAATCCAAGGCCGGTACCACCAGTATTTCTACTTCTTGCTTTATCCACCCGGTAGAAACGTTCAAAAATACGCGGAATTTCCTCTTTACTAATACCAATTCCAGTATCCGATACTTTTATATAAGCATTATATTTATCTTCCGCTAACTCTACTGAAACAACGCCTCCAGCCGGTGTATATACGATTGCGTTATTAATTAAATTAATAAAGATTTGTTTCAAACGACTTGGATCTCCAATAACAGAGGCACGTTTTAATACATTAACTTGTAAAGAGATTTCTTTTTCTCCTGCTTTATTATCAAGTACCATATGAATATCTTCAAGCAGCCCCTTCATATCAACGGTTCCCATATTTAATTTAAATCCTTGTTGTTCGATCTTCGACAAATCTAATAAATCTTCAATTAATCCTTGCATGCGCTCACTTTCTTTTAAAATAATGTGCAAGAAATGTTCGCAGAATTTTTTATTATCCATCGCTCCGTCTAAGAGTGTTTCTGAAAAACCTTTAATAGAAGTAATCGGTGTCTTTAATTCATGAGAAACATTCGCTAAAAAGTCTTTTCTCATTTGTTCTAATTTCTTTAACTCTGTTATGTCATGGAATACGAGAACAATCCCTTTCCATTCATGGTTTGTCCCGATAATCGGCGCTCCATATACTTCGAAATGCTTCCGTTCAATTCCAAGTGGCAATAACATTTGTTTACGCACTTTCACTTCTGTCATAAAGATTTCTTCTACAAGCTCAATAATTTCTGTATGATGAAACGATTCATAATATAAGCGATCTAAATATTCTTCATCTGTTACGTGGAAAGTTTCCTTATAAGAGCGGTTTACAAGGTTTATATATCCTCGGCTATCAATTAAAATCATTCCGCTTCCCATATTTTCAATTAACGTATGCAGACGATCTTGCTGCATTTCTTGTTCAAGTGTCATCTCTTGTAAATTTCGAGCTAAAATATTAATCGCTTTACTCAGCATCCCTGTTTCATCCGAATGACTTTCGTATGCACGTGCTTTATAATTACCCTTTGCCAATTCAATTGCAACTTTCGTAACCGATTCAATTGGCCTAATATATTGCCCTGTAATTTTCATACCTAAAAATACAACTACGAGACAAGCAATGACAAATCCGATAATTAATAATCCCCACGTTTTTTGATGTACGTCTCTTAAAGGATCAATTATACTTTTCACCAAAATGTATCCTTGTTTTCCTTCTACATCTTGAACGAACACCGCATGATAAAATTCATTCTTTCGATCCGTTTCTTTCGTAATCACTTTACTTCGTTGTTTTGCCACTTCCGAAGAAAGTTCTTTAATCGTCTCTGGACTAAATGCCAATTCTTGTCCTTTTCTATATTGAACTTTCTTTTTTTCATCCAAAAATACGATAGAAGCTGGTATTTTTTCTTCTAACTTTTCAAATACGTATGGATTTTTTAAGACATTATCAAACCCTTGCTCTTCTGCTAACGTCGCAACATACTCTGTCTCTTTTACCATTCTCTCTTTAGCATGATCTATATAGTAGTTTTCAAACACAGTTTCTAGTAATAAACCTAGTCCAACTAAAATAAATACAATAAGAGAAACAAATGTAAAAAGAAGCCTGGAACGAAATTTATTCATTCCCTTTTGGCTCCTCTAATTTATATCCTAAACCACGTATCGTTTTAATGTACGTCGGTTTTTTCGTATTTTGTTCAATTTTATCGCGCAAATGGCTAATATGAACATCAACAATTCGTGTATCACCAGCAAAATCGTAATTCCATACAGCACTTAGTAATTGATCACGTGTTAACACGCGACTTTTATTTTTCGCAAGATACACAAGTAGTTCAAATTCTTTTGGTGTTAATTCAAGCTTTCTTCCTTGGAAATAAGCCTCATAAAATTCCGGTAAAATTTTAAGTTCTGCAATTGTGATGCTATCTTCATCTGGCGCTTCTGCAACTTGTTCTTCTTGTTGTAATTTCGTACGACGCAAAATCGCCTTCACACGAGCAACAACTTCTCTTGGACTAAATGGCTTTGTCATATAATCATCCGCCCCAAGTTCAAGGCCTAGCACCTTATCAAACTCATCATCTTTTGCCGTTAACATTAAAATCGGCGTCATAACGCGCTGCAATCGTAATTCTTTACACACTTCCATACCATCCATTTTCGGAAGCATTAAATCTAATATAATTAAATCTGGGCGTTCTGTTGTCGCTTTTTGAAGCGCCATTTCTCCATCCATCGCTGTTATAACTTCAAACCCAGCTTGTTGTAAATTAAATTCGATTAAAGTTAAGATAAATTCCTCATCATCAACTACTAAAATACGATTGTTCATTCTTTTCCTCCAAGTTATAGACTTGAAACCTTCTTCATCCTAGTATTTTCCCCGTTATTCTCATCATACTAGAAAACAAGGTCCCTCTCAATATAATTGTCTATTCATGGAGATCGTTTGTGTAGAATTGAGAAAATAGAAGTAATTACGATTCACCTGCAACTACACAGGATTTTGCCAAACTTTATAGATTGCTCTCTCTTCTTTAAAGCTCACTTCCGTATGAACTATAAAATCTTGATTTTGTGCTAAGAAAAACGAAAGAGCATACGCTATTTTATAATCTGGTGTTTCATATCCATCAAATACTCTCCCGTACATTTCATTCGCAACCCGGTCTGCCCACACTTCAGCTTCTCTTACCGTTTCAAAGATCACGTCTTCTCTTTTCCACCTCACCTAAAAAACCACTCCTTTAATTGACTTCAATTACCGATAATTATATTATTAATCTTAATATATAAATTAATAATATAAGGAGGTCTATTATGCGACTAATACTATCCATTCTATCTTTAGCAGTCACATGTATCCTTGCTTTTAACGCTCCGAGCTGGGATACGATTAAAACGGGGTGCTCAGAATTTGCTGAAGGGTTCAAAGAAGGGTTCTTCAACTAAAAATAGCGCTAGCATCCTTATTAAAGGTATGCTAGCGCTATTCATATTTTCATCTTTTTAAAAATTATCTAATGCTTTTTCCATAATAGAAACTGATTTAAAAGGTGGCGTTACTGTTAATGAACCTTTCACAACAGTTTCTCCTTTTTCATCATGAGCAGATACAAGCATATCAATTGTATGTTCCTCCTCAGAAACAGCCACAACTTCAAAGTGGATTTGTAACGTTTCATAATGGTGAACATGTTTCACGAATGTAAGGTCCTTTCTCGTAATATGACTTCCTGGACCCGGTAAATATTTCGTAACCGCCGTTGTAATCATTCCCGTTAGCATAATGCTTGGTACAATCGGCTTTTCATACGGAGTTTGGGATGCGTAATCATGCTGAATATATAATGGATTGGCATCATTCGTTAACCCTAAGTACAATAACAAATCTTTATCCTCAATTTTTTCAGTGATAGATAATTTCTCTCCTACTGTAATTTCATCCATTTTACGACCAATTTGAACTTTTTTCTTTAACATGTTACAACCCCCTCCGATTTTTTCACCTTATTATCCTACTAAAAGCGATACCTTATCCGAAATTTACTATGATGAGGGCAATGTATAGTATAAATCTACAGTTTCATTATAGGATATTACAAATGATAGCGTTTTCATATTATTTCAAAAAAACAATTCGGTAAATAGTAGAAAAAGATTCGGAATCCCGAATCTTTTTCACTACTATTCAATTATTAAACAAGAACTTTCATTACATTACGTACAGATTCTACAGAGCGATCTAACGCTTCTTTTTCATCTGCAAGAAGTTCTAATTCAATAATTTTTTCAATTCCGTTACCACCTAGAATTACTGGTACCCCTAAGTAAAGGTCACTATAACCATACTCACCTTCAAGGTACGCAATAGCTGGTAATATACGGCGTTGATCTTTTAAGATTGCTTCTGTCATTTCAACTAAAGAAGCTGCTGGTGCGTAATATGCACTACCGTTTCCTAATAAGCCTACAATCTCACCGCCACCTTTACGTGTACGTTCTACGATTGCTTCTAAACGCTCTTTCGGAATTAACGTTTCTAACGGAATACCGCCTGCATAAGAATAACGCACAAGAGGTACCATGTCGTCACCGTGTCCGCCAAGAACAAATCCTGTAATGTCTTTTACAGAAAGATTTAATTCTTGTGCGATGAATGTACGGAAACGAGCTGTATCTAATACACCCGATTGGCCGATTACACGCTCTTTCGGGAATCCTGCTTCTTTAAATACAGAATATGTCATTGCATCAACTGGATTTGTTAACACAACAATAATTGCATTTGGTGAATGTTTTGCAATGTCGCGCGTAATACTTTTCATAATTTTAGAGTTTGTTGCTACTAAGTCATCACGGCTCATACCAGGCTTACGTGCAATACCTGCTGTAATAACGACAACGTCAGAATCAGCAGTATCTGCGTAATCAGATGTTCCAATAATGTTAGCATCAAAACCTTGTACTGGGCTCGCTTCTAACATATCTAACGCTTTCCCTTTTGTTGGATTTTCCAGTTGTGGAATGTCCACTAATACAACATCTGCAAGTTCTTTTTGTGCTAATAAGAATGCCGTTGTTGCTCCTGTAAATCCTGCACCGATGACTGAAACCTTCTTGCGTTTGATTGTCATAATTTACCCCCCGCTTTAATTATGCGTTTTTGATTATCGCTACATCCATGTTTTTAATAAGTTCATTAGCGAACTCAGAACATTTCACTTCTGTTGCACCTTCCATTAAGCGTGCGAAATCATAAGTTACTACTTTTGAAGCAATTGTTTTCTCAACAGAAGCAGTTACTAATTTCGCAGCTTCGTTCCATCCTAAGTGTTCTAATAATAATACACCTGAAAGAAGAACAGAAGATGGGTTTACTTTATCTAAACCTGCATATTTTGGAGCTGTACCGTGTGTAGCTTCAAAGATAGCATGTCCAGTCACATAGTTAATGTTTGCACCAGGTGCAATACCAATTCCACCTACTTGTGCAGCAAGTGCATCAGAGATATAGTCACCATTTAAGTTCATTGTTGCAACAACATCGAACTCACGTGGACGAGTTAAAATTTGTTGTAAGAAGATGTCTGCAATAGAATCTTTTACGATGATTTTTCCAGCCACTTCAGCGTCTGCCATCGCTTTATTCGCTGCATCTTTACCATCTTTTTCAACGATACGATCGTATTCAGCCCAAGTAAATACTTTGTCGCCGAATTCTTGTTCCGCTACTTCGTAACCCCAGTTTTTGAAAGCACCTTCTGTAAATTTCATAATGTTTCCTTTATGAACTAATGTAACAGAAGAGCGTTTTTCGTTAATTGCATATTGAATTGCAGCACGAACAAGACGCTTTGTCCCTTCTTCTGAAATTGGCTTAATACCAATACCAGATGTTTCTGGGAAGCGGATTTTATTAACACCCATTGCTTCTTTTAAGAAAGCAAGAACTTTTTCTGCTTCTGGAGATCCTTGCGCATATTCAATTCCAGCATAAATGTCTTCTGTATTTTCACGGAAAATAACCATATCAGTATCTTCCGGACGTTTTACAGGTGAAGGAACACCTTCAAAATAACGAACTGGACGTAGACATACATATAAATCTAATTCTTGACGAAGTGCTACGTTTAGAGAACGAATACCACCGCCAACTGGAGTTGTAAGTGGACCTTTAATCGCGATTAAATATTCACGAATTAAGTTTAAAGTTTCTTCTGGTAACCACTCGCCTGTTTGGTTGAATGCTTTTTCCCCTGCAAGCACTTCTTTCCAAACGATTTTCTTCTCACCATCATAAGCTTTTTCAACTGCTGCTTCTAGTACGCGAGATGCAGCTGCCCAAATATCAGGACCAATTCCATCTCCCTCGATAAATGGAATAATCGGATTGTTTGGTACATTCATAACACCATTAGTTACAGTAATTTTTTCACCTGTCGTCAATGTGATAACCCCCATGTTTGAAATTTCATATGTATGAAACTGAGGGAATAACCCCTCAGTTCAAACCGTTAGTCAAATTAAAATATTCTAATCATTACATCTTTCCGAAAAAATCAGACTTTTGAAAGCGTATTTTCACTATCAAAATAGTGTTATTCGCTTATCGTTGTGCAATTGGAACATACACTTGATGCGTTGGTCCATTATAATCAGCACGCGGACGAATTAAACGGTTGTTTTCATATTGTTCTAGAATATGAGCTAACCAGCCTGACATACGGCTAATTGCAAAAATAGGTGTAAATAAGTCATGGTCAATTCCTAAACAATGGTATACAGAAGCTGAATAGAAATCAACATTTGGTGGAAGACCTTTTTCTTTTGTTACAATGTCTTCAATTTTGATAGACATATTATACCATTTCTCTTCTCCTAAAAGCACGCATAATCTCTTAGACATTTCACGTAAGTGTTTTGCACGTGGATCACCCTGCTCATACACACGGTGGCCAAAGCCCATGATTTTCACTTTATTTTGAAGAGCATTATGAATATATGACTCTACATTTTCTTCTTCACCAATCTCAGTTAACATCTTCATTACATTTTCATTTGCCCCACCGTGAAGAGGACCTTTTAATGCACCGATTGCTGCTGTAATACCAGAATATACATCTGAAAGTGTAGCTACGCAAACACGTGCAGTAAATGTAGAAGCGTTTAACTCATGATCTGCATGAAGTACAAGCGCCTTATCAAAAGCTTCAATTTCAACTTCATTTGGCTCGCGATCATTTAACATGTACAAGAAGTTTGCAGCTAATGATAAATCCTTTCTTGGCTCAACAATATCTAAACCTTTACGGATTCTCGCGTAAGCAGCAACTAAAGTTCCTACTTGCGCCTGTAATTTAACCGCTTTCAAATAATTGGACTTTTCGTCCATAATTTCAGCGCTCTCATCGTATAATGATAGCATGGAAATTGCAGTTCGTAAAACAGACATCGGATGTGCAATTTTTAAATCTACTTGTTTCAAATATGTTAAAATCTCACCTGGAACTTTATAGTATTCTGATACAATTTCATTAAATTCTGCTAGTTCTTTTTCATTAGGAAGCTTGCGGTGCCATAATAAGTACACTACTTCTTCAAACGTAGCATTCTCAGCTAAATCATCAATATTATACCCAACATAAGTTAATGTATCATCAATAATAGAGCTCACAGATGATGTTGTTGCTACTACCCCTTCTAAACCTCGAATAACAGTCATGACATTCTCTCCTTTTCCTGAAAATTCTCCCAACCTTGCTCCTTATATCTATTTGCTCCCCTTTTGAATTATGAACGCCCGTTCACTCTTTAGGCAAGCAAAATGCACGATCATGCAAATTTGTTGCAATGTTCCCCTCTTATTGTCCATTGTTTACATGGAAAGCATGAGCGTGAATGTCTCCCCGAATCCTCACGCTCAAAACAACAAGTTAGTGAGGAAAATTAATTCCGAAGAGTTTTATGATAAAAACAACATAAAACAATATCATTATAAAATTGTTTTATGTTGTTTTTATTTTATCTGGTGTAAAGTCTCTGCTGTTATGTAACTTTTCAAAGTTTCTAATCCTATTATAAACAATTATCTGACTTTTGTGAACAGAAAGAATTCAAAAATTTTATATTACTATAAAATTCCTTATTTAAACATTTGTATAATACTCATAACCGCATAGGCAATTCCAGCCCCAATTAACGGACCAACAGCAACCCCATTAAATAGCGCAACCGCTATAATTGTCCCAAAAACAAGCGCAGTTGTAATGTGGGGATCCGTTGTCAACAATTGTACGCCGCCTTTCGCTAACAAAGCGACCGCTACACCTGAAGCTAAAGCAATCCACGCATAATAAGATTTTGCCGCTTCTCCAAGTTGTTTAAAACCTATTTCCCCCGTCGCAATCGGTACGAGCACCGCTATTGTAATGACCGTTACACCTAGGTTAATTCCTTTCGTTTGTAAATAAGGAAAGACCTTATCTCCTAAAAACGTAAACTTCAATAAAAATAACACACCAATAGCCACAGTAAGCGATTGGTTTTTCGCAATAAGTCCTATAATAAGTAGTATGAATAAAAATAACGTTGACTGACTAATCATGTTTGCACTTCCTTTCTGAAAATAATGAACTCATTTCCAAACAAAAATACCTTTAAACCTATCGTTATACATGATATATCGATGCCTATTCAACATGAATCACTTCATTTTTTATGTATTTTAAAATGATAAATTGAGACTTTCACCATAAAAATTTAAGCGTGTATACATTTAAAAAAACAGACGTCTCTTCTTTCTTTTCTAATTAGAAACAGGTAAAATAAAAAGAAGAGAAAATGAAGTTTTTACCATATAGTAGAAGCATCAACACCAAGCTTTCACAGTCACTCACATACTGAAAAAGCAGGAAAAATCCATCATTCCACTATAACATAAAGTGAAACTTTAATCAGTGGGGCACACTCGTTATAAGTTGAACGAATTAGGATAATCCAAATTGGAATGGGAGGTATACATCTTTGAACCGAAACTTACTATATATGATATTGCGACTCATATTTGTCATTGTAGCAACGGTAGCTGGGTTCTATGTATTACTATACATGTCAGGGCTTATCTATCCTTTTATTATCGCTTTTGCATTTGCTTATTTGATTAATCCTGTCGTCAATTTCCTTAATCAAAAACTACAATTTCCTCGCGCACTAGCAGTACTCGTTAGCTTAATTCTCGTATTTGGAGCTATCGTTGGACTTGTTACATATCTTGTGACTGAAGCAATATCTGCCACAACATACTTACTACAACTTGTTACAGTAAAGTTTCCAGATATCGTTACATTCGCTCAGCAATTTGCACTTAATCATATTATGCCTCTCTACGATGATTTAATCTCTAAATTTAATCATCTTGGAGAACCACAGCGCTATACAATTACACAAAACATTCAAAACTTAGGAACAGAAGCGACAACACAAATGAAAGAACTTTTAACCGCCATTATAAGCGGGTTAACGAATTTCATTAGTGCACTGCCAACAACTTTAACTGTCCTTGTATTCATTTTATTAGCCACTTTCTTCATTAGTTACGATTGGCACCGTCTTGCTCAGAAAGCAAGAAAATTGCTACCGAATCGTGTACATGGCTATGGAAAAACTATTTTTGTCGACTTAAGAAAAGCTTTGTTTGGTTTTGTGAAAGCACAACTTACACTCGTATCTATGACAACTGTCATTGTACTAATCGGGCTTTTAATATTACGCGTACCATACGCCATTACTATCGCGATTATTACAGGGGTTGTAGATTTACTACCATATTTAGGAACAGGCGCAGTCTTTGTTCCATGGGTTATATACGTATTTTTCACTGGCGATACCGCATTCGCCATTGGTCTTCTCATTTTATACATCGTCGTGATTGTCCAAAGACAAATTATGGAGCCGAAAGTACTTTCATCTAACATCGGTCTCGATCCATTAGCAACACTCGTCGCTCTATTTGTCGGCTTTAAACTTTTTGGCTTTTTAGGATTAATCATCGGCCCAGTCACCTTAGTACTACTTAATACATTACACAAAGCTAATGTCTTCCATGACTTGTGGAAATATATTAAAGGTTCACCTTCAAAATAATAGTTTCTAATTCATACACAACAAAAAACTTACATGTAATCAGTGGGAAATTCCCACTGATTATTCCTTGTACTTATTTTTCATACTTATTACATAAAACAAGAGAATTGCACTCAAAAAAGATAATTCTCTTGTTTTTTTGCATGAAAAACGCATATTCCGTGGTGTTTTTACATATTTATTCTATTTATTTTATAATTATCATTTACATTTATTACTTTTTATGTAAATGAATAAATATACAAAATAGCATAAAATAAGACTTCAACTAACAATCTCCGCCTTTTTATATGAATTTTTTACACCAATCGTTCCTCTATATAAGAAAACAAAACTTTAATTTAGCAGTGTTTCCCTCCATCTTATTCATCTAAATTAATAGCACTAAAAAATCACAAGTTTAATCGAAGTACACACAAGAGTTCAAACGAAAATTATATAGCAAATATAATAAGCGAACGTTTTGTTCATCCCCACTCATCATTCGCCCCACATCAGACACTTACGAGCAGCCCAGCTTTGAGATAGAAATTCCACCCCACAAATAGCGCGGTAAAACAAAGCTTCAATCAGCAAGTTCCTCTCCTTTTACAAGACAAAAAAAATAGCACTTAGATTTCTACAATCTAAGTGCTATTTCTGAATAATAATAGTAGAATTCTTTCTAAATTTCCATTCCATCCACTTCATAACAAGCGGCTTCAATAAAGCTCTCGTAATAGGGATCACGCAGATAAACCCTAGCATATCTGTCACATACCCAGGAAGCACTAAGAGAATACCTCCTACAAATACAAAAATACCATCTAGTACCGCCTCACCTGGCATTTCCCCTCTATTCAACTTAGATTGAATCTCTCCAAGCACTTTAAACCCTTGTCTTTTCGCCAAATACACACCTACAACACCTGTAAATACAATCATAGCGAACGTAGACCATAAACCTATTACATGACTTGATCCAATTAAGACCGTAATCTCAATCGCCGGTATTAAAATAAACAAGAATAGTAACCACTTCATAGTTCTACACCTCTCTCACATCTCACTTTTAACGCCCTCACAATGCCTATATACATCATATGAAATATAGATACCCTTTCATATTAAAACCCATAACAAACAGCTTTTAAAAGCAATTCTAGGCGCTTTAAGCTAATTTTATCTCGTTTTTGTGTAAAAAAAAGAGAAGGACTCCGATCCTTCTCTCCGTATTACTTATAGCACTTCCGCATGTCCATTATAAACAATTCCGCGTGCTGCATCAACTGTTACTTCTTGGCCATTTTTTAAAGTTGCTGTTACGCCGTTTACACCAACGATAACAGGAATACCGATTGATACACCTACAACAGCTGCATGGCTTGTTAAGCCACCTTCTTCTACAACTAAAGCTGCAGCTTTTTCGATTGCAGGAATCATATCTTTATCAGTGCTTGTTGTAACAAGGATATCACCTTCGTTTACGTTCGCTACAGCTTCAGCAGCTGTTTTTGCTACAACTACTTTACCTTTTGCAGCTTTACGACCGATTCCTTGTCCTTTAGCAATTTCTTCACCAACAACGTGGATTTTCATTAAGTTTGTTGTACCAGTTTCAGCAACTGGAACACCAGCAGTAATCACTACAGTATCTCCAAGTCCGATTAGGCCTGCATCCATACCTGTTTGAATTGCTGTATCTAACATTTCGTCAGTTGAAGCTGCGCGCTTCTCAGCCATAAATGCTTGTACACCCCAAACAAGCGCAAGACGACGTCCTACTTGCTCGTCAGATGTTACAGCTACGATTGGAGATTTTGGACGGTATTTAGAGATCATTTTCGCAGTATATCCACTTTCTGTTGGAGCTACGATTGCAGCTACATCAAGAGCAAGTGCTGTATGTGCAACAGATTGGCTAATTGCATCTGTAATTGTTGGAGTGAACTCTTTAATACGTTTTTTGAACATATCTTCATATTGTAATGATTTTTCAACACGTACCGCAATGTTAGCCATCATTGTTACTGCTTCTACTGGGTATTGTCCAGCAGCTGTTTCACCTGAAAGCATGATTGCATCTGTACCATCGAAGATTGCGTTAGCTACGTCACTTGCTTCCGCACGAGTTGGACGTGGGTTACGTTGCATAGAATCTAACATTTGTGTTGCAGTAATAACTGGTTTACCTAACACGTTACATTTTTTAATTAGACGTTTTTGTACTAACGGTACTTCTTCTGGTGGAATTTCTACACCCATGTCACCACGAGCTACCATTAAACCGTCAGAAACTTCTAAGATTGAATCGATGTTGTCGATACCTTCTTGGTTTTCGATTTTTGGTACGATTTGGATGTATTGAGCGTTATGCTCTTCTAATAATTCACGGATTTCTAATACGTCAGACGCTTTACGTACGAATGAAGCTGCAATGAAATCAACTTTTTGCTCGATACCGAAGATGATATCTTTTACGTCTTTTTCAGTGATACCAGGAAGCTTAATGCTTACGTTTGGTACGTTAACACCTTTTTTATTTTTTACAGTTCCGCTGTTAAGAACTTTTGTACGGATGTTTCCATCAGCTTTTTCGATTACTTCTAGTTCGATAAGACCGTCATCGATTAGAATACGAGAACCTGGGTCTACATCGTCATAAAGACCAGCATAAGATACAGAGAACTTCTCTGCAGTACCTAATACTTGCTCAGTAGAAAGAACTACTTCTGCACCTGTTACAAGCTCAGCTTGTCCGTCTACGAAGTCGTGAGTACGGATTTCTGGACCTTTTGTATCAAGTAAGATACCAACTGTTTTACCAGTTTTCTTTGAAGCTTCACGAATGTTTTTAATACGAGCTCCGTGCTCTTCATGGCTACCATGAGAGAAGTTTAAACGAGCAACGTTCATACCTGCTTCGATTAATTGCTCTAATTTTTCAATACTTTCACTAGCAGGACCTATAGTACATACAATTTTAGTTTTACGCATATTGCACCTCCGAAAATTATGAAACCGTTCCCAAATATCTGACATTACGCCGATTAGATGGATAATTCTTTAGATAATTGATACATGTCTTTATCGATTGTATGCTTTTGAGCTAACGCTTCGATAATGTCATGATCAACAAGTTTGTTATCTTGAATACCTACACAACGTCCGCCTTTACCAGCAATTAATAATTCAACTGCTCTTGCGCCAAGACGACTTGCTAATACACGGTCTTGTGCACTTGGTGATCCACCACGTTGTACGTGACCTAATACAGTTACACGAGTATCAAAGTTTGTTGCTTCTTCAATGTGCTTACCGATGTCAATTGCACTTCCAACACCTTCAGCTACAACGATAATACTGTGTTTTTTACCACGTTCACTACCACGCTTCAGACGAGCGATAACATCATCCATGTCATACTCTTCTTCTGGAATTAAGATCGTTTCCGCACCATCAGCTAAACCAGCCCATAATGCGATATCACCAGCGTGACGTCCCATTACTTCGATAACATATGTACGTTCATGAGATGTAGCTGTGTCACGAATTTTATCAATTGCATCAATAACAGTGTTTAAAGCTGTATCGAAACCAATTGTGAAGTCTGTTCCAGGGATATCATTGTCGATTGTACCTGGTACACCAACACATGGGAATCCTTGTTCAGTTAATTTTTTAGCGCCTTGGTAAGAACCATCTCCACCAATAACAACAAGTCCTTCGATACCGTGTTTCTTTAATTGCTCGATACCTTTTAGTCGTACTTCTGGATCTTTAAACTCAGGACATCTTGCTGTATATAATTTTGTACCACCGCGGTGGATAATATCGCCAACAGAACCAAGTTCTAATTTTTCAATGTGACCAGAAATTAATCCAGCGTATCCATGGTAAATACCATATACTTCAATATCATGGAAAATCGCTTTACGAACAACTGCACGAATGGCAGCATTCATACCAGGTGAATCTCCACCACTTGTTAATACACCAATACGTTTCATTTGTACTCACCTCATAAAGATTATTTGCCTTATAATAAAATAACACGAAAAAATATAAAAATACAATGGAGAAGATGTGTCTTTTCATAATAAAAACGTGCATTCGCGAAGTGGAACGCACGCTTTTCTTATTTTATCCAAATGGAAGCGTTTGAAAACGAAACTTGCCCAATTTTCATATATTTTTCATAACGTTTTTCGATTAATTCATCTTTCGAAATTCCGTTTAATTGTTCAAAAGTTTTTCGAATCATTAAGTCTATATTTTCTGACTGTTTCAAAATATTACGGTGAGCTCCGCCTCTTGCTTCTGGAATAATTTCGTCAATTACACCTAATTCTTTCAAATCTGCTGCTGTAATTTTCATTGCCTCTGCAGCTTCCTTTGCTTTTCCTGCATCTTTCCAAAGAATTGCCGCTGCACCCTCTGGTGTAATAACAGAATAAGTGGAATTTTCTAGCATATGAATGTAATCTCCAACTCCAAGGCCTAGCGCACCACCACTACCACCTTCGCCGATAACGATACAAATAACAGGTACCGTTAAACCTGCCATTTCAAATAAATTGCGGGCGATAGCTTCACTTTGACCACGTTCTTCAGCAGCTTTACCAGGATAAGCTCCTTTCGTATCAATAAAACAAATAATAGGACGATTAAACTTTTCCGCCTGCTTCATTAAACGTAATGCTTTTCGATATCCTTCTGGATGAGGCATTCCAAAGTTACGGCGAATATTTTCTTTCGTATCTTTTCCGCGCTGATGCCCAATTACAGTTACAGGCATCCCTTTATATTTCGCAATGCCACCGACAATCGCTGCATCATCGCCAAATAGACGATCTCCATGACATTCGAAAAAATCAGTAAATAAGTGCTCAATATAATCGAGCGTTGTCGGTCGTTCTGCATGACGAGCAATTTGAACACGGTCCCATACTTTCAGATTGCCGTATATATCTTCCTCTAAATTTTCTAGCTTTTCTTCCAAAATACGAATCTCCTCGCTGAAGTCCATCTGGCTGTTTTTCGTATAGTCTTTCAGTTCACGAATCTTATTTCTTAGCTCAACAACTGGTTTTTCAAATTCTAGCTCTGCCATACAGCCATTTCCCCTCCTTGATGAACTTCTAAAATCTTGCGAAGTGATTCTCTCATATCATCACGATGCACCACCGCATCTAATTGACCATGATCTAGTAAGAATTCTGCCGTTTGGAAATCTTCTGGTAGTTTCTCACGCACCGTTTGTTCAATTACACGTCTACCAGCAAATCCGATAAGTGCACCTGGTTCTGCAAGATTATAATCACCAAGTGAAGCGAAACTCGCTGAAACCCCGCCCGTCGTTGGGTGAGTCATAACAGAAATAAATAATCCTCCTGCATTACTATGCTTTTTCAAAGCTACGCTTGTTTTTGCCATTTGCATTAAACTTAATATACCTTCTTGCATACGGGCACCACCCGAAGCAGTAAAGATAATAAATGGAACTTGTAAGTCGTACGCCTTTTCAACCGCACGGGCGATTTTTTCTCCTACTACAGAGCCCATGCTCCCCATTCGAAAACGAGAATCCATTACTGCAACAACAACAAGCATGTCATCAATTGTTCCTTCACCAGTTACAACCGCTTCGTTCAATTCAGTCTTCTTACGATCGCTCTCTAGTTTCTCTTCATAACCTGGAAACTCGAGTGGATTTAATGAAACCATTTCTTTGTCATACTCACGGAATGACCCTTCGTCCAATATACTATCAAGACGTTCCCATGCATTCATAGGATGATGATATCCACAATTCACACATACTTTTAAATTTTTTAGAAGTTCTTTCGTATACATGATTTTTTTACATTCCGGACATTTTGTCATAACGCCATCTGGTACATCTTTTCGTACTTGTTCTGAAGGTATTGCAGCGTACTTTTTCTTTTTCACGAATAAATCTCTTAGCACAATTTGACCCCCTTCGTTGAGAGCTAAGGTTAGCGTAAGAAGAAAATGGGGCTAACACCAAAGTTTGATGTTAGCCTTATCTTCTCAATCTGTCTAATAACCTCACTCTTTACGTTTAACTTTAACCGCTAAGCGGTAGAATGTTTGTCATAACGTGTCATGGTCATTTCGACAAATTTTATACATTACGAGTGAAACTGTATATTCTCTACTAATTCATCGTAAATTTTTAGTGCATCATTTTCTTGTTTTTCTTCCAAAGTAGCATAAAGCTTTCTATACATATCGATAGAATCTCTTGAAACTTTACAAGAAAGAGTTGCTACGTAATCATTTACGATCATCCAAATGCGATATAGTAAATAATTATCGACTTGTTCAATAAGTGTTTTAAAGAACGTTTGATGAAGCGTTGGGACTGAGCTTTCATTTCCTTCAAGTACTTGGTGTAATCTACTTAGTACTTTAGAAAACGTTTCTTTCGGTAAATTACATACAATTCGAATCATATCTTTCTCAAGTAATCGTTTCGTTTGTAATAAATCACGAATTGTTTTCTCATCTTGCAATAAGAACGGGGCAATTAATTGTACAAGACCGTTATCATAAAAGTTTCGAATAAACGTCCCTTCACCACGTCTCGTTTCAATCAATCCTACCAGTTCTAAAGCACGCAATGCTTCTCTTACAGAGGAACGTCCTACGTTTAAGCGTGAACTTAACTCACGCTCAGACGGCAAACGATCCCCCGCCACCAAACCATCCTCTTCCATAATGGAACGGATTTTTTTTACAATTTCGAGATATACTTTTGTATTTGATGATGTCAATGGAAATTCCTCGCTTATTCTTTACCAATCAGCGCTAATTGTTTTGTTTTTTCAGCGATCTCATTTGGATCTACTTGACGGCGAGCTACTCCTGTCTCCATTGCTGCTTTTGCAACGTAAGCCGCTACTTGAGGCGCTACACGCGCGTCAAATGGTGCCGGAATGATATAGTCTGCATTTAACTCATCTTCTGCTACAAGCTCAGCAATAGCCTGTACAGCTGCCATCTTCATTTCTTCGTTAATTTGTGTCGCATGTACGTCAAGTGCACCGCGGAAAATACCAGGGAACGCCAGTACATTATTTACTTGGTTCGGGAAGTCAGAACGACCTGTTCCAACAACAGCTGCGCCCGCTGCTTTTGCCAATTCTGGCATAATTTCTGGAACTGGATTCGCCATTGCAAAAATAATCGCATCGTCATTCATTGTACGAACCATCTCTTCTGTTAATGCACCTTCTGCAGATACACCAATGAATACGTCCGTACCTTGTACAACATCAGCTAAAGAACCTTCTATACGATTCTTATTTGTATATTTTGCAACTTCATCCTTCACCGGATTCATACCTGTAGGACGACCATCATAGATTGCGCCTTTACGGTCACACATAATAATGTCGCGTACACCATAGCGATATAAAAGTTTAATAATTGCAATACCTGCTGCACCTGCGCCATTTGCGACAACTTTAATGTCAGACATTTTCTTTCCAACTAATTTCAGTGCATTTACAAGACCTGCTACTGTTACAATAGCTGTTCCGTGTTGATCATCATGGAAGATAGGAATATTTGTTTCTTTTTTCAAACGCTCTTCAATAATGAAGCAGTTTGGTGCTGCGATATCTTCTAAGTTAACGCCGCCAAAAGTTGGCTCCATTAATTTTACAGTTTCAACAATTTTATCTACATCGTTTGTATTTAAGGCAATTGGGAATGCATCTACACCAGCAAAGCTCTTGAATAATACAGCTTTACCTTCCATTACTGGAAGAGATGCTTCAGGTCCAATGTTACCAAGACCAAGTACAGCTGTTCCATCTGTCACAACTGCTACCATATTTCCCTTCATCGTATATTCATATACCTTACTTTTATCGTCATAAATTTCTTTACAAGGTTCTGCAACCCCTGGAGAATATGCAAGACTTAAATCTTTTGCATTTTCTACTTTTACTTTTGATACAGTTTCTAATTTTCCTTGATGCACTTTATGCATGTGAAGTGCTTCTTCACGAAGTGTTGACAAACTATCCACTCTCCTCAAATTATTCTTGCTGATATCAATTTCTCCAAGTGGTCTGACCACGAACACTACTACTATAATAATCGAAGTGTAGGGAAATTGTCCATTATATTTTCACAACTACATTTTCTTCCCCGACAATTTCACGAAGTGCTCCTAAACATTCTTCACTTGGATGAATCGATAAACTCCGAGATAATTGTACCATTTTATGTTCCTTTTCATAATAAATTAGTACTTTCGCAAAACCTGAATAGTCGAACAATATTTTCGTAACCTGATTTAAAAGCTTTTTCTCATACTGAGACGGCAATTTCACGTAAACAGATGCGTCTTTCTTTTCTTCATAAACATCCATTTCCTCTAGCGGATATAGTCCATTTACAATCCATTGCAGCTTATGATTTCTTAGCTCAATCGTACCGTCAACTAAAACAATTGCTCCTTCTTGCAACTTATCCGAGAAATGTATATACGTTTCCGGGAAGAGGACCGCTTCCATTTCATCATTTTGATCACAGAATGTAATAAATGCCATCTTTTGAAACTTTTTCGTACGAATCACTCTCACACTTGTTATATACACAATAGCTCTTTGTACTTTTTTCTTGTGTCGCATCGCCTGAGCGAGAGATGGAATTTCTAATTCTTTTGCTAACTTCACATATTGCGCTGTCGGATAACTTGATAAATAAAAGCCAAGTGCTTCCTTCTCTTTATTTAGTTGTTCAATAAAAGATAACTCTTCTCCTTGTACATATTTTGATTTTGGAACAGCATCTCCTAAATCACGTGCGAGATTCGCGTACTCTAACGCCCCTTTAATACTTTTCCATAAATTCGTTCTCGAAACACCAAAATCGTCAAAACATCCCGACCAGACGAAAGCTTCTAAATTACGCTCCGTTACGAACTTTGACGGCATACGAAGACAAAATTCAAATAAATCTTCGAACATTTTTTTCTCTCGTTCTTCTAATAATGCCGTCACTGTAGCCATTCCAATATTTCGGATCGAAAGTAAACTGTAACGTATCGCATTCCCTTCTATTTGGAAGTTGTAGCCACTCCTCTGAAGAGACGGTGGCAAAACGTGAAAACCTTTCCGCTTCGTTTCTCGTATATACTGTACAATCTTATCTTCATTTCCAATTGCGCTTGATAATAATGCCGTCATAAATTCCAGCGTATAATTCGCTTTCAAATAGGCAAGCTGATATCCAATCATACTGTAAGCTACAGCGTGACTTCGGTTAAAACCGTAATTCGCAAATCTTACAATTAAATCGTAAATTTTCTCTGCGGATGTCTCATCATAACCATTTCGCAAACATCCTTGGACGAAATGCTTACGTTCCTGATCTAAAATATCACGATTTTTTTTACTCACCGCACGGCGCAGTAAATCTGCTTCTCCGAGCGAAAAACCAGCTAACTTCGATGCAATTTGCATAATTTGTTCTTGGTATACAATGACGCCGTATGTTCTTTCTAAAATTGGCTTTAAATCCGGATGTAAATATTCAATTTTTCTTTTTCCATGTTTCGATTCAATAAAAGTCGGTATCTGTTCCATCGGTCCTGGTCTGTATAACGAGTTAACAGCTACGATATCTTCAAACTCATTCGGTTTTAACCCGCGAAGTACATTTCGCATACCACCCGACTCAAGCTGGAATACACCTGTTGTATCCCCTCTGCCTAATAATTGGAACGTCTTTTCATCTTGAAGAGGTAAGTTTCTTATATCGATTTCTTTCCCTGTTTTGTTCGCGATAAATTTTATAATATTTTCAAGTAACGTTAAATTACGTAATCCTAAAAAGTCCATCTTAAGCAAACCAAGTTCTTCTAGCGCATCGGCTGGATATTGCGTAACATAAACATCGTTATGTCCTTCTTGAATTGCTACACTTCCTGTTAGCGGTTCTTGACTCATAATAACACCAGCCGCATGAATAGACGTATGACGTGGTAAACCTTCTACACGTTTTGCGATTTCAAATACACGCTCATGCAGAAGATTCCCTTGTATAAACTCACGAAGTGATTGTGATTCTTCATATGCATCTTTTAACGTTATACCAAGCTTTGATGGAATAAGTTTTGAAAATATATCAATATCTCGCGGCGGAAGCCCCATTACGCGGGCAATGTCTCTAATTGCCGCTTTTGCTGCAAGCGTACCAAACGTTACAATTTGCGCAACACGGAGCTGACCGTATTTATCTTTCACATAGCGAATCATCTCATCACGTCTTACGTCTGGAAAATCAATATCAATATCGGGAAGCGTCACACGTTCAGGATTTAAAAACCTTTCAAATAATAGATCGTATTCAATTGGATCAATATCTGTAATTTCTAATACGTATGAAACGAGTGAACCAGCTGCCGATCCACGACCTGGTCCTGTTAGAATATGATTTTCATGTGCATACTTCATAAAATCCCATACGATGAGGAAATAATCACTAAATCCCATACGAGAAATAACATTTAATTCATGATCCAAACGCTTTATATGCACTTCTTTCGGTTCACCATATCGTTTCCGCAAACCTTCTTCACAAACACGACGCAAGTATATATCACTCGTTTCATTAGACGGAACAGGAAACTTCGGAAGTTGATTTACATGGAACGGTATTTCTACTTGGCAACGCTCTGCAATTTTTATTGTATTTTGGATTGCTTCCGGCGCATGGGAAAATAGTGCTTCCATTTCATCCGATGACTTTAAATAATACTGATCTGTTTTCAGCCTCGGCCTATCTGGATCAGTCATTTTCGTTCCACTTTCAACAGATAGTAAACATTCGTGAACAAGCGCGTCACTTTGATTGATATAGCGCACATCGTTTGTTGCAACGACTGGAATATTAACCCTACTAATAAATTCAGGTAGTTTCTCTTGTAAAAGCAACTCATCTTGAATCGCATGATGCTGCAAACTCATATAAAAATGGCCAAACATATTTTGATACGTGCGAGCTACTTCTTCAGCCTGACTCTCATTGTCTTCTAGTAATAATTGCTCAATTTCGCCATCTTTACCTGGTGAAATTGCAATTAATCCTTTCGCATAATGCGCAAGCCACTTCTTAGGAATACCTTCTTTGGACTTTGTCATAATACTGCTAGAAATCTTTAATAAATTTTGGTAGCCTATTTCATTCTCAGCAAGTAATACAAGCGGATAAGACCTTTCTTCTTCTTCACTAAAAATAGAAGCGGTTAATCCAATAACGGGCTGTATACCATGTTTCTTACATGCTTTATAAAACGGAATAACGCCATACATAACATTTTCATCCGTAATAGCCAGCGATGAAAAACCGAGTTCTTTCGCCCTGACTACAAGCTCATCAATTTTACAAGCACTTTTTAATAAACTAAAAACGGTTTGACATTGTAAATGCACAAACTTCACTGTTGTACCCTCTCTTTACCTATTTGACTACTTTTATTATAGGTGATGAGGAAAGTGGAAATCAAAACATACTTCTTATACTTTGTCCATATATATGAAGAAGAAAGGGGAATGACGATGGATGTAAGAGAACATACTTTTTTCTCTCTGCTTATTATTAGTTATTTTATTGCCTTTGGGGTTATACTTGGCGGTTCATTAATTGGTGGATTTGGTGCGTTTCTTATCGGAAAACCAGCTCTAACTTACATTAATCAATTCGCCCAAAATTTAAGAATTTGGGCACTCGTTGCAGCAATCGGCGGAACATTCGATACCTTTTATAGCTTTGAAAGAAGTTTCTTTGGCGGAGATATGAAAGATATCGTAAAGCAAATTCTCCTTATTTTTTTCGCAACTGGTGGTATGCAAACAGGTCTCATTATTATTAAATGGCTAACGCAGGAACATGTATGAGAGTACCAAGTGCCAATACAGCAAAAAGATGGTACTTAGTATTAGCTGGGGCTGCTGTTGGAGGCGTGTTGAGCTGGTTTATTTTTTTGTACATATACGGTGTTTTTCAAGAAGAACAAGCTAGTAAAATAGCAGAACAAAGAGAAATTATAGAAAAACAAGAAGCAAAGCTCCACGTCCTTCTCGAAGATCAAGAAAAATTGAACACTGAAAATAAACGGCTCTTAACCATTCAAGAGATTAAAATAAAACTTATCAATCGAGAAAAATACGATTTAGACAATCTCACACTCGAAAATATGACTACATCTATCCATAATGACCTCCAACATCTTTTAACGAAAAACATTCAAAGTATCGCAAAAAATAAAGACCTACTTAAAAAGGTAATCGAAAATAAAACGTACAAACATTACGATCGGCTATACCGTTTTAAAGTCGATACAATATCTTTTGATACAGTGCTTGAAATTAGCATTACTATAGAGAAAGAAAAATAAAGAAGGAGGGCTTTAGCGCCGCTCCTTCTTTTCGTTCTAACATATAGTCTCTTATTTACAAATCTCACGTAAATCAGCAAAAAGACGATCCGCTTCTTCCCAAGAAGATGCCTTCGCACCAGAAGCCATCGGATGCCCCCCGCCGTTATATTGCATTGCTAATTTGTTTATAACTGGTCCTTTTGAACGAAGACGAACACGAATTACGTCGTCTTCCTCTAAAAATAGAACCCACGCCTTTAATCCATCAATATTGCCAAGCGCTCCAACAACACCAGATGCTTCAGAAGGAAGTACATCAAACTCTTCTAATACTTCTTTCGTTAATTTAATGTAAGCTGCTCCTTCTTCTACCATCGTAAAGTTTTGTAAAATATAACCGTTTAAACGAGCAATTTTTTCTTTTGTCTTATACATCTCATTGTATAAATCTGTGAATTTCACACCCATGTCAACAAGCTCACTTACGTAACGAAGTGTTTTTGCTGTCGTATTCGGGAATAAGAAACGACCTGTATCTCCAACAATTCCTGCTAAAATAAGGCGGGCTGCTTCTTTTGTTATTTTTAATCCTTTATCTTTTCCATAGTTATAAAACTCATAAATCATTTCACTTGTAGAACTCGCTGTCGTATCTACCCACGTAATATCTCCATACGGATCTTCATTTGGATGATGATCAATTTTAATTAACATCTTCCCTTTTGTATAGCGTTGATCGTCAACACGTTCTTGATTCGCAGTATCACAAACAATAACAAGCGCATTTTCGTATACACTATCTTCAATATCATCCATTACTCGTAAGTATGCTAGTGACGGTTCATTGTACCCAACCGTATAAATATTTTTCTCTGGAAACGATTCTTGTAGAATTATACCAAGACCACCCTGTGAACCTAACGCATCTGGATCCGGACGCACGTGGCGATGAATAATAATTGTATCAAACTCTTTAATTGCTCCTAAAATTTGCTCATGCATATGTATAATCTCCTTTTTAATCAACTTCTTCACTTTATCCTCCATTATAACGGAAAGTATTTCATACATGCGAACAATTGCTTTATAATAAAAGTTAGAAAGTTTGGATATTTCTTTTTATTTTCTATTATTTTTCACAAAGCGATGGGAGTGTTCATTATGCCAGTATTAGTCTTCTGTATTATCGTCTCATTTATGTTGTACCTCTTTTACAAAACAAAATACTTTCGTACAAACCGCCCAATGGAGAAAGGTTGGCTCTCAGGAAAATCCGCAATGGCACTCGGTTCATTCGTTTTATTTTTCGGGATAAACCAATTCTTTTTAGAACTTTCAACCGCTCGTATTATCGTTGGTGTTTTATTCGTTCTATTTGGTAGTGCAAGTGTATTTAACGGGTTTCGCCAATACAAACATTTCTTGCCATTAGCAGTTAAAGAAGCTGAAGTCTATGAAGCAACGTAAAAAAGCATCAATATTGTGATGCTTTTTTACGTCCCTTAACTTTCAAAATCATATACGCAACAAACGCAGATGGTATATTAAATGGGTTCCCTTGTACGTGAAAATGTAATTGTTCTTCTCCAAAAGACATTTTTTCATATAACTCTCGCTGAGATAATCCTGTCTTTTCCTTTTTTTCATGTAAACCTTGTAAATATAAATATTGAATCGGTATCATTACAAGAAAGTAAAATAGTGCGATACTACCAAAAAAGAGTACGGCTGACGACATAATGCATACCACCTCTCGCGATTCCATTTTCTTACAATATAATCATAACACAATATACAACTGAATTGAATTATTATTCCGTCTTTTCTCACATTACTTTTCCACTCCATCCCATACATATTTCACTAAAACTCCCATCTAAAATCATGCCTTTCAAATTTAAAACAACAAAAAAAGATGGAACAAATCAAAACGATTTGTTCCATCTTTTTATTTATCGATTAACTGAACCATAAGTAATGCTTTTCCAACAACATTACCTTCATGATGCACCTCTACATCGACCTTACCAAATTTACGTCCAATTTCTAATACTTTCGGATGAACAGATACAACATTATCAATTTGAACCGGCTTTACGAAATAAATCGTTAAGTTTTCAACAATTAAATCACTTTTCTTTTGCGCACGAATGACGCGATTTGTCGCTTCTGTCACAATTGTTGCAAATACACCGTACGATAACGTCCCGATTGAGTTCGTCATTTGCGGCGTCACCGAAAATTGATATAGATGCTCATTCTTCGCTTCTTTTGGTGTCATAAATTGATTCGTTACAATATCATCAATGGTTTCTCCAACTTGTGGCTGACGTTGAATCATTTGCAGTGCCTGAAGTACATCTTGACGGCTAATAATACCTTGCAGTTTGTTTCCTTCCTCAACGACAGGAAGTAATTCAATTCCTTCCCACACCATCATACGTGCCGCAGCTGCGACAGACATTTTACCGTTCACTGTAATTGGGTGTTTTGTCATTACTTTATCAATTGGTGTTTCTTTCGCTACTCCGATCATATCTTTTGAAGTTACGATTCCTAGTACTTTGTTACTTTCATCGACAATTGGATATCTTCCGTGCATTGTCTCTTCGTTATATGCATGCCATTGCTGTACTGTATCACTCGGCTTTAAATATAACGTTTCTTCAATTGGCGTTAAAATATCTTCAACGAGTACAATTTCTTTCTTAATAAGTTGGTCATAAATTGCACGATTAATTAACGTTGCGACCGTAAATGTATCGTAGCTACTTGAAATGATCGGCAGCTTTAATTCGTCTGCTAATTTCTTCACATGATCTTCCGTATCAAATCCGCCCGTAATTAATACAGCGGCTCCAGTTTCTAGCGCTAATTCATGTGCATTGGTACGGTTACCAATAATGAGTAAATTCCCAGCTTCTGTATAGCGCATCATCGCTTCTAATTTCATAGCTCCGATTACGAATTTATTTAATGTTTTATGTAGTCCTTCTCTGCCTCCAAGTACTTGACCGTCGACAATGTTAACGACTTCTGCATATGTCAGTTTTTCGATATTCTCTTTCTTCTTTTGTTCAATTCGAATTGTTCCGACACGTTCAATTGTACTAACATATCCTTTATTTTCTGCATCTTTAATTGCACGGTAAGCGGTCCCTTCACTTACACTCAAATCTTTCGCAATTTGTCTTACAGAAATTTTATGGCCTACTGGCAGGCTATTAATATGTTCTAAAATTTGGTTATGCTTGGTAGCCAAATGGTTTCACCATACTTTCTTTTCCCTAAATTCTTCATGTGTTGTACTTTTAGTATACTATATTTTCAAAACTGTTACACTCTCTCTTTGCATACCTGTACTATTTTTTTTATAACAAAATGACGCTTACATTCCACCAGTCATTCTATTACAACAATGTAATGCTATTGTCATCTCATTCGATAGTTCGCCCACTTAATTGCCTATACAATTAAGACAAGAAATAAAACAAAGGAGCGAACACATAATGAAAAAACTTTTAGAGGTTGTAGGTGCTGTATTTTTAGCTTTCGTAGATGGGAAAAAAGTTGCAATGGAATTGAATGAAACACCTGAACAACCACGTACCAAAAGAGAAGAATCACCAAAACAAATACAAGCATTAAAAGCTGTCCTACACACGTAAAAAACCCTTCACTTTTCTTTTCAAATGAAGGGTTTCTTTTCTATAGTGTAATACTTTCTCCAGCTTCTAATACTTTCCCTGTACAATTTTGTAGCTTTTCTACAAATTGATATGGATCTTGTTCAATAACTGGGAACGTATTGTAATGCATCGGTACAACAGTTTTCGCATTAATCCATTTTGCTGCTAGTACAGCATCTTCTGGCCCCATTGTGAAATTATCACCAATTGGTAAAAATGCTAGATCAACTTTATTTAATTCCCCAATTAACTTCATATCAGAGAATAGTGCAGTATCTCCTGCGTGGTATACAGTTTTCTCTTCTGCTGTAAATAAAATACCTGCTGGCATACCTGTATATGTAATCGTCTTATTTTCTTCATCAATATAACTAGAGCCGTGGAATGCTTGTGTAAACTTCACTTTTCCGAAGTCAAATTCATGTGAACCACCAATATGCATCGGGTGTGTATTTACACCTTGCCAACTTAAAAATGTTGCTAGTTCAAATGGCGCTACAACAACTGCATTATTTTTCTTCGCAAGTTCTACTGTATCTCCAACATGATCACCGTGTCCATGCGATAAAAGAATTGCATCCACTTTTACATCTTCAGTTTTTAAATCTGTTTTCGGATTACCTGTTAAAAACGGGTCAATTAAAATAACTTTTCCATTCGCCTCAATTTTCACAACTGAATGTCCATGATAAGATACTTTCATTATTACATTCCTCCCCTGTTCACATTCTCACTTTGTATTCTACATGATTTTTCAATTCCCTGTCTTTTCTAACATCTATTTACTTGTCATAACGCTTTCTTCCGAGTTAAAGTTATATTTGTAATTAAATATCTCGGGGGTGCCAATCGATGAATGCTAGATTAGAAAATTTAATGCAATGGCTAAAAGAAAAAAACGTAGAAGCTGCGTTCTTAACTTCTACACCAAACGTCTTCTACATGACAAACTTCCACTGTGAACCACACGAAAGATTACTTGGTATGTTTGTATTCCAAGAAAAAGAACCTATTTTAATTTGCCCTAAAATGGAAGAAGGTCAAGCACGTAACGCTGGCTGGGCACATGAAATTATCGGATTTACTGATACTGACAGACCATGGGATATGATTGCAAAAGCAATTAAAGACCGCGGCATCAATGCAAATGCAGTTGCAATTGAAAAAGAACATTTAAACGTAGAGCGCTACGAAGAATTAACGAAATTATTCCCAAATGCAGCTTTCAAATCAGCTGAGGAGAAAGTTCGCGAACTTCGTTTAATTAAAGATGAAAAAGAACTTTCTATTTTACGCGAAGCAGCTAAAATGGCGGACTATGCTGTTGAAGTTGGTGTAAATGCAATTAAAGAAGATCGTAGTGAACTAGAAGTATTAGCAATTATTGAACACGAATTAAAAACAAAAGGCATACATAAAATGTCATTTGATACGATGGTATTAGCAGGTGCGAACTCAGCTCTTCCACACGGTATTCCTGGCGCAAACAAAATGAAACGCGGTGATTTCGTACTATTTGATTTAGGCGTAATCATTGACGGTTATTGCTCTGATATTACACGTACAGTGGCATTCGGCGAGATTTCTGAAGAACAAACTCGTATTTACAACACTGTACTTGCTGGACAACTACAAGCAGTTGAAGCATGTAAACCAGGTGTTACACTTGGCGCAATCGACAACGCTGCTCGTTCTGTTATCGCAGATGCAGGTTACGGAGACTTCTTCCCACACCGACTTGGTCATGGACTTGGAATTAGCGTACACGAATATCCAGATGTAAAAGCTGGTAACGAGTCTCCATTAAAAGAAGGTATGGTCTTCACAATCGAACCTGGTATTTACGTACCAAACGTAGGTGGCGTTCGTATTGAAGATGATATTTACATCACAAAAGACGGATCAGAAATTTTAACGAAATTCCCGAAAGAGTTACAATTTGTAAAATAATAGAAAAAGGCAGCGGGAGTGCTGCCTTTTTCTATTTCCCTACTATTTCAAATTTCTCTACAATCATTTTTGCTGGATAACTTTCAAGTATTTGAGAAAACCATACTTTTATTTTATCCCCTGTTTTTAACTGTTTATATGCGTCTTTGTCCTTAAAGCTCAAGACTATATGTGCTGGATGCTCTTTATTCATTTGTTGTTCTATATAATGTTGCAACTCTACTTTTGTTTCAACCGTTTTATCATCGGCAAAAAACATCGTGTCATTTCTTAATATGATATACCCTTCTTTAGGTACTTCTTTTACCGTTACTTGCTCTACTTGTTTTGTATCACACGCTGATAATACGACTAGAAATACACTTAAAAACATAACAATTTTCATATGCCTATTCATTTTTAACTCCTTACTCTAGGCTATTTCAAATTTAACACCATCTTCTCCTCATACTTATCATCCCATTTAATCACAACTTCTATAGGTTCATCTTTAGAGATAGGCGCGCAACTTACACAAGAAGACTTCATTTCAACCTTTGCTCCTCTATGAACTTCTGACGTTTGTGTCATTGTACTAAAGGCTCCATTAATAGCAATCTCTAAGTTTTTAAATTCTGTCTTTCCATCCCCGCCCTTATATTGAAACGTAAACATTCCATCTTCACTGTCATCCTTAATATGCCCTTTATATTGTCCAGTCCAACTTTTGCTCTCGCTAGAAAAAGTAAAATACCAAATCGAGCAGCTTCCTAAAAAGAAAATACTAATGAAAAAGAATAACGCTCTCTTCATCATGCCCCTCCATTCAAATGCACTTATTTATTGTCTATTTCTTCCTTCTATTATACTATTAAAATACAGAATTTTCTAAAATATGGGGTTTATATGTTACAACAACAGTTAGAAGAAATTCGTAATAATAATTACATACTGGATAACACACTTAACATTGATTCTTTAAGTTCCAATATGCTTGAGCAAATTGGCGATACTGATAGCTATTTAAGGGACAAACTCATCTACTCTACTTTTTTTCATCTCATCAAGAAGGAATATCTTTCACACACACAATTACAGAAACTATTATTAGAAAGCATCGGTGAAAAATATTTATTGTATAAGATTCATTCAGATGATGAAGATGCGGTATTTACCCGAGCATTTACAACATTATTAATCGCCCTCATTATTGATGCTGATACAAATCATAATTTCTTATCACAGACTGATATTTCAAATGTAAAAGATCAACTAATTCTATATATGAACAACGAACATGATTTCCGGGGATATGTGCAAAAACACGGCTGGGCACATAGTATCGCTCATGCTTCTGATACATTTGAGGCGCTTGTGAATAGTCCTAAACTGGAAACTTTATATTACGAAGAAATATTACAAACTTTATTAAACAAAGTTTGTGTTCATTCCATCTATTACAAATATGAAGAAGATGAACGTATCGTTTATCCGATTGTCGCAATGCTACAAAATGGCTTAAAGGAAGAAGCACTCATATTAGCCCTTCGTGATTTAGTAGCTCAATTACCCGTTCAAAAACAAACATTACATATTGAATCATACGAGTTTCTATACGGAAATATAAAATCTTTCTTACGCAGCTTATTTTTCAGACTGCGCAAGCTTTCTATATGCGAAGAAACAGAATGCGAAATTGAAAAATTGCTACAAGAACTTCCAAAATATTATTAAAAAAAGAAGGCCACTCAAAAAGTGCCTTCTTCTATTTCACTAATATTTAATTGAAATTTCACGATCCAAACTGAGAAAAGGTGGACAAGAA
Source organism: Bacillus sp. cl96 (assembly GCF_900100505.1). Classification (NCBI taxonomy): domain Bacteria; kingdom Bacillati; phylum Bacillota; class Bacilli; order Caryophanales; family Bacillaceae; genus Bacillus; species Bacillus sp. cl96. The sequence continues at coordinate 40,315 of NZ_FNDM01000006.1, forward strand.
GCGCAAACGCCATACATGCTCCGCTTAAAAAAGTTAGTATAGGATGCGAATACACGTGCCCCAATCCATAGGATACCGCCACGAAAAACATTGTTATGTAAATATAAATTGCTCCATGTATTTGCCTCATATAAACCTCCTTTTCCCATATTATAACATAAATTTTCTGATTATTCACATTAATTGCTTGTAATCAATATTTCTCAACTGTTACACCTCTTACAGCAGCCTTAATATATGGTGCTCCTTGTAAACTTTGTAAATCCTCTGTTTTGCCTGTTACGACTACACCGTATATTGGTAGGTCTTTTGGTTTGGTGTTTTTTATTTCTTTATCCCGCATTAACGGGCAGTAAGACCTCACATCAAAATTCAGCGGAAGCAAGAAGTTAGATGGGGGATGAACCCCACACTGATTAAAGTTTCACTTTATAGTTTATCCTAAAATATTCTCAGTATCCCTCTTTATTTTCACTTAAAGACATCCAAATGCAGCTTTTATAAATTGTTTCATAATAAAAAGCACATCCATTTTGATGCGCTTCTCTGAAATACTATTCTATTATTTCATCGCGTCCTTCACAACATCTTGAATCATAACGACTTCTGTTTTCATATCAACAGAGGGTGCTTCTTCATCAATACACTCATACCAAAATTCCAAGTGCTTTTTATCAATTTCATAATGAGAATTTTCGACAAGAGCCCCACCTTCTCCTTGCACAGAATACCAATATAAGTACTCTTCTCCATCTCTTATTTCCCGGAAAATTGTCTCAACGTACATCTTTTCGTCGTTTAATGTCAAAAGTACTTCTTTCATATTGTCATTCAGAAGCTGCATCCATTCATTTACTCGATGACTCTTACCAGGCTTAACTTTAAATCTCGTTAATTCTACATTCATTTTTCTTCCCCCGTTTTCTTACGTACAAACAAACTGTATTCTATTGGATGATAAAAACTTAATTTACTAGCTAATTTTCGCGAAGGAATATTGTCTACATAACAATCCCAGCTCGGTATAATATCATTTTGCATGCAATGTTCAATGAACCGTGTTGCAACAGCTTGAGCTAATCCTTTCCCTTGATGCGCTTCATGTGTTGCAATATCTATTTCAGCATAACCATTCCCGCTAAATATCGAGACACATTCAGCTACAATTATCCCATCTTGTTCTATACAAAATCCAAAACCACTATTCAAAAACGTTTCTTTTGATCCCCAATATTCTTTGTAGTACTCCTCTTTAAATTCACTGCTTCGCTCTATATCTCTTCTATCAATACGCTTCACTTCATATGTATTTTTGTTAAAATCTCGTTTTCTCTCCTCAAAGGTTACTCTTTGAAATTTCATTCGCGGGATGTTCCGAAGTGTATTACTAAAACGCTCTTCTAACATCATTTCCCAATCTTCACTTGAAGTAAAGAGTGTAAATCTCTTCTCTGTTTTCTCAATAGCTGTTTTTAAATATGAAAATAACTCTTCGTTATAATTTTGATCATCAGTATCACCAAATAAATAATAGATACCGTTAGCTGTAATAATTAATCCTGCTGTTAATTTCTCGTTTGCAAAAACCTCACCATCTATCACTTGATCACATACCGCATAAGCAAACGTCGTCGTTTTTGTATGACTTTCTAAAATCGGAAGGATTTTTCTATACTCGGCTACGGATAATTTTTTCATAATTGCTCCACTTTAATCGTATCCGCCTCTATATGTTCAAAACAAAGATTTACAGTTCTCTTTAATGCTCTCGTTCTATGAATCTTACATGCTGGAATTAAGATTGAATCATTTGGCTTTAAAACCGCTGTTTCTCCATCTTCAAAATCAATAAGTAATTCTCCCTCTAACACAATAAATAATTCATCCGAATTAGAATGATAGTGCCAATCATATTCACCAGTAAATACAGCGATTCGTAAGCAATGACTGTTTATATTTGAAACGACGAAGTTTTTATGTTGATCTTTAATATCCTTTGTTAATTCTATTAAGTTCACAGTCTCCATCTTTCGTCCCATCCTTTCATTAGTCGTTCTTCTAAAAAACTAACTTAATCTCCACCACCTCCGCAATCTCCTCCACCATCACTTGAGCTACTACAGTCATTGCTACTGTAGTCACCGAATCCACTTGATGAGCTTGAAGCGTATGAAGATTTTTTGCTTCTTTTTCTATCTTTTTTACTTTCATGACTAGGCCAAACCTTATCAAATAATATAAAGAATAAGATTCCTTCTACCATAACAAGCATAACGCCAAAAATACCTTCAATAACATTAGGGGTTATCCCCAAACATTTAACCATCCCACATAAAAACACACAAAAAATCACATACAAGAACATACAAATATACCGAAATGTTTTCTCTATTGTAATGACTACTTTTTGTGAAAAAGGTATGTTCTGCTCCTGTTTTTTCTTTATGTACTTTTGTCTCTTTGCTTGCTTTTTCTTCCTCTTTTTACTCCCCATTGAATCCCCTCTTTTTATTATATAATTCTAAATTATCATAATAAAAAATGATTTACACCAATAAATAACAATTATTCACATGTTATTTCTCCATATAAAAAAGACCCTCCTCACGAAAAGGAAGGTCTCAAATGTATTTCTATTATGATAAAGCAGGAGCTTTTTCAAGAAGCTCTTTTGCATCAGCGTATTGTAAGCCGTGAGCTTCCGCAACTGCTTCGAATGTTACATAACCATCTAATGTGTTAATACCTTTTAATAATGCAGTGTTGCCTAAGCAAGCTTCTTTGTAGCCCTTGTTAGCAATTTGTACTGCATATGGTACTGTTACGTTTGTTAATGCAAGAGTTGACGTACGTGGAACTGCACCTGGCATATTAGCAACTGCATAATGAACAACGCCATGTTTTTCGTAAGTTGGGTTGTCATGAGTTGTAATACGATCAGTTGTTTCGAAAATACCACCTTGGTCAATCGCGATATCTACAACGACAGAACCTGGTTCCATTGATTGAATCATTTCTTCAGTTACAAGTTTTGGCGCTTTTGCACCCGGAATTAATACTGCTCCAATAACAAGGTCAGATTCTTTAACAGCTTCTGCAATGTTGTATGGATTAGACATTAATGTTTTTACTTGGTTACCGAAAATATCATCTAATTGACGAAGGCGTTCTGCACTTAAGTCAATGATTGTTACATCTGCACCTAAACCTACTGCAATCTTAGCTGCGTTTGTACCAGCTTGACCACCGCCAATAATTGTTACTTTGCCGCGTTTTACCCCTGGAACGCCTGCAAGTAAAATACCTTTACCGCCTTTGTTTTTCTCAAGGAATTGTGCACCGATTTGTGCAGACATACGACCAGCCACTTCACTCATAGGTGCAAGTAATGGTAAAGAACGATTGTCTAATTGTACTGTTTCGTATGCGATTGATGCAACTTTGTTATCGATTAATGCTTTCGTTAATTCTGGTTCTGGAGCTAAGTGTAAGTATGTGAATAAGATTAAGCCTTCACGGAAATAGCCGTATTCACTTGCTACTGGCTCTTTTACCTTCATAACCATATCTTGATTCCATGCTTCTTCAGCAGTTTCTACAAGTTTCGCACCAGCTTGTACGTATTCTTCATCTGTAAAGCCAGATCCTAAACCTGCTCCTTTTTGAACAAAAACTTCGTGACCATTTTGTACTAAATGTACTGCTCCCGCTGGCGTCATTGCCACACGGTTTTCATTGTTTTTAATTTCTGTTGGAATACCGATACGCATGATTAGTTCCCCCTTGAGTTATGAAATGACCCCTGAATCATTTTTTAAAGCGCTTTCTACGCTCTTATATTTTAACATAATATCTCAATATTTGACAAAAAAATAACACGAGTTTTCCGATAGATTTAATTTTATATTAAAGGACAGTATTATCCGCACCTCTCAGCACAATGGATAAACTGTCCAATTATTCGAAACTTCATCTTATTTTATTCTATCGATGTCTATGAATAACATCCACTGCACCAGTCACTTCAATAATTGTACCGGTAATCATATCGGAATCGTCCTCACATAAAAACGAAATGGTTCTTGCAATATCTTCACCTGTTCCAGATCTACCAATCGGTGTGTTATGCTCTTTCAGCTGACGTGCTTCTTGAATAGTTGCCTCTTTCATATCGCCAATAATATCACCAGGACATACCATGTTCGCAGTGATACCATACTCCGCTTCTTCATAAGCAACTGTTTTCGTTAATGAAACAAGTCCTACTTTCGCTGCGGCAAAAGCTGAACGATAAATCCATCCCGGTGCACTATCCGCCCCTTGAAATCCGTAATTAATAATACGGCCAAAGTTCTGTTTTCTCATGACCGGAACGACAAGTTTTAATAAATGAAATACCGCTGTTAAATTTCCCTGAATCATTTCATTCCATTCATCTTCTTCATAATCAACTAACTTTTTTCGTTCAAATACATATGGACCAGCATTATTAATTAAAAAGTCAATTTTGCCAAAACGGCTCATCGCTTCTTCTACTATTTTATGTAAATCTTCCTTTTTCGTGACATCCGCTTGCACGAATTGTAGACGCTCTTCCACATCTTTATATGTTTCTTTCATCGTTTCCATAGCCGTGATATCGCTATGGTACGTTACTGTTACTGAATAGCCTTTAGCCAATAACTTTTCTGTTACTTGCTTTCCTAAACCTTTCGTACCGGCTGTAATGAGCGCATGTCTCACAAAACTGCCCCCTTTTAAATTGCTATACTTCATATGTAACAAGTTCTCGCTCCAATTACAACTAAAATGAATTGAAACAGAGTTTTCAAAATTCTGTAACGTTTCTGGCAAGCACGTTACCAAAATTTGTTTTATAATTAAGTTGTAAACAGTTATAAAACAGATTGGGAGGAATTTACTATGAATAATACATATACAAATATTTTAATCGCAGTGGATGGTTCTAAAGAAGCAGAAAAAGCCTTTAAAAAAGCAATTCAAGTCGCAAAGCGCAACAATGCAACATTAACAATTGCTCATATCGTTGATGTAAAAGCATACTCAGCAGTAGAAGCTTATAGCCGTGCAATTGCGGAACGTGCAAATCTATTTGCAGAAGACCTATTAGAAGACTACAAAAAAACTGCGCTTGAAGCTGGTCTTGAAAAAATTGAAACTGTATTAGAATTCGGTAATCCTAAATCAAAAATTTCAAAAGAAATCGCTCCAAACCATAAAGTAGATTTAATTATGTGTGGTGCGACTGGTTTAAATGCTGTTGAGCGTTTCCTAATTGGTAGCGTCTCTGAACATATTATTCGCTATGCGAAATGCGATGTCCTTGTTGTTCGTGGTGATGAAGAGCAAGGTGAGCTTTAATTTATAGATAAAACACCAAGTCCACATAGGCTTGGTGTTTTTCATTTTATAAACTTCACTATAAACAAAAGACATGCTACGACAACAACGGTAATTGCCAACACATAAGGCGGAAGAAACTTCAAAGACCATAATGCCATCATAATCGTCGCAACCGTTAAGTACGTTCGCCTTGCACCTTCTGTCATTTTTTTACGAAATAAGAAAACATACAAATAACCAATTGGCGGCGTAATAAAGCAAAGAACGTATATGATTTTTGATTTTAAATACCACTTTTGTTCTCCAAGTTTCTTTATATCCCCTTCTATTCTCTTATGCTCTTGTTCTTTCTCTTCTTCTACAAGCGGATTTTCCTCTTCTCCTCGCTTTTCTTTCATATAAGGAAGAAAGTGCATAAAAAAATAGTATGCGAATACGAATGCTCCAAATCCAATATTTACTCTTTCTAATGGAATATGTTCACTAAAAAAAGCAGCAGTAAGCACTAAAGACAAACAGTATGTCATCATCCAAAAGGAACGTTTTCTCTTTTTCCGTTCCATTTCTTTTTTGCCTTGTATATCTTTTCTTTTCGAAAGCCATATAGAAATAAAGCAATCTACTACAAATAGAGCAAAAATAAATATCGCAACGTGTACTGTTTCTAAATCCTCAAATGAAAAGATATTTGGGAATGCAACATGTAATACAATGAATGTGTACAAAATTAGCCCTATAAAATAAATACGTCTCATTTTCCATCCCTTTCTTATTTCCTAACATTACGTTAACATACATTTTTTAGAAATAGACGGACAAAATATATATGTGTAAAAAAGGAGGATGCTATATGGATGATTCTGAACGCATTATTTTAGATGTGAACGGCAAAGAAATTGAAATGCTAGATACGATTCGCACTCATTTTAAAGAGAAGCACGGCGTTGAACTAAGTAATGGTGCATTACTTCGTGATTTGATGGATATTGAGTATATTCGAATTACGGAAGATCGACATAAGTATGATTAAAAGAAAACGACTGCAGGCGAATGCCATCAGTCGTTTTCTTTCTTTATTTAAGCTCTTGATGTTTCCCGCCCATACCACCAGACTCATTGCTATCTTGGTGTACAGTTAGTTTATTTGTTTTCGCATCTTTTAAAACTCTATATGTATATGATTCATTTGGTTCATCTTTAAACTGTACATTCATACCATAAGAATCCATTTTGCTATAAAAGGCCGGTTTTATATATAAAATATCACTTTCTTTATATCCTTTATCTTGTAAATGCCACATCGTTGCGATAACCGCTTCTTCTCGCTTTTCTTTTTCACCAACATACATATATTTGTCCAAAAGAAACACTTTAGCATTTGCAATTAAGCTAATTAACAGTACAATGATCAACACTATTTTTTTCATAGACTTCCCCTAAATTGTTATTTTTTACTACATTGTAACTTAAATGCTAGTAAAAAATAAAGTACGCCAGACTTTACTAGACTGGCGTACTTCCCAACTCAATTCTTAATAACTTCTTTCGTTAACCCCTTCGCCTTCTCCAAAGCGTTTTTGATTTGTTCAAACCCAGTCCCGCCAGCACTGTTACGACGCTTTACAGCTGCATATGGTGACAGCACTTCATACAAATCTTCTTCAAATAAGGAGCTCATTTCTTTATATGTTTCAAGAGAGACATCTAATAAATAAATTCCTTTTTGTGTGCAATATAGCACTAACTTTCCAACAATTTCATGAGCTTGACGGAATGGTAGTCCTTTGTTCGCTAAATAGTCAGCAATTTCTGTTGCGTTGGAGAAATCTTGCGTCACAGCTTGCCCCATTTTTTCTTTGTTTACAGTCATCGTTTCAAGCATGCCCGCCATAATATGAAGGCATCCTTCTACTGTTTTAACTGTATCAAACATTCCTTCTTTATCTTCTTGTAAGTCTTTATTGTAAGCGAGCGGTAATCCTTTCATTACTGTGAGTAAACTGAATAAATTACCGTATACTCTGCCTGTTTTACCACGGATTAGTTCCGCCATATCCGGGTTTTTCTTTTGCGGCATAATGCTGCTTCCCGTTGCATATTGATCGCTCATTTCAATAAATTGAAACTCTTGGCTACTCCATAAAATAAGTTCTTCGCAAAAGCGTGATAAGTGCATCATAAGCATAGAGGAGTTACTTAGGAACTCCAGTATGAAATCACGATCGCTTACTGCATCTAAACTATTTTCATAGATTCCATTAAATCCAAGAAGCTCCGCACTATACTCTCGGTCAATGGGGAATGTCGTTCCAGCTAACGCTCCTGCTCCTAATGGCGAAATGTTAATACGTTTTAACGAATCTTCATAACGATTCACATCACGCTCTAACATCCAAAAGTAAGCGAGAATATGATGAGCAAATGAAATCGGCTGGGCACGCTGCAAGTGCGTATAGCCCGGCATAATGGTTTCAATATTATTTTCTGCTTGTTGAACAAGAACAGTTTGCAATTGTTTTGTAGCTTTTATAATATGTTCTACCTTTTCTTTTAAATACAAATGCATATCTGTCGCTACTTGATCATTACGACTTCGGCCAGTGTGAAGTTTTCCTCCTACTTCGCCAATTTGTTCAATTAACATTTTTTCGATGTTTAAATGAATATCTTCTGCTTCTACTGAAAATTGTAGCTTATTCTCTTTTGCTTCTTTCAATAAATATTGAAGACCTATCTTTATTTTCTCTGCTTCTTCTTTCGTCACGATGCCCTGCTTTGCTAGCATCGTGACGTGCGCAATACTTCCTTTTATATCTTGATTTACTAATTGTTGATCGAAGGAGATGGATGCTCCGAACTCTTCAACCCATGCTTCCGCTTCTTCTGTAAAACGTCCGCCCCAAAGTTTGCTCACGCTTCCACCTTCTTTTGATTCACTTGGCTGTATACTTTCGTCGGTAAACCGAATAATGAAATGAATCCAACTGCTGCATCATGATTAAATTCATCTTGAGCAGTATATGTTGCTAATTTTTCATCGTATAAAGAGTATTCAGATTTACGTCCTTCTACAATCGCATGACCTTTAAATAATTTCACACGCACTGTACCTGTTACATTCTTTTGCGTTTCTTGTAAAAATGCATGAAGCGCTTGTTTTAAAGGTGAGAACCATAAACCATTATAAATAAGTTCTGTTATTTTCTGTTCAATCACTGGTTTAAAATGTGCTACTTCTTTTACGTGTGTTAAATCTTCCAACTCTTTATGCGCAGTGATTAACGTCATTGCTGCTGGGCATTCGTATACTTCACGAGATTTAATACCGACAAGACGATTTTCTACGTGATCAATACGTCCAACGCCGTGTTTTCCAGCAAGCGCATTTAACGTTTTAATTAATTCTGCAAGTGAATATGCAGTGCCATTTAAAGTAGTCGGTACGCCTGCTTCAAATCCGATTTCTACAAACTCTGGTTTATTCGGTGTATCTTCTAATGCCAATGTCATCTCATATGCATCTTCTGGCGGCGCTGCCCATGGATCTTCTAAAATTCCACATTCGTTGCTGCGTCCCCATAAGTTTTGATCGATTGAAAACGGGCTATCTAAATTAATCGGAATTGGTACATCGTTTTCTTTTGCATAGGCAATTTCTTCTTCACGTGACCACTTCCATTCACGTACAGGTGCAATCACTTCTAAGTAAGGATTTAATGCTTGAATAGAAACTTCAAAACGAACTTGATCATTTCCTTTCCCTGTACATCCGTGTGCAACTGCAGTTGCGCCTTCTTGTTCTGCGATTTCTACTAATTTCTTCGCAATAAGCGGACGAGATAATGCAGAGACAAGAGGGTATTTCCCTTCGTATAATGTGTGTGCTTGCATCGCCATCAATGCATATTCGTTTGCAAATTCTTCTTGAACATCAATCATATATGATTTAATTGCACCTACTGAAAGTGCCTTTTCTTTTACAAATGCTAAGTCTTTACCTTCCCCTAAGTCTAAACAAAGCGCGATAATATCATAATTCTTCTCTTGTAACCATTTAATTGCAACGGAAGTATCAAGACCTCCGGAATATGCTAATACAACTTTTTTCTTCTCCATTTTGCATCCCCCTAAAGAATAAATATTCATTTTCTTTTATAATAATTCACACTTTACCACCTTTCACAAAATGTATCAAGAGTCATTTTCAAATTTTTTCAAACAATTTCGTCGAACTTCTTTCTGTTTTTATGTACAATATAAGCAGGAAAACGGGGGTGAACTTATGGAAAAGTATTTCTTATACGATGAACATCTAGGAATTGAAATTCCACATTTACAAGAAGACTGGGAAGAAATCCCCGAAAAAATGCAACATGCTATTTTACTAAAATGGGAACAAGTTCGCGGGAAAATTCCTGATCGTATAAAAGAACTTGAGCACTATATTAATACAAAACAACATTATTTAAATAACGAAGAAGACTTCGAAGTTTCTTGTAAACTAAATTCAGAAATTGCCGATCTTGCTTCCATCATTAATGACCTTTGGCTTTGGTATCGACTCACTCAAAATGTATCTGAGGGGAAAGCACACCAATGAAAAAAGCATGCCCCTCAATAACTTTGGGTCATGCTTTTTTTGTCATAACATGATTTACAATATATTTCTTGTGCTGTTTTCGCCAAACATACATCGAATGGACCAACTAATATACTTCTTTCTTTCGGCAACTTTACAAAAGCAACAAGCTCTTCTTCATATTGAATTTTTTTCTGACATGAAATGCATATTAATTCTTTTCTTTTGAACATGTCTTTTAGCATACCTTCACTCTCCCCTTCATCTATCTATATTAATATACTCTCATAATAGTTAAGACTTGTAAAAAAATGACACATTCTGAATCGAATGATTCATATACTATGTACAAAAGGAGGTTTAAAAATTATGCGTGCTTTCGTTATTATCACTTTAACTTTTTTAAGTGTAATTAGTTGGGATGCGTTTTTTAAAGATAAAAGTGATGAAAAGAACACAACGGAATAAAACCCTTTTTTCTTACTTATTGGACAAACCGTTATAAACTGTCCAATCCTCCGAAATAACTTAGGCTTTTCTACAAAAATATTTAAACATAACATTTTTTGTAGATTCCCTCCGTTTATTGTCGGTTTCCATCCGCATATATTTTTTAAAAGTATGATATAATAGTATAAATCTTGAAGGAAGGGATTTTGATATCATGATCGCTCGAAGGAGCATGTGGCATCGTATTGACGAATCATACACGTAGCGTATTTTTCAGCTCAGATACTTTAGTCTAGCGAAAAAAATACGAGAGTGGGGAAATTATGATTGCCCGAAGGATAATTTGGCAAAAAAAAGACTCTTCTTACACATAGCGTTTTGTTTAGGACTTAATTGTTACTAACTAAACAAAACAAAGAAGAGCAGGATTGCTAAATGACGAATCCTACTCCACGTTTTGTTTAGTCGTTTTAAGACTTAAACTAAAACGAAGGTAGGGAGAATTGATGGACGAGAGGATTATTCGTTATTTCTTCAGCGACATATAGCGTAGTTAGTTTTTTCGTAAACTAACTGAAAGCTACATGTGAGCTCGTAGTTAGTTTACAACACAAAAAGGACTACTAACTACGGAAAGAAGGAATAACGATGAGGAACATCCAAAGTCGGCAAATTATTAAAGAAATTTTTATGGTTTTAATCGGTTCATTTATTTTAGCAGCAGCGCTATATCACATTCACTTCCAAAACCACTTAACAGAAGGTGGATTTGTAGGAATTGCACTATTCATTCAAAACTTTTATGATATTTCACCATCTATTTCAACTGTATTAATGGATATCCCAATTATTTTACTGTGCGCTTCATTTTTAGGTAGAAAAATGGTTGGTTATTCATTCCTAGGTTCAATTTCATTCGGAGTATTTTATTCCTTTATGGAAAATTATTCTCCATTTACGGTAGATTTATCAAATAACTTATTTATAGCTGCAGTAGTTGGCGGTGCGTTAGCTGGTATTGGACTCGGTTTTATATTACGATTTGGCGGTGCAACCGGTGGAGACGATATTTTAACAATTGTATTAAGTAAACGAACTCGTTTTACAATTGGGCAAATTTTCTTCGTCTTTGACGCGATTGTTCTTGCGCTTTCATTATATTATTTAAATTGGACAGAAATTGCTTTTACTATTCTTTCGATTGCCGTACAAGCAAAAACATTGGATTTAATTTATTATCCAAAAACAGAAAAAACAGCAGAAAAGCAGCCAGTATCTGTTCCAATGTCCAAAAAACATGCAACGAATTAAAAAAGCGAAAGGCTTCGGCCTCTCGCTTTTTTTATGCTCTTTTTTCTTTCTCGACTATATGGCGCACTTGATAAAATCTATTTGCAAATTCAGTAACGTTTCTTGTTAAACGATAATTCACTGTAGATCCAATTGCCATTCCAATTACCGGTATACCTTGGAATAATTTACGACGAAGAGCATAAATCGAAAATGTCTTCAAAATTTGTTTTAACACAACCTCAGTAGAAGCTGTTTGTAGCACTGCTTCGTCTCCTTCGTAAAAGAACGAATCTTCTTGCTCCAGCTCTTGCAATAAATTGTACCATGCATATTGCTGAAGTCTTCCTGGTAGTAATGACGCATGAAACACCTTTAACGCAAGCATCATTTCATACGGCTTGTTCACATCATGTCCAAATGATGTTGCAATAAGTTGGACTGCCTTCACATTTAACGCGATCATAACCGGAAAATCCGCCGTTAATAATAATAAACCTCCAGCACCTGTTGCCCCGCCTTGTACAAATGAATATAGACGATGACGTGCTGTTTGCTGCTCTGCTATGTATGTTAATTGATCAATAGATAATGCTTTCAAATCTTCAAGCTGTTCAATCGATTCATCAAATAATCTTGATGTTCCTAAAATCCGATTACGTGCATCTAACTGTGCTTGTGAACTTTGAATAAATGCATGCAAATGAAAGAGCCATCCATCTGCTTTCGTGAAGAATTCTTTTCGCTTTTTCTCAGGTAATTTCGCAACTGTAGTATGTAACCATTTATCAAACACTTTTTGAAAATCGGTCGCTTCTTGCTCAACTAATTGCGCTTCCCATTCTTTTATATTGTCTAAAATGGCTTGTTCTCGCTTCGATCGCATCGTAACAACCACCTCGTTCGATTTTTTTCTATTGTAACATATTTCTGCTTATTCTTTGCAAATATGCTTGTCTATCTCTATTCACATACCATTTTTGAATGGCATAAAATATTAACAAAAAGGATGAGATAAATCACATGAATCTATCCGATATAAAAAAAGAATATAATGCGGTATTCAGCTTAGGACAAAACTGCTGGCCTGCTTGGGCATTATATCAATTAGAATTATCACCATTTTTTGGCGTTATTGATTTTATGCTAAGCCCCTCATTAGAAAAAGTGAATGTATTATTACAAAATCGATTTGACCGCTTTTTAAATTTCGAAAATTTATCCTTCATCTCATTTTGGGATGATGATGCAAAATTAAGATTAAGGGACAACCTTTATGAAATTGACTCCTGTCATGACTTTAAAACAGATGTAAACACACCAACTTCTTGGCCTTCTTATACAGAAATTAAGTTAAACTATGAACATCGTATTAATCGTTTTCTAGCTACAATTGAAACGGCAGAATCCATATTATTTATTCGAACTGGAGGAACATATGAAGAAGCATGTTCCCTAGAACAAATTTTATCTCAAATCGTTACACATACATTCTCTGTCCTGTTACTAATTCCTGCCGATATACCAACTATCACCCAAGAAGATTGGGGATTACAACGTATTTGCGTTATGAAATGTCCTATTATGGATGTATACCAATACAATGAAGCATTTTGGAAAGACTTATTTGATGGAATTACAGTTAGACCGCACACTTAAATACACGATACTTTTATCACACCATACATTATAATCGTCCTTATACAAAACAAATAAGGAGTGATTCTATATGTATCCACGTGCAAAAGCTTTCGGTCTTGCTGTACATCAAGATCGCCTTCTCGTACAAGAATATTATACAGAAGGCGAAATATATTATCGTCCTCTTGGCGGTTCAATTGAACTTGGTGAAAAATCAGCACATACTGTTATTCGGGAGTTTAAAGAAGAGCTTCATACGGAGATAGAAATCACCAATTATTTAGGGTGTTTAGAAAATGTCTTTCATCTCGATGGAGACATTGGTCATGAAATCATTCAACTATATTCTTTGCGTTTATTAGACACGTCACTATATGAAATGAAAATATTAAATATACAAGATGAAGAAACAGTAGCGTATGCGAAATGGATTCCTATTACGGCATTCATTCAGAAAGAAAAAATATTATATCCAGATGGAGTTTTAAAATACATCCAAAAGAAAAAAGACGAAATCCTATAGGATCTCGTCTTTCTTTTCATATATTAACCAATATCTCCAAGACGTAGTACGTCACGAGCAATCATAACTTCTTCGTCAGTTGGAATTACGATAATTTTTACTGGAGAGTGTGGGAAGCTGATGAATGCTTCTTCACCGAATACGTTATTACGTTTTGCATCGAAGTATACGCCCATGTACTCAAGGCCTTCTAATACACGCTCACGAATAATCGCACTGTTTTCACCTACACCAGCTGTGAAGATGATTGCGTCTACACCTTTCATACGAGCAGTGTAAGAACCGATGTATTTGTGGATACGGCTTACGAATACATCAAGTGCTACTTTCGCACGGTGGTCGCCTTCTTCTTCTTTCGCAATGATGTCACGTAGGTCACTAGAGTAACCAGTAAGACCTAACATACCACTCTTCTTGTTTAATACGTTAACTACTTCTTCTACTGTTTGGCCTGTTTTTTCCATGATGTATGGAATTAACGCAGGGTCAAGGTTACCAGAACGTGTACCCATTGTTACACCAGCAAGTGGTGTGAAGCCCATAGAAGTATCGATAGATTTACCGCCTTCTACTGCTGCGATACTTGCACCGTTACCTAAGTGACAAGAAAGTAAGCTTAAGCTTTCAATTGGACGACCTAATAATTCAGCCGCACGCTCAGTTACATATTTATGAGAAGTTCCGTGGAAACCGTATTTACGGATGCCGAATTTTTCATAGTACTCATATGGTAAGCTGTATAGGAATGCAGATTCCGGCATTGTTTGGTGGAATGCTGTATCGAATACTGCTACTGCTGGTACGTTTGGTAATACTTCTTGGAATGCTTTAATACCAACAACGTTTGCTGGGTTATGAAGTGGTGCTAAATCGCTTAATTCTTCGATATCAGCTAATACTTCATCAGTAATTAAAACAGAGTCAGCAAATTTTTCGCCGCCGTGAACAACACGGTGACCGATACCGCCAATCTCATCTAGAGATTTAACGATTCCGTTTTCAGTTAACTTTTTAAGAAGCATATTAACTGCTACTGCGTGATCTGGAATGTTTGTAATTTCTTTTTGTTTTTCGCCATCTACAGTAATAGTGAAGATACTATCTTCTAAACCGATACGTTCTACTAAACCTTTTGTTAATACTGTTTCACTTGGCATTTCAAATAATTGGAATTTTAAGGAAGAGCTTCCTGCGTTAATCGCGATGATTTTTGACATCTAGTCTTTCGCCCCTTTTTCTCTTGGTAGTTGTGTGGATGTTTCCACAAACCGCTCGATTTTATCTGATCAAATTCACCAAATATGAAAACGTTTCATCATTAGCAAATTTTATACTCACGATTTTAATTTAAACATCGTCCGACATATATTTCAAGTGAAAAAATTGTAACACCAAGAAAAAATATATATTACAGATTTCAAAAAAATTCAGTTAAATCTTGTATATATTTAAAAATATGACATATTATATAAAACTGTACTACATGAATCACTAATGCTGTTACATATACCCAGCTTTATTTATGTGTTGCAAACCAAGTATTTAATTGATCCATAATGTCTTCCATCGCCTTCATGTTAGAGAATTTAGGCAACTCCACTAATAACGCCTGTTTTGGCATTGTTACATTAGCGCCTTTCTTTTGGAGAACAAATATACTTTTTGCATTTTTCTCGTTTTTAAACATGGAAACAGGAAGCTGTAATAACCCTTGAATAAAGCATGTTTCTTTAATAAATGCATGTAATTTTGGTGCCTGGTCACTTTCAAAAATGAAGTTTGGTACTAAGAAGAATAAGTAACCGCCCTCTTTCGTATGTTTCACACTTTGTTCAATAAATAAGTGATGGGCATACGACATTCCTTCATCTGCTTTTAATTTATATTCACTTGCACCGATTTCGTTTGGATAATAACCAACCGGTAAGTCTGAAACGACTGCATCAACTGGATCGATATAAAGTGGTGCTAGTCCATCTTGATGGAAGAATTCGATTGCATGCTTTTGTAAATTTGCATTTACTAAAGCAAGTTTAATTAGCACTTCATCCACTTCTACACCAAATCCACTCATTGTTAGTCCTTCTTTGGCGCTATTAAATACTGTAGTCATTAAATTACCTGTTCCAATTGCAGGATCTAAAACTGTGATCTCGTTTTGACCTTGCATAAATTTATGGAATAAGTAACTCATGAACATTCCAACTGCATCAGGCGTCATTTCATGATTCGCTTGTACGCCTTCTTTCATTCCTTTTAAGATGGCTAACTGAAATGCTTTACGAATTTCTTCACCTTTATATGTTTCTTCATTAAACGTACTATATTCACGATTCAGCCTTTCAATTGCTGATTCGGATAATTCCTCTTGTAAAATCGCTCCCTCAAACAAGTTATCACCTGTTTCTACAAGCGCCTCTAAATATGTTACATCTAATTCTTTACGTAAAACTACCGCAGAAGAATCAAAAATAGAAAATAATGTTTCTACTGTCTGACTCACGTACATTCCTCCTTCTCTCTTTTACACATAACTTATATCATACCACAAAGTGATTTTTTCCAAAAAGAAAAAGCGACCTCCTGTAAAGAGCTCCCCTTTAGTTATATATGATATAACGTTTTTTCTCATATATCGATGCTGTTACAGAGCAATATATGAGAAAAAACGACCTCTTTATAAGAGGTCATTTTCATCACATTACTTCGCAGATTTAGCTGCTTCTAATGCTGCTTCATAGTTTGGATGGCTTGTACCTTCGCTTACGTATTCTGCGTAAACTACTTTGTCATTGCTATCTACTACGAATACTGCACGAGCAAGTAAACGAAGCTCTTTCATTACTAAGCCGTAAGCTTCACCGAATGAAAGGTCGCGGTGGTCAGAAAGTGTTACAACGTTTTCTAAACCGTTTGCTGCACACCAGCGTTTTTGAGCGAATGGTAAATCAGCGCTAATTGTTAATACTTTCGCGTTTTCAATACCTGCTGCATCTTGGTTAAAACGACGTGTTTGTGCATCACACACACCTGTGTCGATTGAAGGTACAACACTAATTAATTTCACTTCGCCTTTGTATGTTTCTAAACTTACTGGAGATAAGTCGTTTGCTAATACTTGGAAGTTTGGCGCTTGATCGCCAACTTTAACTTCTGTTCCAACTAAAGTCATTGGATTACCTTTAAAAGTTACGTTTGCCACTTGAAAATCCTCCCTTATTTAAACAAAATATGTACAATGTAAATGATAGTTTGTCCCTATCGATAATGCAAATAAAATCGCTTTATTTACAAAAAAATTAAAGAAGCTAACCTATTGATTAGCTTCTTTATTCGTTAAATTTGAAATTCAGGATCATCTTCTTTTCGTTTATCCATCATTTCTTTCACTTTATCAACAGCTTGTGGCGCTAATTCAATTATTTTATCGATGACGTGTGTTTGTTTATCTAAGTGCAATACTTTCACACCATCTCCATTTATAACAAGAAAGGCAACAGGATTAATAGAAACTCCTCCACCACTTCCCCCGCCAAATGGATGACGGCCTGAATGTTCTACTTTACCAAATTCACTTCCACCAGCAGCAAATCCGAAACTTACTTTCGAAACTGTAAGAATTACGCTTCCATCTGCCGCTTTAATTGGGTCACCAACAATTGTATTTACATCAGTCATTTGTTTTAAATGCTGCATTGCTGTTGTCATTAAACCTTGAATTGGATGGTCCATTCTATATCCCCCCTATGCTTGAACAGATTTTTCTGTCATACCAGATCTTTGTCTTCTCATAAATACGAGTAATTTGACGCCAGTTTTTATAGCGCGGAATATACGAAAAGATGCTGTTAACTCGCATCTTGATGCAAATCCTTTCCCTTGAAAAACTGGGGTAATTTCAAATTCTGGTACGTCGACAATATGCATATATTGTCCGACAACTCCAGCAGCCATACCTTTTGTCCCCCATGCATATCCAGTGACAATTCCAGTACTAGCTGCATCGCCTGCTCCAATTTGTGTATGCCATTTCCAACCATTGATTTTCACTCGTTTGAGAAAATCTTTAACAATAGTATGAACTTCTTGAAGCTTTTTTATCAGTTCACCAATGCTGTCAAGTTGCGCCATAATTTTATTATCGAGTCCGCCGTCCTCTTCAGCTTTTTCGATTTTCTGTCCTGTCTTTTTCTGCTGTTTTTCAATTCTTTCCAACACATCAAATGTATATCGAATCATCCATATTTTCACTTGAAGCAAACATTGCTTTTCCATTTCTGAATATAAAAATGTCACCTTAAGCTTTATTTTCGACAATAGTATAAACAAAATAAAAAGAAGAAGAATTATTATTCCAATTACGAGCCACTTCATACGTATCATCCTTTCACTCCGTACCCATTATCGACAAGTTTATTCATCGTTAAACAGAGTTTTATAAGATTGAATATAAAAATTTTTCTAAAAATAAAAAGGTATTTTGACAATTTATATCGAAATATATTATTTGAACATATCATCAGGGAACGGACTCTAATGATATGTAGCACGAAAAACAGAAAATTTAACTGCAGTGGAGGGATACATAATGGCAGATCGTCGCAATTTATTTTTCTTTTATGGTGATGACAAAGCAACGCTCGTTGAAAAAATGAAACCAATCTATCGTATTTTAGAAGAGAATGGATTTACCATATTAGATCATCCAAAAAATGCAAACGCTATCGTCAGTGTTGGAGATGATGCAACCTTCTTACAAGCCGTTCGTAAAACTGGTTTTAGAGAAGATTGCTTATACGCAGGGATTTCTACGAAAGATGAAATTTCTTTCTACTGCGATTTCCATATTGATCACGTTGATACAGCCCTTCAAGAAATTACAAAAAATGAAATTGAAGTGCGAAAATATCCAACAATTCAAGTAGATGTAGATGGCAGTACATCTTTCCATTGTTTAAATGAGTTCTCATTACGTTCTAGCATTATTAAAACATTCGTTGTAGATGTTCATGTTGATGATTTATATTTCGAAACATTTAGAGGGGACGGTTTAGTGGTTTCTACCCCAACAGGAAGTACTGCTTACAATAAATCATTGCATGGTGCAGTTGTTGACCCGCTTATCCCATGTTTCCAAATAAGCGAACTAGCATCTTTAAACAACAACACTTACCGTACGCTCGGTTCACCTTTCATTTTAAATCACGAACGTACATTAACTTTAAAACTAAGACCAGACGGTAACGATTATCCTGTTATCGGCATGGATAACGAAGCGCTTAGCATTAAACAAGTGGAAAAAGCTGTTGTACGCTTAAGCGATAAACAAATTAAAACAGTTAAATTAAAAAACAATTCTTTCTGGGAAAAAGTACAGAGAACGTTTTTATAAGATTAAAATAACCGCAGAATTATGAAATTCCATAATTCTGCGGTTATTTATTTCCCCCGATTGACGCGAACAATACTCTCTTACTATCCGGCCGTTATTCTTGTCAGTTTTTGTCGGTAATTCGATATATCCCGAAAACCGCTCATATATTTTTACGCATCTTTTCTATAGACAACTTGGCCATCTATTACGGTCATTTCTGCTTGTACTTCTTTTATTTCTTCTGCCTCAATTTCAAAAATATTGCGGTCTAATATTGTAAAATCTGCTTCATATCCTTTTGCAATTTGCCCTCGCTTCGCTTCTTTTCCGATTGCATAGGCACTTCCTGTTGTAAATAAAGAAACAGCCTCATAAACCGTTAATCTTTCCTCAGGCATATAGCATATACCGTCAATAAAACTTCTACGTGTAACAGCGCTATATATGCCTAGAAACGGATTCACTTGTTCAATAGGAGCATCTGAGCCACCGTTGCAGTGTAATCCTGCCTCCAGTAACGTCTTCCAAGCGTACGCATAACGAAGACGGTGCTCGCCTAGTTTTTCAATGACTGACGGAAAATCTGATGAAAGAAAGACTGGCTGTATATCGATAATGGCTTGCAAGTTTTTCATTCTTTCTATCAACTCTTCACGAGCAAGCTGACAATGAATAATGCGGTCACGCACCCCTTCTGCTGGTGGATATAATTCGAGTGCATCAATGACATATTCAAGCGATAAGTCACCGATAGTATGAATCGCAACTGGCATATGTAGATCTCGTGCTTTCTTTACTAATTCCGCAAGTTCTTCACGTGAGAAAATCGCAACTCCATTTGTTTCCTTCGCATCTTCATACGGTTCACTTAATAATGCTGTTCTTCCGCCAAAAGAACCGTCAGAGAAAATTTTCATTGCTCCAAATTCAATACAATGTTCATTTTCATATTCTTTTCGTTCATGTGCTACTTCATGGTGAACGAGCAAATGGGCTTTAAATGGCATTTCTTTTATAACGTGAGAAAACGCATTATATGTTTTTCTAAAACCACCATAATAATTTAAATCTTCCGTATGCCCGCCAACAAGTCCGTATTTCCAGCAATCTTTAATCGCTGTTTGCAGAGCTCTTTGTAAATAAGCTTCATCAATTTCTGGCTGAACATGTTTAATTAATTCTTGCCCTTGTTCATATAAAAGCCCTGTTAACTTATTTGATGAATCTCTACCAATTTTCCCGCCTTTTGGATCTTCTGCCTTTTCTGTTATATTCGCTTCTTGCAGTATGTATGCATTCACCCATGTAACGTGACGACAAACTCTCTTTAGTAAAATGGGATGTTCTTTCGAAATTTCATCTAAATCACGCGCGTGAACATCTTTTGTATCTGTAAAGTTATTTTCATTCCATCCTTCTCCAATAATCCAAGAGCCCTTTGGAGCTTCTTCCACTCGCTTCTGAACAAGAGTAAGCACTTCGCCATAAGATGTGCAATTTGATAAATCTAAACGAAGCAATCTCTCCCCATGCCCAATAAGGTGCATGTGGCTATCAACGAGACCTGGAATCATCGTTTTGCCTTTTAAATCGTGCAATGTAACCGCGGCATATTGGTTTTCTAACTCTTCTTTACTTCCAACATCAACGATCGTACCGTTTTCAATGTAAACAGCGTCCACTTTTTCATTTTCTTCTCTCACTGTGTAAATGGTGCCGCCATACCAAATTTCTCCCATATATCCCATCTCCTTTATTTTTTATTGTATAAAAAAAAGCACCATTTCAAAACATGGTGCTTTTCTAAAAATTACTTTTGTTCAGTAGTAGATGTTGTAACTTGCCATTCAATATTAAATTTATCTTTTACTTGTCCGTATGCTGGGCTCCAGAATGTTTCTTGAAGTGGCATGATAACTTCTCCACCTTCTTGTAACTTATCGAATACTTCTTTTGCTTTTTCTGCATTACTAATTTGAATTGCGATTGTTACTTGAGATCCGATTGCATGCCCTTGACCTGGGAATGTATCAGAAATCATAAGATCCGTATTACCAACTTTTAAAGTAGCGTGTAAAACGCGCTCTTTCGCTTCAGCTGGAATCGGGTATTCTGGATTTTCAGGCATGTCACCAAAAGTTTGCATAACTTCTACTTTTGCATCTAAAGCCTCTTTATAAAACTGTACAGCTTCTTGCCCACTACCATCTAAAACTAAGTACGGATTAATACCTAAAATCATACGGACACCTCTTTTTTAAATTTATAAAATCGAACTTGTGTTCGTTTTTATTTTATCATTGTTTTACATTTCATTCAACTATTTACTTCACTGTTTTCAAAATTATTTTGACGGAATCTCCATCTCTTGTTTTCTAAGTTCAATACGGCGAATTTTTCCAGAAATCGTTTTTGGTAGTTCATCTACAAATTCAATTTTGCGAGGGTATTTATATGGTGCAGTGAGTTCTTTGACGTGTTGTTGGAGTGTTGGAATTAATGTTTCTTCGTTCTTTTCTATATTCTCTCTTAATACGATAAATGCCTTCACGACACTTCCACGAATTTCATCAGGACTTGCGACAACTGCACATTCTCTTACATAAGGATGTTTTACAAGTGCATCCTCTACTTCAAACGGCCCGATTGTATAACCAGAGCTAATAATGATATCATCGCCGCGCCCTTCAAACCAGAAGTAGCCGTCTTCATCTTTCTTCGCTTTATCACCTGTAATATAATAATCACCGCGGAATTGCATCGCTGTACGCTCATCATCTTTGTAATATTGTTTAAAGAGGGCCGGCGTTTCAATGTGAACTGCAATATCACCAACTTCGCCTACTTTAACTGGAGTACCTTCCTCATTTACGATATCGACGTGGTTACCTGGCGTTGGTTTCCCCATTGATCCTGGTCTAATATCCATCCCTTTCATTACACCAACAAGTAATGTATTTTCCGTTTGCCCATAGCCGTCTCTCACTGTAATATGAAAGTGCTTTTTGAACGTTTCAATGACTTCTCTATTTAACGGCTCACCTGCCGATACAGCGCTATGTAATGCCTCTAAATTGTACTGGCTTAAATCTTCTACCTTTGCCATTAATCTATACTCAGTCGGTGTACAACAAAGTACATTCACCTTATTATCGTCTAATAAGTTTAGGTACGTTTTCGGTTCAAACTTACCGTGATATACAAACCCTGTTGCCCCTGATCCTAAAGTTGCTAAAAACGGGCTCCAAATCCACTTTTGCCAGCCTGGACTAGCTGTTGCCCATACAATATCATTCTCTTCAATTCCGAGCCAATTTGGAGCGCTCGTACGTAAATGAGCGTATGCCCACGCATGTGTATGAACGACACCTTTTGGATTTCCTGTCGTTCCTGACGTGTAAGATAAAAAGACCATATCTTCTTTATCTGTCTTCGCCATTTCTAACATGTCACTCTCTGTTTCTAACGCTGTTTTTAAATTAACCCATCCATCTACTGACTGCTCGCTCAGGACAAATTTTCGAAGAGATTCCATCGCTTCTATATCATCAAACTGCCTAATATACGGCTCATAGCTTACTATCGCTTTTACTTCTCCATGTCCAATTCGATATTCTATATCTTTTTTACGTAACATTTCCGAGCTTGGAATTACGACAAATCCTGCTTTAATAGCAGCAATATACGTCATGTACGCTTCAATTAAACGCGGCATCATAATGAGAAGCTTGTCCCCTTTTTGCAAACCACTTTTTATAAAAGTGTTTCCAATTTTATTCGCACCTTGCATTAATTCAGCGTATGTAACTTCCCTTCGATTCCCTTTATCATCTTGCCAAATTAAAGCTAACTTCCCTTTATCACCTGTATATTTCTCTATTTCAGAAACTAAATTATAAGACGGTGGCGCCAACAATTCTTCTCGCTTCATAAAATATCCTCCCTTTTCTTTATGCCTCCTTTATATAATAAAGAATTTTCAGTTAATTTTGAACCCTCTTCTTTTGACAAATTTTTCAGTTCTGTCGAATTAGTAAACGAAATTACATCGACTTACCGACAAATAGCGACACAACACAAAAAAAGAAAGAGCGGGAGAACCCGCTCTTTCTAAGCCATCATATGGGATTATTTTTGGTAACCGCCTAATTGTTGCTCAGCTAGTGAAACTAGACGTTTAGTGATTTCACCACCAACAGAACCGTTAGCGCGAGCTGTTGCATCAGCTCCAAGTTGAACACCAAACTCTTGAGCGATTTCGTATTTCATTTGGTCTAATGCTGATTCAGCACCAGGAACCGCTAATTTATTTGTGCTACGTGACATGTTATATCACCTCCTTGTGAGTATAGAGTGTGATAAATAACATGACTTCATACACGTTTTAGATATGGTAATTTATGGTTTTAGAAAAGTTCTTCAAATTTTTCTTCTTCCGCCACTACTTCTACCGTTTGTAACACCATTGTTTCTTTGTTCGCTACAGCTTCATCGATTAATGGTGTGAAATCGTATTTCGCTTCAAAACGATTTGCTTTTTCACGTTTCGGCTTCGTCGCTGGGCTTGCTGGTGTGAATACAGTACAGCAATCTTCATATGGACGAATTGAAATATCATACGTGCCGATTTCTTCAGCGATTTTAATAATCTCTAATTTATCCATCGTAATAAGCGGACGAATAACTGGGTAGTTTGTTACTTCGTTAATCGTATGCATACTATCTAACGTTTGGCTTGCTACTTGTCCAAGACTTTCACCAGTCGTAATTGCAAGTGCGTTACGCTCCTCAGCAATACGTTCTGTAATACGCATCATCATACGGCGCATAACCGTCATTGAATAGCTAGATGGGATTTCTTTATTAATCGTTTTTTGCACTTCTGTAAACGGAACAAGGTGAAGCGTTACTCGTTTACAATACTTCGTTAACTCTTGCGCTAAATCGATTACTTTTTGTTTTGCACGCTCACTTGTGAAAGGTGGACTATGGAAGTGAACTGCTTCCACAGATACGCCGCGTTTCATCGTTAAGTAAGCTGCTACTGGGCTATCAATACCACCAGAAAGAAGTACCATTACTTTTCCGCCAACGCCAACTGGTAAACCGCCAGCTCCCATACGCTCATCGCACATGATATAGCTATAGCCACTGCGGATCTCTACACGTACATTTACATCTGGATTATGAACATCTACTGTAATATCTTCTGTATTTTCTAGAATGTGTCCGCCAATCTCAGGTAATAATTCCATCGTTCTCATTGGGAAATGCTTATAAGAACGGTGTACAGTAATTTTAAATGTTTTCACATCACCTTTTACTTGTAAGAAAGCTGCTAATGCACCTTTTTTAATGTCTTCTAATTCTGATGGTACTTTCATCGCTAAGTTAAATTTATGAATACCGAATACATCCTTCAATCTTTCAGAGACTGCTTCATGATCTTCACCATTTAACTGGATGTACATACGATCATGTGTTGCATCGATTTTAATATTTGGGAATTTTTTCAGTTTGAACTTCACGTTATCTTTTAATGTGCTTACAAACTTAGAACGGTTCTTACCTTTTGTCGTCATTTCTCCGTAACGCACTAAAATATATTCATATTTCAACATAATTTCTTTACCTCATCACTTCATATAATTTTGGCATCGTCTCTTTTACAATACCTTCAAATTGTTTTACTTCTTCCATTGTGTTTTCTGGTGCCAAACTAATACGAATAGCGCTTGCAGCTGCTGCATGCGGTACTCCCATTGACACTAACACTCTGCTCACTTCATTTGCTTTTGAAGAACAAGCAGATTTCGTTGACACATATACACCGTGTTCTTCTAAAGCATGAACGACTACTTCTGGTTTTAAACCAACAAATGATACATTTAAAATGTGCGGTGCTGCATATGCAAGCGACGTGTTAATCGTTACATCTTCCATCTCTTTAAAGAAACGAACAAGCTCTGCTTGTAAACTTTGCAAATGAGCTACCTTTTCTTTCACTTGTTCCATTGTCATGCGAAGTGCTTTCACCATCGCTACAATGCCAGGTAAATTCTCTGTACCAGAGCGATACTTAAGCTCTTGTTGACCACCTGATAAAATCGGATCTAATCTTACGCCATCGCGTACATAAAGAAGACCCGTTCCTTTTACACTGTGGAATTTATGTCCAGATATTGAGCAAAGATCAATATGAGAAGCATATAAATCAAGCGGTACTTTCCCTATCCCTTGTACATGATCTACATGGAATCTTATTTTCGGATGATTCGATAATAACGTTCCAATTTCAGCAACGGGCTGAATTGCTCCAGTTTCGTTGTTCACATGAATAATTGACACAAGAATCGTATCTTCACGAAGTGCTCGTTTCACATCTTCTACCGACACAACACCATGCTCGTTAACCGGTAAATATGTTACATCAAACCCGAGTTCTTCTAATTGCTTATATGCCTCAAACACAGACGCGTGTTCAATATTTGTTGTAATGATATGTTTGCCGCGCGAACGATTCCTCATCGCTATCCCTTTAATCGCAAGGTTATTCCCTTCTGTTCCACCTGATGTGAAAATAATTTCAGAAGGTTTAACACGAAGAAGCTGCGCTGCAATCGTTCTTGATTGTGTTAATAGACGCTCTGCCTCTCCTCCAAGCGAATGAATAGAAGAAGGATTACCAAAATATTTCCCAGCAACCGTCACATACGATTGAAGAGCTTCTGGATATGGCTTCGTCGTCGCACTATTATCAAAATAGATCATCGTTCTTCCCCTTTCAGCGCTATCACATCGTATAATCATATCATAAATACGTGTCATTACGCTAAGACTACGCAAAGGTTCCGTTTTATCTCGATTGGTGAAGGCTAATAATTGTCGAGGATGCCCTCCTATTACAGTTTCACTTTATCCCGCATGAACGGGCAATAAGACTCTCACCTCAAAATCCAGTTAGAGCAAAGAAGTTAGGTAGGAGTCGGGCTGTCCGTAAATGCCCGATTGGTGAAGGCTAGTAATCAATGGGGATGAATCCTCCTACTGATTACAGTTTCACTTTATTTTGAAACGAATAACCTTGCTGTATTCCGCTATTCATTATAGCAACATCGTCTGCAAAATTACACAAAAAAACAAACCCTTTTATGAAAGGGTTTGTTCATTGTCTACATATTCAGCTATTTTTTGAACAACGCCAGGTTCAAGTTGCTCTAATACTGAAGCCGCTTGTTCTAAAGCTGCATCATATTGATATTCACGGAATAATTTCTCAGCATAATTTAAACTTTCTGCTAGGTTTTCATCATGACTACGGTAACGGTTACCGTACTGAATTAATTTTTCCACTAAATATGCTTGTCCAATTAACTCTTCTGTCATTTCAGCCACACCGTTCACAGTTGTGTATGCTTCTTCTAAACTGCTATTTACAGCGTTCATATTTAACGGCTTCACTTCTAATTGTTCATATACAGCTTGCATTGCCATTTGCCCTCTTTTTAAATCTTCCATAATACTCTCTGGAAGACCTGGCAAATTCGACTTTTGCATAAAGCGTTTCGTTTCGAAAATAGTATTTCGCATTTCTTGTAACTTCTCACGTGCTTCAAATTCTTCTTTGCGCATCGCTTGCAGCATTTCTTTATATTCTGCATGAAGTACTTTTAACGTTTCACATTGCTCATAAACCTCTTCTAGTTCCTCACGAATAATAGAGAAGGCAATATCTTGTTCTGCAACGCGTAATTGTAGCATTTCAAAACGTTTCGTTAAAATGTGCATTTGCTTTTCAATTACTTTTTGAGACTCAATGTCTTTATCTTGTAACTGATAGCTTTGTTTTACAAGTTGTGTTTCTGTTTTCGTTTCAATCGTTTCGATACGCATTTCTTCTAAGTCATCGTAAACAGAAAGTGTTTTTTGCTCCACATAATGTCTCGCATGTACTTCTTGTTCCAATTGATCGTAGAAGCCATCTAAACGTGTTTTTAAATTTTCTACTTTTTCAGCCGCTTCTGTTATATGAAGCTCCTGTATATCCATTAAACATGTTTGTAGTTGTTTCGTCATATCGCGAACTTCTTTAGGGACTTCCAAATAATCTAATACATAACCTTGTCTTACCATATCATTATGTCCGTGTAATAAATCTTCCAGCTGAACTGGTAACGTCGCTTGACACTCTACCAATAAATCTGGAATTTGGTGAATAATGATTTCTAAATCTGCTAAACCTTCTTCCAAACTAATAACAATTTCTCTCGCTTTTAAATAGTCGCCATTGTTTGTTGCTTCTTCAAAGGTTTTAAATTTCTCAGATTCAGCGTCTAGCATCTCTTCGATTTTCTGCTCTGCTGCTCCATACATATGTCTATGAGCAAGAACACTCTTTTTCATACTACGATATGTATCACGTAACCCTTCAATTTCCGAGCTATTTTTCTCATGGCTTTCTAACAATTGCTGTAATTCATTTAAAATGTCAGTAATACGATTATCAGCGTCATCTAAACCACTTATGGATTCGTTCATCGCATGCTTTGCTTTTCGGAAGGAGAATTGCGAGGCGAATTTTCGCGCTTGCGCTAAATCTTTGTCAGCTTTCGGAAGGGTTGTTGATACAATTTCATCCCATTCTTCACGCCATTTACCAAACAGTTCTTCTGTTTGACCCGTCATGTTTAAATCTTTTACCCGTTTTAGTTCATCTGCCACAGGTTTATCTTTTATCTCTTGTTTCCACTGCTCCAGTGCTTCAATATCTTTATATGAACGATTTCTTATCACAAGCTCTATCATGAGCAGCACTAGAATAGAGCTTACTACAATGATAACGATCGTCAGGATAGAATCCATGCAAAAAAGCCTCCTAGTTATATCTCTTTTTTTGTCCGTTCCGTTTATGAAATGGAAGGCATTATGTATAAAAAGGGAATTCCCCTATATTTAACAACTAACAATGTACTAATCATACCATGTAATGGTTTGTTTTTGACCTAGTTTTTTTTAAAATTTCATGTTTCTTTCAATGTGATTGTAATCTTTCTCAATATTCCGCCTACCTCACTCCCTATCCTCAAATGATTGTAATAACAAACAATCTTTCGTATGGGATACGAAATAAATTTTCCGCATGAGTGGTGGTTCAACAGAAATTACATGTACATTTCCTTGCCTTACAGACTGCTCTACTGCCCTTTCTGGAAGTAACGTGATACCAAGGCCAGCTTTTACCATTGCAAGCATCGGTTCTGCGTAAGATGTTTCCACAGCTATAGTTGGTTTTACACCTATTTCATGAAACATGTTCATAATCATTTTCCTTACATCACATATTTCTGGATATACAATTAATTTTTCATTGTGCAGCTCTTCTATTTGAATGACTATCTTCTCTTTGTACGGATGATTATTTGAAACGGCACAAACAATTTTCTCTTGTTGCACTTCTTTTATATACGTAGCACCTTCTACTACTGAATCGATGAACATCGCGTCAATCTCCCGCGCTTTAAATAAATCTCTTAATACTTCCGTATGCCCGATTTGCCATTCCACTTCGAACTCATCACCTAATATATCTTTACATTCTGATATGTAATGCTCCGCTAAACTCGGTAGTATACCAATTGAAAACTTCCGGTTCTCTTGATACCCCCTCATTTCTGTTTTCACTTCATTTATTTGCTCCAAAATCGGTAACATTCTTTTTATAAATAACTCTCCTGCCTCCGTTAACTCTACTCCTTGCGCAGAACGCTTAAGTAACGTAACCTCTAAATCCGCTTCTAACTTTTGAATTTGTTTACTAAGCGCTGGTTGCGATATATGTAAAATCTTACTTGCCTTTGATAAACTTCGCGTATGCTTCACTTCAATAAACGATCGTACTGCCTCCAAATCCATCGTACACACCTCTAACAAAAAGTTATAACCGTTATAAGAAATCGATATTTCCTCCTATAAACAATTACTCTTTATACTTATTTCATCAACTTACTATAACGAAATGTAAAGGGGAAAGATACTCTTGAACAAAAAACAAATGCTACTCGGATCCTTTCTATGCTTACTCGCTGTCACTGCCTGGGGATTTATGTTTCCTGTAATGGCAAATGCTCTGCAATTTATCGATCCATTCTTCTTCACAACGATTCGCTATGGATCAGCAGCTATTATTTTTCTTATTTTGCTATTAATTACTGAAGGAAAGACTTCACTCCGCTTAGAAAAAAGAACACTTTCTCTATTCTTTTACGGGACAGTCGGTTTCGCGGGGTATGGTTTTCTCGTTTTCTACGGACAACAACTTGCCGGACCTTCCGGAGCAATCCATGCAGCTATGATTCAATCCCTTATGCCACTGATTGCCTTATCACTGCAATGGATAACGAAAAATCGCCGCCCACAAAACTATACATTCCTTTGTATGTTTGTTGCATTACTTGGTGTTATGCTTGTCATTTCAAAAGGAAATATTCACTTATTATTTGGAGCTGCAAGCCACTTATCAACAAACATATTGATGCTATGCGGCGTTACTTGCTGGGTCATTTATACAAACGGGGGTGCTCGTTTTCAATCTTGGTCACCACTTAGGTACACGACATTAACTTGTTTATTTGGCTCCATTTCACTCATCGTTATTGTTACTTTCTTAACGTACACAAATATAGTTACTATGCCGTCACTGCGTACAGTTGTGAGCGTTCGTTTTGAGCTCTTTTATATGTCGATTATCGCAGGCGTTATCGCTGTATTTTGCTGGAATATGGGAAATCGCTATATTTCATCTATTAACGGCATATTATTTATGAATTTAGTTCCTATCCTTGCACTGATCGGTTCTATCTTTCGAGGTTATACAGTCGATAAAATTGAAATCGCTGGAGCTGCATTAACAATTATAGCGCTATTATGTAACAATTTATGGCAAAGAAAAGTAAACATAAAAATCCCCACCTCAGTTCGTTAGGTGGGGATTCTTCACATATGAACAGCTCTTGGCCATTCATGGTACATATTCGCCTTACATAATACTTGTTCCATCCATTGCTCAATCTCTTTCGTGTACATTTCTATGAAAAATGTCTCAGACGGGAAAGAATGCAGTACTTCTGATATATATTGTGGATATAAAAACGGCATATTTATCATGCCTTTTAATTGCGTCATAAACATTGTAAATGATACTTTCTGAAATTCTTTTTTCATTTGTCCTTGTCTAATCATTTGTTCTATATAATATCTTTCTTTAGAAAAATAAACGGTCATCACTTCACGAATTAATGTCGTATCAAGCGAAAGCTCTCGGTAGAAGAAACGTGTTAGTTCTCTATTTTCAAATTGATATCGTAAAATCCCGCGCACCATTTGCACCATCACATCTTTAGCCGACAAATACTCTCTCTGTTCAAACGACATTTCAATCACATGAATATATCCTTCTAAAAAATCAGTAATAAGCTGTTCTAATAAACCTTGCTTCCCAGCAAAATAATATGAAATATTCGCTACATTCACATCCGCTTGCTTTGCAATGTCTCGCACCGATGTTCCATCATACCCTTTCGTATTAAACAACGATATTGCCGCATCAATTACTTTTTGTTTCGTCTGCTTCATGCGCTCACTTCCCCTCACTGAACAGCTATAGTTTAAATTTCTTGACTTTTAAGACAAATTCCTTTAATTTTCTATCGACAAAGTCATGTGAAATACATCGTATTTTGCTAATATTTTACACATCTCGATAAAAAAGGAGCTGTTTCCATGTTTACTAAAGAAAGTTATGCAGGATCTCGTGTGCAGCAATATGAGACAGTAATTAAACAACTGGATGCGTTATTAACTGGCGAATCAAACGTAGTCGCAAACTTATCAAATGCTTCCGCATTATTAAACCAATTTTTAGATCGCGTTAATTGGGTTGGCTTTTACGTAACAGAAGGAAATCAGCTTGTCCTTGGACCGTTCCAAGGAATGCCTGCTTGCGTACGCATTCCATTTGGACGAGGCGTTTGCGGCGTAGCAGCTGAAACGAAAACAACACAGCTTGTAGCAGACGTTCACCAATTCCCAGGTCACATCGCTTGCGATAGTGCTTCTAATTCAGAAATCGTTGTACCAATTGTGAAAGAAGGAGCTGTCATTGGTGTACTTGACATTGATAGTCCCGAAAAGAATCGTTTCGATGAAGTAGATCAGCGCTATTTAGAAAAGTTTGTGGAAACACTCCTAAAACATATGTAAAAAGAAAAGAGCGAGTTATCGATTTAGTACGTCCTGTACAAAACCGATAGCTCACTCTTTTTTTATTGATTAACAGTAGATATTTTCTTTAATGCCTGCTCTAAATCAGAAACGATATCCTCCCACGATTCTAAACCGACTGATAAGCGTATTAAATTATCGAAAATGCCCATTTCTTTTCTTAGTTCAGCTGGAATCGCAGCGTGCGTCATCGTTGCTGGATGCTGAATTAACGTTTCTGTATCTCCTAAACTCACCGCAATTGTAATAAAGTGAAGATCATTAATAAACGCTTGCGTCTCTTCTTTTCCGCCTTTTACTGAAAAAGAAATAACACCGCCCCCGCGTTTCATTTGACGAGATGCTAACTCCCCTTCTGGATACCAAACACCTTCTACCGCATCATGTTTTCTTAGGAACGATACAATTTTTTCTGCATTATCACAATGACGATCCATTCTTACTGCTAACGTCTTTAACCCGCGTAATAATAACCACGCATCAAACGGTGCCATAATACCGCCGATATCCTTTCGCATCGGGCGAATCTTTTCAGCTAATGCTTTCGTTTTACAAATTGTTACGCCCGCTACAACGTCACCGTGACCACCAATATATTTTGTCGCACTATGCACAACAGCGTCACAGCCAAGCTCAAGCGGTCTTTGTAAATAAGGTGAACAAAATGTATTATCAACAATAACAAGTAAGCCATTTCGCTTTGCAACCCGAATCACTTGTTTTAAATCAATTAATTTCATTGTCGGATTAATCGGTGTTTCAACGAAAATAAGCTTTGTATTTGGGCGAATTTTATTTTCAATATCAACCTCTGTCTCCATATCACAAAACGAATGCGTAATCATAAATTTTTCTTCTAACACTTCTAAAAAACCGTACGTGCATCCATATAATCCATTTGAACAAATAATATGATCTCCAGCTTTTAGAAAACCGATTAACGTTGCTGAAATAGCTGCCATACCAGATCCGAAGGCAAGTGCTTCTTCTCCTCCTTCTAACACCGCCATACGTTCTTCAAATAATTTCACAGTTGGATTTCCAAGCCGTGAGTAAATATAAGATGGATCCACTCCCGCAAAACTCGCCTCTCCTTGCTGCGCAGTCTCAAATGTAAATGTAGAAGTTTGAAATAAAGGTGGTGTTAAACTTCCTTTATGTTCCTCAGGTGTATAACCGTAATGAATTAACGCTGTCTCCATATGCTTCTTTTTCATAAAAACATCCCCCTTATGTTTTTATTGCCGCATATTCATCCATAAAAATTTGATGAACGTTTTCCTTCATTTTATGTAAGCGTTTTATTTGTGTTTCTATCTCTTCTTCTATATTGTTTTAAATTCCTTCTTATATTAATTCCCAAAATTTATATGCATAAAACAAAAACGTACTCGCTTGACGAAACTCTGGGTAAAAGATATAATAGCGTTTGTGTAAAATAAAAAGGCAGCCTTGTAATGTGAGTTTATCGTTTGTATTTTGTTCCTCTACGGAGGTGTATCTCGTAACTCCCTGCTGCTGGAGCGAAGGTACATGAAAACAAAATGCCCGTAAATATCGATTACGTCTGTTTTTATTTTACGTAAATAAAAACATTTTTAAAGGAGGAGTCAACTATGGCTCGTTATACAGGTCCAGCTTGGAAACTGTCTCGTCGTCTTGGAATCTCTCTAAGCGGCACAGGAAAAGAATTAGAAAAACGCCCTTACGCACCAGGTCCTCACGGTCCTAACCAACGTAAGAAACTTTCAGAATACGGTTTACAATTACAAGAGAAACAAAAACTTCGTCACATGTACGGCATGACTGAGCGTCAATTCCGTCGCACATTTGACCAAGCAGGTAAAATGCCTGGTAAGCACGGCGAAAACTTCATGATCCTTCTTGAAGCTCGTCTTGACAACTTAGTTTACCGTATGGGCTTAGCTCGCACTCGTCGTGCAGCTCGCCAATTAGTAAACCACGGTCACATCATGGTTGATGGCGCTCGCGTAGATATCCCATCTTACCGTGTAAAACCTGGTCAAACTATCAGCGTTCGCGAAAAATCTAACAGCCTTGTTGTTGTTAAAGAAGCGATCGAAGTTAACAACTTCGTACCAGAATACTTAACTTTCGATGCTGACAAATTAGAAGCTACTTACACTCGTCACGCTGAGCGTGCTGAGTTACCAGCTGAAATCAACGAAGCATTAATCGTAGAGTTCTACTCTCGTTAATCTCGGTACTCTGCAAAGAGTATTATTAAAAGCCTTAGGAACCTTGTTTATCAAGGGGCCTGGGCTTTTTTTATTGAATATAGCCGATTATATGTATAAAAACAAAACAATGTAACAAAATAAAACTTAACCCTCTCTCTAGAATTTCATCCATTTTTTATCCACATTAATAAAAACCTCCCCCCCTTCTTCTAACACTAAAAAAACACTACATTCTACCCCACAACTCATTTTTCTTTGCTGTACTCTCCTTTTGTTAACATGATTTTTACAACGTATTTATTTGTACATAATCTATACCTTCCCTTTTTCTATTTACATTCAACTTAAAAACCTCTTCATCACCCGAGCATCTGAATAAGATTAAAAAAACTTAATGAACAAGTATCTCTTTAACCGCCGAATTATCAGAATATTGAATTTACAACCCCTTCCTTAAATTGGTATTATTTTCTTGTAAGAGGAGGGAAAGTTCATGTCTTTAAATATGTATCTCGGTGAAGTACAAGCTCAAACAGAAAGTATGAACTCTTTCTGTACCACTACTATTCAAGGTATGGAACAAATTATTCATTCTATTGATGCTTTTGCATTGGATACTGTTCTACAAGGACAAACATATAGCAGTGCAAAAGCATATTTCTTACAAACCTTTCGTCCGTTAGCACAAGGAATCATTTACTTATGCGAAGAATTAATCCGTCAAAATGATGCTTTTCCAAGAGACTTTCAATCACAGGTCGCTTCTACAGATGTTATCGAACAGGAGATATTAGAACAAATTCGAGAAATTGACCGAATGATAGCAAGTACGGAAGCGCTCAACCAAACTATGCCGATCCCAGGTATGGACGCTATGGTAAATCTTTTTACTGTCATGAGGCAAAAAATGCAAGAAAAATTAGAACATCTATATAAATTTAATTATACTTCTAGTAATAATTATGATACTGCACTCCAACTAGCTGCTAGCATTGCGACAGGTTTGGCGGAAGTTCAAAGTGGAAAAGGTTAATGATTATGAAAGGATGGTTAGTATGACACTCAAAATGACAAAAGAAGAACTTATTGAACTTGTAACAAAGATTTGTAATCCTAAATTACCTGAAGAAGAACTTAATGAATACGTAAACCAATTTAATAATAGCGGTGTACCTCATCCCGCTCCAAGTGATATAATCTTTTGGGATTTTAGGGATTTAACACCGGAAGAAATAGTAGAGATTGCATTAAATTACAAAGAAGAAGAAAACTAAAACATGTAAAGAATAAGCCGCCCCGAAAAAACGAGCGGCTTTCTTCATTATCTAATTCATTTTATACTGTTCTATTTGTGCTAATGTTAGTATTTCTTTTCAATGCTAATACAACATTAGAATTATCATTTCTGAATTTAGCCAGTTTACCTTCTTCTAACACTTAAAAACACTACATTCTACCCCATAACTCATTTTTCTTTGCTGTACTTTCTTTTTGTTAACATGATTTTTACAACGTATTTATGTGTACATTCTCTATACCTTCCCTTTTTCTATTTACATTCAATCTTAAAAATCTCTTCATCACCCGAGCATCCGAATGAGATTAAAAAACTTAATGAACAAGTTTTTGTTTGCTGAATAATTAGAACATTACATTTACAACCTCTTCCTTAAATTGGTATTATTTTTTTGTAAGGGGGAGGGAAAGTTCATGTCTTTAAATATGTATCTCGGTGAAGTACAAGCTCAAACAGAAAGTATGAACGCTTTCTGTAACGCTACTATTCAAGGAATGGAACAAATTATTCATTCTATTGATGCTTTTGCATTGGATACTGTTCTACAAGGACAAACATATAGCAGTGCAAAAGCATATTTCTTACAAACCTTTCGTCCGTTAGCACAAGGAATCATTTACTTATGCGAAGAATTAATCCGTCAAAATGATGCTTTTCCAAGAGACTTTCAATCACAGGTCGCTTCTACAGATGTTATCGAACAGGAGATATTAGAACAAATTCGAGAAATTGACCGAATGATAGCAAGTACGGAAGCAATCAATCAAGCTATGCCTATCTCGGGCATGGCTGCTATAGTAAATCTATTTGCTGACATGAGGCGTAAACTTCAAGAAAAGCTAGAGCACCTATATGAATTTAATCAAACATCTAGTGATAACTATAATACAGCGATTCAATTAGCCGCTAGTATCACGACAGGTTTAGCTGAAGTACAAAGCGGAAAAGGTTTTAGTCCCGTCAGTGGTACATTTAGTACACAAAGGTTGAATATGGAATGGATAGCCTCTATTCAAAAAATTGCAGAGGAAAGAGTTCAAGAAGCCGAAATAAAAAAAGAAATTGAAGAAAAAATGGCTTTGCAGGAACAAGAAGCTAATAGACCATGGTACCAAAAAACAGCTATTGGCGCTTGGGAATTCTTCCAAGGAATTTGTAATTCAGCTGCTGAAAACTTTACAGGCGTAGAATTACCAATGGGCAATGAATTAGAAAACAAAACAACCTTTCAAGTCGGAAATCTTGTGGGGAATTTTGTATCAGGGGTAGGATCTATTTTTGAAATTTTGGGCGGTATAGCTATTGTAACAGGATCAAATGTTGGAACCGTATTGTTAGAAGGAGTAACTTTCGGGGCAGCATCACCAATTGTTATCCCAGCTGATTTAGCTCTTACAACCGCTGGAGCAGGTGTTGCTACACATGGTGCATTTGTATGGTATAATACCGTTCAAAATAGTATCGATACTTTGCAAAGGTTTCAGTATTCTTTTGGTAAGTCTGGCGAAAGAGTTATGCAGACAGTAAAACCTAACTACAAAGACTATGTAAAAGCAGAGAAAGGACAAAGAGCGCCAAATTTTACTCCTAAAGGAGCTAAGAGAGGTGGAGCTTTCAACGAAGCTAAGAGAGCAAGCGGTATTCCTGTTAATGAACAGCCAACTAAGGTGACACCAGCTGTAGATAAAAGAGGGAACCCTATTCCTGGAAGAGACTATCATTTCAAAGATGGTAAGATTATAAGAGAGCATTCAGGCGGTCATACTTATCCAGATGATCCATCTCAAAATAGAGGATCACATTTCAATGATATACATGGGAATCATTATGACTATTAAAATTGAGGTGGTAAAATGAAGTGTTGGAATGAAGTAGAAGAAGATGCATTCTCATACTACAAATGGTTTAGTAAGGATGAAGCAATCAAAAGAGTCGGGAATTTACCAAATTTAAGTTTATTCAGTGTTAATGGCTCCATGTTATTTAGCTCAGATGAAAAAAAACAATTCAAAGAAGTATGTGGCACTGAAATCAAGCAAGTATTTATGAAACATGATTTGACTAATGTCTACAAATTCTACTTGCTTGCAGCTATTGAAATCAAAGACAAAAACTCTAAAATTGAAAAATACCGAAAGGTATGGAAAGCTCTTCAAACCAAATGGAAACTTGAGGGATTTAATAAGGGTCCAGAAGTTGAAATGGAAACTGGAGGAACAACTTTCTACTCAAGTATTGCAGAGTTTTGTCTTGAGAAACTTCCAGATGCCATTGAAATAGTTTCTAGTAATCCTAAAAGATTTACAATCATTGCAAGTAAAAATAATGATATAATTGCGGAAGAAAATGTTAGAAAAATCTTCAAAAAAGCATTTAATGAATATAACAAATGGAAAGATGAAATAGATTATTTTAACCTTTCCATTCATCTCTGCCCAAAAGATGATATAGTTTTTAGATGGGGAGATTCATTAGAGGAAGCGGAAATAGCTGCTATATTTAAAGGAGATATACTTACACTTTTAAATAGCTAACTGCAAAATCTTTCTAAAAATAACTACATTTCAATTAACAATTATAATATTTGAATAGAATTAAAATAAGAAAAATCCGACTCACAAAAGACGGATTTCTTCATGTATCTAAAATGTATACTGCTTTATTTGATCTAATACTAAAAATTAGGGAGGAGTAATTTTTGGCGTATTCATTAAAACCTGAAATACAAGCCAGTCTTACAAAAATTGATTTTATTAAGAGATATAAAGCCTTATCAGAAAAATTTTCTGATAGAGAAAATACATTTGAAAACTATGAAAATGAAAAAGCAATTGAAGTATTTGAGTCTCTTGGCTATAAAGCTCGTTTTATGAAAAAAGAAAACTTTTTTAGAGTAGGAGAAGTAAAAAACAAAGATATCTATACTTTCAGGTTCAATATTAGCTTGAAATATGGACTCGTTGAATTTATTTGGGAGGCATGGCACACTGGTGAAGTTAGAACTGGAACATCTTGGGCTATGTTTGTAGACGTATTATCCAATGATACAGAAAAAATACTTCGTCCATGCTTCCACAGTTACGATGAACTCAAAGAAATCATGAAAATTGCCTTTGAAATGTACGAAGATTTTAAGCGAGAATTAATTCCTATTTATTCATGATTTCACCTTAAAGATATATGAAGTAATGACCCAAAAATAAGGATAGACTTAATATTTTAGGAGGAATAACTTTTGCCTTATTCATTAAAACCTGAAATACAAGCCAGTCTTGCAAAAATTGATTTTATTAAGAGATATAAAGCCCTATCAGAAAAGTTTTCTGATAGGGAAAATACATTTGAAAACTATGAAAACGAAAAAGTAATTGCAGTATTTGAGTCTCTTGGCTATAAAGCTCGTTTTATGAAAAAAGAAAACTTTTTTATTGTTGGTGAGGTCAAGAATAAAAACATCTATACTTTTAGATTTAATATTAGTTTAAAACATGGCCTTGTTGAGTTTATTTGGTCTGCACGACATAATGGTGCAATAAGAGCTGGAGATCCATGGGCTATGTTTGTAGCAATATTATCAAATGATACAGAAAAAATACTTCGTCCATGCTTCCACAGTTACGATGAACTCAAAGAAATCATGAAAATCGCCTTTGAAATGTACGAAGATTTCAAGCGAGAATTAATTCCTATTTATTCATAATTTCACCTTAAAAATACATGAAGTAATGACTAAAAAACAAGGACAGACTTAAGGTTTTAGGAGAATTAATTATGAACTTAAAATTAAAACCTGAAATAGAAACAGCACTTAAAAAAATTGACTTTGTTAATAGATACACAGAACTTTCTTCTTTTTCGAGAGAAAATTATGATGCCGAAGAAATCATTCCTAATCCCAATATTGAAGAAATTCAACAAATCCTTGAAAAGCTAGGTTATAAATCAGTTTATGATAAAAAAGAAAAGTTTTTAAAAGTTGGAGAACTAGGTGATAAAAAAGAAAATTTATTTTATTTTCATATTGGTATTAAAGTAAACGTTCTGGATTTTACTTGGGTAGTTTATCATAATGATGAACTAAGATTAGGTAGTCCATGGAGTCTATATTCAAGACTTTTAATTTCTCCAGATACTAGAATTAAGCCCGTACTATTTAGCGATTATGACAGCTTAGAAAAAATTTTAAAAATTGCTTTAGGTATGTATGAAGATTTTAAACAAGAATTAATTCCTATCTATTCATAATTTTACATA
Organism: Bacillus sp. cl96; assembly: GCF_900100505.1. Lineage (NCBI taxonomy): Bacteria > Bacillati > Bacillota > Bacilli > Caryophanales > Bacillaceae > Bacillus > Bacillus sp. cl96. Next base: position 79,567 of record NZ_FNDM01000006.1, read on the forward strand.
TAAGAAAGGCAATCTTATCTTATATATAAAAAAAGAAAATCCGACTCACAAGAGCCGGATTTCTTTATGTATCTAGATTTGAGATTTTGTGCCTTGGAAACATGAATAAAGGGAGATGGTTTTATGCTAAGAAAATATTATTCAAAAAACAATCATTTACAACCATTTTTTGAGGAAGTTAATAAATATGTAGATGGCATTCACACCCTAAACAATGGAATTAACTTAGAAGATATAACAAGCCTTCAAAATGAACTTAACATTCAAATTCCTGATATATATAAAGATTTTGTCCAAGTGTGTAATGGTGGAGAATTATTTATACCTGGAACAGTCCTGTCAGAAATTCATACAGCTGCTGGGGGCCCAAAACAGCGTGGTGGCTCTTATCTAAATGATTCGTTTAAAAACGAACGAAGACCGACAAAGATGCCAGACACGTATTTAATCATCGCAGATTTAAACTATGGTGACTCGATATGTATAGACTTAGAATCAAGCAATGGATACGATGCAACGGTAATACAATGGGATAGGGAGACTCACAGCGTTTCTAGATCATGGAATGGTTTGGTGGAATGGTTAATGGATACCTTAGACGAAGGATCATTACTAGTAGATTATGATGGTAATGAAAAAGATTTAGACTTTTAACATGAATAGTAAAAGTGGAGCCACAAGAATTAATTCCTATCTATTCATAATTTCATATTCAAGAAAGACAATGTTATTTTAAATATAAAAAAAGAAAATCCGACTCACAAGAGCAGGATTTCTTCATTTAACTAAAATTTATACCGTTCTATTCGATTTCGAACGTTTAATTGAGCAGGATAGACTAACAACACCTCATTGGAAAAAACTCGCTCTAAAGTGGACAAAAAGAGATAATGAGTATTTGATAAAAGGCGAGATACCAAAAGACTATTTCAAAATTCATGAATAAGAGGGTGCAAATATGAAATTATACTTTAAAGATACTGAAATAGGTGAAATCAGAGACATTTTTGCAGAAACACCATGGATGTATGGAACAATACATTTAAATGATAATAGTAAACCCTATCAAGAATATTTTCGTGAAATGGTAGACGAAGACAGTACTTTTGGCTTTGAAAGTATTGACCCTGAATTTCTAGACGATGAAAATTGGTCCGTTTTCGATGAAAACGAAGAGAAATATTTAGGAATCGGCATTCCAGCAATCCACATTGAAGATACCACGATTGCATGGCGATGGAGATAAAAATCACACAAAGAAGAACGCCTGATTAATATTTAAACTAACGTTTACGCTAGCTTTTCCTTTGTTTCGAATCAAATATCATGGAAAAGGAATATTTGATTTTACTGGTGAAAATATTATAACTAAGATACTTCAAAATGAACTGTATCAAGCAAATTATACATTTGTAAAGACTTCAATTTCACGTACGAAAAAAGAAACAAATTCAGGGAAAATTTTGAGACGTATTTGAAAGAAATGAAAGGTAAATATGCTATTAAGATTAGATTTAGGGAGGAATAATTGATGGCATATGATTTAGAACTTGAAATAAAAGAGGTACTTGAGAAAATTAACTTTGTAGAAAGATATAAAGCTTTATCAGAAAAATTTTCTAATAGTGAAAATACATTTGAAAACTATGAAAATGAAAAAGCTATTGAAGTATTCGAGTCTCTTGGCTATAAAGCTCGTTACAATAAAAAAGCAGACTTTTTTATTGTAGGAGAAGTAAAAACAAAGATGTCTACACCTTTAGATTCAACATCAGCTTAAAATATGGTGTTGCTGAATTGATTTGGGAAGCATGCCATAATGGTGAAGTTAGAGCTGGAGACCCTTGGGACATATTTATAAGATTGTTATCAAATGACATGGGAAAAGTACCCGTGTTATATTTCCACAGTTACGATGAACTCAAAGAAATCATGAAAATTGCCTTTGAAATGTACGAAGATTTCAAGCGAGAATTAATTCCTATTTATTCATAATTCAAAAAGCTACCGAAGACGCCAAAACAGTTACTTCGAGTAGCTCTTATTTATATATTAAAGTTATTTATTTTCCTCTTTTTGAACATATACATAAGCATCTTTCTGCTCTTTATGTATATCAACCTTCGAATTCTCTGCAAGTTGACCCGCGTTTAGCAAAGAAAAAATAATCAAAGCTTCTAGTGACATTTCGTTTTACCACTCCTTTCTAATTGTTATACGTTTATCATACCGCTTACATGTGATTTCCGTATGAACTCGAAAAGGAGATTAAAACAAAAAAGCTTTGAGGAATTTCCTCAAAGCTTTTTATTTATTAGTAACGAATTAAGAAATATTTCTTCTTACCGCGGCGAATGATTGTGAATTTACCTTCGATGCGGTCGTTTTCTGTTACAACGTAGTCTAATACTTGTGTACGCTCACCGTTTACGTAGATTGCGCCGTTCGTTACATCTTCACGTGCTTGACGTTTTGATGGAGAGATTTTGCTTTCTACAAGTAAGTCGATTAATACTGTATCTTCTGCAGTACGTTCTACAGATGGTACGTCTTTGAATCCTTGTTCGATTTCGCTTGCAGTTAGTTCTGCTACAGAACCGCTGAATAATGCAGCTGAAATTTTAATCGCTTGTTCTAATGCTTCTTCGCCGTGAACAAGTTTTGTCATTTCTGCACCTAATGCTTTTTGTGCTGCACGTTTTTCTGGCGCTTCAGCTACTTGCTTTTCAAGCTCAAGAATTTCTTCATGAGATAAGAATGTGAAGTATTTTAAGTATTTAACAACATCACGGTCATCTGTGTTAATCCAGAATTGGTAGAATTCATAAGGAGTTGTTTTCTCTGGGTCTAACCAAATTGCGCCGCCTTCTGTTTTACCAAACTTCGTACCGTCAGATTTAGTAACAAGTGGAATTGTTAAACCGAATGCTTTCGCATCTTCTTCTGATTTACGGATTAATTCAAGACCAGCTGTAATGTTACCCCATTGGTCACTACCACCGATTTGTAGACGGCAATTATGTTGTTGGTATAAGTTTAAGAAGTCGTATGATTGTAAAATCATGTAACTGAACTCAGTGAATGAAATACCAGTTTCTAAACGAGATGCTACTGTATCTTTTGCTAACATATAGTTTAAACCGAAGTTTTTACCGATATCGCGTAAGAATGAAATGACATCTAAGCTACCAAGCCAGTCATAGTTGTTAGCCATCGTTGCTGGGTTGTCCACGTTTTCAAACTCTAAGAAGTTTGAAAGTTGGTTTTTAATGCTTTCTGTGTAGTAAGCAACTGTATCTTTCGTATTTAATGTACGCTCTGCTTTTTTACCACTTGGATCACCGATCATACCAGTACCACCGCCAACAAGTGCGATTGGTTGGTGACCAGCTAATTGGAAACGACGTAACATTAGTACTGGTAACATATGACCAATGTGTAAGCTATCTGCTGTCGGGTCGAAACCACAGTATAATTTAACGCTTTCTTTTTCTAATAATTGCTCAAGGCCCTCAGCATCTGTTTGCTGATTAATTAGACCGCGAAATTCAAGATCTTGTAAAATACCCATATCCTACATACTCTCCTTTAAGTTCATTACTGGCGTGAAGGTTGAAAACATAAAAAAATCGCCCCTTCAAATAAGGGACGATTTTGATTATCGCGTTACCACCCTAGTTGCAAGCAAAAAAAAGCCTACCACCTTATTTACATAACGGCTTAGCACCGTCTTTTCCCTTTTGAATACAATTCAATCGAAAAAAGATGCTCTAGGGGCGTAATTCGCGATCATCTATGTGCTGATTTTCACCGACCATCAGCTCTCTAAAACAGGGAAATGATCACTACTTCTCCCTTTCCACGCTCAATTATTCATATACTTTTCTTTATACCATCATTTATATAGGCATGTCAAATAGAGGTCAGGTTTCCCTTCTTGTCAATCCTTTACAACGTCGCAAGAAGTAATTTATTAGACATATAAAAGCCTCCCTCATCTATTCTTTTATAACTGTATACAGACGAGGAAGGCACTTCGTTCAAATATTATTTTAGTTTTTTTATAATCTTTGCAGGATTCCCGCCAACTACTACATTATTAGGCACATCTTTCGTTACGACAGCACCAGATGCGATTACCGCATTGTCTCCAATTGTTACACCTGGATTAATAATTGCTCTTCCGCCAATCCATACGTTATCGCCAATTGTAACTGGTTTTCCGTATTCTGATCCGCTTATACGCTCTACCGGATCAAGTGGGTGCGTTGCTGTATAAATGTGAACACCTGGAGCTAACATACAGTTCACTCCGATTGTTACCGGGCATACGTCTAAAATCGTACAGTCAAAGTTCGCGTAAAAATTTTCACCAACATGAATGTTATAGCCGTAATCACATCTAAAAGAAGATTCAAGATGAATATTATCTCCTGTCGTTCCGAATAATTCTTTTACGATTTCGCTACGCTCTTTCAATTGCTCTTCTGGCGTATCATTTAATTTTCTCGTTAATATACGTGCTTGCTCTCTTTCTTGTACTAAAACTGGATCAGCCGGTATGTACATTTCTCCTAGTATCATCTTTTCCTTTTCTGTTTTCATCATACTATCCCCTTTAACTTATATATATGAGTTCATGATATCATAAAAAAGAAAGGTCTGAACGTTATTTCGTTCAGACCTTTCTCTCTTAATCTTCCATCGTTGATAAGTCACCTGTTGGTAAATTCAGCTCCCACGCTTTTAATACGCGGCGCATAATTTTACCACTTCTCGTTTTCGGTAATTTATCTCTAAATTCAATTTGTCGTGGCGCTGCATGAGCTGCTAAGCCTTTCTTTACAAATTGACGAATTTCTTCTTTTAATTCATCAGATGGTTCGTATCCTGCTCGAAGTGCGATAAATGCTTTAATAATTTCGCCGCGCACCGGATCAGGAATACCAATTACACCAGCTTCTGCAACAGCAGCATGCTCGATTAATTTACTTTCTACTTCAAACGGACCAACGCGCTCACCTGACGTCATAATTACATCGTCAATACGTCCTTGGAACCAGAAGTATCCATCTTCATCCATATAGGCAGAGTCACCTGATACGTACCAATCTCCCGGCATGAAATAAGATTCATATTTTTGCTGGTTATTCCAGATCCCGCGCATCATAGATGGCCAACCTTTCGCAATTGCTAAGTTACCCATTGTGTAAGGAGGCACTTCATTTCCTTCATTATCAACAATCGCTGCTTTCACACCTGGAATTGGTTTACCCATTGAACCTGGACGGATTTCCATACAAGGGTAGTTACAAATTACTTGTCCACCTGTTTCTGTCATCCACCACGTATCATGAATACGAAGTCCAAATGCATTCATACCCCAGCGAATTACTTCTGGATTTAACGGCTCACCAACGCTTAATACGTGACGAACTTGTGATAAGTCATATTTTTTAATTGCGTCTTGTCCAGCTCCCATTAACATACGGAATGCTGTTGGTGCGCTGTACCAAACCGTCACACCGTAATCTTGCAGTGCTTCATACCAAGCTTCTGGACTAAAGCGTCCACCTAAAATAACATTTGACGCTCCAACTAACCACGGTGCGAAAATACCGTAAGCTGTTCCAGTTACCCAGCCCGGGTCAGCAGTACACCAATATACATCGTCTTCTTTTAAATCTAATACCCACTTCGCCGTTTGATAGTGCTGAACCATTGCGTTTTGCGCATGAAGCACACCTTTTGGCTTACCAGTAGAACCAGACGTGTAATGTAGAATCAAACCGTCTTCACGGCCTAACCATTCAATATGTAATTCTTTTGAAGCTTGTTCAAATAACGGATTGAACGCTACCGTTTTACCGCCTTCTTCTACATTATCTCCAACAAGGAAAACTGTTTTTAAAGCCGGTAAATCATTTAATGGTACGCGCTCTAATAATTCAGGCGTTGTAATTAACACCTTTGCTTCGCTATCTTCTAAGCGATCGCGAACTGCGCCTTCCATAAATGCTTCAAATAGCGGTCCAACAATTGCTCCTAATTTCACTGCACCTAAAAGTGCGAAATATAACTCTGGAGAACGTGGCATAAAAATAAAAACGCGATCGCCTTTTTCTACATCGCCATAATTCTTAAGGACGTTTCCTGCTTTATTAGAAAAATCCTTCATTTCCTTAAATGTATATTTCTCTTTTCGCGATCCATCTTGATAATAAAGAGCTACTTTATTCTTTCGATCGGATTTCGCATGCTTATCAATTGCCTCATACGCCATATTTACTCGGCCTGTTTCATTCCAAGTAAAGTTTTTATTAACCTCTTCCCAGTTAAAATTCGCGTATGCCTCATCATAATTCGGCAAATTATTTTCTCCTTTAATGACAGGAAGCGTTTCTACTTTCATACTTTACATCCCCCTCCTATGTATTCTATTATCTATTATAATGACATTATTTAAAATTTTCAGTATATTTGTTGATTTTTAGACAAATTTTTAATGACAAATTTCGATTCACATCGCATATATTATAAAGTACGATATTAATAGATTCACAAACCCTCAAGGTGGTGAGCAATACATTGATTCATAAAAAAATATATAATGCTAGAAACTTAAAAACAGCGAAAGGCACTTTAATTATTGAAGGTCCTGTCTCTACACATAACTTAGAAATGTATGAGTTTCATCCAGACTTAATTGCGTTTCGTCCTGCCGAGCAACAATATAAAGCAATTGTCGAAATTTCTAAATTACCAGAAGCTCGTCTCATTATTGCTAGACATGACCAAACAATTGTTGGATATGTTACATACTTGTATCCTGATCCACTTGAACGATGGTCAGAAGGAAAAATGGAAAACTTAATTGAGCTTGGGGCAATTGAAGTAGTCCCAGCCTTCCGCGGGAGTTCTGTCGGAAAGAACTTACTAGAGGTTTCTATGATGGACGATTATATGGAAGATTACATTATATTGACGACTGAATATTATTGGCACTGGGATTTGAAACAAACAGGATTGAATGTGTGGGAATACCGAAAAGTAATGGAGAAGATGATGAATGCTGGCGGGTTACAATGGATGGCTACAGACGATCCTGAAATTTGTTCACATCCTGCCAACTGTTTAATGGTCCGCATCGGTAAACGCGTTGATACGGATTCTATTCAAGCTTTTGATCGTCTACGTTTTCACAATCGTTTTATGTATTAATAAAGGGGGCAACTGGAATGATTGTAGAAGAAATTATGAATCAAAATGTAGTTACATTACATCCAAACGATACAATCGAAACAGCAATCCGAACGATACGCACGAAAGGCATTCGGCACATTCCAATTGTCGATCAAAATAATCACGTCGTAGGCATTATTTCTGATCGGGATGTAAGAGATGCAAGTCCGTCTATTCTAGATGAACAAGTTTCACTCGATATGCTACAGCAACCTCTCGAACTTATTATGAAACATCCTGTTATGACTTGCCATCCTCTCGATTTCGTTGAGGAAATTGCTACTTTATTTTTTGAAAATAAAATTGGCTGTCTTCCTGTTACAAAGGCCGGGAAGTTAGTTGGAATCATTTCTGAATCTACAGTATTACACACGTTAGTAAAATTAACAGGAGCACATCAACCAAGTTCGCAAATTGAAATTCAAGTAAAAAACGAACCTGGTATTCTTGGAAAAGTCGTTGCTATTTTTAGTGATTTACAAATAAATATCGTGAGCGTTCTCGTCTATCCAGCAAAAGATGAGAATGATAAAGTACTCGTTTTCCGCATTCAAACGATGAATCCTCTAAAAGTGATTGATGCACTTGAAGCAGAAGGCTACCGCGTATTATGGCCAAACATCATGGGGATGCAGGCATGAGTAGCGCGTTTATTTATTCGGATGACTTCCGGGGCTATTCATTTAGCCCTGATCATCCTTTTAACCAACTGCGCGTCACACTTACGTATGATTTATTACAAAAGGGCGGTTTCATCTCTCCCTCTCAAATCATCTCACCACGGACGGCTACAGATGAAGAAATCGCCTACGTTCATACAGAGGAGTACATAAATGCGGTAAAACGTGCTGGAGAAGGAAAGTTAGAAAAATCAATTGCAATGACATATGGACTCGGAACAGAAGATACACCGATGTTCCCAAATATGCACGAAGCAAGCGCATTGCTCGTTGGTGGTACATTAACAGCTGTCGATGCTGTTCTTTCTGGGAAAGTAAAGCACGCACTTAATTTGGGCGGCGGCTTACATCACGGCTTTCGCGGCAAAGCATCTGGCTTTTGTATTTATAACGACAGTTCTATCGCAATGAAATATATTCAAAAGAAATACGGTTTACGCGTCTTATATATTGATACAGATGCTCATCACGGTGATGGCGTACAGTGGTCGTTTTATGATGACCCTAACGTATGCACAATTTCATTACATGAAACTGGTCGCTATTTATTTCCTGGAACTGGCGCTGTAAATGAACGCGGACAAGGTAATGGCTATAGTTATTCTTTTAACGTTCCACTCGATGCTTTTACAGAAGATGAATCGTTCTTAAAATCATATCGAACTGTTGTAAAAGAAGTTGCAGCGTACTTTAAACCGGATATTATTTTAACGCAAAATGGTGCTGACGCACATTATTATGACCCACTTACACATCTTTGTGCGACAATGAATATTTACCGTGAAATACCGAAGCTCGCTCGTGAAATTGCAAATGAATATTGTGACGGTCGCTGGATCGCTGTCGGTGGCGGTGGCTATGATCACTGGCGCGTCGTTCCAAGAGCTTGGGCACTCATTTGGCTCGAAATGAACAACATCCAAAACATCTCAGGTTATCTCCCTCCAGAATGGATTGAAGCTTGGAAAGGACAAGCAGAAACAGAACTTCCCCTCACATGGGAAGATCCAGACAACATGTATAAACCTATCCCCCGTAAACCAGAAATTGAAGAAAAAAACGCATTAACTGTAGCGAAATCCCTTGAAATTATTCGGAATAATATGACAAAATCTTTGTACTAAACGAAAAGGAGGCTCGTTTTTGAATAGCCTCCTTTTATTTATTGTCGGTTTCTGTCGGTAAGTCGATATATTTTAATAATCGCTGATATATTTCGAAATGCGCCGATATATTTTCATTTCATAACAGCCTGGCCCAACTTTTATGAGAAAAGGTAGTGATATTATGTGGAAACGACAAATGATCCACACGAAACGTAGTACATTTGAACTCTTTACAAAAGGAGATGGCGAATCGCTTTGTATTACACATCACTATTCACAATTTAATGAAACTGGTGATTACTTTGCGGATGTTTTTACTGCTACGCATCGTGTATTTCTCATTAATTTACGAGACGCTGGTAACTCGTTAAAAGCCAATTCAGAAAAAGAATTAAGCATGATTGAAACAATCCACGACTTGGAAGCCATACGAGAAGCATTACAACTTCCAACATGGCATTTCGCTGGCCATTCAACAGGTGGTATGCTTGGACTTTTATATGCAATTACATATCCACATTCCTTACAATCATTAGTCGTAGCAGGAGCTGCAGCAAGTAACTATACCGAAACACCATTCTGCATTTATCACCCAGCACATCCACAGTTTCATTATATGCAAAAACTCATCGAAAACTTAAAAAGCCCTCACCTTACAAATGAAGAACGGAAAGAACTATCTACTAAGAGAACAAAATTATCATTGTATAAACCAGAAAACTACAACTCTTATTTTTGTAAACCAATCAATAAAACAATGTCCATTAGCCGGATGAATGCTTTCGCCAATGAATATCCTTCATTTGATTTAAGAGAGAATTTACCTTCCATCCAAACAAAGACACTTATTATATGCGGAAGATATGATGTACAGTGCCCAATTCAATATTCTATCGAGATACATGATGGGATACGTAATTCTATCTTCATTCCATTCGAAAACAGCAACCATTATCCTTTTTTAGAAGAAGCTGCTCAGTTTACTTCTACTACTCAAACATTTTATAAATCGTTAGTACCATTATTATTAAGAAAACCTAAACACTGATAAAAAGCTCATAGCCTCTATACGACTATGAGCTTTTTTCAAAAGAAATATTTCACACTAAAAACAACTAAAAAAACAAAAGAAATAACCACTAAACCCACATCAAGTAATACCGACTTTTTATCTCTATCTTTTAAACTTACCTTAGAGCTAGAAATGCTTTTAATTACCCAAAAGATCGCAAAAAAGAACCAACCGAAATGATCATTCGTAGAATCTTCATCATAAAACATTTGTATTGCACCAATAATCAATAAGATAAGTACGATATTAGTTCCAATCTTTAAAGTCTTATTTGATTTATTATCTTTTAATATATCCCCCAACATATAGCTCGCTCCCTATGCTCTCCTCTGTTTTGTTTCTCTTTACATTTTAACACAAATTACCTATTTCTTCCTTTTCATTCGAATAACATACAAAAAACCTGCCAATTACTCGGCAGGTATATTACACGTTAAAACGATAACCAGCTCCCCATACTGTTTCAATATATTGCGGGTGAGCAGGATCTCTTTCAATTTTTTCACGTAGTTTTCTAATGTGAACAACAACAGTAGCTAAATCACCAGCGGAATCTAATCCCCAAATGCGTTCAAATAACTGTTCTTTATTTAATACTTGGTTTGGATGTGTGACAAAGAATGTTAATAAATCAAATTCCTTCGTTGTAAATGCCACTTCTTCATTGTTTATAAAAACTTTTCTCGCTCGTTGATCGATAGAAATTCCGTGAATATATAACGTATCACGTTGCTTACTTACATTTCCTAATAATCTTTCATAACGGGCAATATGCGCTTTTACTCTTGCGACTAATTCACTCGGACTAAACGGTTTCGTTATATAATCATCCGCTCCTAATCCGAGTCCGCGAATTTTATCTATATCTTCTTTTTTTGCTGAAACAAGTAGAATCGGAATATCTTTTACAGCACGTATTTGTTTACAAATTTCGAATCCGTTCATTTTCGGAAGCATAATATCTAAAATAATTAAATCATAGTCTTCTTGCAAGGCTGTTTGTAAACCTATTTCTCCTGAATGCTCTACATCAACTTGGAAATCATTAATTTCTAAATAATCTCGCTGTAATTCTGCAATACTTACTTCATCTTCTATTAGTAAAATTCTTTTCAATTTACTCACCACATTCCTCTACTTTTTCCAATGAGAAGAAAATGCTTGTGCCTTTACCAAGCTCGCTTTCCGCCCAAATTTTCCCGCCATGTTCTTCAACAATTTGCTTCGCTATTGCTAAACCAAGTCCACTTCCACCTGTGCTAGAATTCCGCGATTGTTCTGCACGATAAAAACGTTCAAAGATATAAGGTAGCGTATCAGATTCTATACCTGATCCATTGTCCATCACTTTCACAATAACTTTATTATTATTACTCGATACTGTTACAGTAATTTTCTTCTCTTCTTTATCCATGTATTTCACACTATTATGAATTAAATTTGATATAACTCTATTTATCTTTTCGCAATCAGCCGTTACATATAGTGGTGATGCATGTAATTGCAAGTTAACTTCTATACCTTCTTTACTTAAATCCATTTGCATCTCTTCGATTAACTCTTGCATAAACATATTTAATTCAACCGTTTCAAACTGAAAGGGAACTCGATTCAAATCGAGCTTCGAAAACAAAAAGAGTTCATCAATGAGTGTGTCCATATGTTTTGCCTTCGTATGGATAGTTGTTAAATACTTATCCATTTTTTCTGGCGTATTTGCTACTCCGTCCTTTATTCCTTCTACATATCCGATAATTGATGTAATCGGTGTTTTTAAATCATGAGAGATGTTTGAAATAAGCTCTTTTCGATTTTCTTCATACTGTGTTTGCATCTCTATCGATTCTTTTAATCTCTTCCTCATTTCCTCAAATCCTTGATTTAATTGCCCTATTTCATCGTGTGATGTAACTGGTATTTGAAAATCTAAATTTCCTTCTTTAATTTTCTCCGTTGCGCCTTTCAATACAAAAATTGGTTTTATTACACTTCTTGAAACGAGGTAACTTAATAATCCAATGAGTAAAATGGCTAGTAGTAAGAGAGATACAAATAAGATTGGAAATAATTTTTGTGTAAGATCTACAAATGAACTTTGCTTTTTTAATACAAATATACTTCCCTCTTCTTCCTGAGGAAAATAAAAATCAAACTTTACATATCGATAAAATGTATCGCCTAGTTCCGTTGTACCACGACTATTAATATTTGCTGATTCAAATTTCGGAAGGGCTTCTTTTAAAGATACACTTTCAAATACGTTTGAAGCATATGAAAGTGTTTCTCCTTTTCTTACTACTATTTTCACACCCTCTTTTTCTATTGCTGAGACAAACGACTCATCTAACAATTGAGATTGATGCTGTTTAGCTGCTGACTTCAACTCAAGATAGGCATTCTCTTCTTCTGGTGTAAGCGGCTTTTGAATGTAAGAACTTTTATAGAAATTTTTCACTGCTTCCAAGTCACCTGTTATCGAAAAAACGATTAAAAATCCCGCGACTAATATAAGCGTAATGGAAACGAGGATAACAGCAATATAAGAAAATAAAAACCTTGTTTTAATAGACATATCTTAAATCCTCACTTTACCCCGCATTAACGGGCAGTAAGATCCCCACCTCAAAATTCAGAGAAAGCAAAGAAGTTAAGTGGGGGATCAACTGCCCATAAAAGCCCGATTGGTTCAACTAATAATCAGTGGGGGATGAACAAAACCCCCACTGATTAAAGTTTCACTTTATCAAACCTTATTATTTATAAGCATAAAAATATATGTTCAATTACTCAAGCGATTTTATAGTAATTTTAGCGTCAGTTTATAAAAATTTAATGTTCCTATTTTACAGTTGAAATTAGGAGGTTGAAATTCCATGTTCAAAAAAACATTCAGTATGATATGTTGCGTAATTTTTTTACAAGGATGCTCGCAAGAACAAGAAGTAAAAAAGGAGATGGCAAACATGGAGACTGCACTACTAGCAGCTACTGAAAAAAATGAAACGAATACTGTTATATCTTTACTAAAACAAGGCGCAAATATAAATGCGACGGATAGTCAAGGACGCACTCCGCTTATGATTGCTACATACAAAAATGATGTAAAAACCGCAAAGGCGCTTATCAAAGCCGGTGCTGACGTAAATATTCAAGATGACATGAAAAATAATCCCTTTCTATACGCCGGTGCGGAAGGTTACTTAGACATTTTAAAACTAACAATTGATGCTGGTGCAGATCCTACGATTACAAATCGTTACGGCGGAACAGCTCTTATCCCAGCTTCAGAACATGGCTATATTGACGTCATAAAAGAACTCCTCACTCGAACAAATATTGATGTAAATCATGTAAATAACCTGGGATGGACAGCTTTAATGGAAGCCATCGTACTAAGTAACGGAAACGAAACACAGCAACAAGTCATTCGCCTTCTTATTGAGCACGGCGGAGATGTAAACATTCCAGACAATGATGGTGTTACCCCGCTAGAGCATGCTCGCGCTCATCACTTTGAGGAGATAGAGAAGATTTTGTTAGAAGGCCGTAAGTAAAAAGCTAATTTTTGCCTTCCTCCCCCACCCTATGCTACATTTAAGCCGTTACATTAATATTAATAGGGTGGGAATAAACATGAACAAACCTAAAATTGGGATGATTGGACTTGGAAGTATTGCGCAAAAGGCCTATCTTCCAACACTTACAAAAGAAACTGATTGGAATTTTGTAGGGGCGTTTACACCTAACGCAGAGAAAAGAAAACAAGTTTGCCAGCAATACCGAATTCAAGACTTTCATTCTATTGAAATGTTAGCTTCGGAATGCGATGCAATCTTCGTTCATAGTTCAACTGCATCGCATTATGAAATCGTTTCTGAACTTCTAAAAAAAGGGATCGACGTTTATGTTGATAAACCGCTAGCAGCTACAGTGGAACAAGCTGAGCAACTAGTCGAGTTAAGCGAGAAGTATAACCGAAAATTAATGGTCGGATTTAATCGCAGATTCGTTCCTATGTATGTCGCTGCCAAAGAACAGGCTAATGATATTTCATGGATTCGAATTGAAAAGCATCGTACAAATAAAGTCGGGCCATATACGTACGACTTCACTATGTTAGATGATTATTTACACATTGTAGATACCGCTCGCTGGTTAGCTAATGATGACCTTAACGCCGTTCACAATATGATGCAAATCAATGAAAAGAATGAACTTCTTTACGGACATCATACATATACAACTCCAAGTGGACTGTTACTTTCTACTGCAATGCATCGCCATGCCGGTACAAATTTAGAACAAATTGAACTTGTAACGCCAGGGAAAATCATTCGCGTAAAAAATATGAATACATTTGAAATTGAACAGGAAAACTCAGTTTCACAAAGTGGTTCCCCATCATGGGATACGACGTTAAAACAACGTGGTTTTGAAGATGCTGTTCATCATTTTATTGAGTGTGTACAAGGCGATACAAAGCCCGTTGTAGATGGATTAGAAGGATTAAAAACGCAGCAAATGCTACAATCTTTACTAGATGATGTAAACAAAAATTAAAACGGATACATTTTTCAGAATTTACTTTCATTCCCATTCCCTCTTTATTTCTCTCGTGAATTTCTATAGAATATGTTGATAGGAATTATAAATTTCATAATGAATCGTGGAAAGGATGGGATTAACACATGTGGAACGAGTTTAAAAAATTCGCTTTCAAAGGGAATGTAATCGATTTAGCTGTCGGGGTTGTAATCGGTGCTGCATTCGGTAAAATCGTTAGTTCTTTAGTAAAAGATATCATCACACCATTACTTGGTATGGTATTAGGTGGCGTTGACTTTACAGATTTAAAAATTACATTCGGTAAATCATCTATTATGTATGGTAACTTCATCCAAACTATTTTTGATTTCTTAATTATTGCAGCTGCTATCTTTATGTTTGTTAAAGTTTTCAACAAACTAACATCTAAAAGAGAAGAAGAAAAAGAGGAAGAACTTCCAGAACCAACAAAAGAAGAAGAACTTCTTGGCGAAATTCGCGACTTACTAAAACAGCAAAACTCTTCTAAAGATAGAGCATAATTGAACGGATAAAAAGGCATGTCCCCTCGGGACATGCCTTTTCTATATGCTATAACGTTTCCGAATTCATATGAATAAATAAAATAATACCAGCAACCATAAGTACCATAATGCTACCTGCAAATAGTGTAATACCAATAAACATTAAACTTGTGCTCATATCTACTGATACACTTTCAATAAAAATAGAAATTACATACGTGATAAGGGCAATTCCTGCAAGAATACTTCCTGGAACAAATCGCTTTAAACCATTTTGTTTTAACGTCATATATGCAAAAATAGCAGTCATACAAAGCGTAATTATCCAAAGAACGATCATCTCTTTTCCCCCCTCACAAGCCTTTTCTTTCTATTATACATGACATTGCCCTATAATAGTTAAATTTGCACTTATGTGACATATAACAAGGAATAGCCCCATCTATAGCGAAGGCATTATAACATACACTTATACAATAAGGAGGCTTTCATTTGGAATATACTACTACATATAAATTAGAGCTATCCGAACGATTCGATTATGTTACGATTGACTTAGACAAACAGTTTTTTTACATCGAAGTTGTAAATTTACAAAGTAATATAACTGTACTAAAAATATCAATTAACTTGCAAAAAGACGAAATGGTAAATGCAGTCGTACAAAAATACTATCCTGAATACGAATAAAAGCTCACAGCAATCGCTGTGAGCTTTTTTATACTTACTTCGTTGAATCTCTAAATTGGATACGGTGAGGTAAGATAACAGTGTGATCTTCCACTTTTTCTTTGTTCATATACTTTGTTAATAGACGCATTGCTACTGCACCGATATCATACATCGGTTGAACAACTGTTGAAAGCTGCGGACGAACCATTAATGCAAGGCGTGTATTATCGAAACCAAGTACTTCTACGTCAGTTGGTACGTTTAATCCAGCGTCTTGTGCTGCATGGATTACACCTAGTGCCATTTCATCAGAAGATACGAAGATTGCTGTTGGCTTTTCATCATTGCTCCAAAGCTTTTCGAATGCTTCGATACCTGAGTCATATGTGTAATCTCCATCGATTACAAGATTTTCATCATATGAAATACCTGCTTCTTCTAAAGCTTTTTTATAACCTTGTAACTTCTTCGCGCTTCCCGCTTTATCAATGAAAGGACCAGAGACGAAACCGATACGTTTATGTCCTTGCTCGATAAAGTGCTTCATTGCATCATAAGCTGCTTGTGTATAATCAATATTTACTGATGGCGTTTCATTTTGCTCATCAAATGATGCTGCTAATACAATTGGTACTGGAGATTTTTTAAATTCTTCAATGTGAATGTCTGTAATATCTTCACCCATGAAAACAATTCCGTCCACTTGTTTTCCAAGCATCGTATTTAATAAATGGAACTCTTTCTCTTTGTTTTGGTCAGAGTTACTTAAAATGATGTTATATTTGTACATTGTTGCGATATCTTCAATTCCACGAGCTAGTTCTGCATAAAACGTATTTGAGATATCAGGAATAATAACACCTACTGTAGTTGTCTTCTTACTTGCTAGTCCACGTGCTACCGCATTTGGGCGGTATCCTAAACGATCAATTGCTTCTAATACTTTCTTTCTTGTTGTAGGCTTTACATTTGGGTTACCGTTCACAACGCGTGATACGGTAGCCATTGAAACGTTCGCTTCACGCGCTACATCATATATTGTTACGTTCATCTCATCGCACACTCCTTCTATTTTTGTTATCTATTTTTATGTATCGGTTACTTGAATGAAAAAAAGACATCAACTCTATTTGCAGATGCCACCAATCGTCCCGAGTTCTTCCTTTTACTAATGATACGATAAAAACGCAGGCTCATACAATATTTTCCCGCAAAAGTTTCGAAAAAATTCGCTTCTTTTCTCGTATTTTCGTATTTTTTATGAAAAAAGGGCATTTTTTGTAAAAAAATAGATGTTTCCTTAGTAGAAATCTTATTTTAAGCAGTACGATAGTAAATGAAATTTATATCGGCGATTTTTCGAATATATCGACTGTAACTCGAAATATATCAGCGATTTTCCAAATATATCGACCGCAACTCTAATTATATCAGCGATTTTTTAAATATATCAACTTACCAACAAAAATCGACAATGACAGTCGCTATCCAATAGGAGAAAGCTGTTCCAAAATGCCTTTTTGGAACAGCTCATTAAAAGTTTTTATAATTTACTTCCAAATGATTTTAATTCATTCATAAAATCATTGAACTGCGGTATATTCATTTGTTGCGCTGCATCAGATAAAGCTACAGCTGGATCTGGATGTACTTCAGCCATAATTGCGTCTGCACCAATTGCCATCGCTGCTTTTGCAGTTGGTAAGAGAAGGTCACGTCGCCCTGTAGAATGCGTTACATCGACAACGACAGGTAAATGTGTTTCTTTCTTTAAAATCGGCACAGCGGAAATATCAAGCGTATTACGCGTCGCTCTTTCATACGTGCGAATACCTCGTTCACATAAAATAATGTTCCCATTTCCCTTTGCCATAATATATTCTGCCGCATTAATGAATTCTTCAATCGTTGCTGATAGACCACGTTTTAATAATACTGGTTTATTCACAGCACCAGCTGCCCTTAGCAAATCAAAATTTTGCATATTGCGAGCACCAATTTGAATAACATCAACGTAATCTAATGACATCTCAATATCATTCGGATTTAAAATTTCACTAATGACAGCCAAACCATATTCATCTGCTACCTGGCGCAAAATTTGTAATCCCTCTAATCCAAGACCTTGAAAATCATACGGTGAAGTACGTGGTTTAAACGCACCACCACGCATTAATTTCAGACCTTGCCCTTTCATTGCTTCAGCAACTTGACGTACTTGTTCATAACTTTCCACTGCACACGGTCCCATAATAAAATGCTGATTTCCGTCACCAATTTTTTCACCATTAATTTCAACAATCGTATCTTCTGTTTTTTTCTTACGAGAAACAAGTAATGCTTTACGATGATCGTCTTCTTGTAATTCTAAACCAGCTTGAAAAATTTGTTTGAAAATATGTTGTAAAGTCGAAGTTTCAAATGGACCATTATTATTCTCTGCAATTAAATCCAGCATATTTCTTTCACGTACAGGATCAAAACGTTTCACACCTTGTACTTCTTTTAAATTACCAACTTCTTGTACGAGACGACCTCTTTCGTTTAGTAACTCTAATATTTGTAAATTAAGTTGATCAATTTCAGAACGTAAACGACCTAATTGTTGTGATGCCATAAGAAAGCCACCTCTTTCAAATTCCTATATGTTACTTTTTTAAGATAATTTATTATAGCTGATACATATACGATTGTCACACGATATACAGCAAGGAATTACTATCAAAAAACATTATATATTTTCATTTAAAATAAAAAAAAGACAGTTTACATACTGTCTTTTTTTACAAGAAGGAAACAAACGGTTTATCACTGTTTTTCTCTTTTATAATAACGGCCTCAATTTTACTCTCGGACTTGATCTGTAATTGTACTTTCGCATCTTTAGGCAATTTGTCTAACATGCCTTGAGCAGCCAATTGGGTAAGAGCCATTAATTCTGTTTTACCGTTATATTTAATAACAATATTCATATTTAATGTATCCATTTGATCTTTCTTATAAGAAACTTTAGCGTTGACTGGAATAAAATCTCCATTAGAAAAACCTTTTATTTCCTTAGCAAAGTTATTTATTTTTGTATTATCTTCTCCATGTGCTTGTGTAAATTCATCAGAAGGATATGAATACGACTTTTCATCGATCGTACTCCAATTTCCAAGGTTCGTATCATTCTTTTGAACAGTAGCACTAGCAATATACGTACCATTTTTTAAAGAACTTGTACTTTCTTGCTTAAAGATAGCAAACGTAATTGGAGATTTGTTATATTTATCATTTTTGTTAATAGCTTCAATAAGTTGTTTAGCAACTTCAGTCCCTTTAGACATAGCCTCTTCATTCGATACACTTGAAGACATAGCTAAGCCAATCATAACACCAGATAAACTTAATTCATTTGAATTCTGTTTTCCGAAATAATCTTGTTCTATAATATTTGTCAAAACTGGCGCTTCTACTTTCGCAACTAGTTCATCAATTAGTTTCTCTGGAATATACTGGTTTAATTGCAGTACGTGACTCTCTGTATCAAATTGCTGCGTTGCAATATTTATTAAACCATTTTCATACTCTGCTAAATCTAATTTAGAATTTGTTTTTATATTAGCTGTATTAATAACCTTTTGTTCTTTTAAAGGAATAACAGTTCTATAATAATCTTTAGAAACAGCAGTTCTCGGAATCATACTTTTTTCTTTTGTATCTTTTTGTATAACTTCATCCTTCTTACTAATCGTATTACTATTGTTACTACAAGCTCCCAGTAATAAACTTACGACTGCGAAGGATAATGCCATTTTCTTCATTACTTAAAACCTACTTTCAACAATCTAGTTATTTAGTTTGAACTATTAATAGTGTACCACTAAATATATTTCAACAAAAACAAAAAAAAAGAAGCAAGCACCTTTAGCTTGCTTCTTTTTACTTTATATTCTCTTCTAAAGCATCTTTTTTAATATTCCAATGAGATGTATTCCATACTACCATCCCATCTTTTATGTATAACACTTGCGGTGATTCATGTCTAATACTGTATTGTTCTGCAACACGATTTGACACATCTCTCGCATCTTGTACGTATAAGTAATACGCTGGTACTTCTCTTTCTTCGCTGCAATACGCTTGAAATTCTGTGTATGCACCGTGACTAATTGGGCATGTCGTACTGTGTTTAAAAAGAACATACGGCTCGTTCTTTTCTACTAAGACTTCAAGCTCTTCAATTGTTTCAAGTTTTGTCATATTCATCACGATTCACCTCTCATACGAAATCTAGAGCGTTTCTCTTTCTTTTCAGCTTTTTTCTCAATTCTTTCTAATTTACGCTCTTCTTTTTCAACTTTCTTCTCTTGTCTCGACGCACGGTAATGATTGTATACTTCAATCGCCGCACTGCTCCACTGTACAACTTGCGCTACTTTATCAGCGTTATTTTCAATTTCGTCCGTTACAGAGTCTGATACATTACGAAGCTTCGTATTTAAAGATTGGATTGTCGTTCCAATCCCATCTACACCCGCTACCACTTTATTTAATGACTGTGACTTCTGTTGAATATCATCAGCTAACGCATTCGTTTTATGTAATAATTGCTCTGTCTCTACGCTAATTCCTTGCATTTGTTTTTCTAAACCTTCTAACGTGCTTGCAACGTTTTCTAACGTCTTCTGAACCGATAACAACGTTCTACATACATACACTACTAATACTGCGAAAGCAACCGCGATAATAGCCGCACTTACATATAAAAGAACTTGCATTTCATCACTTCCTTTATCTTTTTCATACTTTCCCCTATTATACAATCATTTTCCGTTTCATTCTAATCCCTATCTCATCATTAGAATTTTCATACTTATTCGTTAACTGTAACATAAATCATTCAACAAATTCCACTAAGTAGGTTACAATAGGAGAGGATACATAATTAGTAGGGAGGCTTTACATATGAAAGATCCACGTATTGAAAAGTTAGCATACAATTTAATTAACTACTCTATCCGCTTACAAAAAGGTGAAAAAGTATTAATTGAAAACTTTGGCTTACAAAAAGAACTTGTAACTGCACTTGTAAAAGAAGCATATGCAGCTGGTGGTTTCCCATTCGTCTCTTTAAAAGATCATCAAGTAGATCGCTCTTTATTAATGGGTGCTACTGAAGAACATTTCGAACAAATCGCTGCATATGAAGCAAGCGTAATGAAAGACATGGACGCTTATATCGGCCTTCGCTCTGGCGATAATATTAATGAACAAGCTGACGTTCCAAGTGAGCGTATGAAAGTTCATGGCCAAACAGTTGGTAAAAAAGTTCATAGAGACATTCGCGTTCCAAAAACACGCTGGGTTGTTCTTCGCTACCCAAATGCTTCTATGGCACAGCTTGCTAAAATGAGTACAGAAGCTTTCGAAGACTTCTACTTTGAAGTATGTAACTTAGACTACGGTAAAATGGATAAGGCGATGGACAGCCTTGTTACATTAATGAATAAAACAGATAAAGTTCGTTTAACTGGTCCTGGAACTGACTTAACATTCTCTATTAAAGACATCCCAGCAATTAAATGCTCCGGTCATTTAAACATTCCAGACGGTGAAGTATACTCTGCACCAGTTCGTGATTCTGTTAACGGTACAGTTTCTTACAACACACCATCTCCTTACAACGGTTATACATTTGAAAATGTACAACTTAAGTTCGAGAACGGCCAAATCGTTGAAGCAACTGCAAACGATTCAGAACGCATTAACAAAATCTTCGATACAGACGAAGGCGCACGCTACGTTGGTGAGTTCGCAATCGGCGTAAACCCATACATCTTACATCCAATGGGAGACATCCTATTCGATGAAAAAATCGATGGCAGCTTCCACTTCACTCCTGGACAAGCTTACGACGATGCATGGAACGGTAACAACTCGAACATCCATTGGGACTTAGTATGCATCCAACGCCCTGAATACGGCGGCGGCGAAATTTACTTCGACGACGTACTAATCCGTAAAGACGGACGCTTCGTTGTAGCTGAATTAGAAGCTTTAAATCCAGAGAACTTAAAATAATAATAAAAACGCTCGGGATTTTTCCGAGCGTTTTTTTTATTAATACTTTAATAACTCTTTCGCCACATCTTCTGGCACTTTAAAACTCATTTTCTTATTTTTCATTTCAACTTCGACATAAGGGACATCTTTATATACTGTCATCGTACCAATTTCATGTAACTCTTTTTTATCTTTACTCGAATCCAATAATTTCGGTGTATCCTCTTGATACATTGTAAATGTTTTCCCTTGCGGAGTATCTAAAGGAGCCGATTGCATTTTCCACTTATCCATTTTCATGACTTCAAACAGCTTTTCAATTTTTTTCTTATCGGTAATTACTTTTTTCTCACTTGAATCAGTAAGTGATTCAATTTCAACTTTTTGTGCCTTTTCTAAGTTCATATCAGCCTTTTCCTTCTTCGCACTACACCCTATTAAAAGAAAGGATGCAGTTAACAGAAGTAAAAATAACATAAGGGCTTTTTTCATTTCTAATCCCCCTAACTACATAGTGCTACTTTTCTCACTTTTTGTTTGCCGAAAATGAAAATAATATAAAAGCGCCACTGCAATAGTACTTATTAATATTGGTATATATAAGGGCAAATCCCATTTCATATATACTCTAGTGCAAATAGCAAGCACCAGTAATATTTCTAAGCAAAACAAAGGTTTTACATATTTCATTTCTTACCCACCATTTCTATTTTCACATGTGGATTTTCTTTTTCGATAAGCGCCAAAAATTCATTCATATCTTGCGGCATCGCAACCATATGTACTTTATATGCATTCGTCGTAATTTCAAGAGACTTTCCGACCTGACGTATAATTCTCACATCTTTTAATACAATATCATCATTTAAAATACCGTACTTTAATACGCCATTTTCTACTTTATGTTTTTTAATAAATACTTCCCAAACGAGTGGTACATTTACAATGAAGCATAACCCCATCCCAATCAACGCTGACATCCAATGCGCTTTATTAGTGAAAAGCATGACAATTGGATATATAAACATAAAAACTAACGTAAGGCAAACGAAAATGACTACTGACTTACTTCTTTGAATTGGAAAGTTCATACCTACACCCCCTAATCCAAATTATACCACTATTTCCATTTTAGTTCATAGAAAAAGGCCATTTCTAAATGACCTTTTACACAATGTACCTATAAAATTTCTTATCTACCTGTAGCACCGGAAAGTTTTTCGGCAACTCGTCTATACTCACACTTTGAAAACCATTCTTTTCATAAAAGCGATGCGCCGCTAAAAATTTTACTGTTGTTCCTAAGTAAATATCTTTCAATTTTTTATCCTCAGCCCATGAAATTGCTGTTTGAAGCAACATATGTGATGCGCCCCATTCTTTTCCGCGAAACTCTTTTTGTACGAACATTTTTCTTAGCGCTACTTGATGATTCTCAATATCTAATAAAGCTACTGTTCCAACTACTTTACCATCATAAATTGCTACCCAAAAGTTTCCGTGATCCTTTTGATAGAATGTTTCTATTTCAAGTAAATCAGGTTGCTCTTCTTTCGTAATTGAAACATTATACTCTTTTTGCTGAATATGAACGATAAGATCTACTACTTCCTCTTGAAACGTACTTTCATATGGAACAATACGAATCTTCTCGTTCATCGAATCTCTTTCCATTCTGAAGCTAGTAAACTATATACAGCGATATCATGAAAATGATCATATAGCCATTCTTCATCTCGTAAAATACCATCTAACTTAAATCCTAAACGTTCTGGAATTGCGCGGCTTTTCGCATTTCCAACACCGCACCGAATTTCAATTTTATTCAGCTTTAAATTTTCAAATGCATAGTGAAGTACAGCCTTTACGCTACGCGTCATAATACCTTTCCCGCCAGCATCTTCTGCAAGATAATACCCAAGACTCGTCGCTTTCTTCCCCCAGCTCACTGGATGAATGCCTACCATCCCAACGAGCTTTCCTTTGTAACGTATACCACTTTGAAAACCGTCTCCCTCTGCAAACTTCTTTAACCACATCGGAAAAATTTCATCATAAGCATCAGCAGATTTTGTCCCATCTACCCAAGGGAGCCATTTCCGTAAATGATTACGGTTTTGATCTAATAATTGATATAATTCCTCTTTATGATGTTTTTCTAGTAATTGTAGTTCGATTTCGTCATCTACTCGGAGTGTGAACATGTTTTTTAGTCCCCTTTTTAGTTTTCTTATTATTCTAACATTTATATTTCAAAACGCGTACCAATATATCAACGATTTTTGAAACATATCGAACACAACTCCATATATATCGACGTTTCAACATTAATGCACAACCACGACAACATAAAAAAGACGCACAGCCAAGCTATGCGTCTTTTCTATTATTTCTCTGCAACTTGAACTTCTTTTACGTAAGCCGCTTCGAATTTTTGGATGTCACCTGCGCCCATGAAAATTAGAACGCCGTTTTTATGTTTCTTTAATACATCCGTTGTTGTATCTGTAATTAATTCTGCACCGTCAATACGCTTTTGCAGATCTTCGATTGTTAATTCACCTTTGTTTTCACGTGCTGATCCGAAAATATCACATAAGTATACTTGGTCAGCTTTGCTTAGGCTTTCTGCGAACTCATCTAAGAACTTTTCTGTACGTGAGAATGTATGTGGCTGGAATACAGCGACAATTTCACGCTCTGGATGTTTTTGACGAGCAGCTTCAATCGTTGCATTAATCTCTGTCGGATGGTGTGCGTAGTCATCGATGATTACTTGCTCTCCCATCGGCTTTTCATTAAAGCGACGTTTTACGCCTTCAAAAGTTGTTAATTGATGTTTTACTGCTTCTACATCAACATTTTCATAATGGCAAAGCGCGATTACTGCTAACGCATTTAATACGCTGTGATTGCCGTATCCTGTAATTTTGAACGTATCATAGTACGTGTTACGAACGAATACATCAAATATCGTACCATCTGTTCTCTTTTGAATGTTGCGTGCTTGGAAATCATTATCTTCTCCAAATCCATAGAAAATAACAGGTACTTTCGCTTGAATTTTTTGAAGTTCTTCATCATCTCCACATGCAATAATGCCTTTTTTCACTTGCAATGCCATCTCTTGGAATGCACTGAATACATCATTGATGTCTGCAAAATAATCTGGATGATCAAAATCAATATTCGTCATAATTGCATAGTCTGGATTATAAGACAAGAAATGACGACGATACTCACAAGCTTCAAATACAAAATACTTACTATTTTCTACCCCATGCCCTGTTCCATCTCCAATAAGGTAAGATGTTGGGTGTGCACCTTGCATTACATGGGCTAACAAACCTGTTGTTGATGTTTTTCCGTGTGCACCAGTTACAGCAACACTTGTGTATTGGCTCATCAGGTCACCTAAGAAATGATGGTAACGATGGACTGGGATGTTTAATTCTTTTGCTGCTACGATTTCTTCATGCGTATCAGGAAATGCATTTCCTGCAATAATCACTTGTCCTTCTTCTACATTATTCTTATCAAAAGGAAGGATCGAGATACTACGCTTTTCCAACGCTGTTTGTGTAAAGAAACGCTTTTCATAATCAGACCCTTGAACAGTATGCTTCATATCATGAAGAATTTGCGCTAATGAACTCATTCCTGTTCCTTTAATTCCTACAAAATGGTAAACTGTCATCTTAAAGAACCTCCAACATTTCGAACTAATACAACGGCCTATCTATAAGACAGTATATGAATCTTTTCTTATTTTGGTAATCATCATACATTTTTGATGTAGTGAAGTTATTCTTTCCCTTCACTTATCAGGATAAACTCGTACGTACTTCTTTATATGTCCATAATAAGTCCATTATAGCAAAAAAGAAGCCGCTATACTATGATAACAGAAAAACTGATAGGGTCAATCACCTATCAGTTTTTCTCTCTTTTACATCTCTTCTCTTTTTTCTAATTGAACACGCTCTAAACGTGGGTTTGGACGATATTTACGACCAGCTTTTGCTTCTGGTTTCCCATTTAGTTCTACATTATCACCAGTAAAGCCAATATTCATTTTTAATAAGCTACTTCCTACCCCGTATATGTCAACAGGTACGTTTTGAGCTTCAAATTCACGAATACGCTTCTCATCAAATCCACCAGTTACAACGATGTCTACATGCTGGAATCCTTCTTCATCAAGTGCTTTACGAAGTGCGAATACAAGCGATGGGTTTACACCACGTGGATCGAATGTTCCAAGTACTTCTGGGTGGCGAATAAAGTATTGATCAATCATCGTGCGGGACGTATCTACACGTACACCTTTTAATGTTGATCCAAATTCACGCGCTACGCGAAGTGCATCTGTAATGACATCATTGTTGTAATCAATTAATACAACTAATTCATCTTCTGGGAATTTCTTATGATATGCTTTTGCCGCTTCCACAACATCACCATTAAACATTTGAATTAATGCGTGAGGCATCGTCCCCATACCACTTTTGCCCCACCATTCATTCATCGCATGCGTCGCTTGTGCGCTCATACCTCCGATGTATGCTGCATAACCGTCACCAGCTTGTTGTGTATAATGATCATCACGATCTCCCATGAAAATAACTGGTTTTTCTTTATCTACGCTACGCGCAGCTTGGACAACGTTATATACGTTTGTCGCAACCGATGTACGACGAGCTAAAATCCCATCAATGACACCTTCTAAAAATCCGAAATTTTCATAAGGACCATGAATTGTTAACACTGTTTCAAATGGACTAATTTTATCGCCATCTTTTAAAGAGTTAATTTCAAGTTCCTCAGGATTTTTAGCGAATGTTTGTAGCAATGCAATTACTTCATCCGTTCCGCAAAGAACTGCATTTTCCTTTTGGAAAAATTGCATCGTTACAACACTTTTCGGGCGAAATTCTTCGATGATTTCTCTGGTCTTTAAAAAGTAAACGGCAGAGAACCAACCTTCTCCAACACGTTCGTCAAATTTAAATGTTTTATTTGTTAGTCTATTTATTTCACCTTTTAATTTTAATTCAATTTCTTTCATGTCGCTTTACTCCCTACTTTACTATCCAACATTTTCTCTTAGTATACAGCAAAACCGTTTACTATACATTTGTTTCCTGCATAGCGGCAAATTCATCCTCAGAAATAAGGACATCTCTCGGTTTCGTTCCTCTACCTTCAGAAATAATTCCTTGCGATTCCATCTCTTCAATGAGACGTGCCGCGCGATTATAACCGATGCGGAATTTTCGCTGTACAGAAGATGTGGACGCTCCCCCTTGTTCTACAACAAATTGACATGCATCAAGGAACAATTCGTCTTCCGACTCAGCTTGTTCTGTTTTCGCTAATAAATCCTCTTGCTTAAATAAGTAATTCGGCTTCATTTGCTTTTTCACATGATCAACTGTTTTTTCAATCTCATCATCCGATACATATACACCTTGTACACGAACTGGTTTAGATGTACCGTTCCCTAAGAATAACATATCACCACGGCCAAGTAATTTCTCCGCGCCCCCAATATCAATAATCGTACGCGAATCAACTTGAGATGATACAGTAAACGCAATACGCGTTGGAATGTTTGACTTAATTAAACCTGTAATAACATCTACAGATGGACGCTGCGTCGCTACTAATAAATGAATACCACAAGCACGTGCTTTTTGCGCAATACGACAAATCGCTTCCTCAACATCACCAGGTGCTACCATCATTAAATCGGCTAACTCGTCAATGACAATAACGATATAAGGTAATGTCTCTCCTGGAATTTCTCGCTCACTTACAATCGTATTGTAGCGAGTTAAATCACGAGCACCTGCGTGTGCAAACAATTCATAACGGCGTTCCATTTCCTCAACTGCCCATTTTAATGCAGCTGTCGCTGCTTTTACATCCGTAATAACAGGTGCTACAAGATGCGGAACAGAATTGTATGGTGCAAGCTCAACCATCTTCGGATCAATTAACATTAACTTCACTTCATGTGGTTTCGCTTTATATAAAATACTCGTTAAAATCGCGTTAATACACACACTTTTACCTGAACCCGTTGCACCCGCAATAAGTCCGTGCGGCATTTTTCGAATATCCGTTACAATTGGGTCCCCTGAAATATCAAGTCCAAGCGCAACAGTAAGCGGTGATTCACTCTTTGTGAATACAGGACTTCTTAATATTTCGCGAAGAAATACTGGCTTGCTTTCTTTATTTGGAACTTCAATTCCAATTGCACTCTTCCCTGGAATCGGCGCTTCAATACGAATATCTTTCGCAGCTAAACTTAACTTAATATCATCACTTAAGTTTGTAATTTTATTTACTTTCACACCTGGGTCTGGCTGTACTTCAAAACGAGTTACCGCTGGCCCTTGCGATACATTAATAACATGTGCGCCAACGTGAAAATTATTAAACGTTGTATCTAATAATTCTTTCTGCTCCTCTAACCATTCTGTATTATCTAACGCTGATTGCTGTGGAATCGACAACAGCGCTAATGGTGGAACAGTATATGTCGGTGGTGTATGCAATACATTTCGCATATCGTTCTCTCTTTGATTTACAACATATGCTTTCTCTTGTACTTCCGTACTTGAAATTGGCTTTTGTACTTGCTCTACCACTACTTGCTGCATTGGTTGCTCTTCCACTTGTGGTTCTGCTACTTGCTGCACTGGGCGCTCTTCCACTTGTGGTTCTACTACTTGCTGCACTGGGCGCTCTTCCACTTGTGGTTCTGCTACCACCTGCTGCACTGGGCGCTCTTCCACTTGTGGTTCTACTACCACCTGCTGCACTGGACGTTCTTCCACTTGTGGTTCTACTACCACCTGCTGCATTGGGTTTTCTTCCACTTGTGGTTCTGCTACTACTTGCTGCACTGGGCGTTCTTCCACTTGTGGTTCTGCTACCTCTTGTTGTACTGGCTTATTCTCTACTCGTACATTAGCAGAAGGCTGCATTGCATTTGCTCTAGCTGCATGTCTTTCCATTAATCGTGTTCTATCTTGTTTCAACATAACAACATTAAATGGTACATGGCGCTTTTTCTCACGTTTTGGTTCTTCTTTTTGTACAACTGGTTGCTCTTCTGCGATTGGTGTTTCTTCTACAACTCGTTGCTCTTCTACGACTGGCGCTTCTTCTACAACTCGTTGCTCTTCTGCGACCTGTGCTTCTTCTACAACTCGT
>NZ_FNDM01000006.1:109273-287874 GCF_900100505.1 Bacillus sp. cl96
CTTCTTCTGACTCTTCTGCTTCCGCAATTACTTCCACTTCTTCTGACTCTTCCGTTTCTGCAATTACTTCCACTTCTTCTAGCTCTTTTGCTTCCGCAATTACTTCCACTTCTTCAGGTGCCTCTGTTTCCATAACTACTTCTTCAAGCTCTTCCGTTTCTGCAATTACTTCTACTTTTGACACTTCTTCTGGTATTTCCACAATGATTGTTTCTTCAAGTTTTTCTTCTGCTTTGACAATCACTGATTCTTCTGGAGCTTGCTTTTCTACTTCAATAGTAGGTTGTTTTATTTCTGTGTTACGTTTAATTTCTTCTGATAATATTGTATCCTCGTGCTCTACTTTAGAAGCTACTAATTCTTCTTGTAGATTGTTTTCGTTTAACACCACTACATCTTTTTCTAGCTTAGCACTTTCCATCTGCTCAGCTACTGTTTTATGAAGTAATTCATCCGCTGAAACTTCCTGCGGTGTACTCATTTCTTGAATCACTTCTTTTTCTTCTACTAAAGGCACTTGGCGTTCGATTTCATAACCGTTTTTCTCTAGCCATTGATCAACTACTGACTTTTCTTCCTTTTTATTCTCTTCATATTGTTGCTCTCCTTGCTGGTTAGCAGCTCTATGACTAGAAGAAGTTGGTGCTTGTCCTTCTGAGAAATCAGATAATTTATATCCTTTTTTCTCTAACCATGCATCAACGACTGATTTACCCTCTACAGATATTTCAAGGTCTTCTCTTTCCTTTACTTCCTCCTGCTTTTCTTCCTTTTTCTCTACTGAAGGACGATTATATCCATAAATTGGCGAAATCATTTCTGTTGGACGAAATGGTCTACGGTTACTCTCTTGCGAAGGTGCAGATGCTTTCTTTACGACAGGCTCTCGCTCCGGTTCATATTGCATTTCCGGTTCTTCATATGTAGAAACTACCTTCTCCACATACTGTCGTCTGCTTCTTTCCACTTTGATTCCTCTTTGAACAGGCTGATTTTCATATGTTACAGCTCGAACAGGTTGTTCTTCAAAATGCCCTGTTTCTATAACATCCTCTTCATCGAACCCATTATCCGGTACTAATGGAAAACGGCATTTACCTGCATTCCTACTGGCCATTTGTGCTTCTCTTGCTTCAGTGTAGTGGTTTACACGAGGAATTTTCGGCTGACTTTCAACTTGCTTTGGTACTTCTTTATTCATCGCTGTTTGTTCTTCCTCTTTGTTAAACAGCTTTTTCATCCAATCTAACATGCTTACCACTCTTTCTACTAAATAGTAACATCCTTTATTGTATCAGCATTCGGCAAAAAGTGCAGGTAAAATTAAGCATGTCATATTTATCCATAATATTCTAATTTACGAGTGTTTTCATATGGAAAAACGCAGTCTTACATGTAAGACTGCGTTTAAGCTTTACTCTTCCGATATTCATCTACACTATCCGTTACACTTTGCAATAAAGAATTTACATACTGCGGGTCAGATAATTTTTTATCTTCTTCATGGTTTGACATAAACCCAAGTTCTAATAGTACGCCAGGTACTTTGGACCAATTGAATCCCGAAAGGTCATCCCTGAATTTAATTCCATTTACTTTCACTTGCTGATTTTCTCTCATTTTTTTTACTATCGTTTGAGAGATTTGAAGACTTTCCGCATAAATCTCTTTCGTATACGGACTTCCTTCTGCCGGCGTCAATACAGCGAATCCACTTTGATTCGAATTTTCAGAACCATCTGCATGAAGACGTAAAAATAAATTCGCCTTATGATCATTCGCCAATGTCGCACGTTCTTTATTGCTTATATCAACATCTTGTGACGTTCTCGTCATCAATACTTGCATTCCCTTTGCTTCTAACTTTTCTTTTAATACGAAAGCCATTTCTAATACAAGAACAGCCTCTCTTTTTTTCGTCACAACACCAGTTGTACCATCTGTCACTTTATATTTTTGCGTCGTTGCTCCTGGCCCAATCGGCTCTAAATTTAAATTTGCTTTTTGTTGGTGTCCCGGATCAATAACAACGAGAAACTTTCCTTGTTTTTCATTACTCTCTACTTTTTGTTCATTATTTTGCACTGGTTGCTCAGTTGGCTGTACTGGCGTAGTTTCTTCTTTCTTTTCCTCAGATGATACTTCCTCTTGCTTATGTTCTACTTGCTCATTCGTTTGAATTGCTTGCAATTCTTCGTTTATTTCTTGTTCTTGCTGTTTTTCTACCGGTGCGTCTTCTTTGGTATCTTTGTTTTTCTCTTGTATAGAAGATTTAGTTTCTTTTTTCGGCTGCTCTTGTGAACAACCGGCCATATATATTCCAATGAATGCAATCATGCTCATTATTTTTATATACTTCATACTTCTCTCCCATCACTTTGCACCGGATTCAAAGTTTTTCTTATAATTGCCCTATAATCTCATCCATATTTCCAATATAAACTGGCTGCCATTTTTCTGTACCACGTTCTGCAGTATAAACCGGATAAGCGTCATCATCTATATTTACGAAAACTGGATTGCCCATATCCGTTTCATATCCAATTGTAATCCATCCTTCTTGCCACTTTCCGTTTTCTTCACTTATTAATGAATTTTTATGTTTATCGTATCGGTAACCGATTTGTCCTTTTTCTAATTCACTTTCACTAAACACATATATTTCATAAGTACCTAGCTCAATATCTTGCTGTTTTGAAGTTTCAATTCGTTTCAGAAGTTCTGCGATTTTTGGTTGTTGTTTCATAAGTCTATCCCCTTCTATTTTTCTAAATTTTAACTAGATTGTTTATAAAATACAATATAGATTTTGTGAAAAAGGTGACATCCTTATAATATGAATGATTTTTTGAATATATCTGTCAAAACTCTCAATATATCAACAATTTTTCAAATATATCTATCGTAACTCTACATATATCAACGATTTTTCAAATATATCTATCGTAACTCTACATATATCAACGATTTTTCAAATATATCTATCACAACTCTCAATATATCAACGATTCAACACGAAATTTCGATTTACCGACAAAGAATGTAAAAAAAGAGAGACTGTCCAAAAGGACAACCTCTCTCTTCTTATATCAATTAAAATTTAAACTCTTGTCCAACTTCAAAGCTATCTTCTAATACAAGAATACCTTTTTCTTGTGGAGCATCTGGAAGCTCTAATTCACGTGCAGAGCAGATCATTCCAGAAGAAGGAACACCGCGAAGTTCTGCTGGTTTAATTAACATACCACTTGGCATTACAGCACCAATTTTTGCAACGACAACTTTTTGTCCTGCATCAACGTTTGGTGCACCACATACGATTTGTAATGTTTCTGTACCGATTTCTACTTTACAGATGTTTAGCTTGTCAGCATTTGGATGCTTTTCTTTTTCAGCTACATAGCCTACAACAAATTTCGGAGAAAGATCTGCTTCTACTGTTTCTTCAAAGCCATTCTTCGCTAAAATTTCGTTGATTTTCTCTACAAGCTCTTTCGTTAATGTAAGGTTGCCTGTTTCTTTTACTTCTAAGTAAGAAGATGCATTAAAGATGTTGAATCCTGCTGTTACATTGCTTTCACGATCATATACGCGTGCAACATCTCCTTTGCGATCAAAAGTACGGTTCTCTAAAGTAATATCTTGTAAGGCAACAATTAAAGTGTCACCAATTCCTTCAAGGTTGTAAAAAACGTTCACTTCGTTCATCCTTTCTCTTTTCCATCTGTCTTCTTCCGATTTTTCGCTAAAATAAAGATTGGTTCAAATTCTCCATCTTCATATACGAATGAAAGTGATGTAATCGGAACATGCCCTTCGGCAAAAAATTTCATTGTCATTTGTGCAATAATATCATAACCGATTTCGTTGACGATATCAGCAATAATTAATACATCTTGGTGAGGAACAGCAACAACCATGTCACCAGAAATCTTTTCACGCATCGATTGTAGTAACGATTCGTTTAAAATACGAGTCGCGTCATACCCATCATTTGTGTTTAAAAAGTAGAATGTATTACCCGCTACTGTGTCTTGTTTAAATTCATAACCTAATGAGCGTGCGTTGAATAATGCCATTTCACGCACTTGCTGTTCTGTAAGTTCTAATTTTTGTAATAGACGCTCATCAATTAGTCGATACGTTTTATTCGAATCTAGCGCGTAGTAAATACGTGTTTCCGCCGTATGATCCGTCATAATAAACGGATTTCCTTCTTCTGCTTGTTTCGGGAAAGAAGTAGAGCGAATAACAGGTAAAATTTTCGCTCCGCTATTTTCTTCTTTATGCATCGCAATTAGCGCTTCTTGTACGTAATAAGCAACTTCTTCAATTGCCTTTTCCTTGTTCACTTCCCATTTTGCCACAACTCCTGGAAGCGATACGTTAATACCTTTTTTGGAGTCTTTTTGTTCAATACGTAAAACTTCTTTCTCACTATCATACTGAAAGTCCCATTCTGGGCGAGATAATTTCTTTATTAACTCATCTTTCATCTTTTTACTTGTCATCTTCATCTCTTTTTTCCTCCCTTCCAAAAAAATAACCTCCCCCGCGAAGGTAGAGGTTGTTTTACAATTCAATTGGCAAATTGCCTTATTTTAAACCTTCAATGAACTCTTCGATTTGTTCTTGTGTTTTACGATCTTTGTTTACATAGCGACCAGTTTCTTCACCTTTATTGTACGCTACAAAGCTCGGAATGCCAAATACGTCTAATTTTACACATAGATCAATAAACTCATCACGATCTACATAGTAAAATGAGAAATCACTATATTTCTCTTCTACTTCTGGCATAAATGGATCTACAAAGCGGCAGTCTGGGCACCATTCTGCTGAGAACATAAAGACTACATTCTCTTCATTTTTTAACTGTTGGAATTGCTCCATGCTTTCTAATGACTTCATCTATATTTCCTCCTCTAACGGGTGCATTTTTCATGTTATAATCTTTCTTTTATACTACCATACATCGCGCACGGTGCAAGGTTTATGCTTGCTTTTTGTCATACTTATATTGCCCAACTAACAACTTAACAACGTGTACAAATAATTCCGTGCGGTCGACATAATCATCTGTAAAAATACCGATAGCACCTTCGTGACTACGAATATCTTTTCGCTGCACAAACTCTTCCATCACTTCGCTTAATTCCTTACCATCTTCAAGAGGTGCTAAAAAATCGTCTGGTAACGTAATACGCGCTCCTCCGGCCACAAATACTTTCCCATCCATTGTTGCTAGCGCGCCCCAGTTACACATAAATAAACCGTGCTCCGTTTTCATTACGCCGCCTTCTAGCCCAATACCAATTGGAGCTTCTCCTTCCTCTAGCGCTCGCTTCGCTCTATTAATCGCTCCTTGCATCGTCTCTTCATCTGAGAAAGGCTGAGCTGATACTCCTGACGGAACAGAAAGAGATGTAATTTCAGCATCTTTCCAAACCTTCTCCACAGCGCCAACCTTCGTTTTATTCTTTGATCCTACTACTACTTTCATTTCGTTCACCTCTATAAAAATTCATCATTCTATTCTAATATCCCTATCAGATACGAATTAAGCATCAACCACTACCACATATCACCAAGTCATCTATTCAGCCTAAAAAAGAAGGGTTTTTCTAGCAACATTACCGTCTTCAAAAACAAAAACAGCCTTCCTCTCACTTCCTACTTGGGGTCTTCATACATCATTCGAACACCAATTAAGCACTGACCATTCCCACTCATGGATGGGGCATCTATTCAATCTAAAAAAGAAGGGTTTTTCTAGCAACATTACCGTCTTCAAAAACAAAAACAGCCTTCCTCTCACTTCCTACTTGGGGTCTTCATACATCATTCGAACACCAATTAAGCACTGACCATTCCCACTCATGGATGGGGCATCTATTCAATCTAAAAAAGAAGGGTTTTCTAACAATATTACCGTCTTCAAAAACAAAAACAGCCTTCCTCTCTTTTCCTATCTAGGGTCTTAATACACCATTCGAGCACCAATTAGGCACTGACCGCTCCCACTCATGGATGGGTCATCTATTCAAGCTAAAAAAAGAAAGGCTCTTCAGCCCTTCTTCCTCTCTACGCGTTATTCTTAATTGTCTCTAACGTCGTTTTATCTGTTGTTCTTACAAGCTTCGTAATTAATTCTTTCGCCGCTGCATAATCATCAACATGTAAAATTGAAGCATGTGTATGAACGTAGCGCGCACAAACACCAATTACTGCTGATGGGATACCAGAGTTACTTGTATGTACACGGCCCGCATCTGTACCACCTTGTGAAATAAAGTATTGGTACGGAATGTTGTTTGTTTCTGCTGTATCTAAAATGAATTCGCGTATTCCTCTATGTGTTACCATCGTGCGATCGTAAATACGAAGAAGAGCACCTTTTCCTAATTGACCGAACTGTGTTTTGTCACCAGATGCATCGTTTGCTGGACTTGCATCAAGCGCATAGAAAATGTCTGGTTGAATCATATTTGCAGCGGTTTGCGCTCCGCGAAGACCTACTTCTTCTTGTACAGTAGCACCAGAATATAATGTATTTGGTAATGTTTCGTCTTTTAATTCTTTTAACAATTCGATTGCAAGACCACATCCGTAACGGTTGTCCCAAGCTTTCGCCATAATTTTCTTCTCATTTGCCATCGGTGTAAACGGGCAGATCGGCACGATTTGTTGTCCTGGTTTTACACCAATTTCAATCGCATCTTCATAACTATCTGCACCTATATCAATTAACATATTTTTTATATCCATCGGTTTTGCACGTTGCGCGTCACTTAATAAATGAGGAGGAATAGAACCAACAACCCCAATAACAGGACCATTCTTCGTCATAACTTGTACACGCTGTGCTAATAAAACTTGGCTCCACCAGCCGCCTAACGTTTGAAAACGAAGCATTCCGTTTTTCGTAATTTGCGTAACCATGAAACCTACTTCATCCATATGACCTGCTACAAGAACACGTGGGCCAGTTTCGTCCCCTTTTTTCAGACCAAATACGCTACCTAAACCGTCTTGTACAATTTCATCTGCATATTTGCTTAATTCTTGTTTCATAAAACGGCGTACATCATGTTCAAAACCTGATGCACCTTGTAATTCTGTTAACGTACGAAATAATTGTAATGTCTCTTTATTCACGAAGTCCCCTTCTTTCAAACCTTAGTAGAATACCCCTTTTATTGTAACGAAATTTTCGAAATGTTTCTAGTTTCTTCTTTTTTAGCTGTATTTGCTTTATAATTATTATCGGTACACTATTTTTATTTTATAGAATTGAGGTGAATATATGAGCTGGAAAGGTTTAGTAGCAGGTCTTGGCGTTGGGTTCGCAGCTGGTTATCTCGTTGCAAACAAAGTACAAGAACAATCCCATATTTCTTCAGAAAAAGCATTGAAAATGGTGAAACAAGCATTAAGTCATAAAGGTGAAATTACTGGCTCTTGGGTACATATGGTTCCAGAGACATTTGAAAAATATGATGTCGCATATGAAGTTTATCGCGGCGGTCTTACAACGATGTTAAATGATATACAAGAACGATTTGAATTTTTAGTTGATGCTAAAACAGGTACTGTTTTAGAGGTTATAGCAGCGTAAAAAGGAGGGTTCCCATTAGGTGAACCTCTTATTTTTTTGAAATTGCGGGTATTGATTAAAATTATATCAGCGATTTTTTAAATATATCGACTTACCGACAAAACCCGACAATAAAAAAGAAGCTGCTCCAATAAATATGATGGAACAACCTCCTATTTTTATGCTTCTATACTCGTTTTCCGTTCTATTTTTTCTACGATACGACCTTCCTCATTCCACTTCACAGCGCGATAATATGCGTCATGGTAAAACGTAAACCATGCCTCTTTTTCAGCACCATACTTCATCCACTTTTGCTTATTTTCAATCGAGGTCATTGGATAATCATCGTATGCCATTACCCATAATACATTTTGATGCGCGTGCGTCGGCAAGAGATCTGCTAAATGTAGCATCGTTTCCCCTTGACTCTCCAAAATGATGACTGCATGTCCATCACTATGCCCACCCGTATGTGCCATCTTGATTTCATCTGTAATTTCTATTTCTTGCTGGAACGTAACAACTTGATCTACAATTGGCTCCCAATTTTCCTTCCAATATGTATTACGTGATCTAATGTTTGGATTCCTCATTTCATTCCATTCTGTTTCACTTACGTAAACTTTCGCATGTGGAAATGCCGGTACAAGGTGATCATCTTCCCATTTTGTTAGACCAGATGCATGATCAAAATGAAGATGTGTCATCAAGACGTAGTCGATATCTTCAGGCTTTAATCCTAATTTTTCTAATGATTCATAAACCGATGATTCTTCTGTTACACCTTGATTGCGTTTCATCTTTTCATTCAACTTACCGTTTCCTATCCCGGAATCAATGAGCATATTTCCATCTTTTGTTTGCAAAAGTAACGGATCTGTTCGTAAATAAATATGATTTGTATCATTATGTTTATATTTACGTGACCAAAGTACTTTCGGCACGACTCCAAACATTGCTCCTCCGTCTAAATGTGTATTCCCGCCTTTTAACCACGTTACTTTTATATCTCCAATTTGTAACTGTTCCATTACACATCCCCCTTTTTAATTAATCTTAACATAAAATTCTGATTATTTTAGGTGTAAAAAAACCTACGCATTACTGCATAGGCTCTGTACGATATTTTGCTTCAACTCGGTAAATACGATGACCTTTACTAGAGAATTTCTCTTCGTATTCAGTCATGATGTTACCTTCAAAGTCGCTGTTATGAAGATCTAAGCTTAAGTACGTT
The DNA here is from genome assembly GCF_900100505.1 of Bacillus sp. cl96. NCBI lineage: Bacteria > Bacillati > Bacillota > Bacilli > Caryophanales > Bacillaceae > Bacillus > Bacillus sp. cl96. Next base: position 118,111 of record NZ_FNDM01000006.1, read on the forward strand.
AGTAACATACCATACTCAGCCATACTCATAAGAGAATATTCAAATAAACCTTGGTTATCTGTTTTGAAATGAATTTCTCCGCCTTCTACTAACACTTCTTCGTAATTACGTAAAAATGTTTTATACGTTAAACGACGCTTCGTATGACGTTTCTTTGGCCATGGATCTGAGAAGTTTAAATAAACGCGATCAATTTCACCTTTCGCAAAGAAAACTGTTAAATCTTCAGCATCTTTATTAATTAACTTTAAGTTTGGTAATTCTTCTTCAATTAATTTATCAAGTGCATCTACAACAACACTTGTGAATTTTTCAATTCCAATATAATTAATATGTGGATTCGCTTTCGCCATATCATACATGAAGCGGCCACGACCTGTACCTACTTCAATGTGAATTGGTTGTTCGTTTCCAAATACTTCTTTCCAGCTACCAGCGCGCTCCTCTGGGTTTCCGATTACGATATGTGAATATTCATTAATTCGATCCATTGCATACGGTTTATGTCTTAAACGCATAGATGTTTCCCTCTCTTTACATAGCTATTTTAAAGGAATAATTCCTTCTTTCTTTTTTAATCAATCTACCAAACAAAAAACCAAGTACGTACGAGCACTCGGTCCGTTTCTTTCAAGTATAAGATGTACCATTTTGATAAAAACTACATACAGCATTAAACATTCCATGACGAAACAGCTTTTTCTCTTACATTTGAAGAGAAAAACAATCGAAAGGATGATCCGTTCATGCCAATTAATCAACAACATCAATTAGAAGTGCTGAAAGATATTTTAGTCAACCACCAAAGTGATTGCTGCGGGACAGTTTCAGAATGCGAGCAATTAGAGCGCCTCATTCAATCGTTACTCGCAAACGATAATATAAGTAGTGACGCTAAAACAATGCTAAACGATGTATATTCTTATAGTCAATCGGGTAAATCTTCCTCTAATTTGGACAACCATATTTCCAATAATCAAGAACAACTTACTCAGTGGATTGCTGGAATGGACAATTTTTCTTAAGTATCATTCTGAAGCAAGTAGTTGCTGTAAATATTGATGCCAATATTCAGCTTCTGCTTGCTGTTTTTTTGTTGTATGCCATTGAATAGACAAAATCGTTTGTGCTATCACATACCATCTCATACGCCTAAGCAGCGATTCATCCATTTCAATATCATAGTAACCGAGCCACTCACTCCATTCCTGGCGCGGAATGTACCAATATAATAACATACCGAGGTCTAGAGCTGGGTCAGCAATTACAGCTCCATCCCAATCAATTAAAAACAATTCATCTTCATCCGACAATAGCCAGTTGTTATGATTTACATCACAATGGCATACAACGAATTCATTGTATTCAATAGCTTTTAATGAATCCATTAAATATTGAAGGCCTTGCTGAATTGTTTCATCATCCCTTATATCTCCTCTTAAAACGAGTTGCAGTTGTTGTAATAACTCTTGTGCGTGAAGCGGCTGCTTCCCAAGTCTTTGAATCATCTGTACAAGCGCTTTAGAGGAGTGTATTTTCTTCAAAAGTTTCGCAACACGTTCTAGTTTCATATCCTCTGGCTCTAGCTTCTGTCCCGGAAGCCATTTTTGAGCAGAAATTACATCACCATTCGTTACCCTTCTTGTCCAAAGTAATTTTGGAACAATTCCTTCTGCTGACAATACCGCTAAAAAGGGCGATGTATTCCGCTTTAAAAATAACTTCTGTTGTCCGTTTTGCGCAATATATGCATCGCCCGTTACTCCACCAGCCGGTACAAGACTCCACTCTTTTCCTAATAATTGTTCCAACCATTCCATATTCATTACCCGTTAACAAATCCTTATCTTTTATAGTTATGAAAAGAAAAACCGCAACATTTCTACACATGTTGTGGATTCATATATTTTACTGTAAATGAAAAGAAAAATTAGCCTAAGCCAAAAATCCTCTATTTTATTTTACAAAACCTGTCATAGAATGACAACTTATCAAAATCGTCACCTTTGTCAATTCTACATTTATTACATTCTCATCGTCAAGTAGCGATTTGTCACATTATCGTCAATATATACGTGCTAATTGGAGCGAGCTTAAGTTCCTTTCCTCTAAATGAAGAAATTGGCTCTATTTTCGCTTCGTTTTCGTTTACTAACACATGCCACGTTGCTTCTTTCGGAAGTTGCACAGTTTTAGCTTCTAAACCGCTATTAAATAAGATGATAATCTCTTTCCATGGCCCAAACGTTTCTGCATGCTCTAGGTGATATGCAAGTACTTCTGTAGATGTTTGTAAAAAAGTCATATGTTTTTTTATAAGATCTGCGCTTTGTAATCGGAATGCCCCATGCTCTTTACGAATCGCAATTAAACCTTTTATATAGTTAACGGTCTCTATCTCTTTCTCTTTTTGATCCCAATCTAATTGATTGATCTCATCATTTGCATTATAACTATTTTCATTTCCTTTCTTCGTACGATAAAACTCTTGCCCTGCGTGTAAGAAAGGGATGCCTTGTGAAAGAATAACCATTGCGCTCGCTAACAGGTGACGTTTTTTCAAAATCGTTTCTGATTCTTCATTACTGCGCACTAGTTTATCCCACATCGTCATATTATCATGACATTCTACATAGTTAATGCTTTGCGCTGGCTCTAGAAACAGCCCTGTTTCTTTCATACTTAAAAGACTTCCTGCTGCAATATACTGCAAATGATTACAGTCTACATGCCCACCAAATGCAAAACCACGCTTATTTATATGAAATGTACTCCCTTTTATCCCATCACGAAATTGATCATTAAACTGCGCGATATGTGGCATTTTCTTCGCATTATTTAACGTTGCTTTTTCCTCACGAGGAAGCGGTGTTTGCAAATCCCATCCTTCTCCTAATAACAAAGCATCTCGTTTTATGTTTCGCACTTCTTTTTCTATCATATTCATCGTATCAACATCTAAAATTCCCATTAAGTCGAATCGGAATCCATCGACATTGTATTCAGTAAGCCAATATAAAATAGACTCTACAATGAATTTCCTCATCATTTTCCGTTCAGACGCTATATCATTTCCGACTCCCGTCCCATTAGAAGGCATACCATCTTCACCATGACGAAAATAGTATCCTGGAACAAGCTTTTCAAATGATGATAGCTCTCTTTCATAAACATGATTATAGACAACATCTATAATCACCCTAATACCTTGTTCATGAAATGTTTCAATTAGTTGTTTGCACTCAACTATCCTGTTATACGGATCAGAGGGGTTTGTAGCATAATATCCTGTTGGTGCATTGTAATATAATGGATTATATCCCCAATTATAGGCGGACGAAGGATTCGCCTCATCTACACCACCGAAACAATATAAAGGTAATAGTTCAACATGTGTAACACCTAAATCTTTTATATGGGACAACCCTGTTAATGTCCCATTCCGTCCTGTTGTTCCCTCTTCCATCAATCCTTTATATGTTCCCTTTTGAATTACTCCACTATTCGGATGTATAGTCGCATCACGAATATGCAGTTCATACAATATGGCATCTGTCATTGATTGTAATGTTGGTAATCCCTCTCGTCTTGTTACATTCGTTTTTTCTAAATTGATAACAACACCATGTTTTCCATTTACCGTCACCGACTTTGCATAAGGATCCACAGCTTCGTTCCATATTAAATTAATACAAACAAGAAATGTATAGCGTGCTCCGTCTAAATCACCTTGTAATGTTTGAATCCAAACTCCGTTTTCTCCCCTGTACATTTCATGATCGGTATATTCTTTATCGCTCTTATAAATTCTTACTTTCGCAAGCCTTGCAGTTGGGGCCCATACTTTAAATGTCGTTTCTTCTTTTTGATAAACAGCACCTAAATCTGTACCTTCGTAATAATACTTTTCATCGAAACTTTTTGTTCGAATAACAGCACCTATTTGTAAATCAGTTTCTTCATTCCGTTCATCTCGTACTGTATAATACTTCCCCACATCTAGCGGCTCTTCTATAAAGCACTCATACTTCGTTGCATCTGGAAGCGCAATCGTATGAGCAATCGGTAAATCTTTCACATTACTTCCTTCTTGCAAACGAAATGTCCGACTTGTTCCATACGCATGTGGGAGCAAAATTGTAATTTTATTCATTTCATCTAAATAGGCATCAAATGGACGTTTTACTTTCAACATAAAAAAATCACCATCATTCTCAAAGTTAAAATAAAGTGAAACTTTAATGAGCGAGAAAATTTCTCCATCCTCACTTATTATTAGCCTTCACCAATTAGGCGAGATAAAATGAGCTGCAAATGATAAGGCTTTTCTTATCAACAAGACTCTATACAGTAACTCCATTCTTCTCTATAGTATATTCACCTGCATAAAAAACGTTTTCAACATTCTATTTTTGTAATTTTATTTCAGCAATCGATTTATACTTCGGGGTTTCTTTCACGTGGGATTCGTATAAAGTAATTGTATCTGCTTGAAATGATATTTCAGGCACTTCTTTTATACTTTCTAAACGAAACTTTTCTTCTCCTATCCATTTACGAGCAACGGTAATATGCGGGTGATATGGGCGTGTTTCTAGAGAAAATCCATTTTCTTCACAAATGGCATGTATTTGCTTTTGCAACTGAAACAAATCGTGATTCTCACTTACCTTCGCCCAAAAAATACGAGGCTGATCTTCCCTACCAAACGTTGAAAAACCTTGTAATGTGAACGATAGTTCTTTTGTTTCTGCAATTGTTTTTAATCCATTCTTTATTCCCTCTAATTGTTCCCCCGTTGCACTCCCTAAAAATGAAAGGGTAATATGATAGTCTTCTTTATGTACCCATGAACGAAATTGTAATTCCTTTTGCATATCTTCTTTATAGTTAGACAGCATTTCTTTTATATGATTCGGTAACGTAATTGCGACAAAATAATGCAGTTCCATGTACATCTTCTCCTTCTTTTCTATTGTTGCTTTTCTTTCTTATCTCATTCAGGTAAAAAGAAGCCGCTCTCCAAAATAGAGAGCGGACATTATTTATATATCCATTACTTCGCTAATTCATGAATTGCTTGCGCGTAAATTGCTGTTGCTTTCAATAAGTCTTCAATTTCGATATACTCATCTTTTTGATGCGCAAGTTCTTCTTTTCCAGGGAATAGCGGGCCAAATGCCACACCAGCTTTTAATGAACGAGCATAAGTACCGCCGCCGATTGCTAATAGTTCTGCTTTTTCACCTGTTTGTTCTTCATACACACGTTGTAACGTACGGATTAATACGTGATCTTTATCGACGTGATGTGGGCGAGAATTAGAATAGTCAGCCACTTCAAAACCATGCGTACCAACATATTCTTTCAACTTCACAATTGTTTCTTCAAAGTTAGTTGTAACTGGGTAACGTACGTTTAGCCCTAAGTTACCACCGTTTTCTTTCGTATAAGAAATGCGACCGACATTCACTGTTAACGGACCGCTAATTTCATCTTTGTAAGCAATAGTAGCTTTTTCACCAAAAATATCACCAGTAAATGTTTCTGTTGCAAATGTCGCAAATGCAGTTGCTTTTCCATCAAGTGAAACTATAGTTAAGAAGTTTGCTAATAATAAACCTGCATTTTCTCCTTTTTCAGGAGTAGATCCGTGCGCTGAAATTCCTTCTATTTGCAACGTCACTGTATTTCCTTCTATAGTCGATTTCCCTATTTTTTTAGCAGTTTGTAAATACTCTTCATATGCTACTGTAAGTGCATTTACATCTTCTCCTGTGATAACTGCTTCTGCAAAATCAGGAACCATATTTAAACGGCGCCCTGAATCAAATGAAACAAGTTCATATGTACCTTTTTTCTCTTCACTACCATTTTGCACAACTTGTATATCAGAAATTCCTTTTTCTGCATTAATAATTGGAAAGTCTGCATCCGGTGCAAAACCAATTGTTGGCATTTCTTCATTTTTAAAGTAGTGATCTACACATTTCCAATTGCTTTCCTCATCTGTTCCTATAATCATACGAACACGTTTTGAAAGAGGTAAGCCTAATTCTTTCACAATTTTCATTGCATAATATGCTGCCATCGTTGGGCCTTTATCGTCAATTGCACCACGTGCAAAAATCTTTCCATCGCGAATATTCGCACTATATGCGGGAGTCGTCCAGCCATCTCCTTCTGGTACAACGTCAACGTGACAAAGAATACCTACTAATTCTTCTCCTTGTCCCATTTCAAGATGACCTGCATATCCTTCTAAATTTTTAGAAGCAAAACCTTCAGCTTCTCCTTTATGTAACATGAAAGATAGAGCTTTTTCTACACCTTCACCGAATGGTGCGCCCTCTTTCGCAGATTCTTCTTCCCATACACTTTTAATTTGTAAAAATTGTTGTGTATCACGAATTAAATCATCTTTTCGTTTTGCAACTTCTTCTGTCCAATTAATCGCTGACATCACGCATCCATCCTTCACTATATTGTTTCTTTCATCATAACAAACAGAAATCTCTTATGCCATACACGAAAATTAAATACCGAACAATTGCAATATTTCAGATATTTCTTATTAGTTTTTCTTTTGTTTTTCAAAAAAAATTTGCAGGAATTTGGCGTTTTACGTAGAATTTTATGTGTTAGTTGACTGACCATATATACAATGTCAACTACCAATATTTTTCTATATGAATATTTGTTAAATTTCTGTAAAATTTAAGTAGATTAAAGCATGAATTTTATCATGTAGAGTACAATGGTAGTAACGACCTTCTTTCCTGAATGGGGTCAAAAAAACTAGTAGAGGAGTGGTTTTCTCTTGAAACCTACAACTACTCGTATGCTAACACGCATTAAATCAATTTATATGTACATCAATGAAAACGGAACGGTAACGACGAAAGACCTTGTAGATGAGTTCGGGATCACACCGCGAACGATACAACGTGATCTAAATGTGTTGCAGTTTAATGAACTCGTGTATAGCCCTTGCCGCGGTAAGTGGACAACAACAGGAAAGAAAGTGAGAATGACCTCATAACGAAAAATAATTGTATGGTAAATAAATACATACCCCTTTCTAATAATTAGAAAGGGGTCTTTTCTGCGCCTATAAAGGTACTACTTTTCAGTATCTACTTGATATGTTTTTAACATTTCTACTTCTTCATCTGTTAGCTCTCGGTATTGTCCAAGTTCTAGTTCTTCATCTAATACTAACGGACCCATCTCTGTTCTCTTTAGGTAGACTACTTTTTTTCCTACCGCTTCAAACATACGCTTCACTTGATGGAATTTCCCTTCCGTAATCACAAGCTCAATTTCAGAAATATCATCGCTTTTCAATATTGTAAGTGCACCTGGCTTTGTTTCATAGCCATCGTCTAAAATAACACCTTTAGCAAATTCTTTTACATCCTCTTCTGTTACTACTCCTGCAACGTGTGCATAATATTTTTTCGGCACATGCTTTTTCGGAGATAATAATTGATGTGATAACTTCCCATCATTTGTTATCAATAAGAAGCCTTCCGTATCGATATCAAGTCGTCCAACTGGGAACGGATCAAAGATTGCATCTTCTAATTCTAATAAATCTATTACTGTTTCATGATTATCATCTTCCGTCGCTGAAATAACACCTTGTGGTTTATGCATCATTAAGTAAACAAATTCTTTGTATTCCACAACTTCACCGTGAATCATAACTTCTTGCTCTTCTACATTTACATGAACTTTCGCATCTTTTACTGGCGTTCCATCAATTTTCACAACGCCATCTTTCAATAATTTCTTTACTTCTTTTCTACTTCCATATCCCATATTTGCTAATAATTTATCTAATCTCACGTTTTTCACCTTCTTTATTTATCATAGAAAAGGGGACGTAATTACGCCCCTCTTGATTTCAACTTTATTTTAAATCTACTACCAAGTTTACGTTGAATTTTATCTAATGCTTCTCCACCAAATACTCTTTCAAGTACTCCTGTGCGAATTGCTAACAATCCGTAAACAAGACCGCCAATACCTGCACAAATCGCAACTGTTATAAGAGCACCAATACGGCCATCAGGCGAAATCATGAAGGATAGAATCCATTGTGATAGTTTTACAGCAACGACCATTATAAGTGTCAGTACTGCAATTTGGAATGTTCTTTTATATACAACACCGAATGAATAGTGTGCGTATTTTTTAATTTGTTGATTTGTGTACCAAACAGAAGCTAAGAAACCAACTGCTGTCGCTAGAATTGCTCCTACTGTACCGAAATAACGAATAAAGATTACGTTACATACAAATTTCAAAATAACGCCCATTATAAGCGCAATAATCGCATGCTTCTGCTGGTTAATACCTTGCAGGATTGCTGCTGTTACTGTAAATAAAGCGAATAACAACGCAACTGGTGCATACCACATTAATACTTGTCCACCTAGTGGATCTGAATCGTAAAACGCAGTATAAATTGGATATGCAAGTGAAGAAATACCGACAACTGCTGGCAATGTTAAAAACATATTTGCCTGGAATGTTTGTGTAATTTGTAATTTCAAATAGCGGTATTGTTTTTCAGTAAATGATTTTGTGATTGCTGGTACAAGCGTTAAACTAAACGCTGTTGCAAGTGATACAGGAATCATAATTAACTTATGCGTCCACATTGTGAAAATACCGAGAGCTCGCTCTGCGATATCACCTTGACCAATCGCCTGCATAATTGAGTTAAATGTCAATGTATCAATTTGTTGATATAAAGGAATTGTTAACCCAATTACAACGTAAGGAATCGCATATGCAAATAACTCTTTAAACAATTGAACGGTGCTTACTGTTGATTCTGGTACAGTTTGTTCAATTAAATATTGATCCAAATATTTTTTACGTTTTAGCCAGTACCAAATTAACACACCGAGTGCTCCAACCGCTGAAACGAACGCAGCAAATGTCGCTACTCCAACTGCTGTTGCAACTGTACCGCCAAGTACTTTAATAACGATAAAACTACCTGCTAATAAAAAGACGATACGAATAATTTGTTCAATAATTTGTGAAACGGTAGTTGGTCCCATAGACTGGTGACCTTGGAAATAACCACGAATTAAACTCGCTGCTGGTACAACAATAAGCGCGAAGCTTACAAGACGAATGATCGTCGTAACTTCTCCTACATTATTGTGTATACTTTGTTTACCAAGCATCGCTTCTGCAAACAATGGCGCCGTCATGTACAGTACTAGGAACGAAAGAACTCCTGTTACTATCATCATAACCATTCCCGAGCGGAACATTCTCCGGCTCGTTTTATAATCGCCAAGCGCATTATATTTGGAAACAAATTTTGAAACAGCAAGTGGCACACCTGCCGTTGCGATACTTAAAAAGATCGTATATGGAATGTATCCATATGTATAGAGCGTTCCGCCTTCTGTTCCTACTAATGCATGAAACGGAAAGACGTAAATCATGCCTAAGAACTTTACTAAAAATGTCCCTAGCGTAACAATAAGCGTTCCGCGCAGAAATTTCGAATCGGACATACAAAAATCCTCCTACATCTACATAAAGTGAAACTATAATTAGTTGGAGACTTCTCTCCTACTCCTTATTAGTTGAACCATTCGAGCATTTACAGGCTAACAGACTCCCTATTTACTTCTCCTAAATCTTGAGGTTTTAGTCTTATCGCCTACAAATGGCAGGATAGTGCTGAACTCTAACTTTTGTATTGTACCACAATTCTCTCATTAAGCAGTACTTCACTCTATTTTTCTTTTAAGGGAAAACATGCTATTCTTTTAGGCAGGAAATGTAGAAAATGAGGTCGATATATTATGCATTATGATGTTATTGTCATCGGCGGCGGTCCTTCTGGGCTAATGGCTGCAATTGGTGCTGCAGAAGAAGGCGCAAATGTCTTACTTCTTGATAAAGGAAATAAACTTGGGCGTAAACTTGCAATTTCTGGTGGCGGACGCTGTAACGTAACGAACCGTCTACCACTTGATGAAATTGTTAAACATATACCAGGAAACGGTCGCTTCTTATACAGCGCTTTTTCTATTTTTAATAATGAAGATATTATTACATTCTTCGAAAATCTCGGTGTTAAATTGAAAGAAGAAGACCACGGTCGCATGTTCCCTGTGTCAAACAAAGCACAATCTGTTGTAGACGCACTTTTAACACGATTAAAAGACTTAGGTGTAAAAATTCGTACAAATACGCCTGTTGAAACGATTGAATATGAAAATGGTCAAACAAAAGCAGTTATACTGCAAACAGGCGAAGTGTTAGAAACAAATCACGTCGTTATCGCTGTTGGCGGAAAATCAGTTCCTCAAACTGGATCTACTGGAGACGGATATGCTTGGGCTGAAAAAGCGGGTCATACAATCACAGAATTATTCCCAACAGAAGTACCTATCCTTTCAAACGAGCCGTTTATACGTGACCGCTCATTACAAGGTCTTGCTTTACGTGATATAAACTTAAGTGTATTAAACCCGAAAGGAAAAGCTATCATTTCTCACAAAATGGACATGCTCTTCACTCATTTCGGCCTATCTGGACCTGCTGCTCTTCGCTGTAGCCAATTCGTCGTGAAAGCACTGAAAAAGTTTAAAACGAATACAATACAAATGAGTATTGATGCATTGCCAGAGGAAAATAGTGAGCAACTATTTCAGCGCATGCTGAAACAAATGAAAGAAGATCCGAAAAAAGGAATTAAAAACGTTTTAAAAGGTTATGTCCCTGAACGTTACTTCCTATTCTTATTAGAAAAAAATGAAATTGACGGTAGTGAACAAGCTGGACAAGTTTCTCACGAAAAGATTCGTGCACTTGTGAAAGACTTTAAAGAGTTTACTGTGAATGTAAATGGTACGCAGTCAATTGAAAAAGCATTCGTTACTGGCGGAGGTGTATCCGTGAAAGAAATTAATCCGAAAGAAATGTCTTCTAAATTTACGAACGGCTTATATTTCTGCGGAGAAGTTCTTGATATCCACGGTTATACTGGTGGCTATAATATTACATCAGCCCTTGTTACTGGTAGAATTGCTGGAACGACTGCTGGAGAAAACGCGAAAATGCAATATTAAAAAAAGAAACAGGGATTCCTGTTTCTTTTTTTATATTGCCATGAAATCATTATCGGCGATTTCTCAAATATATCAGCGATTCTGTAATTATATCGGCGATTTCTCAAATATATCGACTTACCGACAAGAAGCGACAAACATCTGCTCCATGTAACTTTCCATTGCTTTTTTGTTGCTTTATATACCTTAGTACCTTTATATTTTATATTGTTGAATATTTAAAAAGGGTAAGGGGAAAACAAATGAGAAAAAAAGTCATGATGTCTTTAATGTTAATGACGTTTCTTTCTGCGGTAGAAGGAACGATTGTTAGTACAGCAATCCCTCGTATAACGAGTGATTTGTCAGGCGTCGAACTTGTTAGTTGGGTATATGCAATTTATATGCTTGCAACAGCTGTTTCGACTCCAATATACGGAAAGCTCGCTGATTTATTTGGCCGTAAAAAAGTTTTACTGATCGGAGCTACAATCTTTTTAGTCGGTTCTGCACTTTGCGGAGTCGTTACATCGATGGAACAATTAATCTTCTTCCGCGCGCTTCAAGGTATCGGTGCTGGTGCTGTTATGCCAATCACAATGACGATTATTGGAGACTTATATAGCGAAGCGAAAGACCGCGCGAAAGCACAAGGTTGGATGAGTGCCGTTTGGGGTGTATCCGGTGTTATCGGACCGTTAGTAGGTGGATTTTTAGTTGATTCCCTTTCTTGGCGTTATATTTTCTTCCTAAACGTTCCATTCGGAATTATCGCTTGCTTAATGATTGCAATTTACTACAAAGAATCTATTAAACCTGCTAAGCATCATATCGATTATCTTGGTGCAACAGTCTTCTCATTAAGTACAATCGCTCTACTATATGCATTATTAACAGGTAGCAGTAAGCAAAACTGGGGAGACATGACGATTATCGGCCTATTAATCTTTGCCGCTATTTCATTTATTATTTTCTTATTCATCGAGAAGAAATCTCCGGAACCATTAATTCCGCTAGCACTTTTCTCTAACCGTACATTATCTACGATAAATATATTAACTCTTATTGCTGGCGCAATGATTATTAGTATTACAATGTACCTTCCAATTTGGAGCCAAGGTGTATTAGGGAAAAACGCTACAGAAGCTGGACTTATTTTAATGCCAATTCCTGTTATGTGGACATTTGGCGCTATTTTCTCTGGTAACTTAGTAGGCAAATTAAAAACGAAACAAATCATTTTACTTGGAGCTAGCATTTTATCAGTCGCTACGTTCTTATTATTTACACTATCAACAAATTCACCATCGTTCCTTATTTATGTAGCAGTCGGATTATTCGGCTTAGGAATGGGGCTTGTGACACCGATTTACATGGTAACAATTCAAGCAGCCGTACCAGCTCATACACGCGGAACAGCTGTTGGTTTAAACACATTTATTAATACATTTAGTCAAACGTTAGGTGCTGCAATATTCGGTACAATCTTCAATACGATGATTCACGCACGTGGTATTAAAAATCTTGATCTTGTATCTGGTGGACATGGCGGTACTACAGCAAACGTAGTAACCGAATCGCAATCTGCATTAGCATCAAGCGTACACGTCATTTATATGAGCACTTTCGTATTAGCAGTATTTACATTAATTATCGCTTGGCTCTTATTAAAGCCAGCTACACAAACAAGTGAGCAACAATAAAAGGATGACCATTTTGGTCATCCTTTTTATTCTTCATTCTCCACAATATGTTTCAGCATGGATAATTTATTATCCCAAAAACGTTCATAATACGAGAGCCATTGTTGTAATTCTTCTAATGGTTCTGGATGCAAACGATATATCTTCTCTCTTCCGCTTTTTCTTCCACTTACTAAATTCGCTTCTGAAAGAATATGAAGGTGCTTTACAACCGCAGTACGACTCATCGGAAAATGATCCGTTATTTTGGAAATCGGTAACTCTTTGTCACTTAATAACCGTATTACTTCTCGGCGGGTTGGATCAGCAATTGCTTGAAATACATCATATTTCGCTGCTGACGAGGACACTTAGCCTTCGACAACCTTTTTCAGTTTTTCATTTACAATCGCTACCCAACCACCGCTCATTCTATCGCGAATAATAGAGCTCTTCGCATTTGCTTTCGGAAGAATTTCATCAGGATGTTTCCAGCCGCCGTGAATTAACGTAAATTCTGTTTTGTTATCTCCTAAGTCTTTCAAATCAAATGAAACAACCCAGCCATCTGTATCCCATGAGAAAGATAAATGGTTTGGTTCATCAATTTCTAATACTTTACATGGTGATGGCCCAAATGGTGATTGCACATGAAATTCATGTCCTACCTCTAATACAAAATCATTTGGCATAAACCATGACGCAATCCCTTCTGCAGTTGATACTACACTCCATACCTTTTGAATAGACGCGTTAAAAACGATTGTTTGTTTAATATCATTTAATGTATTTTGTTGTTCCATTTTCATTCTCCTTTACTCGGCGTTACAACATAACACCTTTTGGTTATACTTTAATAATATAACACCTTTTAGTTTCATGTCAACGCTAATTCTTTTACTGTTGAGAAATTCTCAACATTTTTTCAACAGGACAAACACCCTCTTAGCATTTCCTCATAATATACTCACAAAGGCAATACAAAATAAAAACTTCTCTCAACATGAAACTCCATCATTCATATTGAAAGAAGCGCCTTACTTATATCATGCGTACTTCGTCTCTCCTCCTTCCCTCAGGGACAATACGCGAGATATGACAAATCAGAAGGAATATGCCCACCATTTGAGTAGGTAGTTATTTCTCTTCTCCTCAACATTTCCTTAGGAGCGAAATGACTACCGACTCACTTTTTTCAAACAAAATAAAAAGGGGTTGAACGCTATGTTCTATTGCATTAACTGCTCTGATATTCACCATGAAAAACATCCAAATGATAAAGTATTCAAAAACGGTTTTTATATTGATCCATTTTTAGGTGATCGTTATCACCTTGGTATGTGTAAAGATGCCCAAAACCATGAAACAGGGGAGCCTCTTTTAACGACAAAGAAATTAGGCACAACCCAATCTATTATGAACGTATTACCGACACATGTTGTCCCAACATAAAACATAAAAAAGAGCTGGGTGAGCCAGCTCTTTTTTATGCTTTATAAACGATCATTGCTGAAAAACAATAAATTTGGTTTTCATCGTCGTTAATAGAAACACCAACTTGATACTTAATATCTACAAAGTTGCTATCATCAATCTTTTTCAAAAACACATTCACAGCGTCTTCTAAGTCTTTTTCGTGACTTTCATCAAATACTTTCACACGAATCATGTTAACACCGTCCTAGATCGCAGCCCTCGGCCGCTTGATTATTGCCACGGTGCGTATCTATGATGCGATAAAACTTTCCATTCTCATATATATATCCGTCTTCTAACACATATTCTTTATCTTCAGTATAGACATAAAACTTACCTATCATAAATTTACTCGTATATAATTCCAAATAATTTTGTCTAAATTTAGCTACAACTTTATTTGTAATATCAATTTTTATTGTGCGCCCCACCTTCTCTCCCTCCTTTGCAAAGAACGGATTTAGGTATATTGTATTAGCGCTTTTACATTTTATGCTTAAAAATAAGTGGATATGCCTTCTTTCTTCACCTGTACTATTTTTCTAAAAAAATCACGATAAATAAGGTCCCCAAAAAAAACATAAAAAAGCACTTTATCTTATTGACTCGAATATAAATATTATGTTATTATATAAAATTTGACATTTTTACATACGTATGCTATCATTAAAAGTGGTTACCACATATGGAGGTGGATGATTTGTTTCAAATTGGTGATAAAATCGTTTATCCAATGCACGGTGCAGGAATCATTGAAGCAATTGAAGAGAAAGAAATATTAGGTACTTCACGTCAATATTGTGTGATACGCATCATTAGTAAAGATATGCAAGTAATGCTTCCGATGGATCAATTAAAAAAATCGGGTATTCGTTATATCGTTGATCGAGGTACGTTAGATGATATACTTCTTGAATTTCAAAACGGGGAGTCAGACCCATCACTCTCATGGAAACAAAGATATACAATGAATATGGAAAAAATGAAAAATGGCAATTTACAAGATAGCGCAGAAGTTGTTCGGGATTTACTTCGCCGCAATAAAGAGAGAACTTTAAATGCGAGTGAAAAACAAATGCTAGATAATGCACGAAAAATGATGATTAGCGAAGTCGCGCTCGTACAAAATGTTACTGAACATCAAGCAACAGAATTTCTTCAAGATACAATTAATCACTAAATTTAAAATAGCTGGCCGCTATTTTTTTTTGTAAAAAAAGGACGAAGAGTTTTATCTCTTCGTCCTTTTTTATTACCCACGCCCAGCTTGAAACGATGGATATAACGTCATTCCACCATCTGCAAATAGCGTAATGCCCGTTACATAACTCGCCTCTGAAGAAACGAGCCAAGTTGCTACTGCTGCAATTTCTTCAGGGTTTCCAATATAGCCCATCGGTATCATACTTTCTACGTCAGCACGTTTTTTAGGATCAGCAAACTTTTCTGCATTAATCGGCGTATTAATTGCACCTGGTCCAATATTATTTACTCGAATACCTTTTGGCGCATATTCTAGCGCTAACGTTTCTGTCATCAGTTTAATACCACCCTTACTCGCTGCATAGTGCACAAATAGTGGCCACGGAATTTTCTCATGAACACTAGACATATTAATGACAGAACCTTTAATATCATGTTCTACAAAATATTTAATCGCTTCACGACTTCCTAAAAAAGCACCTGTTAAATTTGTATTAATTACCCTATTCCAATCTTCAAGCGGCATTTCATGCGACGGTACCGCGTTTTCTATCCCTGCATTATTAATCATAACGTCAAGCGTACCAAACTCTTTCACAGCAGATTGAATGAGATTCACAACATCTGATTCGACGGTTACATCACCTTTTACAGCAATCGCTTCGCCGCCTACCTTTTTAATTTCTTCTAACACATCATTCGCTTCTGATTCTCGTGAGCGATAATTAATAACCACTTTCGCTTTTTCCTTAGCAAACCTCACTCCCATCGCTCTTCCAAGACCAGTTGCTGATCCTGTAATAACGACAACTTTCCCTGCTAAATCACTATACATTTCCATACCTCCTTTAACTTTTGGCTATACCTAACATAATTCCGGCTGCGATAATAAAAACGATACCGACAACGATACCCGTTAATTGACGTTTCGTTTTCTTTTCCCCTAATATAAGGATCCCACCAAGCGTGGAAATAATAATTCCCATTTGCGATAGCGAGAAACTTGTTGCGACTCCAACACGCGGCTGCGAAATGAATAAAAACATATTTCCAGCTGCCCAAATTAATCCTGGAATAATATTTCGGATTGCATATTTATTAAATGGATGATGTTTAAAGGTAAGCAAAATCCCACCTAACACCATACCAACTGCTTGTGGCAACAAAGCTGACCAACCATCTACGTTAAATAGTCTAATCACTACTACGTAAACTAAATAGCCGACTGTTGAAATTAATAAAATTACGATACCTCTTTTAAAGTTTGCTGCTTGCTCTGCATTCTTTTCTTCTTCACTTTGAAGCGATGTTAAAATAACACCGATAATAATACAAACGAGCGCTAAAATCCCAAGGACGACCGATATTGTCGTGGACCATTCATGAAATACGATAACGCCAAATAAAGTCGTCGCGACTAATTGAAGTCCTGTTGAAATTGGCATCGTCCTCGAAACACCCATTAAATCAATACTTTTCAATTGATTTGCCTGACCAAGCGCCCAAAATAAACCTGACACAACTCCAACTCCGATAACGGTAGGTGTTAATACTGGCTTCATAAAAATATAAACAACAATTGAGAAAATAAGTGCTCCAAACGTTGTTCCGAGCGTTTGACTATACGGTCCCCCGCCCAGTTTTACGTTAAATAGCACAATACTTCCCCAAAATATAGCTGGTAAAATCGCTAAAAATATATCCATCACTCATTACCTTTCTTTACTAAATGCATAGGTTATCACTCTAAGTCATTAGAGTGAGCTTTTATTTTTTCTTTTTCCCGTTCACAAACTTTTTCTGCAATAGCGTCAGAAACATTCTTTTCTCGCTCCACTTTATTTATCTTTACGTGATCTAAATGGTCTTCCAAAGTAAGCGTAACTTTATCGTTCGGGGGATTATGCGCTCCTTGAAATGTAAGAAATTGTAGCTTCACTTCATACCTAGGAACAAATTCATCTTTCTTGCCGAGACGCTTTATATTTATGACTGAAGCACATTCATATTGATCTTCTGTCACTTGTCTAATAACTGAATAGTACCTATTTGATAATGCACTCTCTAAAAGCTGTTCTCTTGATTCTTTCGCGAAAGAATCACTTGGAGAAGAGAAAAAAGACGCACATAGCATTGTCATAACTACACATATTTTTTTCATAATTCCCTCCTTGTTCTATAGATTAGTGTTCTCAAAACTGCCATAAAAAAAACGACTTTCCCTATATAGGAAAGTCGTTTTAATGAATCCAATATTAACCACCGCTCACTGGTGGGATTAGTGCAACAACATCACCAGATTGGACCCTGTCATCTTCATTTGCATATTCTTCATTAATCGCAACCATAATTGGCTCTGAAACTGGTACATTATATTCGTTCGCAACAACATCTTTTAACTGTGCAACCGTAATATTTTCTTTCTCTATTTGTAATTCACTTGTCCCTGCTTCTTCTTGCAAGTGCGCAAATAACAATACTCGAATCATACTTATAGCTCCTTCCCAGGCTCTCCCGCCGGATATGGTGTTTTTTCTAATTGATCACCAATCCATGAGTCACCATCTTCCCAAAACTCCTTTTTCCAAATCGGAACAATTTGTTTTATGCGTTCCATAATATATTCGTTCGCTTCATAAGCCGCTTTACGGTGTGGTGTTGAAACAGCAACAACAACCGCTATATCAGAAATTTGCAACGTACCGATGCGATGTGTAATCGCAACGTGTGTACCTGGCCATTTCTCTTTCACTTCTAATCCGATTTTCTCTAGCATCTTTTCTGCCATCGTTTTATAAGCGACATATTCTAAGTATAATGTACGACGCCCTTTCGTAAACTCTCTAACCGTTCCAATAAATGTTGTAACAGCACCGCATTCACGTCGAATTACTTTCTTCGTTACCTCTTCAATCGAGATTTCTGTATCAATTACTTCATAATATGTATTTGTCATTTCGCACTCCTAACCGTTTGTAAAAACCAGTCTATGTACAACTCTTCTTCTGTTATATGAAATACTTTATATTCTTCTCGTATATTTACTGGGACATCATACCACGTAATAACCGCCACTATATTTTCTACTTTATGTAAAAGCTCAGCATCTTCCGCAGAACGAAGTAACACTACTTTCGGGTAGTTCTCTTTTTTATAGCCCTCTATTAAAATTGTATCCACTTTAAAAAACTCATATAAGCGAATAATTTCTTGCAAGGACCATTTCTTTCTTAGTGAAGAAAGTGAAAGTAATCCAGCACCTTCTACACTACTTACGACAGCACCAGCTTTACGGTGTCTTTCGCTATCTTTTTGCGCTACTTCTGGAAAACCTCCGTGCCCGTGATGTTTAATTGTAGCAACTTTCATTTCGCTTTCGGCTAATGCATGCACAATTTTCTCTACAAGTGTCGTTTTTCCGCTATTTTGATACCCTACTATTTGTAAGATTGAAGGGGCTTCGCCCATGGCCACTCACATCCCTCAGAGTGCTCTAACAATAATACGGATACTTTCATTCCGGTCTCAAATCCTCTCGTTCCTCCGGGTAACACGATAAAAGCATTCGCATCTGCAAGTGAAGATACCGCACTCGATTTATCTAAACCAACCGGCATCGCTTGTAACGCCCCATCCACAATTGTTACGTTCGCTCTTACGAAACGAGTAAATGGATTTGGCTTCGGAAAATCTTTTTGTAAAATAGCATCCGCTCTATATACGTGAGGTTCCTTCGCATACAAATACGTTTTTATAATTGGATGCACAAATAATTCAAAGCCTACATAACAAGCAGACGGATTTCCTGATAAACCAAAGAGTAACTTTCCATCAACTTCAGCTACTGTCGTTACACTTCCGGGCCTCATGGCTATCTTATTAAAGAGTACATTTGCCTGTAATCTTTCATAAATAGCTGGTAAGTAGTCATAATCTCCTACTGATACACCGCCTGTTGTAATTAAAATGTCGACCTCATCCATCGCTGATTGAACAGCTGTAAAACATGCATCTAACTCATCCGCGAGTTGACCATAATAACGAACTTTCCCGCCAGCTTTCATAATTTGAGCTGCGATCATATACGAGTTACTATTTCTAATTTTCCCCGGTTCTAACGGCTCATGTACTTCTAATAATTCACTTCCTGTCGTTACAATACCGACAACAGGCTGTTTTACAACTTTCACCGTGCTATATCCAAACGTTGCTAGTAAGGCCGCAACACCTGGATTAATTGCAACACCTTTCTTAACGAGAACTTGATTTTGTTTTATATCTTCTCCTTTAAACGACACATTGTCACCGTTATTAAAAGGGCGTTTTAACTTCACATATGTTTTCCCGTTCTTCTCAAACCCTTCTGTCAGCTCTAGCATTACGACTGCATTGCAATCTTCTGGAATAGCTGCTCCTGTCATAATGCGAATTGCTTCAAAAGCTCCTACTTCCTCTAAAAAAACGGAACCCGCCCCGATTTCTCCTATTACTTCAAATTCAACTGGATTCTCTTGAGTTGCTTCTTTCGTATCTTCTGCTCGAATGGCGAAACCATCGTAAGGGGAACGATCAAAATGAGGAACGTCATGATCTGAGACAACATCTTCCCCGAGAATTCTCCCGTAACTTTCCGTAATAGAAATTTCTTCTACTTCACCATGCTTCGCATATTTCATTACCCGTTCTACTGCCTCAGCAACTTGAATTGGAATTCGTTTTTCTACCATCGTTTCTCACCTCATATTTGCAATTTTTTTTATCTCGATTAAACTTTATATATTCAATAGAAATTACTTCAAGGAGGAATTCCATGTCTTCATTTACACATTTCAATGACCAAGGACGCGCAAAAATGGTTGATATAAGCGACAAAAAAGCAACCGTTCGAACAGCAATTGCGTGCTCTAGCATTGTCGTTACGAAAGAAATTTACGATAAAATCTCTCACAATGAAATTGGGAAAGGTGACGTATTAGCAGTTGCGCAAATCGCAGGCATTATGGCTGCGAAACGTACTTCTGATATTATCCCAATGTGCCACCCTTTATTATTAAAAGGTGTTGACGTTTCTTTCGATTGGAAACAATCAGAAGAACAATATCGTTTACTCATTGAAGTAAAAGTTAAAACAGAAGGTAGCACCGGTGTTGAAATGGAAGCTTTAACAGCTGCTTCCGCTACCGCTCTTACTGTGTATGATATGTGTAAAGCTGTCGATAAAGGTATGATTATCGGTGAAACGTACTTACTTGAAAAAACAGGTGGAAAAAGTGGAGATTATACGAGAAATTCATAATCCTCTCTCCGTTGAGCCTAAAGGGTTTCCTTTAGGTTCAACCTATATATCTTGCATATAAACTTTTCGCTACATTCATATCATTCGTCCCATGAATGAACGCCCTGCCATCTGTAAATAAAACAAAACGATATTCTTCTACCGGAAATGATAATAAATAAGGTGTCGCCTTTATCTCTACGCTTCTTTGTAAGCGTTTTTTAATTTCTTCTAAATTAAAACTCTTCCGCACACCCGGGCGAATTTGTACTGTATTCCGCCCACATAACACTTCTGTTTTCGTTTGTCCTTCAAATGTTAAACTCGGATATGTACGTAACCTTCCGCAAGATAAACAAGTATCTTTTTTCTGCCTATTCACTTTAAATGCCATCTGTTGATTATTCCAAAGATCAAACGATAACATCGTTTCACGAAGCGCACCAAAGTCTTCTACTAATATTTTCAGCGCTTCCGTAATTTGATGCGCAACTACTAATTGTACTGCCGGTTGTATAATACCAGCTGTGTCACATGTTGCACCGCTCGCTGGATGCTCCATTAAACAGCGAAAACACGGTGTTTTCCCTGGTAAAATTGTATACGTTACTCCGTAGCTTCCGACACACCCACCATATATCCACGGAATATTATACTTTTGTGAAATATCATTAATAAGAAGACGCGTTTCAAAATTATCTGTCGCATCTAATATTAAATCTACATCATTCACTAATTCTTCCATTTCTTGCACCGTTACATCCGTCACAACCGGATTTATTTCCACCTCAGAATTAATCGCTTTTAAATGTTCTGCAGCCGCTATCGCCTTCGGTTTATACTGCTTTGCATCTTCTTCTGTATATAGTTGTTGTCTTTGTAAATTACTCCATTCTACATAATCACGGTCAGCAATCGTTACTTTTCCAACACCTGCTCTAACAATCGCTTCTGCATTTGCCGCACCGAGAGCACCAGCACCAATAATAAGCACATGCTTCTCTCTTATTTTTCTCTGTCCTTCTTCTCCAACACCAGAAAATAATATTTGTCTTGAATATCGCTCCTGCATGCGATAGCCCCCTTTCTTATCCTCCTATATAAGACATTTCGATTTTCGGACGATTTTTTGCACTTTCTTCTGTTCGTTCATCCGAATACCTATCTTTTCTATTCATCCATACATCTTGTATAACACTTAATAACTCCTCATCCGAAAGATTTCCTCTAAGAAGTTCTCTTACATCCAAACCCTCTGTCGCAAATAAGCACGTATAAAACTTTCCATCTGCCGAAATTCTCGCCCTCGTACAAGAGACACAAAATGACTCAGAAACAGATGTAATAAAACCAACTTCAACATTTGTTCCAACGTACCGATATCGCTTCGCAACTTCACCAAAGTAATGCGCTTCAGCTGGCTCAAGTGGGTCCATCTTATGAATCATCTCAATCAATTCTCGTTTTGTAACGACTTGATCAAAATTCCACCCATTTGTACTACCAACATCCATAAACTCAATAAACCGAAGCGTGATTCCTTGCTCTTTAAAATACGCAGCCATCGGAAGTACTTGATGATCGTTCATCCCTTTTTTCACAACCATATTTACCTTTACTTCCAGCCCCGCCTCTTTAGCTGCTATAATTCCCTTAATTACCGGTTTCGTATTAATATTTCGACCATTAATATTCTTAAATATGTCGTCATCTATTGCATCTAAACTAACGTTCACTCTATGTAATCCAGCTTCTTTTAATGCCTTCGCTTGTTTCGTTAAATGTACAGCATTTGTCGTTAACCCTATATCTATTAGCCCATCAATTTTCACAAGACGTGCAATAAGTTTTGTTAAATCTTTACGAAGTAGTGGCTCACCGCCAGTAATTCTAATTTTTCGTACACCAATGTTAACAAATAATTTTGCCAAACGCTCAATTTCATCAAAAGTTAGTAAAAACTCATCTTTCAAAAAAGCATAATCTGACCCAAATATTTCCGCTGGCATACAATATGTACATCTAAAATTGCAACGATCAATGACAGATATACGTAAATCTTGAAGTGGGCGTCCAAAAAAATCTTTAACCATCTCCTGCATCGCCACCCTCCCTTTCTGCCAAATTTCTTTCTTTTCATTCTATTATAATATATTTTCGAACTGCGATGTTTTTGCTCAAGAGAATAATGTGAAACTTTAAATAATTAGAGGGGATCCACTCCCCTGGTTAACGAGGTTTACTTACAAATACAAAGATAAAAAAACCTTGAAACATAAAAGTTTCAAGGTTTTCTGCTTATTAACTTAATCTAATAATAGTTAGGGTAGCCCCTGGCGTTGCTGTAGATAATGTAGCTACTGCAACTACTCCAAATAACTGTAAGCTAACAGCGGCTCCAGCAGGCAAGTTAGCGATTATTGTTGCACTAAATGAACCAGTAGCCACTGTCGGGGCATTTATCGTTCCCGCAAGCGGACTGCCATTTACAGTTATACGAGAACTTACAAGTAAACCTGCCGTTAAATTAATTGTATAGGCTATATAATAGTTTCCTGCATTCGCAACTGTAAATACAGTATTTCCACCACTAACGGTTATTCCTGGGCCAATATTTTGATTGTTCGGTAACGGTACGTTCGTACCCCCTAATAAAACGGAAATAGCGGTTCCTGATGTATTATTCGCAAACGCATACGTTGCAGTTGTACTAACTCCAGTCGCCCCGGTCGCTCCAGTGGCTCCAGCTCCGGTTGGACCTGTATCACCAGTTGGACCTTGTGAACCGGTTGCTCCTGTAGCCCCCGTTGGACCTTGGATTCCTTGCGGGCCTTGAATTCCTTGGGGACCTTGAATTCCTTGGGGACCTTGAATCCCTTGTGGACCTGTAGCTCCGGTTGCTCCTGTAGCTCCCGTTGGACCTTGAATTCCTTGCGGGCCTTGAATTCCTTGTGGGCCTTGAATTCCTTGGGGACCTGTCGCTCCGGTTGCTCCTGTAACTCCCGTTGGACCTTGAATTCCTTGCGGGCCTTGAATTCCTTGGGGACCTTGTGGACCTGTCGCTCCAGTTGCTCCTGTAGCTCCCGTTGGACCTTGAATTCCTTGCGGGCCTTGAATTCCTTGTGGGCCTTGTGGGCCGGTCGGACCTATCTCTCCTTGCGGACCTTGGATTCCCTGTGGGCCTTGTGCCCCGGTTGCCCCTGTCGCTCCTTGGATTCCTTGAGGACCTTGTGGACCTTGAATTCCTTGGGAGCCGGTTGGACCTATGTCGCCTTGTGGGCCTTGAATTCCTTGGGGACCTTGTGCTCCAGTTGCCCCCGTTACTCCTTGGATTCCTTGGGGACCTTGAATACCCTGTGGACCAGTTGGACCTATCTCTCCTTGAACACCTTGGATTCCTTGCGGGCCCTGTAAACCCGTCACTCCGGTTGCTCCCGTTGCTCCTGTTGCTCCTGTCACTCCAGTTGAGCCTGTCGCCCCGGTATCTCCTGTTACTCCTGTCGCACCTGTTGCTCCTGTCGGGCCAGGTGGTCCACCTGATGGACCTGTCACTCCTGCCGGACCTGATGGCCCCGTTGGGCCGGTCGGTCCTGCTGGTCCTCCTGACGGGCCAGTCACCCCTGTTGGACCGGTTACTCCTGTTGGACCGGTAGTTCCTTCTCCCGTCGCTCCGGTTGCCCCCGTATCTCCTGTTGCTCCCGTCGGACCTTGCACTCCTTGAATTCCTTGTGGTCCTTGCACTCCTTGTGCACCTGTTGCTCCTTGAATCCCTTGTATTCCCTGCACTCCTTGTGCGCCCATCGGACCTGTTGGACCAATCGCCCCTTGTATTCCTTGCACTCCTTGGGGCCCCTCTGGACCGGTTGCTCCTATTTCCCCTTGTATCCCTTGAATTCCAGTTGCTCCTTGTGCTCCAGTTGCTCCCGTTATCCCTTGCACACCTTGTATTCCCTGTATTCCTTGTGGACCTTGTGGGCCGGTTGCTCCTTGCACTCCTTGAATGCCTTGTATTCCCTGAGGACCCTCTGGCCCCGTTGCTCCAACTGGCCCTTGAACACCTTGTATTCCTTGCGGGCCCTGCAGTCCCTCTGGGCCTTCTGGGCCGGTTGGACCTATCTCTCCTTGTATCCCTTGGATTCCAGTTGGACCTTGTGACCCAGTCGGACCTATGTCACCTTGCGGACCTTGGATTCCCTGTGGGCCTTGTGCTCCTGTTCCCCCTGTCGCTCCTTGGATTCCTTGAGAACCTTGTGGGCCTTGAATTCCTTGTGGGCCAGTTGGACCTATGTCGCCTTGTGGGCCTTGAATCCCTTGCGGACCTTGATCTCCTGTGGCCCCCGTTACTCCTTGAATTCCTTGGGGACCTTGAACACCTTGTGGCCCTGTTGGACCTATCTCTCCCTGCACACCTTGGATTCCTTGCGGACCCTGTAAACCCGTCACTCCGGTTGCTCCCGTTTCTCCTGTCGCTCCTGTCACTCCAGTTGAGCCTGTCGCCCCAGTATCTCCTGTTACTCCTGTCGCCCCGGTTGCTCCTGTCGGGCCAGGTGGTCCACCAGATGGACCAGTTACTCCCGCCGGACCTGATGGCCCCGTTGGGCCGGTCGGTCCTGCTGGTCCTCCAGACGGGCCTGTTACCCCTGTTGGACCAGTTACTCCTGTTGGGCCTGTAGTGCCTTCCCCTGTCGCCCCAGTTGCTCCCATATCTCCTGTTGCCCCCGTCGGACCTTGGATTCCTTGAATTCCTTGTGGACCTTGCACTCCTTGTGCACCCGTCGCTCCTTGAATTCCTTGTACTCCTTGCACTCCTTGTGGCCCCATCGGACCGGTTGGACCAATCGCCCCTTGAGCACCTTGCACTCCTTGTGGCCCCTCTGGACCCGTTGCTCCTATTTCCCCTTGTATCCCTTGAATTCCAGTTGCTCCTTGTACTCCTGTTGCTCCCGTTATCCCTTGCACACCTTGTATTCCCTGAATTCCTTGTGGGCCTTGTGGGCCTGTTGCTCCTACCTGTCCTTGAATGCCTTGTATCCCCTGTGGACCCTCTGGACCCGTCGCTCCAACTGGCCCTGGCACACCTTGTATTCCTTGCGGGCCCTGCAGTCCCTCTGGTCCTTCTGGACCTGTTGGTCCTATATCACCCATCGGACCTTGTATCCCTTGAACTCCCTGTGGCCCTGTTTCTCCTGATGGCCCTGGTACTCCTTGTATACCTTGTGGACCTTGATCTCCTGTGGCCCCTGTTACCCCTTGTGGCCCTATAACCCCCTGTATACCTTGTGGACCTTGATCTCCTGTTGCTCCCGTTGCCCCTTGAATACCTTGAACTCCTTGTATTCCTTGTTCACCAGTTACTCCCGTCGGACCAGGAATACCTTGAATACCCTGCGAACCTTCTGGACCTGTTGGCCCAATTGGTCCTTGAATCCCTTGGATTCCTTGCAAGCCCTGTGCTCCCGTACTTCCAGTCGGACCTGTACTTCCCGTTGCTCCTGTTACCCCTGTACTTCCTGTAGCCCCAGTATTCCCCGTTGCTCCAGTCGCACCTGTACTTCCACTCGGTCCACCACCTGGACCTGTCGCACCAGTCGGCCCCGTCGGACCAGGAGGTCCTCCAGATGGTCCAGTTATTCCAGTTGGACCTGTTATTCCAGTCGGGCCTGTTATCCCCTGACCAGTTGCTCCAGTCGCTCCGGTTGCACCTGTATTTCCACTCGGTCCTGGTGTTCCTTGTATCCCTTGTGCTCCTTGTATTCCTTGTGGACCAGTCGCACCCGGTAACCCTTGGACGCCTTGAATTCCTTGAGATCCCTCAGGTCCCGTCGCTCCAATTGGCCCCTGTAATCCCTGTATCCCTTGTATACCTTGTGCCCCAGTCGCTCCCGTTGGACCAATCGGACCTTGTAGCCCTTGCACACCCCCCGGTCCTGTCGCTCCAGTTTCTCCTTGTGGTCCTCTCAATCCTTGTGGCCCCTGCTGTCCTTCTGGTCCAGTTGCACCTATTGGACCAACTGATCCTTGTATCCCTTGCACACCTTGAGGTCCTGTCGGGCCCATCTCCCCCATCGGACCTTGTAATCCTCTTGGTCCTTGAGGTCCTGTTGGGCCTTGTGGACCGGTTGGACCAGTAATCCCTATACCTGTAAATCCAGTTGGAACAGGGGGGAAAGTAGGCCCAATAAGTTCTGGTGGAATTCTAAAATTAGAGCTTAACGAATTTTGCTTCCGATTATTATCACGATTCTTCACACTTTCACCACCTACAAACCGTCTTTTTCATAATAAATAAGCCTCTTCTTAATCTATTTACAAAAATAATTTCCAAGACTATTTTTATTTTAAATAATAAAAACTCCCTTAATTCCTTAAGGGAGTCCTGCAATTGAATCCATATTATCTGTATTAGGGACAGCTTGTGCTATACCCGATGTATTTACACTTTGCCCCATATTTGTTCCTGTTACAGTACCAGCAGGAGTACCTCTTGTATATGTTGTCGTCACCGAATCACCTGGCTGTAAACAAAGCTTCGTCTCCGTCCCTATTACTGTAACAACATCAATCCAAGTGCACCCCATTGAACCACTATATGATTTCGAAGCAGTAAATGAAGTATCACTCAAATTATCACCGGTAAATATATTCCCAGTGTTATTCACAATAACAAATTCTTTTATATGAGCAGGCATAATTACACTCTACCTTTCCTCTATGAACCTAATGTACGTGTACTTGTTGCTAACGGCGGAAGAAACACTGATGTTCTAATGACTGCTTCTGGCTGTCTTTTCCCATTTAAAAAAATAGCCGCACTCGACCCTCCAGCACCTGCATATACTTTTGCTACAGCTAAAGGCGAGATATCATAACAGTCGCCGACATTAACAGCTCCTGTATTATTCATAATTTTTACTTTACGCAAATTAATCCCCATTTACCCCTCCTCCTTTTTATACTGTATGCAAAAGAAAAAAACTTGAAACAGACTCGTTTCAAGTTTTTAACTATTAACTATTTCGTTTCACCTTCATATTGAAGCATACCGCCAACCATATTCACTGTTTTAAATCCTTGCTCATTTAAATAATGACATACATTTTCACTGCGCATTCCTGAACGACAAATAAAGATATATTCATTCTCTTTATTAAAGAAATCTACTTTATGTGGGATATCGCCCATTTTAATATGTACAGCTTCTGGAATCTTTCCTGCCGCTACTTCTTCATCTTCTCTTACGTCTACTAAAAATAACGTTTCTCCATTTTCTAAACGCTCTTGTACCTCTTCTGTAGTAATTGTTTTAACTTCTGTCATATGTAGTTCCTCCTTATATACAATAAAACCTTTAGTTTCTTTTTCACAAACATTCTCTACCAATTTTAGCACGCAAAAGAAAGAACGCAAAGAATCGAAAAACTATTTCTCAATTTTCTCGCAAAACTTATTCTTTACAAACATAACTCTTGCATTGTATCCTCAATATACTTGTCTTATGAAAGGAGCCAATGAAAATGACACTTTCCCTTTTCATAATGGGCATCATTTTCTTAATCGCTGCAATTATTACTCTTAGTATGAAAAATACTAAAAAAATAAAATCACCCCAAGAAATGTCATTCTTATTTCTATTGCTTAGTATCGCATTCTTCGGTATAGCAATTGCCACATATATTTTCCGTCTACAAATCATGTAAAAAAAGGTGCCTACTACAAACATTGCACCTTTTCCCCATCATTTGTCTTCTAAACAAAACTAGATACTTTCCGATTTAAAAATTCATAAACTTTCTTTTCAAATAAATGAATATCAAATGCTCCCGCCATATGCCCATTTATACTTTCTATCTCATACACTTCCGCATACTTCCCTTGTTTTTGCAAAATATCTACCATTTTATAGTTGTAACGAGACGGCTGAAGCAAATCTTGTTTACATGGAATCATAAGTACATTCGCTTCTATGTTAGAAAGAGATTCTTCTAATGAAGAAAAACCATGTGCAATATCATGCAATAAAACTGCCTTTGCAGTATACATCCATGAATTTGCATCTACTAACTCTATACTTCTATATGTCGCTTTATTTATCTCTTTTTCAAATGATGTTAGTGTAGAAAACTTTTCATAAGGTTCTATCTCTATACTATTACGAGGAAATGCCATTTCATAAAAATGCTCATCAAACGCGTTCATAAACATCATTCTATTTGCTAAATGAAGCCCCTTTATCGGCTGCTCTTCTCCATATTTTCCACCTTTCCAACTTGGATCCAGTTGAATTGCTTCAATCGCATTTTGCGCTACGTTTACTGACGTAATAATTGGATTTTGTGGGTTCGTAATAACGCCAATCATCCGCTCTACCATATGTGGATAGTGAACCGCCCATTGTTGTGCAATCATTCCCCCTGCCGACGGTCCAATTACAGCGTGTAACCTTGAAATTCCCATACCTTTTATTAACTCATATTGCATACGAGCTACATCAAGAAATGTAAAAACCGGAAAATCCATAGCATATTCTTCTCCAGTTTCTGGATTAATCGATTTCGGTCCTGTTGTAATCACATATGGATTTCTCACCTGCACATTACAAAGATTATCTGTACATATAACAAAATACTTATTTGTATCAATTGCTTTTCCAGGTCCAATGAGCCCATCCCACCAACCAGACTCCTCATCATGCACTGTATATTTTCCTGCCGCATGACTTGTTGCACTAAAATAATGACAAACCAAAATCACATTTGACCTTTCTCTATTTACCGTACCATATGTCTCGTATCCCATTTGAACAGGAATTTCCCTGCCATTTTCAAACGTAAACCCTTTTAAAACAAACTTCTCCTTTTTTACAATTTGCACAGATTCTCCCTCTTCCCGTTATAGTATGAACTGCTTACTAAAGATTTTTTTCCATGCAAACTAATCTCCTTCTTCTTTTCATAAATAAATGAATAATATACAAAATTAGCCACAAAATAGCACTATATTACAAGATTAAAGAGGGTATACACATGATTTTGAATTGGTTACGTAAGAAAAAAAAATCAAATAAACCAGAAGCAAACGAAACAGATAATCAGGAGCAGCATTCTAACAATGAAGAGGATGATAACAAAGAACAGACTAGAAGTATGAAACATAATAAAGGTAAAAATCACGAACAAAAAGATTCTTCTCAGGATACGCAACAAAGTGCTAAACAGGAGGACTCGTCTCAAGATAAACAACAAAGCGATAAACAAGAGGATTCCTCTCAAGGTAAGCAACAAAACGATAAACAAGAGGATCCCTCTCAGAATAAACAACAAAGCTCTAAACAAGAGGATTCCTCTCAGGATAAGCAACAAAGCGATAAACCAGAGGATTCTTCTCAGGATAAGCAACAAAGTGCTAAACAAGAGGATTCTTCTCAGGATAAGCAACAACACTCTAAACAGGAGGATTCCTCTCAAGATAAGCAACAAAGTGCTAAACAAGAGGATTCCTCTCAGGATAAGCAACAAAACTCTAAACAAGATGACTCTTCTCAGGATAAGCAACAAAACTCTAAGCAGGAGGATTCCTCTCAAGATAAGCAACAAAGTACTAAACAAGAGGATTCCTCTCAAGATAAACAACAAGGTGCTAAACAAGGTGATTCGTCTCAAGATAAACAACAAAACGCTAAGCAAGATGAACCTTCTCAAAGTAAGCAACAACACTCTAAAGGTAATAGTATTTATGATTTTACGAAACCAGAAAAAGACCGTATCCATTCTTTACAAAATTTAATAGAGAAGCTGAAAAAATCTAGTGATTTTGTGAATTATCATACATCCGACGATGAAACGATGCCTTATTGGATTTCTTACTATCGTCCTTCGCTTGATGGAGAGAAATTACAAAAATATTTAATGCCTACTCTTTTGGAACGACCTAATGCTTCACTAGAAGAGCTGAAAGAACATATTCCAATGAGCGGCATTACAATTACGAACGACTTACAAAAAATTGAGGATATGGTTTTAAAGGGGCATGCGATTATTCAATTGAATCAGCAAGATCAAAAATGTATGCTTGCAAACATTGCAATTGATAATTATCGTGCACCAACCCCTCCTTTAAACGAATCAACTGTTATTGGTCCGCAAGAAGGTTTCGTAGAGGATATTGATACAAACATTAATTTAGTTCGAAAACGTCTTCCTGTTTTAGATTTACAAACAAAAGAAATGATTATTGGCGAGTTTTCCAAAACAAAAGTTGTCATGATGTATTTAGACAACCTTGCTGAAAAAGATAATGTAGATTTTCTAGAAGAGTCATTACGCGCTCTTGAATATGATCAAATTAATGATAGTGCTTATTTACAAGAATTAATGGGTGAAAAATCGATTTTCCCTCTCTATATCAATACAGAACGTACTGATAGAGTTACAAAAGCACTAATTGATGGAAAAATCGCTATTTTCGTTGATGGTTCTCCAAGTGTTTTACTAACACCTGTATCCTATTTCGATTTTTTCATTTCACCAGAAGACTATAACGTCTCCTGGATGTACGCTACATTTTCAAGGATTTTAAGATTAATTGCCGTTCTATTTTCAATTTGCGCTACACCGTTATACGTTGCAGTTTTAAATTATCATTATGAACTTATTCCAAGTGATTTACTTGAAACTTTGATTTTATCAAGGGCACAAGTACCATTCCCACCTTTAATTGAAGCGCTCTTTTTAGAACTTGCAATTGATTTATTAAGAGAAGCCGGCGCAAGGTTACCGATGAAAGTCGGGCAAACACTCGGTATTGTAGGCGGTATCGTAATCGGGCAAGCATCTGTACAAGCTGGGTTAACGAGTAACATTTTATTAATTATCGTTGCACTATCAGCACTCGCTTCCTTTATTACACCTATTTATAAAATGGGTAATGCCGTTCGATTACTACGCTTCCCGTTTCTCATATTTGCAGAAATAGGTGGATTGTTCGGTATTTCTCTTGGATTTATCTTTTTATTTACTCATCTATTTAGACTTACTTCCTTACGTAAGCCGTACGCTTTGTTTTACCCGACAAGGCAACAATCAGTTAAAGATTCTTGGATCCGTTTTCCATTAACAATGATTGATACAAGAGATGTGCAAGCAAGACCACAACATGTAAAAAAAGCTGCGAAAGGAATTTCAACAAAACATAGATCGGATTTTGATGATTAAGAAACGAGGTGCATTGATGAGTAAAGTTCAAGAAAAATATCAAATATCTCCTATCTTTGTTTTCTTCTTAATTCACGGTGCACAGTTTGGTGCTGGAGTTCTTGGATTCGCTCGAATTATCGCAAAAGCTGCTGGATACGACGGCTGGATGGGGGTTATAATTACAGGAATTTTCATCCATATTCTTATATGGATGATGTATGTCTTATTAAAAGAAACAAATGGGAATTTAGTTGATTTACATCGGCAAACATTTGGAAAATGGCTAGGAAATGGCATTAGTATCATCTTTATGGCTTATTTTTTAATCGTTAGTATTTCAGTCATCCGAACATATGTTGAAATTATTCAAGTATGGATGTTTCCTACCGCTTCTACCTTTATGTTAACACTCTTTTTATGCTTAGTTAGCTATTACATTATTTCTTCTGGATTTCGTGTAATTACCGGTATTTGCGTCATCTCTGTTGGTGGTACATTAGGATATTTATTTCTAAGCTTATTCGTTTTGAAATATTCACATTGGGATAATTTACTACCTATATTCACACATTCTTTTTCAGACATTTTAAAATCCGCTCAACTGTCAATCTACAGTATGACCGGTTTTGAGGTTTATCTCATGGTTTATCCGTTTGTAAAAAAGCCTATGCAGTCTCATAAATTTGCTCAATACGGAGCACTATTTTCAAATCTTCTATATCTATTTAGCACCCTTTTAGCCTTTGCATTTTTTAGTGAAAAACAATTGTTAAAAACGATATGGGCCCAACTTTCTATGACCCAAGTTATTCAATTACCATTTATAGAAAGACTCGAATATATTGCAATTTCAGGCTATGCACTCGTTATTATTTCAAGTTTTATCCTCCCTTTATGGGCGTCAATGAGAGGAACTCATGAAATATTCCGTGTAAAACAAAGGGGTGTTTTAATTGCTTTTATCTTTATCACTCTCATTGTTTCGCAACTTTTAACAAACAGACACGATATTAATAACTTTATTAGTAATGTATCAAAGGTTAGTTTTTGGCTCATTTATGTATACATCCCAATCCTATTTATTATTGTGTGGGTGAAAAGAAAATGGAAAAAATCAAAAGCACAAGCAAATTAATACTTATTTCTTGTATAACATTATTCAGTCTAACTGGATGTTTACAAAAAAATATTATCGATGATGTACAACTTATTCAAGGAAGCGTTTTTGATGTCGCAAAAGATAATAAAGTAAAAGTGACATTCGTTTGTCCCATTCAGAAAAAAGGAAATAAAGTTCAAGTTTTTGAAGGCAGTGCAAATGCGGTAAAACAAGTAAAAGCAGACACATCTTTAGAGTCTTCTCAACCATTTGCTAGCGGACAAATGCGTGTCGCTCTATATACAATAAGACTTGCCAAAACAGGAATGTCTACTTCATTCGATACATTACTTCGAGATGTGAATATAGGGAACGCTTTATATGCTGCTTTATTAGATGGGAATGGTACTGAACTTTTAAAGGGCAAATATTCGACTTCATACAACGTTGCAATTTATATAAAAAAATTGCTAGAACATAACATGGAGACCGGACCTTTACCAGCGGATAATCTACATATAGGAGCATTTCGCTATTATCAAGAAGGAAAAGACTACTATATTCCCATTCTAAAGAAGCATGGTGATAAAATAAAAATTACCGGAATTGGCCTTTTTAAAAAAGATAAATATATCGGTAAAATTGCGGAAAAAGATATGTTCATATTTAAAGGACTATTAGAGAAACATAAATTAGATTCACATGAATTTAAAACAGATTCTGCGTACGTAATGATTAATAATATTCGTTCTGTTCCAACTTACGATATAAAAATTAAAAACGGAAAGCCTTCTTTTTTCATTCACGTTCGTCTTGATGCACGTATTCAAGAACTATCAAAACAAATTAACTTAGAAAATAACAAGAACACAAAAAACATTGAAAAAGATGTCCAAAAACAATTAGATAAACAAGCTGCTAAGTTAATTAAGCAACTTAAATCTTTAGGCGTCGACCCTCTCGGGCTAGGTGCAAAGTATAAACAACATTATCGCCCATTCAAATTAGAAGAATGGAGACAAATGTATAAAGATGTTCCGGTTCATATAAAATACACCGTAAATATTACAAATTCTGGTGTCATTGAATGAGAAATGATTGAACTCCTCTCTCTAGCATGATACAACGGAGAGAGGAGTTTTTTTATTATCAAATAGAGAGAGAAGATATTTATGGGGGAGCTTATGTCTAAAAAATTAGTAAAGCCTATTTTAAATGGTATTTTATTTCTCGGCGTCTTTTTATTTGCTCATACATACTTAAAAAATGTTTCCTTCACACGTTACTTGCTTGTTATTATACCAATGTTACTGGTCGGTATTTTTGGCATCGATCTTATTTCATCCCTTTTAATAAAAAAAGAAGAATAACGAGCGAACATCTTATTTCGATAAGATGTTCTTTTCATTTCATAATCACCTTATGTTACAATAAACTTCGGCATAACGTAAGAAAGGATGAAACAACATGACAAACGAAAAAGGTTTAGATAAAGGATACGAACTTGTTGCGAAAATGCATGAAGTATTCGGACATCCTGTGACAAATACTCCAACAAAATTAACAGAAGAGCGTGCAAAAATCCGTGCAAGTTTTATGCAGGAAGAACTGGAAGAATTTCTAGAGGCAACGACTGTTGAAGATCAATACGATGCACTGATTGACCTTATTTACTTTGCATTCGGAACGTTTGCAGAAATGGGCGTACGTCCAGATAAAGGATTCGAAATTGTAAACAACGCCAACATGGCAAAACTATTCCCTGATGGGAAGCCTCGATTCCGTGAAGGCGACGGTAAGATTCTAAAGCCAGAAGGCTGGCAAGCACCGGAACCACAACTTCGTGCTGAAATTGAACGTCAGCGTCAAGAAGCTGAAAAAAACTGCTAGGATTTCCTAGCAGTTTTTTATTATGTCTTTTTTTCTGGCAATCATTAATGACCCACGTGTCCCGCATGTCCTGCAGCTCCACTAATGCTAGCCGCTCCTGCTGCTGCCCCCGCTCCTCCTGCTCCAATTCCACCTGTCCAAGGAGAAGATTGTTGTTGTTGTTGATATTGCTGATATTGTTGGTGCTGTTGGTGCTGTTGACCTTGGTGTCCATGATGTTGGCCTTGGTGCCCATGATGACCGTGTTGGCCTTGATGACCTTGGTGATGGTGGTGACCTTGGTGTCCATGATGTTGGCCTTGGTGGTGATGTCCATGGTGACCATGTTGGCCTTGGTGAGTTTGATAAAGAACAGCCTGCGGATGTATATGATGGTGGCCGTGGTGATGTACTTGTTGTTGATGATGTCCATGATGGCCATGGTGAC
Organism: Bacillus sp. cl96; assembly: GCF_900100505.1. Lineage (NCBI taxonomy): Bacteria > Bacillati > Bacillota > Bacilli > Caryophanales > Bacillaceae > Bacillus > Bacillus sp. cl96. The sequence goes on from NZ_FNDM01000006.1 coordinate 153,445, forward strand.
CTTGGTGGTGATGGTGTCCATGATGGCCATGGTGACCTTGATGATGGTGTCCATGATGGCCATGGTGACCTTGGTGGTGATGATGGCCATGGTGACCTTGATGATGGTGTCCATGATGACCGTCGTGGTGGCCATGGTGACCGTAAAAACCTTGTGGATAACCACCTACTCCGCCTGCCACAACACCTACTCCCGGTACCGGAAATCCTGTTTGTACTCCTCCAACGAAAGATGGGAATGTAGTTGGTACGCCTACTGGTACTCCTCCGGCTGCTCCGCCTACAAATGTTGGGATTCCTGTTTGTGCTCCAGCTACTGATGTGGAAAATCCTCCAGGTGTTCCACCCATCCAGCTCGGAATTCCGCCATATCCTTGTTGTCCGCCTCCCATTAACATCATTTGTTCATAACTATCCGATCCACCTCCGAAAAAGCCATGTGGTGCATTATTGTCCATCCCTTTCATTCCTTTCACCTCTTCTACTCAATTTAGCCTACCTTTTTTATCATATTTCCTATAGAAAAATAGGTGTTTGTCTGTATTGGAATTCCGCTCTTTTATTTGTACGTATTGGAATAATTGAAAACTTAGACTAGGGTGATCCAGAGATTATTTTCTACACAAAAAAGCTCAGAGTATACATACTCTGAGCTTTTATTTAGAATAAATTAATTTGCAACAACATTAACAAGTTTTCCAGGAACAACAATTACTTTACGAACTGTTTTCCCTTCAATTTGGTCTTGAATTGCTTCAAGTGCAAGTTGTTCCATTTCTTCTTTTGATGCGTCTTTACTCATTGTTAGTTTTGCGCGAACTTTACCCATAACTTGAACAACAATTTCAACTTCATCTTCTACAAGTTTAGACTCATCAAATGTTGGCCAGCTTGCATATGTGATTGTTTCATTGTATCCAAGTTTGCTCCATAGCTCTTCCCCGATATGAGGTGCAACTGGTGCAATCATTTTTACGAAACCTTCTACATATTCTCTCGGAAGTGTTTCAGCTTTGTATGCATCGTTGATGAATACCATCATTTGAGAAATCGCTGTGTTGAAGCGAAGCTCTGCATAGTCTTCTGTTACTTTCTTCACTGTTTGATGGTAAGCTTTTTCAAGCTCTTTATTTGGTGCGTCAGTAATTTTCTCACTTAATTCACCGTTATCTTGAACGAATAGACGCCATACGCGGTCTAGGAAACGACGAGCTCCGTCAAGACCATTTTCAGACCAAGCAATTGAAGCATCTAATGGTCCCATGAACATTTCGTATAGACGAAGTGTATCTGCACCGTGACTTGCTACGATATCATCAGGATTTACAACGTTACCTTTTGATTTACTCATTTTCTCGTTGTTTTCACCTAGAATCATACCTTGGTTGAATAATTGTTGGAATGGCTCTTTCGTTGGAACTACACCGATATCGTATAATACTTTATGCCAGAAACGAGCATATAGTAAGTGAAGTACGGCATGTTCTGCACCACCGATATAAATATCAACTGGAAGCCATTGTTTTACTTTTTCAGGATCTACAAGTGCTTCGCTATTGTTTGGATCGATGTAACGTAGGTAGTACCAGCAGCTACCAGCCCATTGCGGCATTGTGTTCGTTTCACGACGACCTTTTTTACCAGTCTCAGGATCAACAACATTTACCCACTCGTCAATGTTAGCAAGTGGTGATTCACCTGTACCTGAAGGACGGATGTTTTCTGTTTTCGGAAGAACTAATGGTAATTCCTCTTCTTTCACAGCTGTCATTGTACCATCTTCCCAGTGAATTACTGGAATTGGTTCACCCCAGTAACGTTGACGGCTGAATAACCAGTCACGTAGACGGTACGTTACTTTTTGATTTCCTGCGCTCGTTGCTTCAAGCCATTCAATCATTTTTGCGATTGCTTCTTCTTTATTTAATCCATCAAGGAATGCTGAGTTTACGTGTGCACCATCACCTGTGTACACTTCTTTCGTAATATCTCCGCCTTTTACAACTTCCTTCATTGGAAGATTAAATACTGATGCGAATTCATAGTCACGCTCATCGTGAGCTGGAACTGCCATTACAGCACCTGTTCCGTAAGTTGCAAGAACATAGTCAGCGATCCAGATTGGTAATTTCTCACCGTTTACTGGGTTAACTGCGTAAGCACCAGTGAATACACCAGTTTTCTCTTTCGCAAGTTCTGTACGCTCTAGGTCACTCTTCATTTTTACAGCGTTAATGTAAGCTTCTACCGCTTCTTTTTGTTCTGCTGTTGTAATTTCTGCAACAAGTGCATGTTCTGGAGCTAGTACACAGTATGTTGCACCAAATAATGTATCAGGGCGCGTTGTGAAAACTGTGAATTTCTCGTCTGTACCATCGATGTTGAAGTGTACTTCTGCACCTTCAGAACGACCGATCCAGTTACGTTGCATATCTTTTAAGCTTTCAGGCCAATCAAGCTCATCTAGATCTTCTAATAGACGATCTCCGTAAGCTGTAATTTTTAACATCCACTGTCTCATCGGACGACGCTCAACTGGATGTCCACCACGCTCACTCTTACCGTCAATGATTTCTTCGTTTGCAAGTACTGTACCAAGTGCTGGGCACCAGTTTACAGGTACTTCATCAACGTAAGCTAAGCCTTTTTCAAATAGTTTTAGGAAGATCCATTGCGTCCACTTATAGTAGTTTGGATCTGTTGTATTTACTTCACGGTCCCAATCGTAAGAGAAACCTAATGATTTAATTTGGTTACGGAACGTATTAATATTATGCTCTGTAAATTCAGCTGGGCTGTTTCCAGTATCAAGTGCATATTGCTCTGCTGGAAGACCAAATGCATCCCATCCCATTGGATGCAGAACGTTATATCCTTGCATACGCTTCATACGAGATAAAATATCTGTCGCTGTATAACCTTCTGGATGTCCTACGTGTAAGCCTGCACCTGATGGATATGGGAACATATCTAGTGCATAAAATTTTGGTTTTTCTGTCTCATCTGGCGTACGGAATGTTTTATTCTCTTCCCAGTACCCTTGCCACTTCTTCTCAATTTCTTGATGATTAAAGCTCATGAGATACCCTCCTTGAAATTCTATTTATTTTCACCGCCCAAAATACAAAAAACCTCTCATCCCTAGAAAGGGACGAGAGGTTATAGATTCCCGCGGTACCACCCTAAATTAATGTACAAATATACATTCGCTTAGATCCGTAACGTGGATTAACGGCAATTGCTACTATTAGTTTCACAACTGCAACTCAAAGGCGAGTTCATAACGAAACGTGGATTGACTTGCACCGACCGTCAACTCTCTAAACCAGCTTCTATTACTACTACTCCTTCTCACTGTTATTACACATATAAGTTAAGTGAACTATCCTTCACCTAGTATCTCTTAAGAGCTTACTTAAAGCGAGGACTTCTCGGTTAATCGTTACTCTTAATAACTAACGAATTCATCTTAAGACAGCCGAGCTATCTCCCTTGTTCTAAAGGTTGTTTTATTTAAATATATTCTAAAACATGTTACATGTTCCGTCAAACTAAACTGCAATTTTTTCTTCAACTGTTTCTTCTACTTTTACTCGTTTATCATAAATGCTCGTTGCTATAAGCGCTACTACAAGCATTACCATGATTGCTATAAACAATACTTCCATATTGTATAAATCCACAATTGCTCCGCCAACGACCGGTCCGAACATTTTCCCTACAGTCGCCGCACTATTTACGACACCTTGATAAAATCCTAATTTATCTTTTGGTGCAAGTATATTTGCAATCGTTGGAACCGCAGGCCATACAAATAACTCACCAATTGTTAATGTTACCATCGCAACGAGGAACATCGTAAATTGCTGCGCTTGACTTAACACAATGAATGACGCCGCAAAAATGAAGATTCCAATCATAATTTGTTGTTTTAAAGAACGCTTCATCCAACGAATTAGCATACTAACAAGTGGTTGCGCACAAACAATCATCGCTCCGTTTATCGTCCATAGTAAACTATAGTGACGAAGGCTAATATTCAATTCTTGCATATGTGTTGCAATCGCTCCTTGCCACTGTACGTATGTAACCCAGCATAAAGCATATGCTACACACACAATAAGAAGTGCTTTAAATCCAGGTGTAAGTGACCACCCTTTTTTCGTTTCGACTTCTTTTTGCACTCCTGGCTCTTTCTTGTCTTCCATACCGCGGAATCCAATAAAAGCAATTAAAAAGAAAACAAAGTATAAAATAAAATTCGCTAAGAAAATATAATCAAAACGATACGATGCAACTAATCCACCACATGCTGTTCCGATCGCAATACCAACATTTTGTCCAACGTACATCGCATTAAATGCCCGTCTTCCGCCTTCTGGCCAAACCGTACCAACCATCGCATACATCGATGGGAAGACCATTCCAGAACCGAAGCCGATTAACGCTAGCCATACAACATATAACGGCCAACCGTGGAAGAACACAAGACCTAAAATCGATACAAGTGTAATCACAATCCCTACTAAAGTTGATTTATAACCGCCCCATTTATCAAATAAAACACCGCCGAGCAAGTTTCCGATTACACCAGTAAGCGAATTGATCATTAATACCATTCCGGCCACAGATAAAGATTTTCCTAGGTGATCATGCAAATAAATTGTATTAAAAGGCCATAAAAAAGAAGCACCCGTGACATTAATAATCATCCCAGCTACTAATAGCCATACTTTCCTTGGCATAGTTTCCCCTCCTATTCTATTTTTTTCGTTCATATATATAACAGTAAAATTGTAGTCGTTTTTAAATAGGAAGGCAACTGATTAATAGTTGATGAAATTCAGATAATGGTTCGACGGTAAATGAAATTATACTGATTGCTTCTTGGATTATATCAGCGATTATTAAAATATATCGACTTACCGACAAAAAATGACAACAGTAACAATGTATAAAGAGGCTGCATGAACTTCATGCAGCCTCTTTATACTATCCAACTTCCTTTTCTCGCTTCGCACTTTCTTTAGCGCTCCATTTAAATATTTTATCTAATAAGGAATATATTCTCCCAGATTCTTTCGTTAACAAAGGTCCTAACGATGCTAATATTAAAACATACAAAGCTGAGAATGGTTTAATAGTTGCCATTAAGCCGCCCGCAATTCCAATATTCGCGACGATAATGGAAAATTCTCCGCGTGATACAAGTGTTAAACCGATATTCGTAGAAGCCTTATGCGATAACCCAGCTTTACGCCCCGCAACCATTCCAGCAGTAAAATTACCGATAAGAGTAATGAAAACTGCTCCTAATGCCAACCACACTGCTCCTCCAAGTGAAAATGGGTCTATACTTAAACCGAAGCTGAAAAAGAATATAGCTCCAAAGAAATCACGAAACGGAACAACGAGCTGTTCAATTCGATCACTATGCTCTGTTTCAGAAAAGACGAGCCCTAATAATAATGCTCCAATTGCCTCCGCGACATGAATCGTTTCTGAAAATCCTGCTACAAAGAATAAAATAGCGAATATTACGATAATAAAAATTTCATTGGACGAAATATCTAACATTTTGTTTAAAAATCGTGTAGCTTTTCTAGCAACTACAAAGAATAGTAGCATATACCCTACTGCGATTAAAATAGATGTAAGAGCACCTACAAATGACGTTGCCCCTCCGAGTACTAATCCTGAAACGACCGATAAATATACGGCTAAAAAGATATCATCAAACATAATGATTCCTAAAATTAGCTCCGTCTCTTTATTACCAGATCTTCTTAAATCAACAATTACTTTCGCAACAATTGCACTCGATGAAATTGTTATGATCCCAGCAATAATTAATGTTTCTAATAAGGGGAAACCCATTATATATCCGTAAAGTAAACCTAATATAAAATTAAGCGATATATGAACAGTTCCCCCAAAAGCAATTGACTTTCCTGATTTAATTAATTTTTTAATTGAGAATTCTAAGCCTAAATAGAATAAGAGGAATATAACGCCAACACGGCCGAGGAAGGAAATAACTTCTCCGCTTTCAATAAATCTTAAATCGATAAGCCCTAAATCTGGGGCATGGGGCCCCACTAGCATACCGAGTATAATGAGAAACGGAATAATCGAGAACTTTAACTTTGCAGCGAGAATAGCTGCAAAAGCGACTAATACTAACGCAGTCCCAACTTCAAAGATTAAAGTATCCATCGATTATGAATCCCCTCCTACTGAAAGCAACTCATTAATAATTCTTTTTACTTCATGTCTTTCACCTGATAGTACGAGCATATCGCCAGCTTCAATGATAGAATCTGGGCCTGGATTAAAGAACTTCTTCATATTCTTTTTCAAAATGGCAATAATCGTTACGTTATATGTGTTTCGGACATGTAAACTACCAATTGTTTTTTGTACGACTGGTGCATTATTTTCCACCTTAAACCACTCAATTGATAATCCTTCAAAGGCCATTTCAATCGTATCTAAAGCTTGTGGTCTATATACCATTCCGCCCAATATAGCTGCAATTTGTCTCGCTTCGGAATCACGAAGAGAGACGCTTGAAATACTCTCCTCATGATCAGCATCAAAATGGTACATTTCTCTTCGGCCATCATCATGAATAACGATAACCATCTTTTCATTACCTTTTGTAATCACTTCAAACTTACATCCAATACCCGGCAGTTCACTCTCTCTAATATTCATATTTTCCGCCTCCTAATTCTTTTAGTTACGGCTTTTATAAATCGACATCAATCTCCGTTTTAAAGGTCTCATCCTTTGAAATACCTAAATACTTTAGCGTCTCTGATGGAGTCGCGTGATGAAAATGTTTTTGCAACAGCGCAATCGCTATCCCTCTTTTGTACGCATGAAATCCGAACGTTTTTCGCATTGAATTCGTTCCGATCTTACCAACAACTCCAACTGCTTCTGCAGCATTATGAATTACACGATACGCTTGTTGGCGCGTAATTGAATTTGGCGTTTTATTAGATTGAAATACGTAATTTTCTCTTTTAATGCCAATAGATTGTACGTAATCTAAAAGCGCTTCTTTTACTTTTGTATTTAAATAAATATCTTGTTTGAATTTTTCATCTTTCACAGGAAGAGTATAAAACTCTTTAACAGTCCCATCTTCATTTAATACATCTTCAAATTTCATGCTAAGTAATTCTGTAATTTTTAATCCTGTGTTAATTCCAATAACAAATAAAAGATAATCTCGCTGGGAGTGCTCTTTTAAATATTTTTTCATAGCCTCAATTTGGCTTATATCTTTTAATGCCTCTACAACTTCCATACATGTATTCTCCTCATCTTATGAACGGTAATTTTCTCATTATGTTGTCCATTTTACCTTATCATGCTATGAGATTTCCATGTGTTATCCATTATTTTCACAATATACTCAGGTGGTTCTGAAAACTTTCAATGTGGAAACTTACGATTGTATAAATACGTTGCGGTAAAAAATGTGGGGATAAAAGCTTAGCTTCTTTCTACAGATTGGATTCCTCCTTTCCTTATACAGCTACTTCTACTTTTATATTACGTTACTTACTTACATTATATTATACATTTCAGTAACATTAAAGTGTTTTTTCTGAAAATAATAAAAACCGAGCGTTTTTGCTCGGTTTTTATTATTAATCTTCTTTCGGAAGAACAATTCCTTTATACAATTGAACTGTAATAAGATAATAAATCGTGTAAATAACTACGAAAATTACGATTGGTACCCAAATACGGAAGTACGGATCAAGTAAAATAAATCCGAAAATATTCATACCAACTAATACGTGAGCAATACCTACAATTGCTGGGAATAGGAATACTAAGAATAACTCTTTATAAATTGATTTTGTTAATAATTCACGGCGCACCCCGATTTTACGAAGCATTTGATAACGTGTAATATCTTTTGATGCACCAGAAAGAATTTTGAACATTAAACAACTTGCCATCATTGCTAAGAAAGCAATTCCAAGGAAGAAGCCCATAAACACTGTTCCGCTCGCAACACCATAGAACATGTCGTAAGATTGATATTTACTGTTCATTCTTTCAGCTGTTACATTTTTATATTTATCTAATTGCAACTCGTCAAGTTTTTTCCATTCTTTTGTATATGTTAAGAAATCATCTGCTTTTCCGATAAATGCTATACCTTCTTTACCACTTATCCCATCGTACATTTTTTGATTTACAATTTTAATTGCATGATCTTCGTATATATAATATGGATGAATTGTGCTAAAAGCATCTACCCATTCTTCTGGAAGTTCTTTAGCGTTCGCATCTTTTTCATTCATTTCTCTAGAAACTGCACCTACTGGTAATTCCTGTGAAGCCTTCTTCGTATTTACTAAATCCTTCATCGACTTCATATTTTCCATATCTTTTACTAAAGGACGATTTTTCTCTAAATCTTCTTTTACATAGTAAACGTATTTATCATCTACTTTGTAACGATATTCGCTTTTCTCTTTAAATGTAATACCGTTTAAAATTTTCTTTTCTTCAGCTGTCGGATTATGAACTACTGAATCATAGATTACTAAACCATCAACCATTTTTATAACGTTATTTTTAAACGCCATACCCCCTGAAATTGCACCAGCTCCAAGAGCAACTAACATCGCTACTGTTGCAAGTACTTTCGTTAAGCTATTAATACGGAAATTTAATTGTGCAAATGTAAAAGCGTTAAGTCCTTTTTCACTACGCTTTTTATTACTTTTTAACTTTTTAATAATAACTGGAAGAAGTGATCCAAATAACATGTAAGTACCAGCTGTTGTTGTAATTAATGCAATAAGGATTCCCATTTCTCTTAGTTTTTCCATGTAAATCATTGATGCATAGCCAATTCCTAATAAAATAACCGCAAGGAATGCAACTAAGCCTGTCATTTTTCCTTTTACCGCAACACGTTCTGTTTGTGCATCTGCATGTACAAGTTGCAATACAGAAATACGTGATAACTTAATACTGTTCATAATTGCTGATAGTACAAATAGTGCAAAGAAGAAGATACAAGTAACAGTCATAGATGGCAGATAAAATGCTTTATAGCCTTCACCAGCAAATTCTAATTGTTTCATTAATAATTGACCGATACCTTCTGCAAGTCCTACACCAACTGCAATTCCAATTGCAAGAGACGCGGCGCCTAATACAATTGTCTCAATAAACATAAGTAATGTAACTTTATGCTTTTTTGCTCCTAACATCATATACATACCAAACTCTTTTTGACGAAGAGATAGTAAGAAAGAGTTCGCATATAAAATATAGAAGAACGTTATGATTGCTAATAAAAATGAACCTGCTTGGAATACAAATCCGATTGATTTAATCACTGAATTAGATTCAAGAAATGATTCATTTAGTGCTAACGTTTGAAACATATAAAAAATTGAGATCGACATGACAAGACCAACAAGTAAGACGATGTAATCTTTTAGCTTACTCTTTAGTCCTGACATGGAAAGTTTGAATAACATGCTCTAGAACCTCCTTTCTTACGCTTTTTGTGTTCCTAAGTCCGCAAGCACATCTAAAATTTCTTTATAAAACTCTTCACGTGTACCGCCGCGGTGAATTTCTTTATATAGCTCACCATCTTGAATGAATAAAATACGCTGACAGTAACTTGCACTGTATGGATCATGTGTAACCATCATAATAGATACGCCTTGATCTTTATTTAAGTTTGTCATCGCATCAAGTAAACTCGTTGCATTTTTAGAATCAAGCGCTCCTGTTGGCTCGTCCCCTAAAATAATTGCAGGCTCATGCACTAAAGCACGCGCTGCTGCCGAACGTTGCTTTTGCCCACCAGATACTTCAGATGGGTACTTTTGAAGTATTTCTGTAATTCCTAACATATCCGCTACTTTCTCGACTTTTGGTCCAATGTTACGTGATGGAACACCTTGCAAGGAAAGTGGAAGTGCAATGTTTTCATAAATAGATAAGTTTTCTAACAAATTAAAATCTTGGAAGATAAATCCTAACTTTTGTGAACGGAAATCTGAAAGCTCACCTTGCTTCATTTTTGTAATATCCGTTCCTGCAATTTCAACAACGCCGCCCGTTGCTTTATCTAACGTTGAAATTACATTTAATAATGTCGTTTTACCAGAACCAGATGGTCCCATAATTCCAACAAACTCGCCCTCTTGAATTGAGAATGACACACCTTTTAACGCGTGTGATTGGTTCTCACCTTTTTTACCGTACACTTTTTGAACGTTTTTTACGTCTACAACTGGTTTCGTCATATATATCCTCCTACGCTTGTTTTTCCATTACCTATTTTGCGCTTTTTAGAGGCGAACTGCTATTTGTTAACATTACATTTACCTTACACTTTTGTAATATAAAGAAGGTGGGCGTGTAAGTTTGGCTTTTACTACTTTGAATATTAGTGACATATTGAATCGGTAAATGAAATTATATCGGCGATTTTTCAAATATATCGGCGCAACTACAAAAGCTGAAAATAAAAATAGGCTGCTCCACAAAAAAGGAACAGCCCACTTCTCCCTTTATTTCTTTAAAGGTGTTACCGTCCAATACGTAACAACTCGCCAAATCCATTCTAATGGACCCATTTTAAAAATTTTCATCCAAATTACACTAAACACAATTTGAATTGCATAAATTGCGATACATACATATAACGTTTGCATGTATGTCAAGTTTCCTGCAAAGTTAAATACGCTACCGGCAATTAAAATCATTGCCGTTTGTCCGATATAATTTGTTAAAGCCATACGACCATAGTATTTCAATGGTGCTAATAATGTTTGAACTGGTTTTAACTGAAGTAATAAAATTAATGCTCCGACATAGAAAGCTGAAATGACTGGTCCAACTGTAATACCAATTTTTAGAAACTGGCTTGCAGCATCCATTGTTCCGTCTTCATTCATCAATATCATATTTACAAATGGGCCAGCAGGCACGTGTCCATATTGATACCATACAGCTGCCACACTTAAAACAAACATAATGCCTGTAAAAATAGCGACTTGCTTTATGTTTTTTGAAAGATTTTCAAATACACGATATTGTCCTGCAGCAAGACCTAATAAAATTAAACCAAGTGGTAATAGTTCTTTAACACCCATTACACTAAAGGCTATTGTCAAAATAAGACCAATTACTAAGTTCACTTGTTTTTTCGCTTTATAAAACGGTAAAACGATTAATCCGCAAATTGCATATAACGTTAACGCTTCTCCAGGCTGAAACATGTAATGAATCAAACCAAAAATAAATAATGCAACTACGCGGCGGAAAAATAGAACATATCCATTTTTCCCTTTCGCAATCGCTCTTGTAATGAAGATATAGAATCCCACTCCAAATAAGAATGAGAAAATCGAGAAGAAACGACCTTCTACAAATAAGTATAGAAACCTTTGATAGCTAGCATCTACTGTATTAGGATCTGGAGTTTTAATATTAAGTAGTGCTAAAATATTTACTAAAATAATCCCTAGTAGTGCAAAGCCACGAATGTAATCTAACTCATCAATTCGCTTGTTTATAATATTGTTCCCCATAAAGCAACTCCTTGTATAAAACTTAATCCTTTCTTACTCTACTGGAGAAAGCTGCTCACAACTATCGACAAACCTTACAGGAATCTTACATTATTGTCATATAGCAAAATAAAACCAGGTCATATTGCGACCTGGTCTACTCTGATTGTTTCGATTTTTGAGGTTGTCCTTTTTTACTATTACGCTGTTTTACTTGAACAATCGGATCAAGTTCATTCGAAAACTCAGCGTTATGTCCATTTTGCGTTTTTTGTTCTGGGTTATTTTGATCTGAACGTTTCGCCATTACATTCACTCCTTATTAGTGCGGTGTAATAATCATTTGATGTTGCAATTGGCGAATTGCCATACGTGCTCTATTTAATTGCTCACGTTGCTCATCATTTGCATGTTGTTGCATCGTTTGTAAATCGTTATACGCTTGTTCTAATTGTAACTGCGCATCCGAATACTCCATCGTATTATAATGCTCTTGTCTCATACCTTGGTCTAATTGTTCTTTCGCATATTCCACCGCTTGTTCCGCTTGTGTAATATACGATTCAAGTGATTGACGCTCTGCCATAATTGTCCCTCCTTGCTTCAATTCCCCTTTAGTGTGTCCCTTCCTTATGAACCTTATGAGTATGTTATAATGGATTTTGTGTTATTTTGACTCGGCTTAGGAGGGAAAGTAATGAAGGTTCAAAACCCTTTTCCATATACAAACGACAATAAACGTTATCATACATGGAATTATCATTTACGAAATGAATTTGGTGAAAAAATCTTTAAAGTTTCATTAGATGCTGGCTTCGATTGCCCGAACCGTGACGGTACAGTTGCTTATGGCGGTTGTACATTTTGCAGTGCTGCTGGATCTGGTGACTTCGCTGGCGATCGCCGCGATGATGTTATAACGCAATATCATGAAATGAAAGAAAAAATGCGCTCAAAGTGGAAAGACGGAAAATGTATCGCTTATTTCCAGGCGTACACAAATACACATGCACCACTTGAAGTGTTAAAAGAAAAATTCGAACCGCTTCTAGTAGAAAAAGACGTTGTCGGTCTTTCTATTGCGACTCGTCCAGATTGTTTACCGGACGATGTTGTTGAATATTTAGCGGACTTAAATAAACGCACTTACCTTTGGGTTGAACTCGGACTACAGACTGTTCATGAACGTACTGCAAATCTTATTAATCGCGCTCACGATTATCCGTCTTATGTGGAAGGTGTAAATAAATTACGTAAGCACGGCATTCGAGTTTGTTCTCATATTATTAACGGCCTTCCACTTGAAGATTACGACATGATGATGGAAACAGCTCGTGAAGTAGCGAAGCTTGATGTACAAGGAATTAAAATCCACTTACTTCACTTATTAAAAGGAACGCCAATGGTGAAGCAATATGAAAAAGGACAACTCGAGTTCCTTTCTCTTGAGGATTACGTAAGTCTCGTTGTTGACCAACTTGAAATTATTCCAGAAGACGTAATTGTGCACCGTATCACAGGTGACGGTCCTCCTGATTTAATGATTGGTCCAATGTGGAGCTTAAATAAATGGGAAGTATTAAATTCCATTGATGCAGAATTTGTACGCCGCGGAAGCTGGCAAGGAAAATATGCAAATGAGGAGAAACAAAAATGAAATTAGAACGTGTATTACCGTTTGCTCGCTCGCTTCTGCAAACGGCAGTAAAAGAAGGCGATTACGCTGTAGATGCAACTTTAGGAAACGGCCATGACACTTGCTTCCTAGCTGAAATCGTTGGAGATAACGGAAAAGTATTTGGATTTGATATTCAAAAAGAGGCAATTGAAAGCTCAACAACTCGTCTAAAAGAAAAAGAACTTTTCGAACGTACTGTTTTAGTTCACGATAGTCACGATACACTTCTATCCGTATTACCAGAAGATGCAAAAGGAAAAGTAACAGGCGCAATTTTCAACTTAGGTTACCTTCCAGGCGGAGACAAGCATATCGTTACAAAACCGAACTCAACAATCTCAGCGATCGAACAATTATTAGAAGTAATGGCACCTGAAGGTATCATCGTCCTTGTTATTTACCACGGACACCCAGAAGGACAAGTAGAACGCGACGCTGTACTTACATTTGCCGAAGAACTAGACCAAAAACAAGCACACGTACTGCGATACGGCTTCATTAATCAACAAAATAACCCGCCATTTATTGTGGCGATTGAGAAGCGATAATATATCAACGATTTTTCAATTATATCTATCGTAACTCGGGATATATCAACGATTTTTTCGATATATCTATCATAACTTACAATATATCAACGATTTCTCGGATATATCGATTGTTCGACAAAACATAACAAAAAAAGACGTGCATTCATTGCACGTCTTTTTGTTATTCTCCTATATAATGGATATATACAATATTTGAAGAAAGAAGGATAGAACTTTGCTAGTAGAACTAAGGGGAATTCAAAAGAAGTATGGCAAATCACTTATACTAGACAACATTGATTTATCCATCCCAGAAGGAGAAGCGCTCGCCATTGTTGGCGGGAACGGGACTGGAAAAAGTACTCTACTCAAAATAATTGCAGGCTTTATTTCACCTACGGCAGGGGCACTTCAAAGAAAAGAACATATACAAATTGGCTATGTACCTGAACATTTTCCTGAAGGGATTCGTTTTACATTAGAGGATTATTTATATCATCTCGGCCACATTCACGGTTTATCAACAAAATATGTAAAAGATAAAATTCCGATGCTCCTTGAATCTTTTCACCTACATCATGCAAGACATTCCGTTGTACGAAACTTTTCAAAAGGTATGAAACAAAAAACCGGTATTATGCAAGCATTACTTACAGACGTCCATTTATTAATTTTAGACGAACCGCTTTCTGGGCTCGATCCTAACTCCCAGCAAGAATTAGAACATATTTTACTCTCATTAAAACAACAAGGCATATCTATACTCTTCACATGTCACGAAAAACAACTATTAGAAAACTTCGCCGATAGAATTGTGACGTTAACAAATCATACAATCACAGCAGATACTTTTGTACAAAAAGAGGCAGAACAAGTCTATATTGAAGCAATCGTTCACGACACATTTTCAGCGATAGAACTACAAAAGCAATCCGGTTTTATACACGTTACACACAATTCAAATCAAAACCTTATTCAATTACAAATTGAAAAAGAATATACAAACGACATGCTTCAGTTTTTATTACATAAAAAAGCATCTATCACACTGCTACAACCTAATTTTTAAATCGAAAGAAGGTTTATTATGTTCGCGCTTATTCGTTACCATTTTCTCGACTATACAAAATCGTATAAGTACGTCCCTCCTATTGCGATGTACTTTGTGAGCTTACTTTTTGTATATACATATAAACCGACTCCTATTGTACCGACATATTTAGAAACAGCACTTGCGCTTTATTTATTATCTGCCTGGATTACAATCACAATTTTTCATACGGAAGACCCTATACAAGAGCAAATTACTATTTCTCACACAAATAATATTTCCGCACTATATGTTGGTAAATATATTACAGCTCTTCTCATTTGTACTGTGTTATCTTTTATATCCGTACTCTACCCAATTATTTTGCAAATGTTTAATGAAAAAATAACAGTTTCTTTATTTCTAGTCGGATTTCTCGCTCACATGTCTTTCTCTATACTAGGAATTTCAATCGCAACATTATTTACTAGAAATATAATTCAAAAAGCAGGCACTGCTTGGCTTAGCCTTACATTCATATTACTTATAACGATTGCTTCTATCCAATTTAAAAAAGAGTTACTATGGTTTTTACCACCTGTCGAAAGCTTTCTCATGCTTGGACAATACAACTATAATATACTGACTCACACACTATGGCTCACAGCTTGGGCTATCGTATATTCATTTTTATTATTTACCTTATTTCTTTTTATCGTTCGCAAAAAACGTTTTTAATTACATATTAAAGGAGACGAAACAATGATCGGAATACTAGCAGGAATGGGACCAAAATCAACTGGGCCATTCGTCGATACAGTTGTAGCAAGGTGCCAAACAATATACGGAGCAAAGTATGATATGGACTTTCCTCATATGATGATCTATTCGTGCCCAACACCGTTTTACATGGATCGCCCTATTGATCACGAAGCGATGAAAAAAGCAATTATTGAAGGAGCACAAAAACTTGAAAGTACTGGCGCAAGCTTTATCGCTATGCCGTGCAATACGGCGCATCTTTATTTTGAAGAATTACAGCGTTCGCTTTCTATCCCGATTTTAAATATAGTCGATGAAACGTTACAATCAATTCCTGAAAATACAAAAAGAGTCGCTCTTCTCGCAACAGAAGCAACTGTTCAAGCCGGTATTTATCAAGACGGGATTGCAAAACGGAATATAGAATACATTCATTATGAAAAATGGCAAACGATGATTAATCAAATTATTACGTATATTAAAAGCGGGGAAGTTGAAAATGCTCGCAAATTATGGAGCGCGCTCGTTGTGCAGTTGAAGGATGAAGTAGATACCGCAATTATCGCATGTACTGATTTGAATGTTGTAGCGGCTAGTGAGAATTTTGTTGATTCTTCTCAATGTCTTGCGAAAGCGGTTGTTAGGATGTATCTATCAAATACAAAGAAATCTTCATAAACATAGAAAACATCCCTTTTGAAATGTGTTTTATGTTTTATGAAAATCATCCTAAAAACTTTTAACTTTCTTCACAATTCTTTCAAAGTAATCACACTTAATCTCGCTATATTAAATAAGTAGTTATTCATATAGGGAAGGTTAGGGGAACTGAAAGTATGAAAGTAAATCGTTCGCTTCATTACATTTTTTGGCGTTGGCATTTTTATGCTGGGCTTTTTATTACGCCGCTTCTTATTACATTGTCACTAAGCGGAATTGGGTATTTATTTCGGGAAGAGGTTGAGGATTTCATCTATAAAGATTTATATTTTGGGAAGAGCGCTCAAACGGAATCTATTTCGATGTCTGATTCTATTTCCTTAACAGAGAAAAAATATCCACATTATAGCGTGGCGAAAATTAGTGAGTTTAATGGGGATTATAATACGAGACTTACGATTGCAAATGAGTATACTGGGCAACAAAAATATGTGTATTTAGATAGTAATAATCAAATTGTTGGGGATCAAAACGCAAGTGAAACGTTTGCTAATATAATGAGGGAATTACATAGTTCTCTTTTAGTTGGTGGCACTGTCGTAAACTATACTGTAGAACTCGCGGCATGCTGGACAATCTTTTTAATCGTAACCGGATTGTACATGAGTATACGACAATTCAAAAACACACCATCATCCAATAAGCGAGAAAAAGCAAAAAGACGTCATTCTATTATCGGTATTATATTTACAATTCCTCTCTTTCTGCTAGTCGCATCTGGATTGCCATGGTCAGGATTTATGGGGAACCAAATTTATAAAATCGCATCGTCAAATGAATCACTCGGATATCCCAAATTGTACATGGCTCCGCCTGAATCAAAGGTAAAAGAATTGCCGTGGGCAACAAGAAAAGAAGCTCCGCCTGAATCAAATTTAAATGAACCGAAAGCAATTTCTGTCGATGAATTACAAAAAGGAATTGAAATAAAGAAGCCATATGTTATTTCCCTACC
This sequence comes from Bacillus sp. cl96, assembly GCF_900100505.1. Lineage (NCBI taxonomy): Bacteria > Bacillati > Bacillota > Bacilli > Caryophanales > Bacillaceae > Bacillus > Bacillus sp. cl96. The sequence goes on from NZ_FNDM01000006.1 coordinate 170,692, forward strand.
AGCTGATCCGAAAGGTGTATTCACTGTTTCGAAATCGAGCGGTTCTGGTATTACAGGTATGCATGTTGCACCAAATGAAGAGATAACAGCTTACTTTGACCAATATAGCGGGGAGCTCATTTCAAAAACGGACTATCGTGATTATGGATTACTTGCACAATGGTTCACTTACGGTATCCCGCTTCATGAAGGACATTTATTCGGATGGCCAAATAAAATATTATGCTTACTAACGACATTATCTCTACTACTTCTCATTTATTACGGAATAAAAATGTGGTTAGCAAGAAAGCCGAAAGGAAAATTAGCAGCACCTCCAAAACAAAGAGATAAGAAAAGTATATTCGTTTTCTTTATCATGATGGTGATACTAGGCGCTGTCATGCCTTTATTTGGACTATCTGTTTTAGTTATTTTTGCAATTGAACTTCTTATATATGTATTTTTAAAAATACGATCATAATGAAAAAGCATTTGTACCATCGTGTACAAATGCTTTTTATTTACTGTTCTCTTTTTTTCTACCACTTATTAAAAAAACAATATCTACTATAATAATCAATGCAATGATAATTTGAGCTACATAATCCATCGTTGTAGGACCGCCGGTTTTATTCATCATCATATACATTCCAGTTACAAATGAAATGGAAAGTAGCACAAGTAATGTTACTTCAATATTGTCATATGGCTTTTGAAACAATCGCTTCATTTCCACCACCATCTTTACCATATTATAACAAAAAAACCACTCTACATGAGTGGTTTTCTTCATCACTGCGCTGTTTTCTTTCGGTACATCTTCCCGTTCCAATAGAAGAATCGTGAAGTGAGGCCTCCGTACTTTACAATGCGCCGTGCCATTTTGTGCATATTCTTTTGTGCTGATACTTTTTGATCTGATAAATAAATACCAAGTAACCCTCGGCTTATGAGACGATGAAACTTCGCATGAGGCAAATCACCAATGCTCTTCTCTGCTTCTTCTACAAAGTGTTTCATCCGATCTAATATCGCTTGCTCGTTTTCGTAATAACTACAGAAATTCAAATCTCCGCCTATACGGTCTTCTTCTTGATCAATGAAATAATCAAGCAAAATATGAAGTCCTTGTACGTAAGGGAAGTACCCTTGTCTAATTTTCGCAATATCTTCATCATGTAACTCATCATGAAATGCATATGCTACAAGACAGAAAATTCCAAGTGTAGAACCGGCACATGCTGAAAATTCAAACCAACTCATCTCAGGTAAGTTTTCTTTATGTGCTTCAAACCAATTTTTCAAGCGCGGCTCTCTTTCTTCTAATTTCACGTGTTTATGAATTTGCAAATCACAATAATAACAAGCAAGTTCATGAAGAACAGGAGCAATTTTGTCATAGTGCTTCGTTTTCTTTAAAACATCTTGGCATGTTTCAACAAGTTCATCTAAATAACCACCATCATCTTGATCATCACGATAACGATAATAATTACCGCCACCTTCTACTTCAGGTGATAATGCCATTAACATCGATTCATGCAGTGCGGCAAAATCATTTGGATCAAGTGATGTACTGCGATCACATAAATTATCTAAATAGTCGCTGATCGTTTGATACGCTACGATAAAACGAATACATTCTTCTCGGTGTTCATTTGCTAGCAGAGCTAAAATGCCACCGCCCTCACAATGAAACGTTTTATGCTCAATACTTGCGATTGCCTGACTATGAAGCTCATCATTCGGAATATGGTAGGCACGCTCTTTCCACATCGCTAGCTCATGGTGTACAACCGGAAACACATCACGGTATACTTTCGCCATGAGCGTTATGGGATTACTCGGTACGTTCACTTCTTCCTTCATCTCCTCTATTAAATGTACAAATAATGATTTATTTGTTTGTTTTTACTATATTATTGACATGCATTTCAGTAAATGACTGAATATAACTCAAAATTTCATCACGCTCATACTCATTTAATAACTCGTGATAACAATTCGGCCATTCTTTAAAAGCCTTATCACTTATTTTAACATTATCAAACCAAGTGCGGACACGTGTTTTATCTACAAGTTTATCCTCACAAGCTTGCATTAGCAAGAGCGGAACATCTGGAAAATCATCTATTTTTTTATGAGCAATTTCGATAGACTTAATCAATTCACTATACCAACGTACTGATACTTTGCGCAAGAACAAAGAATCATTCTCCATTGCATCTCTCACTTCGTGGTTACGTGTTGACATTTCCACCGTAAGATTCGTTGCAAATTGCAATTTTGGAGCCACAACATTTAATATTTTTGAAGCAAATTGAAGCGGAGCAGAGGGTCCAGTCACTACCCCTAAACAAGGCGAACTCAAAATAATACCCTCTACATCTTCTCTCTTCGTTTCTTGCATCATACGAATGACAATAAGACCACCCATACTATGACCGAATAGAAAAATAGGTAACCTATACTTTCTTGCTTCTTTCACCCATAGTTTAACTTCCTCTATGTATTCATCAAATGAATCAATATGTCCTCTATTTCTTGAAGTCGTTCCATGTGATGGAAGATCCCCCATCACGACGTGGTAGCCGATATGATTCCACATTTCCGCAACGGCTTCGTAACGTCCGTGATATTCCATTGCGCCGTGCACAATAACAATGACAGCCTTTGCTTCCTCCGCTTCATAATTCCACATACGGCTCTCCTCCATTTCACTCTTTCTCATAATTTGATACACTAAAACTAGTCTCTAGGAAAGGAAGACTTTACATGATATATCCTTACAAAGAAAAAAAACCGAAAATTGCGAGTAGTGCTTTTATCGCTGACTATGTTACGATTACAGGCGATGTTTACGTTGGCGAGGAATCAAGTATTTGGTTTAATACAGTCATCCGTGGTGATGTGTCACCAACGATCATTGGAGACCGAGTAAATGTACAAGACCAATGTACACTCCACCAAAGCCCTCAGTATCCTCTTATCTTAGAAGATGATGTTACAGTTGGGCATCAAGTTATTTTACATAGTTGTCATATTAAAAAAGATGCTTTAATTGGAATGGGATCCATTATATTAGATGGTGCTGAAATTGGCGAAGGAGCTTTTATCGGCGCTGGAAGCCTCGTTTCACAAGGAAAGAAAATTCCACCAAACACGTTAGCTTTCGGTCGTCCCGCGAAAGTCATTCGTGAATTAACAGCAGAAGACCGTAAAGATATGGAGCGTATTCGCACGCAATACGTTGAAAAAGGTCAATATTATAAATCATTACAGAAGTAAATTTCCGCTGCCATAAGATTGGCAGCTTTTTTTATATAAAAACTAACTTTTTCTTTACAAAACATTATTACTCCCTCAACAAAATCTTATTAAAATAAAAGCTAATATCTCCATATATATGTAAACGAGGGAGGAGAATTTTCATGAAGGTCAGTGGATTATATAAAATAGAATGTTACATTTTCAAAGGAATTAATCGCTACTTTGATCAAAAAACATTAAATATCTTTTTCAGCAATATTACTCATATCGGTGGCGCGACTTTCTCCATCGCACTCACACTTTTCTTTTTAATTTTTGCAAAAGGTACTTTACATCAGGCAGCAATTGCAACTGCTATTTCTTTAGCAATTAGCCATATTCCTGTACAAATATTAAAAAGATGGTATCCACGAAAACGTCCTTATTTAACAATTCAGGATGCAAAATATCCAGTCCATCCATTAAAAGACCACTCTTTCCCGTCTGGTCATACAACAGCCGTTTTCTCTGTCTTCATTCCATTTATTTGCTATAATCCAAGCTTACTTGCTTTCCTATTACCGTTAGCGTTATGCGTCGGTATTTCACGTATTTATTTAGGCCTTCACTATCCGTCAGATGTATTCGTCGGTATGTGCCTTGGCACTTGTTCTGGCATCATCTCTTTTTATCAATTCATCCCACTTTTCACATAAAGGAGTGATATGATGAGAGTCGCCATTTTTACCGATACTTTTACGCCACAAGTTAACGGGGTTGCGAAAACGTTAGAGCGATTAACACAATATTTTCAGAAAGAACAGATCGCCTATTCTGTTTTCGCCCCTCAGCATACAGCTGAAGATAATTTTGTAGCGAATGTGAATAAGATGAGAAGTATCCCGTTAACAATATTATATCCAGAATGTCGTTTTTCTTTTCCTACTCCGCGTATTAAACGGGAACTACTTTCCTTTAAACCTGACATTATTCACATTGCCACACCTTTCAACATGGGACTTTGTGGATTGTATTATGCAAAAAAGTTAAACATCCCAGTTGTCGGTTCTTATCATACTGATTTCGATGCCTATTTACGTTATTACAAAATCGAATTCCTCTCCAATATGCTTTGGAACTATTTAAAATGGTTTCATAGTCATATGCAAAAAAATTTTGTACCTTCCTTTGAAACATTACATCAATTAAAAAATAAAGGCTTTCAGACCCTCTCTATATGGGGACGTGGTGTAGATTGCACACTCTTTCATCCAGCTTACAATACAGACCTATTCCGAAAAAAATATAATATTACAGCGAAGTATGTCCTTTCCTATGTTGGACGAATTGCTCCTGAAAAAGATATTGATACGCTGCAACACCTTATCGTTAAAACAGCACATACTCGAAACGATATTCATTGGCTCATCGCAGGAGACGGTCCTCTAGCAACAAGTTTACGTGAAGCTGTTCCGAAAACAAATATCACTTTTACTGGCTATTTACAAGGCGGGGATTTAGCTGAAGCATATGCTTGTTCTAACATAATGGTGTTTCCATCAGCTACTGAAACATTCGGAAATGTCGTACTTGAATCACTCGCATGCGGTACACCTGTTATTGGTGCAAATAGTGGCGGGGTTAAAAATATTATTACAGATGGAAAAACGGGAGTTCTTTGTCCGCCTAAAAATGAAGATGCATTTCTATCATCCATTTATTTTTTATTACAAAATGAAGAAAAACTTGAGCAGATGGGAATAGAATCTTCCTCTTTTGCGAAATCAAAGAGCTGGGATGAGGTCTTTCGTGGCTTGCTTAACCAATATGAAGAAGTCCTTCAGCATAACGCATCAGAGTTGCTTGCTTAAATAGAAAAACTCCCTTCAAAAAACGAAGGGAGTTTATTACATGGTCATAAATTTTAGTTTAATAAATGATACATAAGGTTAAGCATTGTTTTATTTCTATATTAATTATATCAAAAATAAACATAACTAAACAGACTTGTAATAAAAACCCATAAAAATTAATATATGGTTATACAGTGTTTTAACTGTATAATGATTTTAAGAATTCCCCTTAAAATCAACTCACTCACATACCTTTATACAGCAATTGTTCCCCAATTCTGTATATCAAAAAAACCTTTCATTCATTTGAAAGGTCTTTTTGAGCCTGCACATATTCTTCTTTCGTATTTACATTTATAAACCAATCCGCATTCGCTTGTACATCTTCTCCAGAAACATACTTCACATTACATTGTGATAAAAGCTGCCCCATACTTCTTTTTTCTTCCTGAAGTAAAGCATAAATCTTTTCTTTCACGCGGTTATGATACGCCGCAAGTAGCGGTTGTTTTCTTCCATTAATAATAGGTACAACCGCATCATATTCATTGTTCGTTTGCTCTAGTAAAATGGTAAACCATTCATGCGAAACATTTGGCGCATCGCAAGGCATAATAGCGTACCAATCTGCTTCTATGTATTCCATTCCTGATACAATGCCGGCCAGCGGTCCATTCCCTTTATAGTGCGGAATGTCTTCTATAACAGGTACTTGTACGAATTGCTCTACTCGCTCTTTTATATCAGTATGGCTAATTACTACAATGTCTTGCAAAGTATTTCCCATCACTTTCACAATACGCTCAACAAAAGTAGTTTCCTTCCAAATTGCTAACGCTTTCGGCTCACCGAATCTACTCGACATACCACCTGCTAATACAATTCCAGCATACTTACTCATTGGCGATGCAGCTCAAATGTAATATGACCTAATTCCGGTAAAATTAATTTATTCATCGCAAGGCGAACCGCTCCGCTAGACCCTGGCATCGAGAAGACTACTTTGCGCCCAATTGTACCACCAATCGCTCTACTTAACATTGCGCTGCTTCCGATATCTTCTAAATAACTAATCATACGGAACAGCTCACCAAATCCAACAATTTCTTTATCTAATAACGCTGATACTGCTTCAATTGTGACATCGCGTTTCGTAATACCAGTACCGCCATTTGTTAATACAACATCTACATCTTCCTTATGATAACCAGCTAACACTGCTTGCTGAATACTTTCTTTATCATCTTTTACAATTTCATAAGAAGTTACTTTATGTCCCGCTTCTTTTAACAATTCATGTAATAGTTGTCCGCTCTTATCTGTTTCTTCCGTACGTGTATCGGAAATCGTCACGATCTTGCAACGCACTTCTTTTGGAGCTTGTTTTTTATGTTCAGTTACACTCATTTTTTATCTTTCCTTTCTTAAAGACTTTTCTTCATTTTATCATACATACCTTTACACAATTATGTATGAAGCCAATCATGCGCCATGATACAATATAAGTATACTAACCCACAAAAAGGAAAGTGCCCTTTCTTATACTCCTAGACTACACATCTTTAGCTACTCTTTATATTTTCTACATAATAGAATTCAATTTTAAAACTTGTACTAAAAAATAAATTGGAGGTCTACATAGTATGGAACTTTATAAAAAATTAACAACAACATTCATCCTCTTATTCGTCGCTTCCATCACTGTCGGTTTTTCTCTAAAAGGCGCAATTCCATACGCTACATTAGTAAGCATTATATTCGCGACACTATTTTTACTAAGTAGTGCCTTTTGCGCAGGTAAAGCACGTCAAATGAAAGGTTGATTACATATGTTCCAGAAGAAATCAATCCTTTGTAAATCATGTGAAAAGGAAATACAAAAGGAGGACTTACATTGTTTGAATCAAACCGTATCCAGTTACGAAAGTTTTCCGAAGATGATATTCTAACATATTATAAATGGCATAATGATATAGACGTTATGAGTTCAACTACTCTCACTCTTGATAAATATTCCCTTCAAGACACAGAAAAACTTTGCCAGCAATTTATTCATTCTTCGGACTCTAAGAGCTATATCATTGAAGAAAAATCTACGCATCTTTCAATTGGTATTACTTCTTTAATTCATATTGATTCGTATAATCGAAACGCTGAATGTATTATTGATATTGGTAACAAGGATTACTGGGGGCAAGGTTATGGGAAGGAAGCTTTCACCTTATTATTGGATTATGCATTTTTAGAATTAAATTTACATCGCCTTTCTTTACGAGTATTTTCTTTTAACGATAGAGCAATTAAATTATATAAATCACTCGGTTTTCAACATGAAGGAACTTGTAAAGAAGCTATATTCCGCAATGGCAATTGGCATGACATTGAACTCTTCGCTTTATTCCAACGTAATTATAAATAAAAAAAGCTTTGCGCTCACCGCGCAAAGCTTTTTTTCATATATTATAGACCAGCTTGCTCTTTTAAAGCTGCTGCTTTGTCTGTACGTTCCCATGATAGATCTACATCAGTACGTCCAAAGTGGCCGTAAGCTGCTGTTTGTTTGTAAATTGGGCGACGTAAGTCTAGCATTTTAATAATACCAGCTGGGCGAAGATCGAAGTTGTTACGAACTAGCTCTACTAGTACGTCTTCAGATACTTTACCAGTGCCGAATGTATCAACTGAAATTGATACTGGTTGTGCTACACCGATTGCGTATGCAAGTTGTACTTCTGCTTTTTCAGCAAGACCAGCTGCTACGATGTTTTTCGCAACATAACGAGCTGCATATGCTGCAGAACGGTCAACTTTCGTTGCATCTTTACCAGAGAATGCACCGCCACCGTGGCGAGCGTATCCACCGTAAGTATCAACGATGATTTTACGTCCTGTTAAACCAGCATCACCTTGTGGTCCACCAATTACGAAGCGGCCAGTTGGATTAATGAAGAATTTCGTTTCTCCATCCATTAATTCTGCTGGTACTACAGCTTTAATTACGTGCTCTTTTAAGTCGCGATCGATTTCTTCCCATGTAACATCTGGGTGATGTTGTGTAGAAATTACGATAGTATCAACACGTACTGGTTTACCATTTTCATCATACTCAACTGTAACTTGCGTTTTTCCATCCGGACGTAAGTATGATAATGTATCATCTTTACGTACTTCAGTTAAACGGCGAGCTAATTTGTGAGCAAGCGAGATTGGAAGTGGCATTAACTCTTGTGTTTCATTACATGCGAAACCAAACATTAAACCTTGGTCTCCTGCACCAATTGCCTCAATCTCAGCGTCAGTCATTTGACCTTCGCGTGCTTCTAGCGCTTGGTCAACACCCATAGCGATGTCAGCAGATTGCTCATCGATAGATGTTAAAACTGCACAAGTTTCTGCATCGAATCCGTATTTTGCGCGTGTGTAACCAATGCCTTGAATTGTTTCACGAACGATTTTTGGAATATCTACGTAAGTAGAAGTCGTAATTTCCCCCGCTACCAATACTAAACCAGTTGTTACAGTTGTTTCACAAGCTACACGTGCATTTGCGTCTTTTGATAAGATCGCATCTAAAATTGAATCAGAAATTTGGTCACAAATTTTATCTGGATGTCCTTCAGTTACAGACTCAGATGTGAACAGATGACGTTTTTTTGTCATGTGGTAAACCTCCCTACAGTAATTGTATATATTGTACGGAACTCATCCTTAATTTGCCACAAACTGCGACATACATTTATTCTCCCACACAAGCATACAGAAAAACCTTTCCTACTTTACATAGAGGAAAGGTTTAATTTGCTACTTGCATACTGCTTTTTGCCCTTCGCTCTTATCGTTCGAGACCTGTAGCCTCGCACAGGTTTTAGCACCTATTCACCTGTATTTACCACTACAAGTGAGGTTGCTGGGCTTCATCGGGCCTGTCCCTCCGCCAGCTCGGGATAAGAGAGTATCCGTCCCAACCTATACTAAAGAAATGATATTCATTTGTCAATTAATATTCACATTTTCCTGAAAGTTTTTCTCAATACGCCTGAAATGAAATATTAATAGGGAAATAATGCATTCACACAAACAAAAAGAAATAAATAGTATACATTATTTATATAATTGTGTTATACTCTTGTTGGGGATTACGAGAAATATTTCATTAAATGAAAAGGATGGTATATAAATATGAGTACTGTGAATGTCCAAATTGGTTTACACGAATTATTGAACGGAAGCAATGCACAGATTCAACTAAGTGTTCCGCAATTAGTGGAAAAAGTATTAATGCGAAATGAAGGGAAATTAACTTCTACTGGTGCCGTTTCTGCTTCAACAGGAAAATATACAGGACGTTCTCCTAAAGATAAATTTATTGTGAAAGAAGCATCGGTTGCTGACAAAATTGCTTGGGGAGCTGTAAACCAACCGATTTCTGAAGAACATTTTAATAAATTATATACTAAAGTTTTAGAATACTTAAAAGAAAAAGAAGAGTTATTCGTCTTCAAAGGATTTGCAGGCGCTGACCGCAATTACCGCCTACCAATTCAAGTTATTAATGAATATGCATGGCACAATTTATTTGTACATCAATTATTCATTCGTCCAACTGAAGAAGAATTAACAACTCATGAGTCAGAGTTCACAATTGTTTCTGCACCGAACTTCAAAGCTGATCCAGCTGTTGACGGTACAAACTCTGAAGCATTCATTATGGTTTCATTCGAAAAACGTATTGTACTAATTGGTGGTACAGAATACGCTGGAGAAATGAAAAAATCAATCTTCTCTATTATGAACTTCTTACTACCTGAACAAGATATTCTTTCTATGCATTGCTCTGCAAACGTAGGTGAAGAAGGCGACGTAGCACTATTCTTCGGTTTATCTGGAACAGGTAAAACAACATTATCTGCTGATCCAAACCGTAAATTAATCGGTGATGATGAGCACGGTTGGTCTGATAACGGTGTATTCAATATTGAAGGCGGTTGCTACGCGAAATGTGTAAACCTTTCTCACGAGAAAGAACCACAAATTTTCGATGCAATCACATTTGGATCTGTTTTAGAAAACGTTATCATTAATGACCAAACACGTATCGCCGACTACAACGATACTACTTTAACAGAAAATACTCGTGCTGCATACCCTATGCATGCGATCGACAATATCGTACTGCCAAGTGTTGCTGGACACCCAAATACAATTATTTTCTTAACTGCTGATGCATCTGGCGTATTGCCTCCAATCAGTAAGTTATCAAAAGAGCAAGCTATGTATCATTTCTTAAGTGGTTACACTAGTAAACTAGCAGGAACAGAGCGCGGCGTTACTTCTCCGCAAGCAACATTCTCAACTTGCTTCGGTTCACCATTCTTACCACTTGATGCATCTCGCTATGCTGAAATGCTTGGTGAAAAAATCGAGAAACACGATGCGAAAGTATTCTTAGTAAACACTGGCTGGACTGGTGGCGAATACGGCGTTGGTAAACGTATGAACTTAGGTTACACTCGTGCAATGATTCAAGCAGCATTAAACGGTGAACTTGCGAAAACTGAAACAGCTAAACATGACATCTTCGGTCTTGAAGTTCCACTTCACGTACCAGGTGTACCTGACGAAGTGTTAATGCCTGAACAAACTTGGGCTGATAAAGCTGCTTACAAAGCAAAAGCAATCGAACTTGCAAATGAATTCAAAGCTAACTTCAAAAAGTTCGACAGCGTATCTGAAGACATTATTAACTTAGGCGGTCCAATCGCTTAAATTAAAACTTTCTGTTGGAATAACCCTTTACTCATATGAATAAGTGTCGTGTAACCGTAAAGTTTCGCGTACTCACCGACAAAACCCAATGCGGCTTAACGGTTACACACACTTACATAAAAAAGAAGCTTACGTGAAAACGTAAGCTTCTTTCTATATCTTATATAAAGTGAAACGCTAATCTCTTCATCTGTGACCTAGATTATAAAATTACAGCTTCGAATATATACATTATATCCCTACTCACTACATCTCTCGGGTTTCACATCGTATGGGGCTAAAAAAGGCCCTGACCGCTTCTATTCGTGACTGGATCATCTATTCCATCTAAAAAGAAGTCTTTTATCTTTTTAGCTCTTTGTTAGTTCTTTCTCATCTTTCATGCTATAGTAACCTAAATTCACAACGATTAAGAAATACCCACCCATAATCCCTACTGCAAACGCCCACATAACCATGTGGTGCTCAATTTCGTACATAATAATAGCACCCAAAATGGCAGCTGCAAAACGGTTAAACATACCGAGTGTCGGTGCTTTCGTCTTCTTTACAATACTATCTCCAAGCTTCTCAATTCTTCTGCCTAAAAGCCAAACGCAATACATACTTACGATAAGTCCAATTCCTGCACCTAAAAAATGTGCTGAAAACGGTGTTATCATCCAGCCTAGTAAAAGAATACCTAGTATATAATACGATTGAATTTTAAATGATCTTAGTGACATACTAATCATGCTGTACCTCTCTTCATTCGTTCTTATCTATCCAACAAAAAATTTCTTTCAAATTCATATTCCTTACATTCATTTCATTCAAATTAAAAACAACATAAACAGTATGTTTATGTTGTTTAAATGTTTTTAGAAAATAATATTATACAAGATTTCAAACATCATATTCTCATATTTTGTGACGGTTTTTCAAACTTTTTTCGTCCATTTATGAAAAAAATGATATCAATCTATGAACATACGGATATGATGTAATAAGCACACAAATAAAGGGGGCGTCTAATGATTTATTTTTTAATGGCTCTCATTCACCTCATTATCCCTGCACTTATTGGACTTTCATTGTATTGGTACACGAAAAATCATAGCATTTTTTACGCTGTCCTCGGTGTTCTTCTTCCAGGTATTATTCTTATTACACTCTTCCGTATTCCATTTTTAAACTTAATTCCACTTATTACTGCTATCTTGTTTCTCATCTTCTTACCAAAAATAAAAAAATAGGAAAGCAGATCATAGGTGATCTGTTTTCCTATTTTGATATAGGTTCCTCTGCAATAGAATGAATTTTTACTTTCTCCGATTTCACAAACCATAGACCGACAAAAATGATAATTCCACCGATGATTTGTTGAAACGATACATATTCATTTGCCCAGACAGCTGCAAATAGAACCGCTACAAGCGGCGTTATATACATATATACCATCGTATGTGACGCCCCAATTTTTTGAACACCAACATACCACATTACTAGACCAAATACTGTTACAAAGAAAATAGAATATAGTAAAGCAAATAGTGTCATTCCGTGAGTAATGTGAAATGGCATGACAAACACATGTGGACCACTTAACAATAATAGCGGAATCGCACCCACTAATGCAGACCATGCAGTAACACGTAATGCTGAATATTTTTTAATTAATGGTCCTGCTAAAACAGGATAAAGCCCCCAGCATATTGATGTAATAAGTCCAATTCCATTGCCATAAAAAGAACTAGTAAGTGAATGTCCTGCTACTAAAACTAAGGCTGCACCAACAAAGGCAGTCATAGAACCGATTAACTTTCGAGAAGAAAACTTTTCTTGTTTCAAGAAAATCGCAAATGCAGTTGTAAAAATAGGTGAAATAGAAATGAGTAAAGAGGCATTTGTAGCGGATGTATATTTGACAGTTTCCATAAATAACGTTTGATACAGTACAATACCTACAACGCTAACGATAATTAATCTAGGTATATCCGTTCGCTCCATATAAACCGACTTTTCAATACAAAAGGTAAGGAGTAACAGAAGCGGTGCCGCCGCCATCATACGAAGTGCAGTAAACTCAATTGCTGTAAATTCTAAAAGTCCATACTTCGCAATTGTATAGTTAATCCCCCAAATAATAACAACACTTAAAATTAATAACTCAATTCCCCATCTTCTCATGCGTATCCCCTCCGCAAAGAAGATTATACAGAAAATTCAATCACATGTACATTTCATTATGTGAAAAAATCTTTTTATTATATGAAACGTTTTGGTAAATGAAATTATATCGGCGCAACTCCATTTATATCAGCGATTTTTTCAATATATCGACTTATCGAGAATAATAGCGACTTATAAAATAAAAAAAGTGAGTCCAAAATACATTTTGGACTCACCTTTACTATACTCGAACGTGTAATTTCATATTTGGATTATAAAACTGGCTTGGGCTCTTCAACTGAAAAGTTCCTCCACCTTCATGCCAATCAACCGTTAACTTATCGTCCATAAATACAAGCTTTGTACGATCAGCGATAAAATTCATTGTGCTTGATTCAATATCCACATCGCGCTCATCTTTCTCTGCTACAGCTACTAAATCGATGATTCCGCTCATAACACAACCGCAACCTTCATTATCATAAAATAACTTTATATATTTCGCTTCACTTGGAATCGTATCCATAATCTTTTTATATGCTGCTTCTGTTACAGTAACGTACATATGTTAATCTTCATCCTCTCTTCTCTTATCATTCATATATTGTATCACCATTTTTCTTAAAAGTTATATACAGAAAATTAAGACTAATATACAATGTATGTGATAAAGTTTCAGCAATCGAGCTTTTATGAGTAGTTCATGCAGGAGAAAGGATGTTTACTATCTGTGTTCAAACTACAACGATATCCCATGTTATTAGGTGTATTTAGTAGTTTCTTCATTTCTAGCGGAATGCTATTACAGCATGTACTTCCCTATTCTCCTTCTATTAGCTGGATTCTAGGTTTTATTTGTTTCCTATCCGCTTCTTATTTTGCTACGAAGAATACAAACAACTCATAAAGCAAGAATCATCTTAAGGAGGATTATCAAACATGCCAGCCTTAAAAAAAATAGAGCAATCACTCGATCACTTATTCCAAATTGAAAAATACGGAAAAGATAGTGCCTTTAGTCGATTTATCCCAGCCGTATATGATCCTATCAAATTTCCTTGGCAACAATTTTTCGAAGCAAATTTTGTAGATTTATTTAACGGCCTTATGATGCACGGATCTGAAAATGTAAACAAAGTATTTTTAGCTGTATTCCCTACAGATGACGTTCTTGAAACATTCATTTCACAATCCACACCCGGTGATTTACTCTTTATGCATCATCCCCTTGTAATGGAGTGCGGTGATCCGCTTGGAAGATCAGGCCGCGGTTTCTTACCAATTCCTGAAAAATATTTGCAAGGAATAAAAGAAAAACAACTTTCTATATATACATGTCACGTACCAATGGATTTTCATCAAACACATGGAACGAGTATTTCAATTGCAAAAGCATTAAACGCTACTGTAGTGGACGACTTTGCATATGGAGGTCCAGAACAAGAACCAGTTGGCCTTATTTGTGAAATAGATGAAACATCAACAGAAGCACTCCAAAAACATCTAAAACAACTCTTCCAGATTCCTTACACAGACTTCGAAGGTAAACGACATGATTCCATCAAAAAAATCGCAATTATCGCTGGATGTGGCGATGTCGTATCTTTAATGAAGGAAGCAGAAGAAAAAGGTGCTGAAGCATATATTACAGGAGAAATCCATTGCCATATCGATAATGATTACGGCAGACATAAATACTCGCTCATTATGGATTATGTAAAAGAAACGAATATGTCTCTAATTGGTGTGTCACACTCTGCCTCTGAATATTTAGTGAAAGAGACATTGATGTATGATTGGTTTAAAGAGAATTTTGATGTGGATGTTATTTTACTTCCTCAGGAAAAATGGTGGCTCTAACACTACTTAATTCTCCTCCCGCTATCTTTTGAAATCTAGACACAAAAGACGATCTGCCACACAAAATTATAGAATTCATAATATATATATATTAGTTCTATTTTAAAAACTAGATTTTGAAAATATAGAAAGGAGAACATATATGTACCCACGTAATTTTTTTAGTTGCGATGGCAGACGCAACAGCGGCTCTAACGGAAATACTGGACCCACGGGGAACACCGGACCTACGGGGAACACTGGACCCACGGGGAACACTGGACCCACGGGGAACACCGGACCCACGGGGAACACTGGACCCACGGGGAACACCGGACCCACGGGGAACACCGGACCTACGGGGAACACCGGACCCACGGGGAACACTGGACCCACGGGGAACACTGGACCCATGGGGAACACCGGACCCATGGGGAACACCGGACCTACGGGTAATGCTGGACCTTCCGGAGCTGGTTTCCAAAGTACTACCACCTTTAGTCTAGCAGCGGCTCCCAACTATAAAAAAGGACAAGTTGTCACTTATACGGGCAGTGGCTATGTTGTAAAAAAAGATGCACCTCAAGGGTTTCCTAATATATCTCCAGATTATATCGTATTAGTAGAAAGTGGACCTACCGGTAGTACCGGGCCTACCGGCATCACTGGGCCTACGGGGAACACTGGACCTACGGGCATTACTGGACCTACGGGATCTGCCGATAGTGCTTCAGCAAAAAGTATTGTTTTTCAAGGAACAAATGCTGGTTTTCAACGTATAGCGGGTTCTCCTGGAATTGACTCCAATGTTATTCCATATGTCACTGCTGGAGCCGGTAGTATTGTCGGCTTTTCTGCGTCTATAAATATAAATAATTTACCTGCTGCTATTTATACGATTAATATTTGCAGAAATGTCCCAACAAACCTCACAACCCCTTCTTCTAGCTACATCCTATCTACTATTACCTTAACTACTACTGACAAAATTACCGGAACTATGGTATTTTCCATTAAACCAACGGATAGCGGAGCAGGACAAATTCAAGTATTTAATCCTACCCCGGCAGTAGGTCCCGCTACTGTAACTTGGACTAGTATTACAACTGGAAACCCAGTTGCAAGAGGAGATGCTATATCCCTTTATATTACCCCTGGAATTACTGCAAGTGCTGTATATTCTATTTTTCTAATTACCGATATATAGCAATTTATTTCATAAAAAAAGACCCGAGATTCGGGTCAACAAATAGAAATATAAATGAACTACAACAAATAACAGACAAAGCCATTATATATTTTTCATAGTAAAACATCCATTATTTTCTTTTTACACTATCAATATATTATTTTTCGTTATCGTCCTCTTTTTTAGAACGTCTACCTAAGAAGAACACAAAAACATCACTTCCAAATAAGTGATGTTTTTTGTAGTTAATGCAGTGGTAACATAACTTCAACCGTCGTTCCAACCCCAACTTCACTTTCAAAACTTATTTTACCGTTGTGGTCTTTAATAATTTTTTCTGTAACTACTAAACCTAGACCAGTTCCTGTTTCTTTCGTTGTATAAAAGGCTTCATTTAACTTTGGAATTTTATCTTTCGGAATGCCGCATCCCTCATCTTTCACTTGAACGATGATTCCATCTTTTACAGTAACTTTAATCGTAATTGTTCCGCCAACTGACATTGCTTCAATTGCATTTTTGATTAAATTAAAAAAGACCTGTTTTAATCGTTTTTCATCACATGTAATTGATGGTAAGTCTTTACTGTAAATACCTTGTATGTAAACTCCTTGTTTTAAAGCTGGCTTTTCCATAACTCGAATAACATAAGAAATAATTTCTTGTATGTTATGAGTTTCTGATTCTAGTGATTTAGATTTCTCAAATCCACTAAGTTCTGTAGCAATTATATGAATCCGATCTACTTCTTGTTTCATAATATCACTATAAATTTTATCCTCTGGATGCTTGTCTGCTTGTTTATTCACAAGTTTTTTTAAGTTTGCTAAAGGTCTTCTAATCTTATAACCAATAACCGTTGCCATCTTTCCAACAGCTGCTAGTTTTTCTGTCTGTTTTATTTCTTTGTCCATCATCTCAAGCGTACGAACGTAAGACTGAACCCTTAAAAATATAATCCAACATATGATAGTAAATACGCTATATAATGCCATTGGGATTAAAACGAGAGAAGATTGAATAATGATTCCTGTAAGAGCATACTTTCCGATAAGTATCGCTGGAACTAACCAGAAATATCTTTTATTCACAAAGATTGGTGCAAACAAAATAAAAAATCCTTCTACTATATTTCCACCGTCAAATTCTGCATCGCTACCATAATAAATCATAATGTTATGGATACAATCTAATACATTATAGCCAATTAGAATAATATACTTTACCGCAAAAGCATTCTTCCATTTCATAAAGTATATTCCAATGCAAAACAATACCACCATCAAAAAGTAAAGCCATAAACCTAAACCATCTTCAAACTCTCCTACACCTTCTTGCTCTCCACCGATTAACGGTACGATAAATTCATAGGCAAGATCATATACGAAAAATATAATAAAAAATAAACTTAAAAATGCTTTCAGCGCCTTTATTTCTTCATTTTTAAATATATAGCCTTTATTCATATGGTAACTCCTAGCTTTTCTTCCACTTGGATTTCAGTATTTCCACACTTCCTTGGGAGAATGATGTCTATTCTCGTTCCAGTATCTTTTTCACTTGAAATATGCAACTCACCAAGGTGCTCGGCGACAATTCGATTCGCTACCGTCAGTCCCAGACCAATTTTATCTTGTTTCGTTGTATAAAAGGCCTCTGTAACACGGGGTAAGTTTTCTTGCTTAATACCATGACCATTATCGATCACACTGATCATTACATATTCTTTCCCTTTATTTTCTAATTGTAAATGTAATATACCACCTTGTCCCATTGCCTCTAAAGCATTTTTTATCGTATATAAAAAGACTCCTCTTATTTTTCGTTCATCACATTCAACTTCTATTGTTTTTTCTTCCACATTAGAAATAAACTGAATGTTTAATTCATCTATTTTTTCACGAAGACTTGTTATTACTTGTAATACAATTTTTCCTACATCATGTTTCTTATAAATAGAAGGTTTGCATGTAGCAACTTCCATTAACTCACTTATCATATTATTCATATTTTCTATTTCAAAAATCATACGTTTATAAATAGGATCCTCTTCATGCTTCTCTCGTTGTAATTGCGTAAATCCTTTTAATGAAGCAAGTGGATTTTTAATTTCATGTCCAACCGTCGCTGCCATTTTTCCGATTACTGCTAATTTCTGTGATTCACTAGCAATCGCAATACTTTCCTTTACAGCTGAAAGATATTGTAAAAATCGGTTTAAAATGATATATGCAGCTATTAACATAAGTGTATACATAATAAGGAACATAAATGCTTTTACTTCCTCTAATACAAATAAATAAATTAAATATTTTCCTACAATAGAGGAAAGTAAAAACACATAGAATTTTTTATTTAAAAATATAGGTACAAAGAAAATGAGAATAATTTCTATTATATTTGTCGCATCAAACGCCGCCTTATTATAAAAAACATACGAAAATATATTAGCGAATTCTATCCCTATGTATGCAAATATCCATGCATATTTAACAAGGTTTGCCTTCTCTTTTTTCATTAAATATATATTCACGCACAGTATTGCTACTCCGCAAATAACTTGCCATATTATGTTGTATCCCTTATCCATTATTGATTTATCTTCTAATACGATTGCATAGAAAATTTGATATACAATAACAATGACATATAACACCCATAAAAGGATTTTTGCATTTCTTTCTTCTTCTTTATATGATAGAAAACTTTCTTTCACTTCAACACCCCTTCAAAATAATATCTCGAAGAATACCATTTATTATAATAAATGATTTTCATAGACAAACAAAGATAAATCGAACATTTGAGGAAAATCATGCCAACTATGCAATATCTTCATGCTATATACAAGCATAAAAAACATAAACAATAATACGTATATTATCGGAGGTGTTTTTTATGGATGGCAAAAAAAATAAAAAGACCGAACAACTCCAATCTTTCATGCGTGAAAATGAAGGAAAGGAGATGACAACAAATACAGGTGTTAAAATTTCAAGCAATGAAAACTCTTTAACTGCCAGTGATCGTTTCAGAACGATTAGGTAGTGCAGGGAACGCCAAATGGACAGTGGGAAGTAAATGATACTTTCTTAACAGGCTCACCACTCCTTTATGATGGATTACTTCTTATCGGCGGAGAGATGGATGATCATTTTCTTAACAAAGCAAGTTCATTTGTCGTAGAATCATATAATCACTTTAAGCCGATTGGCTCCTTCCAAAACGGCTCTTCTATTATTCAATCTTTAAATATCGAAGGAAAGCCTGGTGTTCTAATAGAACAAGACCCTACGAGGCTAGCAAATGAATTTATTAAAGCTATGACAAAACAACGCTTTTGGGATAGAGCATATTCATAAAATAGGGGGACATTTATGTTTGTTACTGTCGAGAAAGATGTGCATATTTTTGTGCAAGACGTTAATCCTGGTCCAGGTAGTAAGACTGTTTTCTTCGTTCACGGATGGCCTTTAAATCATCAAATGTACCAATATCAACTCAATGTTTTACCTGAGCATGGCTTTCGCTGTATCGCCATGGATATACGAGGGAATGGACAATCTGATAAGCCATGGACTGGTTACACGTATGATCGATTAGCCGATGATATCGCAATTGTTCTGGAAGCACTTCAAGTAGAGAACGCTACATTAGTCGGTTTCTCAGTTGGTGGTGCTCTTTCTATTCGCTATATGTCTCGCTATAATGGGCGCCGCATTTCTAAGCTCGCATTAATTGACGCTGTCTCCCCCTCTTTCGTTAAAAATCAAGAGTCCCCTTACGGTGTACCGAAAGAACAAGCAGATGCTCTCATTAATCAAATGTATGCTAATTTACCAAAATTTTTAAATGATGTATCTTTATCCTTTTTTAATAGAAACTTAGGGGCTGCAACCCTTGAATGGTTTTCTTATCTCGGTATGCAGTCCGCTTCTTATGCCCTTATAAAAATTTTACAAGCAGCTGCAAATGAAGATGTAACGAAAGATTTAAATAAAATTAACGTCCCAACAAAAATCTTCCACGGCGTTCACGACCAACTAATTCCTTACAAAAGTGCTGAGCTTACGCAACAACGAATTAAAAATTCTCAGTTACATGCTCTTACAAATAGTGGTCATGGTTCACCAATCGATCAAGCGGATGAATTAAATAAAGAACTGATAAAATTTTTACATGCATAACAACTGCAATACAAGAACGAAAGTTAATATAATCGATTTTTCACAAAACATAAAATTCACATATTTCTCACAAATACACAAATAAAACGATTACATTTTCATATATACTAAATGTACAGGTAATACTCCCTAAACCCAGCTTGTCTGGTTACCCCGTTAAATACTATGAAAAAAGAACTTGTATCGTTATACAAGTTCTTTTTGTTTCTTTTATTTAAAGAGGATATCTTTACTATATTGATTTCCGACGAGTAAATCATATTGGAGCATTTTATATTGCTCTAACATTTCTTTTTGTTTCTTTGTTAAATCATTGATTACTTCTCCATTTTTATCAACTTTTAATTCATCTCTAAGTACTGGTATTTCCTTGTAAAGTTCCGATAAAAATTGATAAAATAAGGATTTATTTAATCCTGCATAATCAAAAATAAGATTAGAAAAATGAATTGGGCTTACTAAACCTAAATTATCATTTGGCATATCAAAGTTTGCATACATTAATAGCGGCGTTTGCGCCATCGCTAAACGTTCATTCGATGTTTTTTCATTCGTTATATACTCATTTTCTTTATAAAAAGATTTATTTGTTCCTAATGATGGAAGATGATCTCCAAAGAATACTAATAATGTAGGTCTATCAAAATTATCTAGTTGCTCTATTAAATATTGAAGAGCCTCATCTGAACGTCTTAATCCTTCTGTATACGTCTCTAATTCTCCCTTTGATTCTTCATTTTCTAGACCGCTAATTTCGATTAGGTTTTCACCAAATCGGCCCTCTGTAAATGGAAAATGATTTTGCATCGTAACTGCATGAATAAATGTAGGTTGTTTTTGTTCCTCTAACTCAGCAATTATCTCTTTACTCATCGCTAAATCACTAATATAATCTCCATCAATATCCACATTTTCCATCGTGTCCTCTGCATTAAACTTATCAAATCCTAACACCTTATATACATCGTCACGTTTAAAGAATGTGCGACCAAATGAATGAATTGCACTTGTATAATAACCTTCTTTTTTCAACGCCGTAGGGATTGATGGAATTTCTTTCTTATTTGTAATAACCTGCTGATATGGTATAGAACCTGGCTTTAACAAACTCATTGAATAACTTGTTAATGCCTCAAATTCAACGTTCGCCGTATTTCCCCCAAATGTAGGAGAAATAGTTTGTCCACCAGGAAAGTTTTCTATATAATGATGTAAATTTGGTACAGGATCTTCACTAAAAGAAAGGTTAGTTACTTTCGTCGGATCCCAAAACGATTCACTCATTACAAAAATAATATTCGGTTTCTCTTTTTTCTTTTGGCTCCCTATATTTCCACTATATTGTTTTTTTATATTGTTTGCTATTTGAAGCATATTTTCTTTAGAATAATTTTTTGGTTTTTCCATAACTGTTGTATCTAAATTGCTAATAAACCCAAGTACAAAACCATTTGAAGCATAGTTCTCATTTTGATTCCACAAAACAAAATCTACACCTGATTTTTGAAATACTTTATTCATAAATGTATTCGCAAAATTACCGTACGCATATAGAACAAAAATAGATCCCACTACTAATAAGGCTCTTATTCCTAGATGAATCTTTACATTTTGAATATACCTTCTCATATATATCCCTGCTACAATACAAGCTACGATACTTAAGATAATGACAAAAATATAACTCCAACTAAAATAGTCCATCACCATCGGTATAACAGATTGCATATGCGTAATTTGTGTAAAATCAGAAGGATATAACGGATCACCTCTGAAAATAAGCTTCAAATAATTCACAATACATAAAATGACTAACGTACAGCTCGTTAAAACCATACTTAGAAAAACCTTACCTATTAAATTATATACAAGAATATATATTGCATAAATTACTACAAAACTTAATATAAACTGCATATTATAAAAGTAAATCCAATTCATTGCCTCTATGAAACTCATATTAACTTGCATGACAATATAAAATAACGCTACTGTATGAGCTAGCAAAAATAATATAAAATGCACTCGTAGGGATGCTCTAAGTATAGACATCTCTTTTTTATTGAAATGCGTAATATAAAACGTTATGCCCCATATGAAAATCATCATAACACTTAAAACAAGCTTTTGATTTAAATGATCTTTCATCATGTCTAAATTGAAAACCTTTAAAATCATAAACAGCATAGTTATTACTAATAAAGTCACCATACTACTTATAATGCTAGAAATTAATATATTTCTTTTTGGAAGATGAAAAAGTGTAGAACCATACTTCAATTCATTCCCTCTTTTCTATGTATTAATTTCACCTCGCATCGAAAAAACTATTTGTATTAAAATAACATATATCCTATATTTCGTCTGCAAACTTGCTTCTACTATAAATATATTTCCTTAATACTTCCTTAATCAATAGTTAAATTGTGGCATACAAATTACTCATTCTTGAAAAGCTTAATTTTAGCACTCCACTTTATGATATAATAACTATTTTTTAGAAATCCTTAATGCTATTAAAGATTCCACATGAAAATACGAAAGAATTAATAAACAAGCGTTGTACGTTTTTAACAACTATTACTATAACGAAAAGAACCCGCCACAAGACAGGTTCTTTTCGTTATTTTATGATGAAAGAGAAGATGATTAGCATGTGTATTATATAAAAGGAAGCAGCCATATTTTCCATACGATACATACGAGTACTGTAACTACAAAATCAAAAAAATCTAATCTCGGGCCTTTTTTCATATTCATATGTAGCCACATATGAAACCATTTTATTTTTGTATATTTATGGATGTTTTTCTTTGCAAATCGGTAAATAAGCATTTGCATGATAAAAATCCGGCCACAAAAATAAATAATAAGATGAGAAATCCAATCACAAAATTCCTCCTATTTTTGTAGCGTTTTTTCTACTATCCGATTTTTCAAAACCCACTCTTCAAACTGGGCACTTCCAAATTCCCAGCTAAGATCGCGAGCATGTACAGAAAAAACGTAATGACCAGCATATTCGTCCATAAATCTCCCTAACTCTACATCGTCTTTCTGAATACCGTATACTCCAAAATTAAAATACACATCCCATACGTCTTCATTCTTTCTCTTATAAGCAATCGATTCCATATCACATTCTGTCCCGAAATAATCAAGATGTAAATGTACGCTATCATCGTATTCGTACTCCATTTTATCACCCCTTATATTTGTACTTCTTTACCACCAAAAAAATTCCTGCTATCTACA
The DNA here is from genome assembly GCF_900100505.1 of Bacillus sp. cl96. NCBI lineage: Bacteria > Bacillati > Bacillota > Bacilli > Caryophanales > Bacillaceae > Bacillus > Bacillus sp. cl96. Next base: position 194,163 of record NZ_FNDM01000006.1, read on the forward strand.
CTCACATATGGGCGATTACCTACATATCATGCTTGTAGAGTGACTTCTAGGAGGTGTTATATAGTGAAAAAATTAATCGCGATTTTTTGCATCATGTTACTAGCTGTTTTTACTTTTGCTGCTTGTAGTAGTAAAAAAGAAGGTACGAAAGAACAAACTCAAAACATTCGCGTCGGCGAAGTTACCCATTCTCTCTTCTATGCCCCATTATATGTTGGGATTGAAAAAGGATTTTTTAAAGATGAAGGACTAAATATTGACCTACAAACAACAGCTGGTGGCGATAAAACGATGACCGCCCTATTATCTGGCGGAATTGATATTGCTCTCGTCGGTTCTGAAACGTCTATTTACGTTCATCAACAAGGAGCGAAAGACCCTGTCATTAACTTTGCACAGCTTACACAAACAGATGGGACATTTTTAGTTTCACGTAAAAAACTAGACTCTTTTAATTGGAATGACGTAAAAGGTGTTACATTTTTAGGACAGCGTAAAGGCGGCATGCCGCAAATGGTTGGGGAATACGTTTTAAAGAAAAATGGCATTGATCCTCGTAAAGATACGAACTTAATTCAAAATATCGAATTTGCTAATATTGCAAATGCCTTTGCATCTGGTACAGGAGAGTTTGTCCAGCTCTTTGAACCGACTGCAAGCATATTCGAAAAAGAAGGTAAAGGTTATATCGTCGCTTCATTCGGAAATGAATCTGGTACTGTTCCTTATACAACATTCATGGCAAAAGAAAGTTTCTTAAAGAAAGATAAAGCTGCTGCTGAAAAGTTCACACGTGCGCTCTATAAAGCACAGCAATGGGTTGATACACATAGTCCAGAAGAGATTGCTGATGCTGTTTCCCCGCTATTTAAAGACACTTCAAAAGACATTACAGTAAAAGTAATTGAACGGTATAAAAAGCAACATTCTTATGCGACAAATCCACTACTAGATGCGGAAGAATGGAAACAGCTCCAAACGATTATGAAAGACGCTGGTGAATTACAAAAAGAAGTCCCATATGAAGCGCTCGTCAATACAAAAATTGCCGAAAGCGTTATTAAGAAATAGAGGCGAAGTGTATGAGTTTTTTACAAATACGTAACGTTTCTCACTGCTTTTTTGCAAAAGAGAATGCCAAACTTATTCTTGAAGATATGAGCTTACAAGTGGAAGAAGGCGAATTTATTTCTATACTCGGCCCAAGTGGTTGCGGTAAAACAACGCTCCTCTCAATCATTGCTGGGTTACTTGATCCAATTGATGGTATTGTCTTTTTAGATGGTGAACCAATTACAACGAAAACATCATCTATGGGATATATGTTGCAGCAAGATTACTTATTCCCGTGGAAAACGATTGAAGAAAATATTATGCTTGGACTTCATATTCGAAGGATTTATGATGAACAAATGAAAGAACATACTTTAAATCTTTTAAAGCAAGTCGGTCTACATGGGGTAGAAAGACAATATCCTCGTGAACTATCCGGCGGTATGCGTCAACGTGCCGCTCTCGTTCGAACGTTAGCAACTGATCCGAAAATTTTATTACTAGATGAACCATTCTCCGCACTCGATTATCAAACGAAATTAAAACTAGAAGAACTCGTTTTCAACTTACTAAATAAATATAAGAAAACATCACTACTTGTTACTCACGATATTGAAGAGGCGATTGCGATGAGTGATCGTATTTATTTACTTCAAGCGAATCCTGGAAAAATCGCGAAAACCTTTATCGTCCCGGAAAGTATCCGTTCTTTATCACCGTTAGAAGCACGCCATCACTACGATTTCCCAGCCCTCTTTCAAGATATATGGAAGGAGCTGGAACGACTTGGATAATATAAAACAACTACATGAACAATTTCGAAAGAAAGAACGCAGGCGTGCTTGGATTGCTCGCTCACTACAGCTTTTACTACTCATTCTTTTCTTTGCACTATGGGAAATAGCTAGCAAAAAAGAATGGATTGATCCTTTACTCTTTAGCTCTCCTTCGAGTATTTGGGATCTCTTCTTAACGAAATGGATCGACGGTTCACTTTGGGTCCACATATGGACGACATTGCTGGAAACAGGAGTAGGCTTCATTCTCGGAACGGTACTCGGTGCTATTATTGCCACGTTTCTTTGGTGGATGCCACTTCTAGCCCGCGTACTTGATCCTTACCTCGTCGTCCTAAATGCAATGCCAAAAGTTGCACTCGGTCCAATCATCATCGTTATTTTCGGTCCAAACATTTCATCTTCTATCGCAATGGGAGTAATCATTTCCATCATCATTACCATTCTCGTTATTTACAGTGCATTTCAAGAAGTCGATTCTAACTATATAAAAGTGATGGACACATTTGGCGCAAATAAATGGCAATGTTATAAGCAAGTCGTTCTCCCTGCATCCTTTCCAGCAATTATCTCAACGTTAAAAGTAAATGTTGGTTTATCCTGGGTTGGTGTTATTTTCGGAGAACTTCTCGTTTCCAAACAAGGACTTGGCTACTTAATTAGCTACGGATTCCAAGTCTTTAACTTCACACTCGTCTTACTTAGCGTACTACTCACATGTGTTCTTGCAACTCTTATGTATGTATTTGTTGAGGCATTTGAAAAAATTCTAATTGGAAAAAGAAAAAGAAGCTGACTCAAAACAGTGCGCTATAGTCAGCTTCTTTCTTTTACCTTTTATCACACATTTTCGTTTCATTTGTAATGTTTCCATCCGCAACCGTAACTGTATGGAAACAGTCTTTCACACGTACTGTAACGACATTATCTTTTCGATCTATCACATGATAATCATTAAACTTTTCATTCAAAGCACTACGAATTTGCTCCCCTTCAAAAATCGGAAAACCGTGAGACATTACCCAAATGAGACCAGCAACAGCAAGAATCGTTTTCATACGTTTCATTACCTCCTCGAGAGTAAACTTATAGTCCCTACAACACGCGCATTATAATTGTGTCTAAATTGTGACATTTTTATACTAATTCTCTTTTGTGCCTCCAGTTCCTTCTTCTTTTTGATAAAAATACAGAATTTTCAACTTTATCAACATAAGAAAAAACGCAAAGAATTAAAAATTCTTCACGCTTTTCTTTAACAAAACTATATCGAAAGCATAACTCACATTAGTCTCCACTTTGTTGTTCTATCGTTTTCGAAACATCATATAATCCTGACAGCACTTCCGCTCTCATTTTTACAAGCTCAGGGAACTGATAGAAGAAAGCAATTTTCTTATATTTTAACTCTGTTCCTTCTTTCACTTTTTTTGAATCTTGTAAAATGAACGCTGTAAATGTATCTGCGATATCTTCCGTTACATTTGTTGTTCCATATAGCGATACAAAATCATCATGCTTTTCTTTATAAAATTCAATTTGTGCCTCTTCACTTTCTTCTACTTTCTTTTCTGTCCACTCTTGCTCAATTGGTTTCCAAAATTTATTATAAAATTGGTTAATATACGAACTTTTTCTCACACATCCATTTTTCACGAACACCGTTTTACATTTATTTCGATATGATGAAATGTCTTTCTCTTCATCAAACGCCTCTAAATACTTTCTATCCACTGGTACTTGTTTATGTCCAATCGTTAATAGGTGAGCCGTTTCATGAATTAATGTTTTCATCACTTCATCTATATTCACCCCAGAATCAAGCACGTCTAAACTAAGCACCCAATCTCTCGGGTCATCTATACTTGGCATGACATGGGCAACAACGCCATCATAACCATCCGTTATTAGACCAAATCCTGTTATATTCTCACGATATTTCACTGGGACGAGAGTGCGATACATGTCCCATAAAGTTTCATGATACTCTCTATCTTGTCGCTGACTTAACAAATCATCTTTTGCTACTTCGTCATCTGCAAAAACTTTATTCAATCTCTTACGATCCAATCTCTCAAAATAAGGATCTACAATTTCATCATCATCGATATAATAAGAAGCTAAAAAGAAGTAATTGTCATCCTCTTCTTTTTTCTGTTCCGCCTCTTTCATATTCATACTTTCATACTCTTCTATGTCATAATCCTCTACTTTTTCAAGTTCTGAAAGTTCCTCTATCTTTTTATATACTTTTTGTAATGTTTTATCTCCTATTTGCGTGCACTCTTCTTCTGTTTTACAAATTTCTTTTTCTTCCGTAACCTCGATAGCACTATCGCATCCTGCAACTAAACTGCTTGCTATAATACAACACACTAACTTGCCATACAATTTCTTCATACAATCCCCCATTATTCCATTCTACAAAATATCATAATCATTTTTTTACGAATATGCGATAATTAATTATAAAAACTGCAAGGAGGCTTCCCATGATTCGTGCAATCTTATTCGACTTAGATGGAACACTATTAGATCGGCGCCAATCTTTAGAACAATTTATTTGTGAGCAATATAATCGCTTCGCCTCACATTTGAAGAGTATAGAGAAATCAAAGTATTGTTCTCGATTTCTTGAACTCGATAATAATGGCTATACGTGGAAGGATAAAGTATATGCTACTCTCTTTTCCGAATACAACATTACTACTTTAACGCAAGAGCAACTACTACACGACTATATTACAAACTTCCAACATCATTGTATTCCTTTCAAAAACACGCATGAACTACTTCAACAGTTAAAACAGTGAAACATTAAAATTGGTATTATTACAAATGGTTTTACTGAATTTCAGATGAGCAACCTTCGAGCACTACATATACATACGTATACAAACACCATTCTCGTTTCAGAAGCTGAAGGAATTAAAAAACCTCATCCTGAAATTTTCGAACGTGCTTTGCAAAGACTAGATGTGAAGGCAGAAGAATGTCTTTATATTGGAGATCATCCAGAAAACGATGTGCTTGGTTCTGAACAAGTAGGGATTCTTGGTGTTTGGAAAAAAGATTCGTTTTGGGGTGATTTTAAGCATTCACGTATCGTAGATGATTTGTTGGAGGTGCTTTCGTTTTTAGAGGTGGAGGTGGAGATAAAAATACAATAATAGTAATTAAATTATATCAACAATTTTCACAATATATTGATTTACCGACAAAAAATAATAAGAGGAGGCAGTTGTTCAAAAATGCCTCCTCTTATTATTCATATACTGTAAACTGCGGTTTACTCGGATGATCTTTTACTAGCGCATCATCTGGAAACTTTGAAACTTTTTGATATAAGACAATGTCGCCGATACACCCTGCTGTTAGTAGAATTCCTAAAAATGAGAGTGGCTCCAGATTCATAGCTAATCCCAATACAATTGGCAAAATTCCAGTTGGTAAAAACGGAAGCATTAACACTTTCTTCATTTGCTTTACTGTAACCGCCTGTTTAGAATGAGCATATGCAACACCTAATTTCCAATTAACGCCCCATTTTAGTTCACTCCACGGAACACCTCCGATATAGCGAAAGCCAATTAAATGTATCGCTTCATGAATACAAACGAGAACCATCATTGCGATAATAAAAAGAAACATCGTTAATAATGTAACTTCGACTTGAACCCCACCTGAAAGAAATATATGCAAATAACCAATTCCAAACGACAAGGCAATTATTATAAAAAATAAAGAAAAGTTTAATTTAACCATCGAAACAGTAACAGTCGTTTCTTTTCTTTTATCCATCTTCCCCCTCCTAAAATGTAAATATACCTTTACAAAATTGTATAATATCCCCAAAATAATGTAAAGATATGTTTACATTTATTCTTACATACAAAAAAAAGAAACCGGCTACTTTACTTCGTAAAACAGCCGATTTCTTCTATATGTTTCATCGTACGCGCTAATACGTCATCGCGCATTATAAAGCTAAATTTTCTATTCGTTTTAATGTTGTCAGGAATGTCTTTTAATAAAACAGACCCTTTCGTTTCTTCGTAATGCGTATGTTCTTCTACCGCACTAATTGTTGCAAAATAAATGTTTTTAATGATTATTTTGTCTTTTCCAGATACTTTGTATTGTCCTAAGTAAGTTAAATCAGAAACTATGCCGCCGGTTTCTTCATGAACCTCTCGAACTGCCGCTTCTTCCGGTGTTTCCCCTAGTTCTACTTTACCACCTGGAAATTCAAGACCGCGACGTAAATGATGCGTTAATAACCATTGATCCCCGTACCGGCATACAACCCAAACATGCTTTGGCTCAGGAGAAAATGGATAACGTTCAAACGATAATTGTACAGTGTTGTGGTAATAATCTTTAAATTTGTACATGCCATTACTCCCCTATTGATGGTTACAAGTTTTTCCTACCACAAATTGTAGCATATTCTCGCTTTTCTGCATAATATTATCCAATTACAATCCATTGATTATTCCCATTTGTGCGACTAATTCTTTCGTCTCATGATTTCCTAAATCGTAAATCATTTTATATGCTTTTTGTAGTTGTTCATCATATCGGTCATTATTTGAATCGTGATGATACTCAACAAATGGAACGTGGGAGCGTACAAATGACCCTAAATCTTCTACATATGCTTGATCAAAGTGCTCTCTTAATTCCGTAATTTCCTCATCATTTGCGGAAATCTCAAAATTATACGTATCCGCCGTCTTCACTTGTGAAATTTGACCGTTTCCTATTGATATATAATATGTTTTTTTCGTCTCCATGTAACACCCTTCTTTCATCCTTTTATTTTCTATTGTTTTCATCAATTACAAAATTATGTAAAATAAAGAAAAGGAGGGATTTTATGTTCAAAATATTAATTATCGGTATTATCATCGTCCTAATCATCCTCGTACTCTCCGTCATGACAATTAATAAAGGCTATGCTTATAAACATTCCGTCGATAAACTAGAAGACAATCCTTATACAAAAAAGAATAAGGAGAATTCCTAATATGCTTCGTATACTTCGCATCATAGTAGCACTCACTGTGATCGTTATGTCGGCAATTGGATTATATACAGGTCAAAATAATTCTTTACCTCTTTCACAATTTCTATTAGGGGCTTTAATGTTTCTCATCGCATTTGAACAAATAAAGAAAAGGGAATCAGCAACTGGACTTATTTGTATTATTGCCGGTGCTTTCATTTGGATTGTTCTCATTATTACCTACATAAAATAGAGGAGGTCTTTTATGCTAAAATGGGGACGGATTACTTTATCACTTATTGCCTTATCTATAGCAATCTATGGATTTTTTACTGGTAATAGAGAAATAATCCCTTATATGTTCATCTTTTTAGGAGGTATGGCCCTCACCATAAGTTTAGAGGAAATATTAAAACAGCAAACAGGAGGTAGTGTGCTCGCTCTACTAGCAGGAGCTGCTGCTTTATTTATTGGTTTCACAGAAATATTCTAGTAAATGGTCTAAAGGGGGCTATACGATGCTAACTCTAACTATATTACGGATTTTTTTAGCATTTTTCATGCTTCTCTTACTCACTCTAAGCACTTATGTCCATTTTACCGATAATTTTTCACTTCTCCCATACGTACAATTTATTCTCAGTTGTTCCTTTATTCTTCTAGGAATTAATGAGTATCCCGTATTTTTTCGTTTCTAGTCTCATATTCTTCTTTTTAATATCAAACTCTTTCGCTACATGTAGAATAAAATTTCGATCAATTTAGCATTTATAATTATTTTCTCTCAGTAACTATTTTTTTCTACTTAAGGGGGATTCCATGTTAAAAAACATTCAAATCATAATCGCCACTATCGCTCTTTCTCTCGCCCTATTTAGCTTCTTTGCAAACTTCACTATTCTTTTACCTTACGTGTTTATCCTTTTAAGTATTATGTTTATCCTTTTTGGAATTGATGAAATGAAGAAACGGGAAAAAACAAAAGCATTTGTTTATTTTCTCGGTTCTGCCTTTGTTTTATATGTTGGAGTGTCTAGTATACTTTCATAAAAAAAGAACATGTTCGCTCTTAATAAAATAAAAAACTGCCCTTTCACAGGCAGTTTTTTATTTTATCCAAACACTTTCTCAAGTTCATCTTTATCTTGGCTTAACCAGAAGTTCATTAAGCGTTGTGCTCCTTCTAAGTCGTGAAGCTTCGCTTGACCACATTGTGTTTCATTTGCAGCTGGAATTTCTGTAATTTGAACCGCATCTTTTAATGTTAATTCTAATAAATCAATGATTTCTCGTACTGTCGGTGTTCCGCTTACTACAAGATAATATCCTGTTTGGCAGCCCATCGGTGAAATATCGATAATATCAAAATGCGGATAACGATCAATATATTTACGTAAATTAAATGCTAATAAATGTTCTAACGTATGAATAACATCTGGTTTCATTGCTTGTTTATTCGGTTGGCAAAAACGAATATCGAATTTATTTACAATACCGTCACTACCTACATTGTGAACTCCGCAATGTCTTACATAAGGTGCCTTTACAATCGTATGATCTAATTCAAAGCTTTCTACTGATGGCATACAACATCTCTCCCGCTTTTAATTTAATTCCGTTATATCCAATATGATATAACGGAAATGCACATTAGTAAAGTATTATGTACAGTCGTGCTATAATACTTTAAGAATATGCTGAAAAGGAGACCGTTATGAAACAGATTTTTATTGGGATTATACGCTTTTATCAAAAATTCATTTCTCCGATGACACCACCAACATGCCGTTTTTATCCGACTTGTTCTCATTACGGATTAGAGGCGTTTCAAAAACATGGTGCACTCAAAGGTTTTTGGCTTACTTGTAAGCGTATATTAAAATGTCACCCTTTCCACCCGGGAGGATTTGATCCTGTCCCAGATAAAAAGGATGACAAAGTAAATTCTTAATTGTCGTAACCATTCACAACTAAATCTAATTTTCCTGTTTCAGGATCGATAACAAGACCGTGAACAGGTACTTCTTCTGGAAGTAACGGATGGTTGCGAAGTATCGATACGCTATGTTCTACACTTTCTTCTACACTAGAGAACCCTTGTAGGAATCTTTCTAAATCGATTCCAGAATAACGGAGTGTATCTAATTTCTCATTTGTTATACCGCGCTCTTTCATCTTCTCAATTGTACTGCTTGCCTGAATTTTTGCCATACCGCAATCGTGGTGACCAACTACACAAACTTCATCAGCACCAAGTTCATATACAGCAACTAAAATACTACGCATAATACTTCCGAATGGATGTGAGATAACAGCTCCTGCTACCTTAATAATTTTCACATCACCGTTACGCATATTCATTGCTTTTGGTAATAATTCAACAAGACGAGTATCCATACAAGAGATAATTACCATTTTTTTATTCGGGAATTTTCCTGTTTCATACTCTTCGTATTTTTTCTCTTCAACAAATTTCTCATTGTACTGCAAAATCTCTTCTAATGACTTCATAGTAAGGAACCCTCTTTTCTCTCATTTACACTACATAAATAGTGTACCAAAATATGAAAAACTCAAAAAGGATATCGCTTTATAGTAAAAATAAGATATTTTCAGATAATCGACATAATTCTTTCAAAATATACACACAGCTTTGTAACAAGTTTCACATACTTTAAACGTATTTTCACTATAAACTGATTGTAGATAATGTAAAAAAGGAGTGAATATTTATTATGTCCGACGTTCTGTTACTGAGTCGTTTTCAATTTGCAATTACTATTTTTTATCACTTTTTATTTGTACCTTTGACAATCGGACTTGTTATTTTGGTGGCATGTATGGAAACTCAATACGCCCGCACATTGAATCCAACATACCGCAAAATGGCAAATTTCTGGGGTAAATTATTTACAATTAACTTCGTAATGGGGATTATAACCGGGATTACAATGGAATTCCAATTTGGAACAAACTGGTCTGAGTACTCCAAATATATGGGAGACATTTTCGGATCACCTCTCGCAATCGAAGCACTTGTTGCCTTCTTCTTAGAATCTACTTTCATGGGAATATGGTTATTCGGTAAAGACAAAATTTCACCAAAGTTCCGTGCCTTCTGCATGTGGATGGTTGCACTTGGAACAAATATTTCCGCCCTTTGGATTATTACAGCAAACGGCTTTATGCAAAACCCTGTTGGCTACGTAGTACGTAACGGCCGCGCTGAATTAAATGATTTCTGGGCACTCGTTACGAATCCATACGCTTGGAATATGTTCTTCCATACTGTAGTTGGTTGTTATATTGTTGGTGCTTTCTTCGTTATGGCAATTAGTGCCTATCACTTATTACGTAAAAATGAAGTTGAATTCTTCAAAAAATCATTTAAGTTCGGCTTAATGTTAGGCTTATTCGCCGCAACAATTACACCGTTTATGGGACATCAATCTGGTGTATCAGCGGCTAAATATCAACCCGCAAAAGGAGCTGCGATGGAAGCAGTTTGGGAAACCGGAAAAGGACAAGGCTTCTCAATAGTTCAAATTCCTGATGTGAAAAACGAGAAGAATTTTGAATTCCTTACGATTCCAAAACTCGGAAGCTTCTTCTATACAAACTCATTTGATGGCGAAATTGTTGGTTTAAAGGATATTCCGAAAGATGAACGTCCAAATGTTAACCTCGTGTATTATAGCTTCCGCTTAATGGTTGCACTCGGTATGTTCTTTATGGCATTAACTTGGTATGGCTTCTATTTAAACCGAAAAGGAAAACTAGAAAACTCAAAACGTTATTTAAAAATTACAATATGGTCTGTCTTACTTCCTTATATTGCGATTAACGCAGGATGGATTGTCGCTGAAGTAGGTCGCCAACCATGGACAGTATATAAACTAATGCGTACAGCAGAATCTGTATCGCCTATATCTGTCCCGCAAATTTGGTTCTCATTAATTAGTTTAATTTTATTCTACACTTTACTTTTAATCGCAGATGTATACTTAATGCTGAAGTTCGCGAAAAAAGGACCTGCCGCATTAGAAGAACCTGCTACTGAGGGAGGTGTGGCTCATGTCTCATGATATGCTTGCAATCATCTGGTTCGGTTTATGGGGCGTGATTTGGACAGTTTACTTCATTCTTGACGGGTATGCACTTGGTAACGGAATGATTTTTCCTTTCGTTACGAAAGATCGACAAGAACGAAATCAATTACAAGAAGCAATTGGCCCGTTCTGGGGCGGTAATGAAGTATGGTTAATTACAGCTGGTGGCGCAACATTTGCTGCCTTCCCAGTCACATATGCTAATATGTTTAGTTATTTATATACACCGTTATTCTTAGTATTACTTGCACTATTTGCTCGTGCCGCTGGACTGGAATTCATGCATAAAGATGATTCACCAATTTGGCAAAAAACTTGTAAATGGGCATTTGCAATTGGCAGTTTCTTAATCGCCTTTTTATTCGGTGTTACATTTGCTAACTTGTATTACGGACTACAAATCGGAAAAAATGGCTATGAAGGAAATTTACTTAGCTTACTAAACCATTACGGTATTTTAGGAGGGTTGTTCTTCACTGCTATATTTGTCGTATCCGGTGCCCTTTGGGTCATGATTAAAACGACTGGTGAAGTATCTGATCGTGCTTATAAAATCGCAAGGCCATTTTCAATGGCAGCTGCTATTATTTTAGCTATCTTCTATGTAGCGACTGCTAATCGAACAAACTTATTCCAAAACTTTACGGAATATCCGGTACTATTCATTCTTCCAGTACTTGCAATGCTAATGAGTGTACTCGCACTAATTATGGTGTACAAACATAAAATTGGCCTTGCCTTCACATTCGTTTGCCTAACAATCGCAATGTTTATGACAACTGGCTTTGCAGGTATGTTCCCAAGAATGTTACCATCTCGTATTAACGATGCATACAGTACAACGTTATACAACGCAGCCGGTAGTCAATTAAACTTAAAAATTATGTTCTTCGTTGCAATGGTCATGGTACCAATCGTTATTGGATATCAGCTTTGGAGCTACAGTATATTTAAAAATAAAATTCATAAAGACTCTGCTAAAGGGTATCACTAAGGTAAAAAAAGACACTTCATTTGAAGTGTCTTTTTTATACGTATGATTTTCGATAAGATGTTATATTTCTAATCTAACAACTATACTACAGAAGAATCATTAACAGCTCACAGCTAGATTGTATCATAGGGCAACTTCATCATTTTATGCAATTTTACATACTGTACTATAAAGTAAACTGTATCCCCTGATCATTCGCATCATTATCCCATACATCAGCTGTACTAATCCCGCTAAACGTTTGTACTTTCATTCCTGTATTTGATGATCCCGATCCATTATAAGCCTTCGTCTTTTCAATCGGCTGTACGTTATATTTGTCACCTACATTAATTGTTCCATTGCAGTTTTCAATAATAACACCTTCCACAACTGCCGGCATTTTGTCACCCACTTTCATTTCTTTACTTTTATTTTATGAAAATCGCCTAGAAAAATAGCATGTTTCAATAAGAAAAAGCACTCAATTTGAGTGCTTTTTCTTTAAGCATAAAGACAAGTTTGGAGACAGTTGACTTCTTCAAAATTTTATTAGGGGTAATATTTTGAAAAAGAAAGCCTTTCATATGTAGGTTAACACCACTGGAATATATAGTAAATTGATAATATTTATACGGAAGATTGCTAATGTTTAGTATAGATAGTTTACACTATGCTAACAGTGTAAACTATCTATACTAATAAAAAAAGGTGCCTTCAAAAAAGACACCTTTCAAAAACAGACACTATAAAACAGAATTATTTATTGTTATACGATTGTTAGATACAAAAAGTAGAGGGAAATGTTTGTATGAAATTCTGCTTTATAAAGTCTGTCTACAACTTATATTGTAATCCTCTTCATTTGAAAAAAAATATAATATGCACAATTGCATACAAAAAGAAAAAGCACTCTACTGAGTGCCTTTTCAACCATTTTACTTTTAATATATCGCTTTGAATATATTGTAACATACGTATCTATATATTTTATTGGGAAAATTCAAAATCCTTTTTCTTTCATTTTCACTTATAAAATCATGTAATATAAAAGGTATGTCAAATTCTTATACAAGTTGAGGTGTACTATATTTATGATGTATTTCGGAATTATTCCTCTTATATTATTTATTATTTTTCTTATCTCATATTTAAAAGATCCGCGAAAAATAATAAACGGCTTTTTATTTAATGCCTTTATCTGTTTTTTCCTTCTTTTTTGTGTGATTGTATCATTGAACTCAGATAGTGATGTCCTACGCTACATTATATTTTTACCTTTTTTAGCACTTCTCATTATGCTTCCTTTCGGTATTGTTGCTTTAATGTTTGGGCTATTTCTTAATGCTAGAATTTTAATGAAGCGAGAAGGACGACGGTTCACTAACTGTTTAACACTCCTTGCTGCTTTAGGGATGTTATTCTTTATGTTACTCCCTATTATAAATCCAGCAAGTTTGGTTTCATCGCATTTAGAGCCTATTTTTGCAGCTATTTCTCTTATAAGCATATATTTCTTTATACACTTATCTAACTTCTTAAGTGCATATTTTTTATACCAATTCAACAGACCAAGACGTAATCAAGATTTCATCATCGTTCTTGGTAGCGGCTTAATTAATGATAAAGTACCACCTTTACTTGCAAGCCGCATTAATAAAGCGATTGACTTCTATTGGAAACAAGCCGCTGTTAATACACCACCAACAATTATTTTTTCTGGTGGACAAGGTCCAGATGAAGGTCTTCCAGAAGCGGAAGCGATGCAAAGTTACGCTGTTGAAAAAGGAATTCCTCTTGAACATACAGTCCAGGAAAATCGCTCTGTAAACACATATCAAAATATGCTGTTCTCTAAAGAAATTATGGATTCTTTAAAACCAGAAGGTAAATATAAAAGTATTTTTACAACGAATAATTTCCACCTTTTCCGTGCTGGTATATATGCAAGACAAGCCGGTCTTAATAGCCAAGGAATCGGATCAAAAACTGCATTTTATTACTGGCCTAACGCAATGATCCGTGAATATGTTGCGATTGTCGTAATGGGACGCAAGCGCCATATGAAAATATGTGGAACTATTTTAGGTTTCGCTTTATTCGTATCAGTACTTAGTTTTATATTTTCTTAATAGCATCCCATCCTTTGAAAGGATGGGATTTCTTATACTGATTTCAAAAATATTTTAAAGATAATATGGTGATAATATTCCCTGCATACATCCATTAAAGGAGAATTTTTTCAAATTAAATGTTAAAATAAAATTTAGGTGTGAATTACGTAACAAATAAGAAACTAGTTTGAAACGAGGAAATTACATGGAGAAAATTATCAAAAACAAGCCCAATAAGCTAAGAATTGCTTCAAAAGCTTTGATGATTATTATTGGGGCATTTATCACAGCGTACGGATTAGAAGCAGTATTAATTCCAAATAACGTATCAGACGGTGGTGTAACTGGTTTAAGTATCGTTAGTTCAAGATTATTTGGATTGCCATTAGGAGCTCTAATCGCAGTTATTAACATTCCTTTCGTTTGGTTAGGGTATAAGCAAATCGGTAAAAGCTTTGCGATTTATTCTATTATCGGAATTGCTTCATTAGCAGTAGGTACCGTTGTCATGCACGGAATACCAGCTATTATTGAAGGCGATACATTATTAGTTACAGTTGTTGGTGGTATTATCATCGGTTTTGGTATGGGACTAGCATTACGTAACGGTGGGGCATTAGATGGAATCGATATGCTTGCTGTATTGCTTTCTCGTAAGTTACCATTTGGAACGAGTGACCTTATTTTATTCTTAAACATGTTCGTATTTATTTTCGTATCAACGGTATTCGGCCTGCAAGGAGCTATCCTTTCGGCAATTGCTTACTTTATCGCTTCGAAAGTGATTCATATCGTTGAAGTTGGTTTAAGTGGTTCAAAAGCATTTAAAATTATTACAAAAGAGCCTGAATTAATGGTAGAAACAATTCGCGATCGTTTAGGCCGAAGTGCAACATATAACGAAGTATACGGTGGTTATTCAAGAGAGAAGTTTAAAGAAATTTCATGTGTAATTAACCGTTTAGAAGAAAGTAAAATGAAAGAACTTATTAATGAAATCGATCCACACGCCTTTATTACAGTTTATGACGTAGCAGAAGTAAAAGGCGGTAACTTTAAGAAACGTGATATTCATTAATCGTTATGAAAAAGAGGGTGTGCCAAAATTTTGGCACACCCTCTTTTTATTATTAAGTTGCTATCGTTGTCAGTTTTTGTCGGTAAGTCGATATATTTCAATAATCGCTGATATATTTTTACTTCCTCCCTTATGCCTAAATCGTACCACATGAGAGGAATTAATTCCCATAACAAAAAAAGACCAAAAAGCAAATTCCACTTTTCGGTCTCTACACTATCTTCTCTTCGTAATTTTTCCTGAACCACCGACCCTCGTTTTCGGAGGAGATGTATTCCTTGGCGGCGTTTTAATAGATGATTTTGGCTTCACATCTGATCCGCTTGAACCGCCTGGTGTTTTTGTAATTTTACCCTTGCTTCCAGTAGAAGGTGGGGGCGTCGTATTACTTCCTTTTTCAGTAATACTTCCCTTATCACCTACTGATGGTTTCGAATCTACATTATCGCCTCGCTTAATGATAGACCCTTTCCCTTCCTTCGTAATTGGAGGTGGGGTTTTCTTTTCTTCTTTTGTAGGTGGTCTCTCTGGAATAACTGGTTTATGATTTTGTCTATCGTTATATCCTCGATAATCACCGTATGATGATTTTCGTGAGCCGAATATATCGTTTAATATGCTACCCATAATATATCCTTGCAAGAAGGACGGTTGGTAATTTTGACGGACAAATTCTTTATTACTTATTTCAATTAACGTATCAGATGGTTTCTCTTTATCCTTTTGCAGGTTATAAATCTTATCAGAATAAACGAGGAACATTTGATTTTCGTCTTCTTTAGACGCTTGCTGCGGTTCTCTTTCATTAATGAGTTCCTTTGCGACTTCAGGAACTGACCGATTGGCGGCCCTATACACGTAAGATTCTTGTTTACCTTCCTTGGCAACAGATTCAAGTGGATAACGGTCTTGAATCGACTTTGTCTGCCCGCCTTGACAACCTGATAAGGCATAACCAGCAACAACAAGTAATATAACGATAGCAAGTATAGGGATCACAAACGATTTAATCATGGTAAACAATCGGTTTGACATGATTACGCCCCCTTACGTTGCTCTTATAATTTGTACATCAGCAGGAATGATTGCTTCTCCCTCATACATCATTGTGCGACCATTTTGCCATTCAATACGCAATAATTTTCGATTATCTGATTGGAATTCCCATATATACTGTTCTTCTGAAGCTGAGAATGGAGTTTTTCCCATCACAACAACACGTCCGTTATATTGTTCTTCCATATGATACTCGGTATCATCCATTTCAATTGTCGTCGGAATTTCATCAATTGAATCTAAGCGACCATCAATTGGAGTATATAATTTGTAATACGTATTTTCTCGGTCTTCAATTTTTAAATAACGAATATCTTTTCCATCTTGCAATGTCAAAACAATTTCCTTACGCGAATGCATACTCGTTTTCCCAATTAATTCATACATAACTAATGAAACTTCAATCATATCGCCAGGAGCTAACGTTAAAAGACTCTTTTCCGGCTTCGGTGGCTCTGGGCTTTTCATTATATTTTTAATTCGTTTAAATAAACTCATGATCTACCCCTCCTTTTCTCTTTATAAACAAGCACCTAAAATTAGTGCACCAACAATATGTAATGATCCGGCTAACATCGCATGTGCAACGCTACCTTCTTTCGTACCTTCTTCTAAATCAAGACCAGACATTTTCTTTAATACGAATTCGATAAACATTTCTACCACTAATAAAATAACGAAAGAAACTGCTGATGCAAGAAGTGCTTGCCATAAATCATTTGCTTTCGTTATCGATTGAGATAAAATGTACCCTTGTGCAAATAATTTCATAATAAAACGAGTTGTTACAGCTGTATTTCCATTTTTGATTTCTTTTAAATCATTGTATTTTGTAAAAATTGAATCAACCCACATAATTGCAAATAAAAGTACTGCACTCGCTCCAGTCCATACAAGCATGGCAACTACATTCATCCATGTCATTGCAAAACCTCCTCTAAAATATAATAGAAAACCGACATGAATATATTTAGACATGTCGGTTCATTTGTCTTTATTCTATATTATTTCTCATACTGCTTCATAATACGAGCTAATTCATCGTCAACAGCAGAATTTTTGTTTAAGCTTGCGAATTCATCATCTAATGATTTTTCTTTCTTATAAACTTCACCGCTTGCTTCCGCTTCAGCCTCTAATTGAAGGGCTTTCTCTTCCATACGGCTTAAACCAGCTTTTGCTGAATTTGAATCAAATCCAGACATCGCCTGATTAATATTTTTCTGTGCTTTCGCAGCATTTACACGTGCTACAAGTGTTTCACGTTTATTTTTCAGCTCATTTAATTGCTTACGCATTTCTTCTAGCTTTAGGCGCAGGTTATCAGCAGCAGCTTTATTTTGCTCGTAGCTTGCTTTATACTCATTCATTTTTTGCTCTGCATTTTGTTTTTCTTCTAATGCACGACGCGCAAGATCTAAGTTATTAGCTTGAACAGCCGTATGAGCCTGCTCTTCACGTTTTTTCACAAGTGCTTCTTGCTCTTCAAATAATATTTTGAATTTCTTCTCAAGTGCGATTTGAGCTGCTACACTTTTCTCAGCCTCTTGTACATCGGCTTGCATATCGCGTAAATATTGATCAGTCATCTTAACTGGATCTTCCGCTTTTTCAATTAACGAATACACATTTGACATTGTTAAATCTCTTAATCGTTTAAATACAGACATCTAAATTCCTCCTATGATATACCTCATATTTCAAATTCACTACTTGGAAAACTGAAAAATCTCCCTTTACAGTAAAGAATATTCATTTTACAGCCTATGTGTTTATTATAACAAAACTAATATGTCCTTACATGTTATTTCCAAAATACATCCATTATAATATGACATTCTATATACAATATTGTATTTCTAATATATTCTCATTATCCCTCTTTGAAATTAACTTACTTTTGTGCAATTTCACTAAATTACATAAGTGTAATGTTACTGTAAGCTAACTCGATAGTTGCATTCCGATATTTCTTATACACTAATACCAGAAGCAACAAACAAGCTTCTTCACATTTAAGCACTAATACAAAAATTGTATTTACTATAAAACATATAAAAGGAGAAATCATCATGAAAAAATTAGTAGGAATCGGATTAGCAGCAGCAATTTCACTTGGAGCATTATCAGGTTGTTCTTTATTAGGAGAGAAAGCGAACGGCTTTGTACTGTACGGATCAGAAGAACAAGTTCAGCAAATTACAGATAAAAACAAAAAAGAAGTGAAAGAAAAAGACTTCTATAAAATGAAAATGACAACATTAGATGGTAAAAAAGTTCTTGTAATGGATAAGAAAACTGGTGAAGAACTAGTGAAAAAAGAGTTACTTAGCAAAGTTGATGAAAAAGACAACACGAAACCACTTGATAAATTACCAGCTGTAACAACAGAACAAGGTGTATTATTTGCAAAAGAAAAAGTAGAAAATGCTGCACTTGATGGGGCAAAATTAAAATATGAAGGCAACACAATTATCGGAAGTGGTCGTGCATATACAGATATGTATGCGATTGTCGATGACGCAACTTACAGCAATGTAAAAGGTGATGAAAAATCTGTAGGTGTATTAAAATTTGATAAAGACCCAAGTAAAGAATTCCCTGGTTACAAAGGCGTAGAAGCTTCTCAACTTGTAAAAATTAAAAAGTAAAACAAAAAAGCTTTGCGAAATTCGCAAAGCTTTTTTCTATTTATTATGAGCAATTTGCTCCATATCCGGGCTACAAGTTTGCGACTGACATGACTTATTTAAAGAACATGCCGCGCATTTTCCTTTTTTACTTCTCTTTACAAAATTAACTAACGTATATGCTGCATAACCAAAAATGATAGCTCCAATTATAATATTGACCATCATCACAATACATCTCCTTCTAGAATCCGAGTAAGGATCCAACTTGGTATATAATGAGCGTTAATACATAAGCAACTACGAGTGGATAAACGACTGAGAAAATCGTCCACTTCGCTGATCCTGTTTCACGTTTAATAACAGCTACCGTCGCTAAACACGGAACATATAATAAAATAAAGAACATAAATGCATAAGCTGATAATGCTGTATAATGTGCTCCCATTACATTTCCAAGCACATCTTCTTTAACTGCATAAATAATTGCCATTGTAGAAACGACAACTTCCTTCGCTAAAAATCCTGTTAAAAGGGATGCTGCAGCTTGCCACGTTCCGAAGCCGAGCGGTGCAAATAGTGGTGCGATAAATCCACCAATCATCGCTAAGTAACTGTCTCCCATATCAACGCCAAATCCTGATGGACCTGCATAGTTTAATAACCAAATGACAACCGAACCACCAAAGATGAATGTACCAGCTTTACGAACAAATCCTTTTCCTTTCTCCCACGTGCTTAGCCATAATGTTTTTGCTTGTGGCACACGGTAAGGCGGTAATTCAATTACGAAAATAGACTTTTCCGCTTTCAAAATTGTAAGAGACATAATTTTTGTAACTAATAACGCAAGAACAATCCCTGCAACATATAAAGAAAATACAACAGTCGCCTGACTATGCGGGAAAAATACGCCCGCAAATAATGCATATACAGGTAATCGTGCTGAACAAGACATAAATGGTGTTACTAAAATGGTAAGTAAACGTTCTTTTTCCTGTTCAATCGTTCTCGCAGCCATGATACCTGGAACGTTACATCCAAAACCGATAATCATCGGAATAAAAGCTTTTCCGTTTAAGCCGAAAAACTCCATAATTCTATCCATAACAACTGCAATTCGCGCCATATACCCTGAGTCTTCTAATAATGAAATAAAAAAGAATAGTGCAAAGATTTGTGGTACGAATACTAATACAGCACCAACACCGGCAATAATACCTTCTGTAACTAGTGCTTGAATAAAATCAGAAGCTCCAATACTTGTAAGTCCAGCCGTCACCCAATCCGTAAGCTGGCCACCAAAAAACTCATCTAACATATCCGATAAAGGTGTACCAATCCACGTAAACGTAACCTGAAAAATAAAAAACATAACTGCTAAAAAGATTGGAAGTCCTAAAATTTTATGTGTAATTAATCTATCAATTTTTTCTGAAAAAGGAATTTTTCCTTCTTTCTCATGCTTCATAACATTTGTTTTTAACTTTTCAATATACGCTTCACGAGTTTTGTAAATGTGCTCTTCTAACGTACAATCAAGTCTTCCTTCTAAGCGAGATCGAATGGCTATGAGTTCCTTATAAATTGGTAATGCTTTCATTTCTTTTTCTACTACTTCGTTATTGCTTAAAAATTGAAGTGCTAACCATCTCGGATGCTCGTAATTCGCTGTCTCTAAAAGAGCAATTACTTCTCCAATTCCTTCATCCATTTGTACACCATATGAAATAAGGAATGGCTTTTTCTCTTTTTTGTCATTTTCTTTAAGAGTCGTAAGCAGTTCTTCACAGCCTTTTCCACTTCTTGCAACAACAGGAACGACTGTTACACCTAATAGCTCTGATAATCGTTTTACATCAATGACAATTCCTCTTTGCTTCGCCACATCAACCATGTTTAAACCAATTGAGACTGGCTTACCAAATTCAAGTAACTGCAACGTTAAATGCATATTTCTTTCAAACTGCGAGGAATCTACGATATTTAACATATGATTAAATTCTTCTGTTAATAGAAAGTTTGTTACAACACCTTCATCACGTGAAACTGGATTTAAATCATAAACACCTGGTAAATCAATTAATGTTCCTTGTCTATCTTTTAATTTACCAACCTTTTTTTCTACTGTTACACCGCTCCAGTTTCCTACGTATTCATAAGAACCAGTAAGTGCATTAAATAATGATGTCTTCCCTGTATTCGGATTCCCTAGCAAAGCTACCTTATTCACGCTAATTCCACCTTTATCATTTTCGCGTCACAATGACGAATACTAATTAACTGTCCACGACACTCCAATGTACAAGGACCTTTGAACATCGCTTTCTGTTTCAGGCGAAGTTCGCTTCCTTCAGCAAGACCGAAAGCAGCTAGTCTACGCTTTAATAGCTGATCTAAAGACTGAATACTTTTTACTAACACTTTCTCTCCAATTTTAATATCTACTAAGCTCATAACCTTCCCCCTCAGAAGAGAATGATAATTATTTTCAAAAAAATTATACCACACCCAATTTCTCTTGTACTATACCCTTTTGCTTCATATTTATTAACATTTCGCTACAATTCTATTTCAATTATTGTCATACTGTATTCGTTTGCCATTCTCATCCATTTCGCTTACAATAAACAATAACAAATAAAGAATTTCGTTATCGCTGGGGGAGCCATGCCGCTGAGAGGGAACACTTCGTTCCGACCCTTCGAACCTGTTAGTTAATGCTAACGCAGGGATTGTGCAAACGTCCGAAATACATACCTCATTTTTATTTACGTATTTCGTATCCTCCTATGATATCTATTCTTTTTTGTACAACTTGGATTTAGGGGGAGACAACATGCGTAACACCAATTTACAAGCGATGATCGAATCTGCTATTCTTGCAGCCTTCGCCATGATTATCGATATTTTACCATTATCACTTAAACTTCCAACAGGCGGTTCTATCTCATTCGCTATGATTCCTATTTTTATTATTGCTTACCGCTGGGGCTTTAAATCAGCTTTCTTAGGCGGTTTAGTTTGGGGACTATTACAAATTGTCGTGGGAGATGCTTATATTTTAACACCTGTTCAAGCATTCATTGAGTACTTCATTGCCTTTGCTTTTATCGGATTTGCTGGCTTATTCTATCGTCCAATTCAAAAAGCACTTTTAACATCCAATGAAAATAGCTTAGAACAATCAAATTTAGGTAACCGTAAAGACAAACATTCATCAAAACAAAATCAGGGTAAGAAAGTCCTTGCTTATATTATCCTTGCTACATTTATCGGTAGCTTTGCTCGCTATTTCTGCCACTTTATTGCCGGCATTATTTTCTGGGGACAATATGCGCCGAAAGGTCAATCAGCTGTGTTATATTCATTAATCGTAAATGGAAGTACAATGCTTGGTTCTTTTATTTTATGTACCGTTTTACTTATATTTTTATTTATCACTTCACCACGATTATTCAAAAGCATCAGTGCTTATCAAATGAATACACAAAAAAAGGGCGCTTAATGAGCGCTCTTTTTTCATATCGTAATATCAATTAAAAATACAATAAATGCGCAAAAGAAAATAAATACCATTATACTTAGCCAATTGCTATGCACGGTTCATCGACTCCTTACATAACCTCATATTCTAAACAAATTATACTGATTAAAAATAAAGATTAGGTAAAGATAATATGAAAATAAATTAAAAAAGCATAGATCATATTGTCTACGCTTTTTTCGGTAAATAGAAATAAAATAATACACCATCTTCTGTATTTTCTGCCCCATATTCAGCATCATGTAGTTCTAAAATATTCTTTGAAATAGCAAGCCCAAGCCCCGTCCCACCTTGTGAACGCTGACGAGCTGTATCCACGCGATAAAAACGATCCCAAATTTTATCTAATTGCTCTTCTTCAATATGAGTACCTTTATTTTCAATGCACACTTTTATACGATTCTTCTCATCTATTGTAGAAATAATAATATCCTCTTTATTTGGTGTATATCGTATAGCATTCGTAATGAAGTTCACGATGACTTGTTCAATCCGGCCTTGATTTGCAATCACTTCAAATGAACTTATATTTTTATGAATATGAAGTTCTTTTTTCTCTATTTCCACAGATAGATGTTCACATATACCTTCAATTACTGTATCAATATAAAACGAATCTTTTTTCATTTTATATGTACCAGATTCAAATTTAGCTAACTCAAGCATATCCAAAATTAACGTATCCATTTTGTCTACTTCTCTCTCCATTGCCTGAAAATAATACTCTTTTTTATGTTCAGCTACCCCATCTTTTAAAATAGAAATACAGCTTTTCATAATACTTAGCGGTGTTTTTAATTCATGTGAAACACCAGAAATGAATTCTTTTCGCGTCTTTTCTAACTTTCTTTCCTTTTCAATATCTTCTTCTAACTGTCCAATATGCGAATGGAGTTTATTTGATAGCACATTAATATTTTTCGATAAATCTCCAATTTCATCTTTCGAAGTAATCGGTATTTTTTCTGTGAAGTCTAAATGCGCTATTTTCTTTGTTGTATCATTTATTTTCAATAATGGCTTTGCAATTTGTTTTGAGTAATAGAACGAAGCTAGAAAAATAAGAACGACTACAAATGCAATGATATAGATATAATAATCTTGCACCATTTGTACAGCTTCATCTACCGGCTGTAAAGAAGCCATCGCATAAATATATGTTACCGATCCGTCTTTTTCTTTTATTGGTTTCATTAATAATTTATATTTTATATCATTCTTTTCGTAGTCCATTGTCTTTGTTGAATACTCTATTTGATTACTCTCTTTTAGTAACACATCCGTTTGAAATTCTTTTATACTATCCAAAAATAAAGTGTTTTTATAAATTGGATTTACGGGGCCTTTTACATCTGGAAACTGTACTTTCGTAACACGCCCTCCTATGTAAACATCTGGTTCTTGAGCAGCTTGCTCCCGAACAGCCGGCTTCTTTTCCTTACCAACTTGTTCCACAGCTGCTTTCTTTTTCTCCTCATTTAATTTACTCATTTTCTCATTAAATGCTTTTTCTAACGGTTTATTAGATCCGCTTAAATTCTGCTTAGATAAAGAAAAAGAGAATGGAATAAAACTATCTTCTTTTCTCACTCCAGAAAAATAAATTTCTTGCCCTAAAAAATGCTCCGATAATTTATTATCAATCTCCTCTATATTGACGAGATTGCCTAAAGGAATTTTAAATATTTGTTGTCCAAAGCTCTTTTGTTGCCTACGATCTATCGTTACCTCAAAATAAAAATCATCTGCATGTTTTAAATTCCCGTTCTTATCTAATGTCGTAATCCACGTATTATTTTCTCTTAAAAAGTCTTGCTCTAGTTTCTGAATTTCTTCTGCATTTCCTGCATGATTTAAATAGTTCTTCTCAAAGGAATTTAAATTCACTTTAATATCTTCCACTTTTCGATTCGCATAATATTGTTTAAAAAATATCGTTTGTCCAATAAATATCGTCGCTAAAATTAACATGCATAATGCTGTTGTAAGAGTAAATAATTTTAGAACAATCCCTTTTCTCATATATTCCCCTCAAATTTATAACCAGTTCGTACTACAGTTGTAATATACTTTGCTTTCTCTCCTAATTTATTTCTTAAATTACGAATATGGCTATTCACCGTTCGATCATCGCCAGCAAATTCATATCCCCAAATTCTTGAAATGAGTTGCTCTCGCGTTAAAACGATTCCTTGATTTTTCATGAAATACACCAATATTTCAAACTCCGTATGCGTTAAACTAACATCTGCCTCATCAACAGTAACAGTACGCGACGGAAAATGGACATGGATGCCATGAATCGATAACGTATCATCTTCGTTCTCTAAAGGTTTCTTCGATGCTTTTCTACTTTCTAATAATCGTTTCGCTCTTGCTAATAAAATTGGCGGACTATACGGCTTCGTCACATAGTCATCTGCCCCAAGTTCAAAACCGAGTAACGTATCGTCTTCATCTACGCGCGCCGTCAGCATAATAATAGGCACCTCGGACGTCTTTCGAATTCTTCGGCAAACAGACCATCCATCGAGTTCTGGCAACATAATATCTAAAATAACTAAATCAACCTCTTCTTCTTCAAATACAACTAAAGCCTCTTTCCCGTCCCTCGCTTCAAACACTACATATTGCTCACTTAAAAAATAATCTTTTAATATTTCACGTAATATGTCTTCATCTTCAACAATTAAAATATTTTTTGACATAATTTATATATCCCCCTCCCGCTTTCAGAAACTATAATTTCACTTTGAATAACTGCCAGTTAACTTCGCCTCGATAATATATCTATCTGGTGCATTCCCTATATAATTAAATGGGTAACAAGTTGTCAGTGTTAATATCGGTTCTTCTTTTTTTATAATAACAGTACGATCATCCGCATGAGTAATCCATGTCTTTTGAATTTCATATGTGTACATTTTATTATCATACTCTAAAACAAGGGTATCCTTTTCTTTCAACTCTCCTAAATCTGTAAATACAGTATCTCGATGTCCACTTAGTACAGTATGTCCCCCTCCAGATGGAGTTGTCGTTAAATCACTAACGAACATACCCACTCCTTTTTTCAAAGTCGTATCATCCGCTCCCCAATATATAGAAAACTTCTTCTTTATTTTTGGTATGTTTAACATCGCTACCTTTTCTCCTTCTTTATGTTCTGTTTGAGAAGAAGGCACTTGAGAAGTTACAGGTGTTTCACGAGAAAGTTGAGTATCTTGTATATTTTTAAGACTCTTTATTTCTTCTGCAGTTAATTGCCCGGCAGAGCTTCTTCCTTTATACCATTCCACAGCATAATAGGATCCCATGAATAGCCCTATAGCCATCAATATGATACCGATATAATTGAGTGACTTCATTCTTCATTCCTCCATGCCAAAAATGGTAGGAGTAACCTACCATTTTTAATATATGAAATTATCCCATTCTTTATAGGAAAATATTTTATTTACGCTTTAATCTTATTGCGACGATTCAAACCAAATAATGTACCTACCGCTACAAGACATGCACTTAATCCCATCATTGCTACATTATTTGATGCTGTATTTGGTAATTTTTCACCTTGTACAACTGGCTTTGCTACTTCTTTTTTAGCTACTTCATTCTTTTGCTCGGCTTTTATCGCTGCTTCTTTTTTTGCCATATCGTTTTTTAACTGTTCTTGCGCTATTCTCTTTTTCTCTTCTTCACTTTTTTTCTCAGCTTTTATTGCTTCCTCTTTTTTAGCCATATCACTTTTTTCTTGTACTTGCGCTGCTTGCTTTTTCTCCTCATCACTCTTTTGCTGTTCCTTAATTGCTTCTTCTTTTTTAGCTTTATCTTGTTGCACTTGTGCTTCTTCCTTTGTTACTGTTCCAGTATCTGCACTCGCTACTGAAGAATATCCTACTGCTAAAAGTGCCATTGCACAAATTGGTAATAGTCTCTTTTTCATTTTCATTCTCTCCTTATATTTTATTCTCATCAACTCGCACCGGATGTATTACTAGAATAAGCAAGAGATATAAATATAAGATGCAGATGAAATATATTTCATTTAAAGATTTCATTGTAGAAAAAGAAAAAAACATCGCAATATGTACGATGTTTTTTTCGGGTGTGTGTCTCAATTATTTACATGTTACTTTCGCGTGATTTGGAAGTAGAACGGGTTGGAGCGATAAC
The DNA here is from genome assembly GCF_900100505.1 of Bacillus sp. cl96. Taxonomy (NCBI): domain Bacteria; kingdom Bacillati; phylum Bacillota; class Bacilli; order Caryophanales; family Bacillaceae; genus Bacillus; species Bacillus sp. cl96. Next base: position 220,704 of record NZ_FNDM01000006.1, read on the forward strand.
TAATTGTCTCGGCTCAGTTTTCTTGAAGTGATTTTTGACGTTACACTTACGACGTTGAACAACCCACGCTTTAATAGGGTTTGTTAAAATAATCTTTTGCTCTTCGTTAGGGGCCTCTTCTTCAAACCTACAACTCTCGCTCCATTTATTCCATTTCATTGTAAATTTAGAAGAAGAATGATCATCTTCACGATCAAACAAGTGCAAAAAATCCATTTTTCCATCTAGCATTACGGTGTTACTAGTCGCTAAAAAAGAAAAGGTCGTCCAACGTTTCTCCATGCCCTCCTACTCCTTTTTCACATATAGAGTGCCTAAAACTTAATTTACCTAAAATATGCTTGCCTTTTACCTTACACCCATAGTTTATCCAAAATGCTATTATGCAACTATCGATTTGCCTTACAACTACCTTACATTTTTGTAAGAAACAAAAAAACCTTCACTCTATATAATGAAGGTTTCTTACTTTTTATCTATATGATCTCTCATATCATCAAGTCCAGCTTCTTTTAGCTGCGACATCATACCGTGCGAAATTGCTCCTAACACTAAAGTCATTCCAATTAATGAAATACGAATCGCAGGTACATCAATTACGTAAGCCAACAGGCCAAGAACAATTGTTAAAAGTAATGCTTTTATAAATGTTACACTTGTGTACTGTTTCTTCTTCATCATATTCACCCTTTATGGAAGCGTTTTCTTAATATAATTAGTATATCATATCATCAGATGATTTTGTCGTTATCTTTGTAAAAAATTACTATCTCCTTTGACTTTTTCTATTCTATCCTTTACAGTCGAAATGTTCGCAAGTTTTACACTGTAGGAGGATTACAATGAATATTGAAATAAAAGACACTTTAATTTCTGAAGAACAATTACAAGCAAAAGTTAAAGAATTAGCACTTCAAATTGAACGTGACTTTGAAGGAGAAGAAATCGTAGTTATCGCAGTATTAAAAGGTTCATTCGTATTTGCTGCTGATTTAATTCGTCACATCAAAAATGATGTAACAATTGACTTTATTTCTGCATCTAGCTACGGAAATCAAACAGAAACAACAGGAAAAGTGAAACTACTAAAAGATATCGACGTAAACATTACTGGGAAAAACGTAATTGTTGTAGAAGATATTATCGATTCTGGTTTAACACTTCATTTTCTAAAAGACCACTTCTTTATGCATAAACCAAAGGCACTCAAGTTCTGTACATTACTTGATAAGCCAGAACGTCGTAAAGTAGACTTAACAGCTGAGTATGTTGGCTTCCAAATTCCAGACGAATTCATCGTTGGATACGGTATCGACTGTGCAGAAAAATATCGTAACTTACCATTTATCGCTTCAGTTGTAACGGAATAATATAATAAAATAAACTTTCATCAATTACTGGTGGAAGTTTATTTTCTATCACAATTCGTAAAAGACAAAGGGAGAGAAAAAAATGACAAAGACAAAATTTGAAAAAGTACTCCTCATCGTAAATCCGAAAGCTGGACAAGGTGACTTACATACAAATTTAACGAAAATCGTACCACCTCTTGCCGCAGCTTTTCCTGACTTACATATCCTTCATACGAAAAAGCAAGGTGATGCAACAAAATATTGCCAAGAGTTTGCTAGTAAAGTAGATTTAATTATCGTCTTTGGTGGTGACGGCACTGTATTTGAATGCACAAATGGCTTAGCACCTCTTGAAACTAGACCTACACTTGCAATCATTCCAGGCGGAACTTGCAACGACTTCTCTCGCACACTTGGCGTTCCGCAAAACATTGCAGAAGCGGCAAAACTTATTACAGAAGAACATATAAAACCAGTTGACGTTGCAAAAGCAAATGGACAACATTTCTTAAACTTCTGGGGGATTGGTCTCGTATCTGAAGTATCAAACAATATCGATGCAGATGAAAAAGCAAAGCTTGGTAAAATCGGTTACTATTTAAGCACAATTCGAACTGTAAAAAATGCTGAAACATTCCCAGTAAAAATTACTTATGACGGACAAGTATATGAAGACGAAGCTGTCCTTGTCATGGTTGGAAATGGTGAATATCTTGGTGGTATTCCATCCTTTATTCCGAACGTAAAATGTGATGACGGAACACTTGATATTTTCGTAGTCAAATCAACAGGTATTCAAGCATTTAAAGATTACATCGGAAAGAAACTATTCGAGGATTCAAATGAAAATGACATCTTCCACGTAAAAGCAAAATCCATTCATATTGAAACGAAAGAAGAAAAAGAAGTAGATACAGATGGAGAAAGTTCGCTTCATACACCTTGTCACATTGAATTATTACCAGGACACTTTACGATGATTTATAATCCTGCGGTTGTGTAAAGAAAAAAACGAGTGCTAGCACTCGTTTTTTTCTCTTCTAATCTAGCTATGTCTTTGAATCATTTCTTGTATTTCTTTAACTCTCTCTAAAGTAATTCCATTTCTTTGTTCGATTGCTAAAGGATGCTCGGTTGGCTCTAATTCAACATACGGTGCCGTTCCAACTTCTCTTATATGTACATTTGTTTTTAAATTTAATGTTTCTGGATAAACTGGCATTTCTACAGATAACCACCCAAAATAAGGATCACTATTTTCTCGGCCTCTCTCATCCCACTTTTCTAATACTTCATCATAACTTTCTTTACTAAGTGATACCCAAACAGTCCATATGAAGTTTTCGTGGTAGTCAATGATAGGAATCTCTAAACAACCTCTAATAAAGTAATGCTCATCGTCCATTACGCAAAGTTCTGATGTTAAATGGAAGCGTTCCTCTCTTTCATGGGGCGCTACCTCGTAATAATAATATGGTGCTTCACTTCCGTAGCATAGAGGTAGTGCAAAACGATGCATTTGTACTTTTTCTCCGGATTTTCTTCTTCTTTTCATTTATTATTCTTTCTCCTATCCTTTTCAGTCACAATCAAACGCTACCCAATTTCTCCAATGCGTGTTAGAATCCTTCTTCACAATAATACGTGGATCTTTCTTCTCTATTGCAGCGGCTACTGATTGGAAGAATTCATTTTCACTTACTTTTTCGTCTTCAACATGTTTCCATTCTTCCGTTTCATACGCTAGTTCCCAATTACCTTCTAAACCGAACTCTTCTAAAATCTCTTCTTTACTCCACCATAATAATGTTCTAACTTCTTCATTAGTAGCAAGCATACGCATAAAGTATGTTGGATAATGCTCTGTCGTTTGTACTTCTATTCCATTATTTATATAATCCTCTTCTGTAAATTCATATTCAAAATGCTGCTCACGAATTTTTAAACTGCCGTTATAAATATTCGGCATAAATTCACCTTCATCATTAAATAACTCATAATTGCCATCATTTAATTGTAAAATGCAATCATCACCCATTGAATGAGTAATTCTATCTCCATATACTTGAATATCATTACATACACCTAATGAACCTACACCAACAAGTTGAAACACCATTAACCAATCCTTAGTATCTTTAAAGAAAAGAGAGAATTTCACTTGCGAAATATCCATATATTCATTATCAAAGGCAGGAAATTCATAGTTACTTTGCTTTTTATCTAATAGTTTTAAAATATCTTTTTGCATATGTATCATCTTCACCCCGATATAAACAAAAATATTTTTTTAATTTCACTAGAGTATAACATAACCATACTTACCTGTGACATTCTAATAAAACTACTAAAAAATAGAAGAATGGCTTGTTTGCATACTCTAGTTCTTTTTATGTACAATGAAGGAAAGAAGTACCTTCATATAAGGGAGAGGACAAACTTTGTTCAACCAACAGTTAGTTAATTTACGCATTGATTTTGCATTTAAACAATTGTTTGGTACGAATGGTAGCGAAGATATTCTAATTGCATTTTTAAATGCTATGTTACAAGAGTCTTTAGAGTCGCCCATTGCTTCTCTACAACTAGAAGATCCACATTTACACAGGGAATATGAAGAGGATAAGTTATCTATTTTAGACATTTCAGCGACATTAGACACAGGAACAAAAGTTAATGTAGAAATACAACTCAATAATAATCACGATATGGTTAAACGCAGTTTATATTATTGGGGAAGGCTATACACATCTCAACTACAAAAAGGGATGCCCTACAGTGCACTTCACAAAACCATCACCATAAACTTACTAAACTTCGCAATGTTTTCGGAACACCCAGCCTTCCATACAACGAGCGTATTATGGAATACACAACAAAAAAAAATCCTGAGTGAAGACATAGAAATCCACATTATAGAAATTCCAAAGTTAACTGAACAATGGCATGAAGAAAAAGTAAATCCGTGGAAAGATCCATTTGTTCGTTGGCTTTTATTGCTTTCAGCAAATGAGGATGAGCACTTAACTAAACTATTGGAGGATATTGCTATGAACCAAGACCCTATTTTACAAAAAGCAATAAATAAATGGGAACGTATGAGTCAGGATTCTTCTTTCCGACAAGCCTATGACGCAAGGGAGAAAGTTTTAATGGATGAAGCAGCAAAATTCGCCCATGCAGAGACAGAAGGAATTAAAAGAGGAATGGAATAAGGAATTAAAAAAGGCATTGAAAAAGGTATTGAAAAAGGTATTGAAAAAGGCATTGAAAAAGGCATTGAAAAAGGCATTGAAAAAGGCATTCAACAGGGGAAAATTCAAATGATTAAAAATATGTATGATCTTGGTATACCACTTGAAACGATTGCTAAGGCAAGTAAATTAAGTTTGCATGAGATTGAACATATTTTAGGACATAAATAGTCATAAAAAAAGAGCTTGAATAGTTTCAAGCTCTTTTTTATCAACTCTCCTCAATATCATCCAATTGAGTCTTATAACATTCATCACACTCTGGCCTCGTAGGAAGAATCCCTCTTTCATCAGGTAATAAAACCCTCAAAACTTCTCGATCCATCTCTACGAAAGACTTCATAATAATGGGATATCCTTCAATAATATTCGTATACTCAATCCCTTGTTCAAACTTTTTTCCGCTCTTTATTTCTTCTATTATGGTACAAAAAACACTATGCGCGACTTCAGGATCCATATTTAATGCTATTTGTAAATCTTGATGATTAAAGTTATCTCTTAGACCATGTGTATGATAATTAGCATGGATGCCATCAATATCTTCTGCTAATATGCTATGCATGTACCATCCATACTCTTGTAGCATATTTTCTTCCCATTCATCTGCATCCTCTTCTAAATCTTCATCAAACAAATTCGGATCATACCACACGTCCTCGTAATCTCCAGCAATTAAAAATCTCCAACCAGGTGGTAACCCTAAATACTTCTTTATTTCAGGTGCCCATTCATCAATATGTTGAACGTGTAAAGGAAGAAAGAAATCTTCTTCTGTCCCCATTTCTTCACCAGCCCAAATGTACCAACCTGTCGTTCCGTTTTCTATAGGCATTCGTAACCCATTAATCGGAGCGATACCATCTTTCACATTTTGCGCTATTCCTAATTTCAAGTCATTCGGAGATTCTACATACTCCGCTTTATATTTATCACATATACTCCTCTGTTCTTTTATGTATTTTTCCATCCTTTTAGCACACTCCCCAATTTTTGAAAGATAGATTTCTTTGCCGAAGCACTCTCTAACTTCCATACCCCACACGGATTATAAAATGGATCCTCTTGTTCATAACGTTTATCTATATAATGAGATAAAAGATACACTGGAGCATCTTCTGTGAAACTAATTGTATCTCCATCTTTCAAATTAGGTTTTTCCAATATATTATGTAGGTTAAAATCATTTAATAAATCTACAGCTACTTCCGGATCTATCCCTCCGTCTAAAACAACGTCTGGTAGATTAAATGCTTGCATTCCACATGAATAGTAACCGTCCTCTTCATCTCCAACTAAAGTTACAAGGTGCGAATACATCGGGAATATTTCCTTATTCTCTGCAAGCTCTTGCCATTCTTCTTTCGAATAAGCCACACCTGCTGTTTCAACTTTTAAAGCAAGTCCCCCTGCATTTAAAAGTTCCATTCCTACATCAATTACTTCTTGTAATCTCTCTTTATCGTCAACTTTGGCAATAACATACACTATATAAGTATGCTTCTCCAACTCCTGAAGCAATTCTTCATCAAAACGCTCACCACCTGCATAGAAGAAAGCCTCTCTCAAAGAAGGGTCTTGTTCATATATATCAATTTCAAAGCCAATCTCTTTCTCCTTATGGTGCATAACATTTCCCGCTAATATATAGTTACTTTTACTCACAACTTCTTGTATTAATTCTGTTCTATCTTTCCATAAACCAGGTACTCCAATAACGATTTGTGTCTCCATCATATGCACTCCAATTCTCATCTATTTTCAATCTATTCTTTCAATCTTCCAAACTAAATTAGCTGGGATATCTTTCTCTAAAAAGGTTAACATCCATACAGTTTTTCCTTTATCATTCATCAGTAGCACTTTATGATTTAACTTCCAAGCCACTTCACTAACATGATGAAACATCTTATACATATCTTCTTCTCTAATAAGCTTTTCCTTTTTGATTAACCGCCTCGTTCTATACTCTCTTATTTCTAAGTACACGTCAGCATAAGCCACTTCATGCTGACATGTTATACTACATACGTATTTTTTATTCGGACTACTCTTTTTTATATATACGAACTCGTTTCTATAATTCAATTCTAGTATCTTATTCTTCACTTTTTCTAACTCTTCTATATCCCAATCATATTTCACAGCTAAACGCTTCATTTCAACATGAACGATTTGAAGGGCTAATTCTTTTTGCTCTCTATCTGATAAATATGGAAAACCCTTCACACTCTCATACTCCACAAAAACATTCATATATTCAGGGAAAATTCTATATTTCTTCTCCCACTCATCGAGTAATGAAATATCATCCACACAATGAATCAAAATCCCTTTCTCATAATCCATTCTTAACTTTGGCATATGTCGACAATATAAAGAAGTAATACTGCTCGTCTCTTTACCAAAAGAGATGTCTTCATCGTAGTTGCTTGTAGATGTTAACTGTAATGCCTCTATGTTTCTGGTATGCTCTTTTACTTTTAGAAAACTCAATTGTATATCTCTTATAACCGGCATTTGCTCTCTCCTCTTCGCAATACAACTATGAAATATTTTTGTTAATACGCCTTAATCAATTTCAAGCCAGCCCATTCCCATAGAAAGAAATAACATTCCGATTACCAAAAAGAGACCCCCAGTTAAAAAATAGAATGGCGCTCCGTGCAATGGATCACTAAATAACTCTATCAAATTTCCAGCTACTACTTTCCATTTCTCTCTCTTTGAATTTTTTTCTTTTAATTCTTTTACAAATCGATAAATACTGAAACTGATTAAAGTGATACCAATTAATAAACATCCTGCTATGATAAGAATTTCCAAATGTAACCCATTTAAATACCATTTTCATGCACACCTCATTTTAACTAAAAAAAGCGAAAGAGAACATAATTTTCACTATGCTCTCTTTCGCTTTTTCAAAAACTGTATATCTTATTTTCATTTACTAACAATCCTGAAATAAGAACGAACTGTTAAGCAATAATAACCAATATAAATAACACTATACACCCCGATGCTAATTAGTAACGGAACTGCAATTTCATACGGAATAACTGTCGCTAATCCTTTGAGCGCAAATAAAGTGTGTAATATACCAACTACTAAAGGAATAAAGAAGATAAATCTCATTTGCTTCGCAATGGCTTTTTTCATTTCTGTTTTCGTGACACCGAGTTTTCGAAGAACGATGTAACGTTCACGATCTGCATGTGCTTCTGTTAATTGTTTGAAATAAATAATAGAGCCTGTTGCAAGTAAAAATACAAGTCCTAAGAATATACCACTAAACATCATTAACCCTGACGTTTCAATACCGCTGCGGAATATTGTATAGAAGTCACTGAATTGCTCTCTTCCTTCTGCATCTTCTTCCGATATTACTTTCTTTAATTTCTCCGTTAACACTTTACTATTTCTTTCGTCTTTCACATCAATATTTTTCACAGTATGAGAGCCAATTGTCTTCTTTGCTTGCTCATACACTTCATCCGGAACGACAACTAGAAGTTCATATAAGTTTGTAATGTTTTTTGCTTGTACCTCTTTCACTTGTACTGGTGCTACTTCTTCAATTGGGAATGTAGCTTTTCGATTTTTATATACGCCACTATCTCTCTTACCTTCACTGTACATGCCATCAAATGCATACAATTCGTTCTTCTTTAAATCTAAAGTTTCTTCATTTAAATATTTTGCGATTGTATTAAATGATGATTGTGCGATAAGTTCTGTTGTTCTTGATTGTAATGAAGTGCCATCACCGTATTCTCCTACTACTTTTACCGTCTCTAATTCATATTGATGAATGACTTCATTCTGTCCTTCTTTTAAAATCTCATTTACTTTACGATCTAATTCCATATCTTTCTTTTCATAAGAATAACTAACTGGATGATATTTCTTCGCCTGCATATATGTGTTGTAATACATCGTTACAGAAGTTCCAACCGCCGTTAACGTTACTGCGCTTAATACGGCAATTGTTGCTAACGATTTTGCATTTCCTTTAATGCGGTATAGTAACTGAGACGTCGTAACCATTTTCATTCCGTTATAAAATGCGGATTTTTTATTTCGCACTCTTTTTAATACAAAAACGGTAAAGAACATAAATAATAAATACGTTCCAAGTACTGTCGCTAATAAAATGTAAAGTGCAAGGGGCATAAAGTTATCACCGCTCACATTTTTTATAGCCGTTACTGACAAGAAATAACCTGATCCAATTAATAATAAAGAAATGAAAGCCATTATTTTCGAACCTTTTGGCATGACTTCGCCTTCGTTATCTGCACGGAATAGCTCGATTAACTTAAATTGATAAATAACGCGGTATCCTTTAAACGATGTGTATAAAATGATGAGACAAAAAATAACTGTTGTATCTATAACCGCTCCAACTGGTACTTCAAAATGAACATTTACATGTAGCTCTAACATATTTAAAAGTAGCTTTAGGAATCCTTTTGAAAGTAAACTACCAATTACAATTCCGATTACTAATGATAATAAACCCATTAACATGTTTTCATAAAAAAGCATTTTACCTATTTCTTTTTTTCGAATACCAAGTAAAGAATAAACACCTATTTCTTTCTTACGCTTTCGTGTAAAGAAATCATTCGAATATATAATAAATATTGCAACGAAAATAATAAGCATTACACTCGCAAGCTGGAATCCTCGGCCGATGTTATCTCCAGCTTCACTTATTTGTGAATTGTATTGAAGCGCCTTAAACGTAAAATAAATGACGATGCTAAAAATCATGGAAGCAAAGTATATAAAATAATCTTTAAAATTTCGTTTTATATTACGAAGGGCGATGCTAGATAAGCTCATTTGTCGCACCCCCAGAGATTGAAGACATCATATCAATAATTTGTTGGAAGAACTGTTTTCTTGTCATCTCTTTGCGATGTAATTCTTTATATAACTTTCCATCTTTAATAAATACAACTCGTTTACAATAACTTGCCGCAAACGCATCATGCGTTACCATTAAAATCGTTACAAGATCTTTTTCATTTAATGTCTTCATACTTTCTAATAAATCCGTCGCTGACTTTGAATCAAGCGCACCAGTTGGCTCATCTCCAAAAATCATACTTGGATTTGTTACAATCGCTCTTGATGCCGCGCAGCGTTGTTTTTGTCCGCCTGAAGCTTCATACGGATACTGATTTAAAATATGATCTATCCCAAACTTCTTTGCAATCTCCTCAACGCGAGATTCTACTTCTCTCGCCTTCACCTTTGATAAAGCAAGTGGCAATGCAATATTTTCTCGCACTGTTAACGTATCTAATAAGTTATAATCTTGAAAAATAAATCCTAAATGATTACGGCGAAAAAGTGCCAATTCATCATCATTCATCTTCACAATATCTTTTCCATCAATTAAAATCTCACCTTTTGAAGCCGTATCAATAGTAGAAAGAACATTCAAAAGTGTCGTCTTACCAGAACCAGACGGTCCCATAATACCGACAAACTCTCCTTCTTTCACTTGCAGTTGAATATCTTTCAACGCTTCAAACGTATTCCCGCCTGTATCATATATTTTCGAAATCCCTTTCGCTTCTAACATTGTTTTCATCTATTTGTACCTCCTGTTATAATTCGTGATGTTCTCTTTAAGCAACAGAATTCAGTATAGATACATTTTCTTAACAAATAGTAATGGGGTTTCTTAATATTTTCTTAAAAAGAAAAATCCAAAATCATAAGAATTGATTTTGGATTTAATATAGTTAAAATATTAAATTACATTTCGAACAAAAAGGAGCCGAATTCCCTTTTCTAATTTTCGCATCACATTTTGGGCAATATACATATCGCTCTTCTATCATTTGTCGCTCTATCATATGTAAGGATACTATTCTCATACTGCACATAATCCCAATTAATATAAGGCTAACAATGAGTAGCATACCTCTCGCCCTCCCCCTTTATCATTTTACCATAAAATAACAAACCCGATTCTCTCATCTAGAACCGGGTTTATACTTACAATCCTAACTTCACCTTCGCGCCATCAGGAATTATTTCTTCTTCTATTTGTACCTTATCGTGCACAGACTTTCCTCTCGTAATTACATGCCAGTAGGAACCTTTTTGCAATGTATCCACTCCATCAATTGTTATCTCTTTTTCGTTTCCATCCTTATCATATGTGTTCACTGTGTATGCACGGCCTTTATTTCCACCTAAATCTTTTCCATCGTTATCAATTACCGCATAACGATATTCTAATTTAAGAAACGGATTCATGGAATCTACTGTAGCACTCCCATTTAACAAATATGCCGCTCCTGCTATGATGACAAGTAATGATCCTAAAATAAATCTTTTCATCTATATTCCGCCTTTCATTATGTTTTTCTATAAGACCTTTCTAAGTATAGAGAGCATTTCTTAATAAAAACTCGTGCGGTTTCTTAACTTTTTCTTAATGTCACAGGGCTTTGCATCAGCACTTCGATAAATAAAGCCATATTAATAATAAAAGGAGGCTGCCGCCTCCTTTATTTACTCATCACTGTATTTCTTTTTTGTCTGTAAAAATAAAACACACTCACAATCAATGCAATACTCCCGCCAAAATACAAACCATACTCTATCGCAGCTGCTACAATCCTTTCAATATGTTGTCCAAATAAAGAACCGAGCACAAAATAAACGAGTGTCCAAACAAATCCTGTCGTATAGGAATACAAAGCATATATCCGAAATGACATGTTATTCATCCCAACTAAATACGGTACGATATGTCTTACAACTGGTATGAAATAGCTTGTAACTAACGCGTACTGTCCGTATTTATCAACCATTTCTTGTGATTTCATCAAATACTTCGCTTTTTTCTTTTTCATTAATTTATGGAGTACCTTCGTTCCAAAAACCTTCCCTAATATATATCCTAAAGAAAGCCCTGATACAACACCTAAATATGTTAATACGAATGAAGGAACAACACTTAATATACCTACTGAAGATACGAAACCACCACTCATAACAATCATTTCATCTGGAATTGGCATACCGATAATCCCTAACCATAAACAGAAAAATAAAGCCCAATAACCGTATTGTTCAATATAAGATAATAATTCATGTAATTCCATTATGCATATGCTCTCCTTAGTTCTTTTTTGCAACTAAAGACGTAGGCTGGCGGGAAATTGAGCCATACTTTTTCTAGTGTAATTTCAGGGAAGAAATGCTGTATAAACCCTTTTTTCACAAGTGAATATTGAAATGTAATGAACTCACCATTCTCATGTATCGCTTCCATCGCATTATTTAAAATGCGCTTTGAAACTTCTTCTGGTAAAGAAGTGAAAGGCAACCCTGATAAAACGTAATCAATGCATTCTATATTGAGCTCCTCCATATACTTCTTTATATTTTCAGCTGAACCGTGTACAACAATGACATTCTGCTCATCTTTAAACTTTCTTTTTAATTCTTTGAAAAATACTTCATTAATTTCAATAAGAAGAAATATCGTTTCCTTCTTTTTTCTCTTCATAATCTCTTTCGTAAAAACCCCTGTGCCAGGCCCTAACTCTACAATACATTTCGCTTTATTAAAATCAATTACATCGACCATTTTCTTTGCTAATATTTTTGAACTTGGCGCAATTGCACCAGTATGTTTTGGATGCTTTATAAATTCATGTAAAAATGTAATGAGCTGCATGTAAACCTCTCCTCATTCGTTCGATAGTTTTTAACTTGTGTCTAAGTATAACTATCGTTTCTTAATAAAAATTGAGGAAGTTTCTTAAGATTTTATGAAGAATAAAAAAAACAGCTATCGCGTGTAGCGATAGCTGCCCCTTATTACTTCGTACTCACGATCTTATAATAAGAACGAACCGTTAAGAAGTAATATCCAATATAGATGACACCGTATACTCCAATACTAATGAGAAGAGGAATCATAATTTCAAATGGTAATATATTTGATAAACCTTTTAGTGCGAATAAACTGTGTAAAATACCGATTACTAACGGAATAGCGAAGATAAAGCTTACTTGTTTTGCGATAGCTTTCTTCATTTCTTGCTTCGTTACACCAACTTTATGAAGGACAATGTAACGATCACGGTCAGCACTTGCTTCTGTTAATTGTTTAAAGTAAATGATTGAGCCTGTTGCTAATAGGAATACTAATCCTAAGAATAACCCAATAAACATCATTAAGCCTGTCGTTTCAAGCCCCATTTGGAATCCTGTATAGAAATCGTTAAATGGTTTTAAAACTTCTGATTCTCCAGCTGGCATAATGCTTGCTAATTTTGCTGTTAACTCTTTACTATTTCGCTCACCTTTTACATCAATATTTTTTACAGTACGCGTTTCGTTTACTTGTTTCACTTGCTCATATGTTTTATCAGGAACGATTACAAATAGTTCATTTAAATTTGTAAGGCTTCTATTATTTACACCTTTAATTTTTAATTCTTTTGACTCATTTCCAACAGGGAATACAGCTGTATTTCCTGTATAAAGAGGACCAAAATCAAGTTTCTCAATATATAAGCTATCATATACGAAAGCTTCATTCGCACTCAAATTTACAGGTTCTACATCTAAGTGTTTCACATGTTTATTAAAGCTTGATTGAGAAATAAGCTGGTACTGATTCGTAACATTATAGTGTGTGTTCAGAACTTGATCAGCTCTTTCACCTTTAAATGTTCCTTTCACAGGAATCATTTCAACTTCTGATTCATATGTGACTGGGTGATTATTCTTCTCTCCAGCAAGTATTTCATTTACTTTTTTATCTAATGCTGCATCTTTTTTCTCATAGGAATAACTATACGGCGCAGCAACTTTTGATTGCGTAAATGTGTTGTAATACATCGTAACTGACGTACCAACCGCTGTTAATGTAACTGCACTTAAAATAGCGATTGTCGCCAATGATTTCGCATTTCCTTTAATACGATATAGTAACTGCGATGTCGTTACCATATTCATACCATTATAAAATGCTGACTTATTATTTCTTGCACGTTTCAATACAAATACTGTGAAGAACATGAACAGTAAATAAGTCCCTGCTACTGTCGCTAATAAAATATATAATGCAACGACCATAAAGTCTGCATACATAACTGCTTTCATGTACATTAGCGCTAAAAAATAACCTGAACCGATTAAGAAAACTGAAATTAATGCCATGATGACAGATCCTTTTGGCATTGCTTCTCCTTCACGTTCTGCACGGAAAAGTTCAATTAACTTAAAGCGATAAATTAAACGATATCCTTGAAGTGATGTATATAAAATAATCACAAAGAAAATAATTGCTGTATCAATAATAGCAGCCATCGGTACTTCAAAATGAACATTTAAATTTAATCCCATCATATTTACTAATAACTCAAGGAATAATTTCGAAAGGACACTACCAATCGCAATCCCGATTACTAATGACATTAATCCCATTAACATATTTTCATAAAAGAGCATTTTACCAATTTGTCTTTTACGGATACCTAATAACGAATATAAGCCAACTTCTTTTTTACGTTTACGTGTAAAGAATCCGTTCGAATATATAATGAACACCGCTACGAAAATGATAAGCATCACACTGGAAACTTGGAACGCTCCGCTAATCTTTTTAGAAGCTTCTGCTGCTTTTTCCATTTGTGAATTATATTGCAGTGCTTTAAATGTAAAATAAATAACGATACTAAAAATCATAGATGCGAAATATACAAAGTAGTCTTTAAAGTTCCGCTGTATGTTGCGGAGGGCAATGCTAGATAAGGTCATCAGCCATACCTCCAGAAATAGAAGACATTACGTCAACAATTTTTTGGAAGAACTGTTTACGCGTCGATTCACCGCGGTGCAATTCTTTATATAGTTCACCATCTTTAATGAAAATAACTCGTTTACAATAACTTGCTGCAAATGCATCATGCGTTACCATTAAAATTGTTGAGTTATCATATTCATTTAATGACTTCATACTTTCAAGTAAATCTGTTGCAGATTTAGAATCAAGCGCTCCAGTTGGCTCATCCCCGAAAATCATACTTGGATTCGTAACGATTGCACGTGATGCTGCGCAGCGCTGCTTCTGTCCACCAGATACTTGATATGGGAACTGACTTAAAATATGATCAATGCCAAATTTCTTTGAGATTTCAAGAACGCGGCGATCAATCTCACTCGCTTTCACCTTTGATAACGCAAGTGGTAAAGCAATATTCTCTTTCACTGTTAATGTATCTAATAAGTTATAATCTTGGAAAATGAAGCCTAAATGATCGCGGCGGAATAATGCTAACTTATCATCATTCATTTTCACAATATCTTTTCCATCAATTAAAATTTCACCGTTCGTCGCATTATCAATTGTAGAAAGAACATTTAGTAAAGTCGTCTTACCAGAACCAGAAGGTCCCATAATTCCAACGAACTCACCTTCTTTTACTTGTAAGTTAATACCTTTTAACGCTGCAAATTTATTACCACCCGTGTCATATACTTTTTCAATATTTTTTGCTTCTAATACTGTTTTCATCTCGACATCCCTCATTTCTTCTATTCTCTATTTTCAACTATATACACTCTCTACTCTTGCCACTATCGATGTTTCTTACACAAACATGACAGTTATGTAAGGCACATAAGTAAAGAAATCAAAAAGTTAACGTAATGAATTAAAGTACTTTGTTACTATAACATTGGGATATCATACCATCCATTCATTCTCCTTACAGGAACATTACAATTTTGTAAGGTAAAAAATGCACCTACAAAGTTGTGCACGAAATGTCGGATGGAGCTATTTCGTTCCTGCTATTCTATGTACAGAGGAGGTCATAATATGGATTCACTTAAAAATATGAATGCTGCAATGCGCTATATTGAAGATAACCTTACGAATGAAATTGATTTTAAAGAAGTTGCGAGGCTAGCTCTTTGTTCTGAGTATCACTTTAAAAGAATGTTTTCGTTTTTAGCAGGTATATCACTATCTGATTATATTCGCTGTAGACGTCTTACTCTCGCTGCCTTTGAACTAAAAAACAGCAATGTAAAAGTCATTGATATCGCTATAAAATATGGATACAACTCACCAGATTCATTCGCTCGTGCATTTCAAAACTTGCACGGTATAACACCTTCAGAAGCCCGAAATAGTAGCCATTCTTTGAAGGCTTATTCACCAATGACCTTCCAATTATCCATTCAAGGAGGAAATGAAATGAATTATCGAATTGAAGAAAAAGAGCCATTTCGAATTATAGGTATTACAAAACGAGTACCAATCGTTTTTAACGGTGTAAATGAAGAAATTGCTTCTATGTGGAAAAGTTTAAACCCAGAGTCTATTCAAACATTAAAGTCCCTTTCGAACATTGAACCTACTGGAATTATTAGTGCTTCTACTAATTTTTCTGAAGGAAGAATGGAGGAAGAAGGAGAACTTGATCACTATATTGGAGTAGCCACAACAAAGGATTGTCCAGAGCAATTCGCGCAACTTGAAGTCGCAGCTTCAACATGGGCTATATTTGAAGCTGTCGGTCTATTTCCTGATGCATTACAAAATGTGTGGGGGCGTATTTATTCTGAATGGTTCCCTTCTTCGAACTATGAACTAGCGGAAGGACCGGAAATATTGTGGAATGAACAGAAAGATATATCTTCTCCAAACTTTAAAAGTGAAATTTGGATACCGGTTTTGAAGAAGTGATAAAAAAAACAAAGCTGCTCTTCCCTAAAAGGAAAAGCAGCTTTATTTACATTTTTAGTTCTTTTTTATAAGCAATATATGAATATCCCATCGTTAATCCTACTGCACCAATAATAATTCCAACCATTACGAAAGATTTCCACGCCACTGGTGCAAAAACACTTAAAATCATAATGATCCCCAATGCAACAAACACCTTTCCGCTAAAACGGTGCGTTTTTCTCCACACTTCTTCGTTACTTAATGTCCACGGTGTTTTTATACCTACAAAGTAGTTTGGTTTACATTGTGGTAAATAGTTTCCGATGACTATAAATAAAATACCCACTAATAATTCCGGCACGCGATTAATGAATAAATTGTATCCTAATCCACTTGTAATAATATCTATATTCCCTACAAATAGTAGCAGTAGTATCCCGTTATTCATCATCATAAAAGCTTTAGAAAACTTCTCGTAGTTCGCTTTCTTTGGATCAATCTTTGGTAACACGTTTAGAAAAATATATAAAACAATCATAATTCCAACCATAGAAAGCATTCCATACAATTTAGAAGAATATCCATCTACTTTACCGCCGCTCCAATGCGTTGCAATTGTATCCGGTAAATGTGGCCAAGCAAACGCCCAAGCTAAACAAGTTATAACAATTAATAAGATTGCAAAAAGATGCTTTTTCATTTCCCCTCTTCCCCCTTATTCGTAAATGTAAACACCCAAGTCAATAAATCTTGAAAGACCGTTGTGTTTAAAGAGTACATAACGAATTGCCCTTTCTTTTCATCTTGAATAAGTTCAGCATTTTTAAGTGCATTTAAGTGGTGTGAAATACTTGGTTTTGTCATATTGAAATGTTCAGCAATCTCACCAGCGGTTAGATCGCCTTCTTTTAATAAGTCTAAAATTTTTCGCCTTGTTGGATCTGCTAATGCTTTGAATGCTTGATTCAATGTCTTTCTTCCTTTCGATAATTAGACATTTAGATATTTATCTAAATATTAAATCAATTACTGTTATTTGTCAATTTCATCCAGCGCTCTTTTTACTTTTCTCACTTTTAACCTATACTGTTTACTAGCTTATCTTTCAACATAATGAAAAGACTTGAAACACATGATACACTATAGCTACAATTGTTTTTTTGAGGAGGAATATACATATGTATAAAATTTTAATCGTTGAAGACGATCCAAATATTTCATCATTACTGCAATCTCACATTCAGAAGTACGGTTATGAGGCTGTGGTAGCGGAGAATTTCGATGATATTATGGAATCGTTTAACGCAGTGAAACCACATCTTGTTTTACTTGATGTAAACTTACCGAAATTCGATGGTTTCTACTGGTGCCGTCAAATTCGTCATGAATCTACTTGTCCAATTATTTTCATTTCAGCGCGTGCTGGTGAGATGGAACAAATTATGGCAATTGAAAGCGGTGCGGATGATTACATTACAAAACCATTCCACTACGACGTTGTAATGGCAAAAATTAAAGGACAATTACGCCGTATTTACGGTGATTATGCACCAAATATTTCTGAACGTATCGTTGAAGTAGAAGGTTTAAAACTATTCCCTGAACGTCCAGAAATTCATTTTGGATCTGAACAAGTTCTTTTAACGAAGAAAGAGGCAATTTTAGCAGAAATGTTATTATCTAAATTCCCTCGTACAGCGAGCCGTGAAGATTTATTAGCTGCGCTTTGGGATGACGAAAGTTTCGTTGAGGAAAATACATTAAACGTAAACATTACACGTCTTCGTAAAAAGTTTAATGAGCTTGGCATTGAGAACTCTATTGAAACAGTACGTGGACTTGGATATCGCTTTAACGCAACTTGGAGTGAATAAGCATGAAGCTATTTTTACGTGATCATTTTGCATTTTTTCTACTGTACGTATTAAACTTCGGTATCATTTTCGTTCTTTATGATGCAGTAGACGGATTTCAAAATAATAAATTTTACTTCGTCGTTTTAAGCCTATACTTATTTATTTGTTTCCTCGCTTATCGTTACGTTCGCAATCGTAGAATGTACCATAGATTAAGTGAGCAACCAGAAAAAATGGAAGATGCGTTTATTGAAAGAGCAACTGCTCCGATGCCTCACGGTGTCAATGAACTCGTACGTACGCAGTACCGTCTATTCCAAAAAGAACTACAATCGTATGAAGTAAAACAACAAGAACATCAATTATTCATTAACCATTGGGTACATCAAATGAAGACACCTGTTTCTGTTATGCAGCTTATGGTGCTAGAAATGGAAGACGAGCATTTAATTCCAAAGTTTAAAAAAGAATTAGAGCGTCTAAACCAAGGACTTGATATGGCTTTATACATGGCTAGGTTAAATAACTTCCATGAAGATTTCCATGTCGAGACGATTTCATTAAAAGATACGGTAACAAAAAATATTAACGGATTAAAAGAACTATTCATTCGTAATGGTGTCTTCCCTGTTTTAGAAGTCCATTCTGATTTAAAAGTTGCTTCTGATGCGAAATGGCTAAAATTTATCATCTATCAGTTAATGACAAATGCTGTTCGTTACTCTGGGGAACGCGGAAAGAAAGTATTCTTATCTGCTTACCGAAACGGAAAAGATATTATTTTAGAAGTTCGCGATGAAGGTGTTGGTATTCCACAAGAAGATATTCGAAGAGTATTTGAACCATTTTACACTGGGAAAAACGGTCGCGCATTCGGAGAATCTACTGGTATGGGCCTTTATATTGTAAGTAAAATTTGTGATTATTTAGGTCACTCTGTCAAACTAGATTCTGAAGTTGGTAAAGGAACGACGATTAAAATCATCTTCCACAACGCTGCAAATAATCAAGCAGAACATACGGAGAAGGTGACCGAAGCATGATCGTAACATATGCAAGCAAAATGTATGAGAACTCACTCTCATACATTTTTTGCAATACAACTACTTCTATATCTTCTAGCCGGAGGTATAATCTATGACATTTTGGCAATTTGCATTTAAAAACGTCACGCGCAACTCAAGAGCTTATTTTGCTTACTTTGTAAGTAGCTCCTTTTCCATTGCTGTGTTCTTTTCGTTTGCTGTTTACTTATTCCATCCGAAATTACAAAACTTTGACATGACCTCTGAAATTTCAGGATTAATGATATTTTCAGAAGTAGTAATTGTATTTTTCTCTTTCTTCTTTTTACTATATTCCATTGGTACTTTTTTAAAAGTTAGAAAAAAACAATTTGGTATTTTGACCATTTTAGGAATATCGAGAAAACAATTACATCGTCTTATTTTTATGGAGAATATGTTAATCGGGATTTTATCTATCTTTTTCGGCATGCAGTTTGGAGTTGTTTTTTCTCAATTTTTCTTATTAGTAACAGCCAAACTTACCCATGTTCCAGGAATATATTTATACGGGCCTACTAACGCGTTTATTTTAACAACCATTGTTTTCCTTAGTCTTTTTATCATTGTATCTGCATTCACACCAATGCTTATTCGTACAAAAAAAGCAGTACACCTTTTAAAAACAAATGGTGGAAAACAAAAAGAAAGAAAACCATCCATACTTGTTTCATTATTTGGTGCGATTTGTTTATTTGGTGGTTATGCGTTAGCTGGAAATCCTAAATATTTCGTATCAGTAAGCCCGCAAATCGGTGTTATATATATGGTTTCAAGTATTTTCGTCATTCCAACGCTCGTTACAATCGGAACATATTTTTTCTTTTCTCAAATTAGTTTCTTACTTATTTATATTTTAAAGAAAAGAAGAAAGTTTTATATGAAACGGATTAATATGCTTTGGATTTCGGATTTAGCGAGCCGTATTCGAACGAATATTAATATGCTGTTTATTGTAGCGATGCTATCTACAATTGCTTTCACAATGATTACGTTTCTATATGGATTCGGGAAATTTATTAAGCTAGAGGTGAATAGAACTTCTCCTTTTCCAATTTCTTATTTTTCTTATGATGCGAACCCTTTTGTTACAGAGCATTTAAATTGGCTTGAGCAACAATTACAAAAAGAGCATTTCCCCTATCAAAAAATAAAAGCTGATATATATGAAACACCACTAAAAGAAGATAAAGATATAGCTATTTATAATGACGTATACGCAATTAAGCAAAGTGACTATAACAAACTTGCAGATTCTTTACGAATGAAACAACTATTTATGGATGATAACGAAGCATATGTGCTAACAGGGACATCTTATAACACCATATTCAACGAATTTGAGCAAAGCTACAAAAGAGATTACATTACACTCTCTAGTACAAATACGAAATTACGAGTGAAAGGCTATGAGCATGTGAATGCAATTCCATCTGGCTTTTCATATCAAACGATAGTTTTGCCTGATGTTATCGTAAATAACTTACCTAGCACCGTAAAGCATATATCAGCATACAATTACAAAATTCAAAACTGGGAACAGACATATGAAATTGCTGATAATTTTATAGAAAAAGTGCAAAAAGATCGAAATAAATCCCAGTATGAAGGACCTCTTATTCGTTCCTTTGAATCAGCAGGATCGTTATACAAAATAACATCAGGCAGTGCTGCATTTTTCCTAATTGGGACCTTTTTAGGAGTTATTTTCTTCATTGGAGCTGGTAGCGTTCTTTACTTTAGAATGTATACGGATTTGACGAACGAACAAGAGAAATATATAACGATTTCTAAAATCGGTGTAACAGATACAGAGATGAAACGATCTGCAACCATTCAACTTAGTATTTTATTTTTCATTCCGTACATTATGGCATCCATTCATACAATGTTTGCAACAAAAATGCTACAAGATGTAATTGGTTTATCTCTGTTCAAAGAGGTTTTAGCCGTTCTTATTATTTTTGGATTCGTTGAAATCGTGTTTTTCATATTCATTCGTTCACTTTATATGCAAAAATTATCACAATACACGAGTGGACAAAATATTTAAAACAAACTTGATGAAAAGAGTATTTCTTATGCTCTTCTCATCTTCACCCTATCAGGAGGTTCAGGTGAATGACATTTTGGCAGTTTGCATTTAAAAACGTGACGCGGAACGCCAGAGCTTATTTCGCCTATTTTGTAAGCAGTGCGTTCTCCATCGCAATCTTTTTCTCATTTGCAGTTTATTTATTTCATCCTAAATTGCATATGACAGACGTGAATTATTCTCTGAACATATTAATGACAATTTCAGAAGTTGTCATTGTGTTCTTTTCATTTTTCTTTTTACTGTATTCAATCGGGACCTTTTTAAAAGTACGAAAAAAACAGTTCGGGATTTTAACAGTACTTGGCATATCTCAAAAACAATTAAAGCGACTCATATTTATAGAAAATATGTTAATTGGTGCTCTTTCTATATTTTTTGGCATTCAACTTGGAGTTGTCTTTTCACAGTTCTTTTTATTAGTTACCGCCAAAATTACACACGTACCTGGTTTATATTTATATCCGCCTACAAGTGCTATCGTTTTAACTATCATCATCTTTCTTGGGCTCTTCATTCTCGTATCATCTTTTACACCGATGCTCATTCGTACGAGAAAAGCCGTACGTCTTTTAAAAGAAGGAACACAACAAAAAGAAAGAAAAGCATCCGTGCTCATCTCTCTATTTGGTGCGACGTGTTTAATATGTGGATATGCGTTAGCCGCAAATCCGTTGTATTTTATGTCGCTAGGTGACATCATTGGGCTTTTATATGCCGTCTCTAGTATATTTGTCATCCCATCACTTATTGCAGCTGGAACATACTTTTTCTTTTCACAAATTAGTTTTTTACTTATTCGTATTTTAAAAATGCGAAGAACGTTTTATATGAAACGAATTAATATGCTTTGGATTTCGGATTTAGCAGCGCGCATTCGGACAAACATTAACATGCTCTTTATTGTAGCGATGCTATCAACACTCGCTTTTACAATGATTACATTCTTATACGGTTTTGGGAAATTTACAAAGTTTGATGCAATTAGACAAAACCCTTTCCCGTTTACGTATTTATCACATACTGAAAATACATTAGCTGATGAACATTTAAACTGGTTAGAGCAGAAATTTAATGAAGAGCATTTTACTTATACGAAATTTAAAACGGATATATATGAAGTATCTTCAGCTGAAGATAACACGCAGCTCTATTACGCAATTAAACAAAGTGACTATAATGTACTTGCTAAAGCATTAAATTTTGAAAAACTCACGGTAAATAAGAATGAATCTTATATTCTTATGAAAGACTTAGATGATCAAGTTATTGGAACACTTCACAATGAAGAAAAGAAAAATACTCTTACACTTACTCAAAACAATTTACAACTACAAGTGAAAGAATATAAAAGTTATAGCCCATTCCCAAACAGCTTAATATACCAATTACTCATACTATCTGATGAAAATGTAGAAGCCTTATCCACAGTTTCCAAACAAATGAGTGTATATAACTTCAAAGTTACAGATTGGGAAAAAGCACATAATATCGGTTCATCGTTTATAACAAAAATCCATAACGATAATGCAGCTATTCAAGCAGAGCACCCACCTTTCCATGCAAGTGAAGCGAGCGATTCTCTATATAAGAAAAAACTAAATGTTGCCTCATTCTTCTTAATTGGTACTTTCTTAGGTGTTATTTTCTTTATCGGTGCTGGTAGTGTTCTTTACTTCCGAATGTATACAGATTTAACAAATGAGCAAGAAAAATATATAACGATTACGAAAATTGGCTTAACTGAGACTGAAATGAAACGTTCAGCGACAATTCAGCTTGCGATTCTTTTCTTCGTGCCTTACATTATGGCATCAATCCATACGATGTTTGCGACAAAGATGCTACAAGAAATATTACATCTCTCGTTCTTCGCTGAAATTACAGTCGTACTTATGATTTTTGGAACAGTTGAAATTTTATTTTTCCTTTTAATTCGTTCCTTTTATATGCAAAAATTATCACAACACATTAAGTTTTAAAAAGTAGAAAGGTGATTACTATGGAAGAAGTATTACACATAAAAAACGTCTCAAAAGTATATGAGGGAAAAGTCCCTCATACTGCTTTAAAAAATATAAATTTACACGTGGATAAAGGTGAATTTGTTGCCATTATGGGACCATCTGGTAGCGGGAAATCTACATTTTTAAACGTTATCTCTACAATCGATTCTCCGACTTCTGGTGATGTCGTGATTAACGGAAAAAAACCGCACACATTTCGTAGAGAGAAGTTAGCTATTTTCCGCCGCCAAGAGTTAGGATTTGTTTTCCAAAACTTTAACCTACTAGATACACTAACAATCGGTGAAAATATCGTACTACCTTTAACATTAGATAATGTTCCATTAAAAGAAATGGATGAAAAGCTTGATAACATTTCAAAAAAGCTTGGAATTGATCATATTTTGGACAAGCGTATTTTTGAAGTTTCCGGGGGACAAGCACAGCGTACCGCAGTAGCACGTGCTGTCATTCATCATCCTTCACTTCTACTTGCCGATGAACCGACAGGAAACTTAGATTCAAAAGCGGCAATTGACGTAATGGAGCTATTTACGAAATTAAATAAAGAAGAAGATGCAACGATTTTAATGGTTACCCATGATCCGTTTGCAGCAAGTTATTGTAACCGTGTTATTTTCATTAAAGATGGAGAGCTTTACAACGAACTACACCGCGGATTGTACCGTGAGAAATTTTATCAAGAAATATTAGATGTTTTAGCATTATTAGGAGGAAGACGTGGATGACATTTTGGCAATTCGCATTTAAAAATGTCTCACGTAATTCGAAAGCATATTTCGCCTACTTTGTAAGTAGTGCGTTTTCTATCATGGTTTTCTTTTCATTTACTGTATACGCGTATCACCCGCGGTTACAAAGTGTACAAAGTTTCCAAGAACGTGATCCTCTAATGAACTTAGCTAGTACAGCACAGCTTGTGATTGTTATGTTCTCGTTCTTCTTTCTCTTATATTCAATTGGAACATTTTTAAATGTACGGAAGCACCAATTCGGGATACTCACCATTCTCGGTATCTCACAGAGACAATTAAAGAGACTGTTATTTACTGAAAATATGATAATCGGGATATTGTCTATCTTTATCGGCATTCAAGGTGGACTTGTATTTTCTAACTTTTTCTTATTAGTCACTTCGAAATTAACAAACGCGAAAGGTCTCTATTTATATTGGCCAACAGAAGCGATTATCGTTACAACCGTAACGTTTATTATCTTATTTTTAATCGTTTCTACATTTACACCAATGTTTATTCGTACTCGAAAAACAACGAAGCTTATTAAGGGCGTTAACAAAGAGAAGAGCGAAAAAAAACCATCTATACCGATTTCACTATTTGCTTTAACTTGTTTAGGACTATGCTATTATATTGCTGGTTATCCGCAAGGCTACATAACGGAAAAAAATGCACAAAATGGATCTGTATTCTTAATTATGCTATCTATTTTACCGCTTGTAGTAGTTGGGACGTATTTATTTTTTTCACAAACATTTCTTCTCTTTATCTATATTTTAAAGAAACGAAGAAAGTTTTATTTAAAACAAATAAATATGTTATGGATTTCAGATTTAGTTTCTCGTACACGCAGTAATATTAATGTACTCTTTATTGTTTCTATGCTATCTGCACTTGCATTTACAATTATTATCGGGTTATTTGCTGCAAACAATAATACGAAAGCACCCATACTAGAACGATATCCAATACCATTCACCTATACATCAGAAGGTGTTAATACATTTGAACAAAAGCATATTACTACGATTGAAACTGAACTTACAAATGCTAATTTTCAATATGACAAATATAAATTTACCGTTTTAAAAGATACAGCTTCAAAAGAATCAATTGCCATTATGAAAATGAGTGATTATAACGCAATAGCACAGCAATTAAACAGACCAAAAATCACTCTCGATTCTTCACAAGTTTATAATATTTCTCGCTATTCACCAGTGTTATTAAATCTCGTGTCTAACCCATTTGCGAAGCAGAACACGATTACACTTGGCTCTAATAAAAAGGAATTTCAAATTAAAGGTTTTATTAATAGAGGAATTGAGCCTCCCTTTGCATTACCTCACTTAATTGTGATGCAAGATGAAGTAATTGAAAATATGATTCCTCATATTGAAACAATTACAGTCTATAACTACTTCGTGGAAAATTGGGAAAATGCAATTGTCCCAACAAAAAATATATTAAAAAGCTTAAATCATGATGCAGAAACCTTGTATGAAGCACATAAAAATGAAGAAGATTTCATTAAACCATTTTATATTTATACAGCTACGGATGAACTCGTTCATAGTAAAGGAAATGCAGTCGCTCAATTCTTTATTTGGGCATTTCTCGGCTTTATTTTCTTTATCGGAGCAGCTAGTGTTTTATATTTCCGTATGTATAATGACTTAACAACTGAAAGACAAAAGTATATTACGATTACAAAGCTTGGCTTAACTGAATCAGAAATGTTTCGCTCTGCAACGATTCAATTAGGAATTTTATTTTTCGTTCCTTATGTCGTTGCTGGTGTTCACACATTATTTGCAGTTAAGTTTTTACAAAGCATGTTTTCTTTCTCCTTATTAAAAGAGACATGTATCGTACTCACCTTTTTCGGGATTATCGAGATCATTTTCTTCTTCTTAATCCGTTCTCTTTACATTAATAAATTATCACAGCATATAAAAATATGAATAAAATAGCCTTGTGCAATATGCACAAGGCTATTTTCAATAGTTTTTAATAATTAGCAGCAATATCCGCCGTAGCCGCCAGCATAACCGCCGTAACCACCATAACCACAACCGCCGCCTCCGCCGAAGCAGCTAGCACCGATGATAATTAATAAAATAAACAATACGATTAGAAGCGCAAAACCGCCTCCGCAACCATGTCTGCGGTTACAATCATCATGTCTGTGTTCACACTTTTCGCTCATTACCCTATTCCTCCTTTAGTATCATTCATAACAAGTTCACCTTGCTCTAAATGAGGGGATTCCATTTATATTATGTTTTCAGGGCGAATAAGAAGCTTGGCTTACCTAAAAACGGGCTTGTTTTAGGAATTGGGCTTTATTAAAAAGCGAATGAGCCTTATCCAGATGTAAGCATAAAACATTTGACATACTCTTAATTTCTTACTAATATTTAATTGAACGACCAATCAATTTTTTGATTATACATTCAAATCATATAAATTAGGAGTTGAATAGCGTGACTGATTCTTTTATTGCAGAGGCTAGGCGTGAACAAATTATTCTTGCATGTATTGATACATTAGAAGAGGTTGGATATAACAACTTAAGCTTAACGAAGGTAGCAAAAAAGGCTAAGATTAGTACCGGACTTATTTCTTATCATTTTAATGATAAGCTTTACCTTATGAATCGCACATTACAATTTTTAGTTGCCAAGCAACATGAATTTATTAGTAATCGAGTGCTATTAGCTCAATCTGAAATAAATAAACTAGAGGCTTTTATTGAAGCGCATTTGGCTTATCAAGAAACTCATTACAAAAATAATATTGCCTTAATTGAGATTGTCTTTAATGCAAGAAATGAAGAGAACGTTCCTTATTACAGAATCGAAGACGACGAAGAGGAGGATGCTCTTAGAACGATGTTATTAGATATTTTGAAGACTGGTCAACAAAATGGCGTGTTTTCCGATTCTTTCCAAACCGACACATTAGCTTCATTTATTTTAGGAGCAATCGAAGAAAGAATGCTGAAGGCAAATTCATCTATATCCATAGAAAATTACTCAGATGAGCTCATAAAAATGGTGAAGAAACTCACTGTTTAAAACATGCCTTGATTAAAAAAATATATATGAAAGGATGAACTACACATGAAAAAGGCATCTGTCATTGGATTAGGTTTTTTAGAAAAATTACTTGCTATAGCAAGTCCCATCCTTTTAGGCGTTATTGGATATTTTTCACCTAAATTAATAGAGATTATAAAAAAGATTCCTCTCTTTTCTGATTCAAAAATTATAGAACTTTTAAATTTTATTAGTCCCTTCTGGCTTCCTATTATCCTCATGCTAATTGGTGTTATTGCAGGAATTTTATTTTCTTTAATTATTTATAGTGAAGCTTTAAAAATGAACATTACTTCGGAAAGCATTCACGTGAATAAGGACGATCAAAAGAAACAAATCACCAGATTAAATGTAAAAGCCGTTTTTGTAGATAAGCGTCAAGTGGTTATCATTGATCAAGAAGACCGAGAATGGTTACGTGAAACATCTGACATTACCCCAAGCAAAATTAAAGATACTTTCTTAATGCACGGCTTCCCCTGGGTGGAACAAGATCCTTATAAACATGAGTATAGCTTATGGAAATTAGAGGATGAGCGATTTAATAAAAGCATAAATACTATTTTGTATGAAAGACGCAATGCCCTTCGAGAAGGAAACTCTAAAAAAAAGAAGCATTTACGCAAAGATTTGAATGAGCTAGGAGTCTTTGTCAAAGACGATGGAGAAGATCAGTATGTCCGTTCTATTAAGTAATAGGACAATAGAAAAAAGATATAAAAAGCACCTTGCCCTGTATATTTGTAAGTAACTACGATCAAAAAATAGCAAAACCCACAGAGAAATTGAATTTCTCCTGTGGGTTTTATTAATTAAAATGGACTTTTCTCCCTAAAGAAACATATTCAACACAAGCGCAAAACCAAATGCAATAAATGATAACAATGTCTCGAGTACCGTCCACGTTTTAAACGTTTCCTTCACCGTCAAACCTAAATACTCTTTTACAAGCCAGAACCCTGCATCATTTACGTGAGAAAACATTAATGATCCTGCACCGGTTGCAATAACAAGCAACTCTAAATTCACACCAGACATGTGCTGAATAACTGGTGAAACAATCCCTGCTGCTGTCGTTAATGCTACTGTAGCTGAACCTGTTGCAATTCGAATTAAACCAGCTACCATGAAAGCTAATACGATTGGTGATAACGAAATATGTTCTGCCATTTGTGCAATAGCTGTTCCAACGCCGCTTTCAATTAATATTTGTTTAAATCCACCGCCTGCACCAATTATTAAAATAATAGAACCGACAGGCAATAAACTTTCATCTGTTAATTTTTTAATCATCTTTTTATTAATACCTTGTTTGATACCAAGTAAATAAAATGCTGCGAAACATGAAATAAGTAAGGCGATTACTGGACTTCCTATAAACACGAAAAATTCAGTCAATTTTTTCGGTAATGAAATATATGGTGCAACTACTGATAAAATCATCAATACAACTGGTAGTAAAATAATAAAGAATGAAACTTTACGACTTGGCAAATCAGTTGAGACAGTCGTAACCCGAATAAGCTCTGGTTCATTTTCAGGTATCACCCTTTTATGTACCCACTTTGCAAATATCGGTCCTGCGATAATGGCTGTTGGTAACGCGATAATTAATGAATATAAAAGTACCTTTCCTAAGTTCGCGTTATAAATACCGATTGCTGTCATCGCCCCTGGATGCGGAGGCACGAGCCCGTGAACAATAGATAATCCTGCAATGACAGGTAACGCAATTAATAATATATTTTGCTTCGTCGTTTTTCGAATGGAAATAACAAGTGGTAATAAAATGACGATCCCCACTTCAAAAAACACTGGAATCCCTATAACAAATCCTGCAAATAACATAGCCCAAGGTAGTTTCTTTACACCGAAAAATCGAATAAAGAAATCTGCCACTTGCATACCGGCCCCTGAATCGGACATCATTTTCCCTAAAATTGTTCCGAGAGCTAAAATACCAACTAAATGCCCTAGTACACTACCAACACCAGTTTCATAGGCAGTCACTATTTTCGTTAAGTTCAGTCCAGACATGATAGCTAAAAACAAACTCGCAACTGTTAAACTAATAAATGCATGCCATTTCCACCATGATACCCCTAAAATAACAATCGCAATTGCAAGTAACGTGACGATTAATAAGTATATATCCATCTCCCATTCTCCTTACTTTATAAAAAAAGAGGGAAAATCCCCTCTTTTTTATACGTCATAATTCACTACATAATGCTGCATTTCTGTATTGTAGTAGCCTTCGCTATATTCAATTACTTCGCCAACTTCATCGTAAGAATAACGCATGCGTTTTAATAGCGCTGTCCCCTCTTTTTCATCTAGCGCTTCTGCAACGAAACTAGGCGCGAGTCCAACAGCGAATTCATCTCTGAAGTTTTCTAAATGAATACCTCGGTCTTCAACTAAATCATAAAGCGATTGCAAGTCAAAATCCGATAAATCTGAACTTGCCATTCCTGCTGAGAAATAGTGCGTATAATGAATGTACGGTGCATCATTTAACGTATATAAACGTTCAATACGAAAACTCTCCTTACCGAATAATCGAAATGGCACTGTTCCTTCTTCATTCTGCACAATTTCTGCTTTTAGCAATTTCTTCTGTACTTTATATCCTTCTTCCACTAACACTTCAGTAAATTTCTTACCCTTTGATAGTTTTGTCGCAGAAGTATTGCGGATGACTTTCGTTCCTTTACCGCTTTTCTTTTCCAAATATCCTTCTTGAGCGAGTTCTTTAATCGCATTTCGCACTGTAATTTTACTCACTTTGAACTCTTCTTCTAACTGCGGTTCGGAAGGGATATTCGTATGAATCGCATATACACCATGCAATATTCGATCACGAATAATATTTTTTATTTGCAAATATAATGGTCCTTTTTTTCTCGTTACGTTCACCGTTACACCCACTACCTTTCTACATCACCTACTGATGCCGTCATTGCCCGAAGTATATCCTTCTCTGATGACATTGGCGTATCACCGACGATTGTATGTGCTAGCATTCCAGCTGCTGACGCAAATGAAACAGCTTTCTCTGGTGCGAACTCCTTTATCTCGCCATGAATAATTCCGCTCGTATAAGCATCTCCAGCACCTATTCTATCATATACAGAAAACGTAAGTGTTTTTGCAAAAGTGAACGTTCCATCTTTACATATAAACCCGCGAAGCGAATGTGTATTATCACTGTTAATAGAGCGATGAGTACCAGCGATTGTAGCGATATGATACGTTTCAGCTACCTTTGGAATAAGATCAACAAGTTGCGCCTCTCGCTCCGTTTCTTCGGTTTTTATTCCTAAAACAAACATTGCATCTTTTTCGTTCATCATAACGATATCAGCAAGTCCCAGCATTTCTTCATAATGCGGTTTTGCCTGTTCATATCCGTCTTCTCCCCAAAGTGATGGACGATAATTACAATCAAAAACGACGGTTCCTCCGTTTTCTTTAACTGCTCTCGCTAAAGACTTCATATGATGGCGCACCGTATCATTCATCGCAAGTGTAATACCGCAAAAATGAACGATATCAATTTCCTTAGCAATTTCTTCAAATTGGTATATCTCTTCAGACGCCGTATTGAAGCTACTTTCTAGTCGATTCGAATACGTAACGCGGCTTGCACGTGCACCGAATCCATTTTCTAAAAAATACATACCTACATATTTACCACCTCTTGAAACAAGAGAAGTTTGAATTCCTAACTTTTGAATGTAAGATACAGCTGCATCTCCAACCGAATTTTCCGGTAAAGTTGAAATAAGAAGCCCTTCATGCCCTAAGTGAGAAAGTGCCGCTACAACGTTCACACCTGTACCTGAAAATGAGTAATTTAACGTGTTAGCTTGCGACAACAATTCATATCCAGGTACTTGCAGGCGCATCATTACTTCGCCGAACGCTGCAATTTTCTTACGCATATTGATCAACTAGCTTCTTCACGACTGCTAATAATTCACGCACATCTTCTACTTTCGTGTTACCAGTTTCTTTATCAATAATAGAAGAGTACACGTGCGGGATAACTTGCTCTACATTTGCCTCAAGCGCAATACGTACAATTGTTTCGAAGTTTTCTTTATCGATTCCGCCTGTTGGCTCTAATGCGAATCCTTCTTCCGCACAAGCTTTCGCAACTGCGCGATATTCTTCTTCATGGGCTAGCCCTTTCATCGGGAAGTACTTCAATGAATTTCCGCCCATATCACGTACAAGTGCAATCGCTGTTTTAATTGGAACGATTGCTTTTTCTTCTCCAGCCGCACTAATTGGGCCAGTAGAAATATTTACGTAACCTACTTTTCCTGTTGGCGATACTAAACTATTAATCCAGCTATCTTTTTCGCCAAGATTTGCACGTGTCGCTCCAACTGAAGGAAACACTTGGTTAATATGGCTACCAGGATAATGCTTCGCAATTTCAGCCACAACTGCCGCTTGGCGATTATCTCCTGCGCCTAGTCCGATTGATACAGCGTCATCAATTTCTTTTCCATATGCTTTCATAGCTGTAACAGCTTCTTCTACTGTTGGATAGTCTTTTGATAACACTCCCACTACTACATAACCTTCTGCTGCTTCAAAAATATCTTTCGCATTTTCTATATTGTTTGCCAATACATTTAATGCTACGCGGCCTTTATAAAAACGTTTTTGAATGTTTGTCATTTTAGTTTCCCCCTACAATTTCTCTCATTTTTTCTTCAATTACATGTATGTCATCACCTTGAAGTGGACGTGGATCGATATCAAAGAACCCTTGTCTTACTCCGTAATCACGTGTGTAAATTGCAATTTCCCCGTCGCGTAATGCAGCCACAACGTCTTTTGCCGATTTATTTAACTCTTTTTCGTTAATATGAATACGTGCTCTAAAGATTGCTCTTCCAGCTTCATCTTGAACGATCGTTACATTTACACCATTTAATTCTTTTAGCGGCATAAGTACTTGTAGCAATTCTTTTTCTTGCTCGCTCTTATCTTCTTTTACTCCGTACTCATCAAGCGCTTGAAGTAAGCCAAATGTTGTTTCTTTCCCAACTTTCATGCTTCTTCCGATACAATGTAATTGCACTTTCAGCCATTCAATATACTTTCTTTTACCGCCCACAATACCAGAAGTAGGTCCTTCAATCGCCTTTGAACCGCTATAAATAGCAAGATCTGAATACTTCACATATTTTTGAATGTCTTCTTCAGCTGCTGCATCCACGATAAGCGGTACTTTATTTCGCTGCGCAACTTCCCATGCTTCTTCAACAGAAATCATATTTTTTTGCACTGCATGATGTGATTTCACATACAGAATCGCTGCTGTATTTTCACCAATTGCATCTTCAATATGTTCTGCTTTCCCTTCATTTGCATAGCCAACTTCTACAAGTTTACCGCCGCCTAAGTAAATCATCGTTTCAACAGGAGCACCGTATTGAACGTTATGACCTTTTAACATAATCACTTCGTTTTTCGCGATTACTTCTTGATGAAGTCTTTCACTTTTACGGCGATTTCCTTCTGTAACGATACCAGCGATAGAAAGCGCAATTCCGCTCGATGCTGAATTCACAACGACCGCTGCCTCTGAATCTAGAATTCTCGCAATATGGTCTCCTGCTTTATCTACTAAATCAGCAATTTCCACATAATTTTGTCCACCATGTTTCATCGCATCCATTACCGTATCTGTAGGAGCAGATACACCTAAAATACTCATTCTACCGCTCGCATTAATTACTCTTTTTAATCCGTACTTAGCATTCAATGAATGACCCATTAATTACAACCCCTTTCGTATCAATCCTTCTTTCAGCAATGCGCTGATCCCCTTCTGAATCAATTAACGTAACCTTCTCATCTTTAACCGTAAATAAAGTTAAGTTTGCAATATCTCCTTCTTGAATACGGCCAAGCTCTGGTTTCTTAAGCCACTCTGCCGCATTTTTCGTAACCGCATCAATCACTTCTTCTAGCGGATAACCTAAGTAAAGGAATTTCGAAAGAACATGAGCCATACTATACACTGGACCGTGTATACGGTTCTTTCGGTAAATATCTGTACTAATTGTATGAAAGGCAATACCATGACGCTTCGCTGCTTCTGCTACTTTAAAAGAAAAACTAGCATTACCGTGACCAACATCTAAATGTACGCCACGATTCACTGCATCTAGTAACACAGGTAGCGGTTTGCCTTCTTCATCAAATAAATTATTTTCTTTCCCGTTTAAGTAATGTGTAATAACATCATCTTTTTCTAAAAGAGGTACAACTTCCTCAATGCGAGGAGGCGCTGAACCGATATGTACCATAATCGGTAATGATGTTTCACGGGATAAAGAGCGCGCTACATGCAGCGGTTCAATTCCACTATCACAAACGACGCTTTTACTCATTCTCGCCTTTAACCCAACGATTACATCTTTATACTTTTCTACTGCTTCTATCACTTTCTCTTTATCTATCCATTCCATATTGGATAATTCATCAATTCGTTTCAAACCGATGCGAGAAATATTCAAAAAGGCAAATAAATTCGTTTTTGCCTGTTCTCTACTTTTTACTAAATCTGCAATGCGATCAGCTCCGCAGCTACCCGCATCAACAATTGTCGTTACCCCTTGCTTAACGCCAATTTCATCCACTTCATCGCCATACGGATCAAACTCTGGAAAAGCATGAACGTGTAAATCAATCCAGCCACTCGATACGTAAGTACCAGAGTAATCAAGAATCCTTCCACCCTCGCCAGCACCAGCTTTCGTCACCTGTGCGATTTTATTATTTTCAATTACAATGTCAATCTCTTCCCCGTTCACACGTTTCACATTACGTAGTACGAATCGTTCTGTCATTGTACTTCCACCCTTTTCTATAAGAAGCCATAAGAATACGCTTACATTAAAGTTTCATTTTTATATCTCTTTCACACGTTTAGCGTAACACAAAAAAAGGGAGAAGTAAATATAACGTTATAATGTTTAAAATCGAATAAAAAGATGCTCCTCCAAAATGCTAATAGTATAGGAAATTATATCAACGATTTTTTGAATATATCTATCATAACTTACAATATATCAACGATTTTTCAATTATATCTACCGTAACTCACAATATATCAACGATTCGACAAAGAATATCGATTTACCGACAAAAAACATCAATCCCTTTCTTATATATACGAAGAGGTTGCTCCAAACGGAACAACCTCTTTCTCTATTCCTGAACCGTCACAATAACCCCATCCATATTGTTCCCGGAAATTTCATACTGCTTGTTTGCTGGCACGTTCACTTTCATATTCTCAGAAACTTTATAATAAGAAACAGTATATTTCTTACCTTCGACTTCAGTTGAAATCTCTTTTTCCTCTTTTAAAAACTCTAAATATTCCTCTAGTGTGAAATTCTTTTTTTGCATAATTGCGCTATGAGGTAAGCCTACATAACGTATATGCCATGGCTCATATTGAATGCCTGTAATGTTACTTTTATTTTTCGGATAACGTAATACAAAGCCATGCTTCCATACGTTCTCTTCAATCCATTTTCCTTCAGGCGCTTTCTCCATTTTCTTTTGAGTAGACCCAATGTCCAGTGATAATCCTAAGTTATGTTCACTGTATCCTGCTGGAAGTGCATAATCAGATCCCATTTTTTCATATAGCTGTTTTTGCTCTTGGAAGTCTCTATAGCCACTACTAATCAAAAAATGGTTAACACTTTCTTTTCCAGCCGCATCGACAACGTTCAAAAACTTTTTCACAACATCCTTTGATAAACGAAGATTTCTATCAAATATTACATAGCCTCTCACTAATTCACTATTATGATTTACATTTATAATATCAGACCTAATACTATCTTTTTTTACTGGGTAATCCCTGTTAACTAATAATAAATCGCCCTTATAAATTTGTTCCTTCGTAATCTCTTTCCCATCGGTGTTTGCCGCCTTTACTAGCTCATCTTTCCCGACAATTTTAACGTCGATTTCCTTTTGAAATAACGGTGATATATAAACGCCTACACATACTGTGCATACTATAAAAAAAGAAATAAATACCCACTTTTTCATTTCTAGTTCCTCCTTAACGTAACTTACGTATAGAATAGAAAAAACTATTAAAATAAAAAGTGGGGTAAAGTTTAAATTTTTATTAAATTGTTACATTCTCGTCTTTTGGCAATCGTACTTCAAATATCGTTCTAACTACATTGCTCTCAGCAGAAATCGTACCGTTATGTTGCTCGACAATATTTTTCGCAATAAATAGTCCAAGGCCTGTCCCGCCACGGTTCTCAGTTCTTGCTTTATCACCTGTATAGAACATATCAAAAAGATACGGTAAATCTTCTTCCGGGATGCTATCTCCGTAATTCATAATTTGTACGACAACTTCTCCATTATCAACATACCCATTCATATCAACAAATTGTCCATCATAGCCGTAACGAACGGCATTTGTTAACAAGTTTTCAAATACTCTAGCTAACAATTTTCCATCACCGTGCATCGGTAAATGAGGAGCCACATTCAATCTAGCTTCTAAATGATGTTTTTCTAATAACGGATACAATTCCTCCTCTAACTGTATAAGCAACTCACTTATATCAATCGGCTTTTTATCCAGATTTAGCATGCCATAATTCATACGTGTAATTTCAAATAGCTCATCAATTAAACTTTCCAGTCTTTGCGATTTTGTATATGCAATTGTGGAGAAATGTTTAATTTGTTCTTTTGTTAAATTTTCATCTTTAAGAATTAAATCTAAATATCCTAACACGGATGTTAATGGTGTTCTTAAATCATGAGCTAAATTCACAACAAGCTGATCTTTACTATTTTCAGCAAAGTCTCCTCTTTCAACAGCTTCTTTTAACTTTTCACTTGCAACATTTATTTCACGCGCGATATTTCCAAACTCATCATTTGATGAAACTTGAACTTTATTCGTAAAGTTACCGTTCGCAAGATGATGAATCCCATTAGAAATTTCATCAAAGTATTTTAAATACGGTTTTGTCAAAAAGAAGAAAAAGATAATAGATAACGGAATAAAGAAAATTAAAAAGAAATTAATGTCTCCAAATTCCCTTACCATTGACCTAAATTGTGCTAAAGGCTCTTCGTAGCGAACCATCGTTTTATAATACAGCTGCAATCCTTTATAAATTATATAAGTTACAGTTGCTGCAAGTACCGTACTTAACGCAAATAAGGCAATCATTTTAAATCGAAAACTTTTCATCATATTAGCCATTAAAAGTATAACCTACTCCCCACACTGTTTTTATTAATTTATCCTTTCTTTTATCTTCTCCAAGTTTCTTCCGCAACGTACGAATATGTACCATTACTGTATTTCCACCTTCATAATAATCGTCTGCCCATACGTGCTGAAAAATATTTTCTACATTGTACACTTTCTTCGGATGACTCGCTAATAAATATAAAATATCAAACTCTTTCGGCGTTAATTCAATTTGCTCACCATATACATCAACCGTCCTACGCTCGGGATTAATTACGACTCCGCCTAGTTCTAAAGCAGATTTACTCTCCGCTACTTTCGGTTGATTTAACGTAAAAAACCTACGCAGTTGTGCATTTACACGTGCAACTAATTCAATCGGTGTGAAAGGCTTCGTCATATAATCATCCGCGCCTAGTACAAGACCTGTCACCTTATCAAAGTCCGAAGTTTTCGCGCTTAAAAAAATAATCGGCATATGATGTTTCGTGCGAATTTGACGCGTCACCTCATACCCATCCATTTTCGGCATCATAATATCTAAAATTACCAAGTCGATTGGCTGCGTTTCAATAATATGAATTGCCTCTTCTCCATCAGCTGCTTTCACGACGTGGTACCCTTCTTTTTCTAAATGTATCTCAATTAAATCAGCAATTTCTGCCTCATCATCCGCTATTAAAATTGAAATGCGCTTCATTTTACTCCCCCTTTTTCATTCCATTTTTATACGCTCGATTGTAAACTAGTCTATCCAATTTGTACAATACAAAAAGGCTACTCGTTAGAGTAACCTTGGTAAATAAAATTATATCAGCGATTTTCCAATTATATCGACCGTAACTCAAATTATATCAGCAATTATTGAAATATATCGACTTACCGACAATGAACGACAAAATCCTCTCGCTATTTGCGGGCATCCTAATGAAACTTCCATTTACCGCTCAAACACAATCCGCTGCTTCGTAATTTCTTCCAATCTTCCGCGATCTACTTCATACTCAGCATCAACGCTTTGCGGCACCATCACTTTCCCGCCCTCAAGCATCACTTCCGGCCAAATAATATCCTGCTCCCAATGTCTACTAGAAGCAGATATATCTCCTGGAATCGTAAAGTTAGGCAATGACGCAAGAGCAACATTTTGCGCTCGTGAAATCCCCATCTCTACCATACCACCGCACCAAACGGGTACGTTATGTTCCATACAATAATTATGGATTTGGATTGATTCTGTTAATCCGCCCACTCGCCCTGGTTTAATGTTCACAATTTGGCAGCTGCCAAGCGTAATCGCAACGCGTGCATCTTCTAAACTATGAATACTTTCATCTAAACAAATCGGCGTTTCAATTTTCTTTTGCAATTCTGCGTGATCAAGAAAATCGTAATCCGCTAACGGTTGTTCAATCATCATTAATTGGAATTCATCTAGTCGTTTCAGCCTCTCCGTATCCCCTAATGTATATGCTGAGTTTGCATCAGCCATTAACGGGATACCTGGGAACTCTTTACGAATCTCTTTCAATAATTCGTAATCATGCTCTGGCTTTATTTTCACTTTAAAACGCTCGTATCCTTCTTCCGCGTACTTCTCGATTTGTTTTAACATAACTGGAATCGTATTAAGGCCAATTACAACGCCGACTTCAATTTCAGACTTCGTTCCGCCAAGCAATGTCGCTAACGATTTCTTTTGACGCTTCGCATATAAATCCCAAACAGCCCCCTCTATTCCGGCTTTTGCCATTCGGTTTCTTTTTATATGTTGAAATAGACCCGGTACCTCATTCGGATGAGAAATTTCAGCCTTTAATAAATCAGGTATTAAAAAGTCTTGCAATACATGCAGCGCTGTCTTCACCGTTTCTTCCGTATACCACGGTTCAGAGAATGCAACGACTTCCCCAAATCCAATGTACCCGTCCGTATCCTCTAATTCAATAACGATACTCTCACGCTTTTCGTAAGTCCCGTAGCTTGTAGCAAACGGGATTACGAGTGGCATTTCCGTTATATACAGTGTCGCTTTTTTTATTTCCACCTACATCTCCTCCACTAATTGTCTTAACTCTCGTCTTAACAATTTTTTCGAAGCGTTACGTGGTAATTCCTCTAAGAAACATGCTTTCTTCGGCACTTTATATTTCGCTAATTTCTCCTCGCAAAAATGAAGAATTTCTTCTTCTGTTACCGCCCCGCTTTTCACAACAAAAGCAGCTGGTACTTGTCCCCATTTGTCGTCAGACATACCGACAACGCCAGCTTCCGCTACTGCCGGATGGGAGAGTAACACTTCTTCAATTTGAGCTGGGTATATATTCTCTCCGCCAGAAATAATTAAATCACTGCGGCGATCTAATACGTATAAAAACCCTTCTTCGTCTAAATAACCGAGGTCGCCAGTATGAAGCCATCCGTTTTGAATAGTCTCTCGCGTCGCATCTTCACGGTTAAAGTAACCGCCTGTTACGTTCGGTCCTTTTACTACGATCTCGCCTTCTACTAACGGCGGTACTACTACGCCATCTTTTTCAATACGAAGTTGGCACTGAAATAGTGGTTTTCCAGCTGATCCTACTTTCGTTAACATGTAATCTGCGGATAACGTACAAATTTGCGAAGATGTTTCTGTCATACCGTACGTTTGATATACAGGAATTCCTTTTTCTACACATGCTTCTAATAGTGGTTTTGGCGCTGGTCCTCCGCCAAGTAACATGCATCGTAAAGAAGATGGATATGTCTCTGCCCCAAGTCGCTCTAATAAATCAGTTAACATTTTAGAAACGACAGAAATAATTGTTACTCCTCTCGTTTGAAGTGCTTTATGAATAAAATCAGCATCATATTTCGGAACAAGTAAAATACGCATGCCATACATAATGTTTTTCATTAAAAGAGATAGCCCGCCAACATGGAACATCGGCATGCAGGCTAACCAACAATCATCATCACGAAGTCCTAAATTAAGCGACGAACCGACTGCGCTTGCCCAATGATTGCCGTACGTTAAAATAACGCCTTTCGGTTTGCCTGTCGTCCCAGACGTATAAATAATTGTCATCGCTTCTTCTAAAGAAAACTCTTCTTGTATAGAGGCTTCCTCTTTTGGTCCATTCATCACTTCGGCTAATGAATAAACAGGAACATCTTTAGCATCAAAATCTTGATCCGTTACTAAACAAACAACTTCAGCATCATCCATTTGCCAAAGTAGCTCTTCTCTTGAAAGACGCGTATTTAAAAGCACAGCTACTGCACCTACATAAGATAGGGCGTGAATAACTGTAATCATCTCCATACCATTTTTCATCAGAACAGCCACCTTTTGCCCTCGCTCCACTCCAACATGCGTGAGGTGTTCACAAACAGATACTACTTTTTCATGCAGCTCCATAAAAGTAACTTTCTCTTCCTCTATTTCAATTGCAGTGCGATCTGGTGTTAAAAATGCACGTTGCATTAACCAATTTGGCATCGTCTCCATCATTCATTCTCCTTTCATGAAAGAAAGAGACTTGATATGATATCAAGTCTCTTAGTTGTTTTGTTTCCGGTTTGGTCTTATCCAGCTGCGCCTCCTAGCCCCTTCCGTCTAAGAACCTTCCGCACGAGAAAGTAAAAAACACTTTCTGTGCGAAAGAACCTTAGCCTACGAGGCTAAACAGTCGGCTCCGCTTTTAAAACATCCAGCTACAGCAGCTAGAATGCTCGGTGGCTTCACTTCTTCCTACGAGGCAAAAAGCGCCTCTACGTCAGAAGCTCCATCCCCCTCACATTCTGAACGAGCTGCTTTCGCTTTTGGTCTCATCCAGCTACAGCGGCTAGAACAGTCGGTCGTTTCACGCCTTCCTACGAGGCAAAAAGCGCCTCTACGTCAGGAGTTCCAACGCCCTCTTGTTCTAAGCAAGCCGCTTCCGCTTTTGGTTTGATCACGGGAAACGAGGGAATTGACCGAAGTCCGGACTGCGTTTTTCTTTGAATGCGTCGCGACCTTCTTTTGCTTCGTCAGTTGTGTAGTACAATAACGTTGCATCTCCAGCTAGTTGTTGAATACCAGCTAGACCGTCTGTGTCTGCGTTGAATGCAGCTTTTAGGAAACGAAGTGCCATTGGGCTGTTTGCTAAAATTTCTTGTGCCCATTGTACTGTTTCTGCTTCAAGCTCTTCTAATGGTACTACAGTGTTTACTAAGCCCATATCAAGTGCTTCTTGAGCACTATATTGACGGCATAGGTACCAAATTTCGCGAGCTTTCTTGTGGCCTACCATACGAGCTAAGTAACCAGCTCCGTATCCACCGTCAAAGCTTCCTACTTTAGGACCTGTTTGTCCGAATACAGCGTTGTCTGCAGCGATTGTTAAGTCACATACGATATGAAGTACGTGTCCACCACCGATTGCATAACCTGCTACCATTGCGATAACTGGTTTAGGAATTGCGCGAATTAGACGTTGTAAGTCTAATACGTTTAAACGAGGGATTTGGTCGTCACCTACATATCCACCATGACCGCGAACTTTTTGGTCGCCGCCAGAACAGAATGCACGTCCACCTTCACCTGTTAAAATGATAACGCCAACATTTGCATCATCACGAGCTTGTGCAAAAGCGTCGATTAACTCCATTACCGTTTTAGGACGGAATGCGTTATGTACTTCAGGGCGGTTAATCGAAATCTTTGCGATACCATTGTATGTTGAATAAATAATATCTTCGTAATTGCCTTCTTTTACCCATTCAATAGCCATTACAACTACCTCCTTGTATATTTCTGATCTCCTCTATAAGTGTAACTTCATTCTTAACTGAAAAAAGCATCACTGCATAGTTTTTAGAAATCCCTTTACTATTGTATCAAACTTTTCCGGTTGTTCCACATGAATTGCATGGCCAGCACCATCAATTTTGACAAATTTCGCGTCAGAGATGCATTTTTCAATATTTTTTAATATACGAAAGAACTTTTCATCATACTCTCCGTTCATTAAAAGAACAGGTATTTTTAAGTTTTTCAGCTCATCCCACCATGAAGGCTGAGCCCCCGTTCCCATGCCGCGCAAGCTATTTGCAAGTCCTTTTGGATTGTTAGCAAGTCGTTCTTTTCGCACCGCTTCTTGTACGTTTTTTGCTAAACGTTTTTGCGTTTCAAAAATCGGAATATTTTCCCACATAGATACAAAACTTTCTATGTCTTCTCGCTCAATTTTATCGGCAAGTCGATCATCTTTTTCACGACGTTCTTTTCTATCTGCTTCGTTTTCGAGCCCAGCTGTACAATTTTCTAATAAAAGAGAGTGTACATAATCTGGATATAGACATGCCATCGTAATCGCCAATCTACCGCCCATTGAATAGCCAAGTATATGTGCTTTTTCAATATGAAGGTAATCTAATAGTTCTTTCATTTGCAATGCCACATTTCGGATATCATAATACGCAACATCTTCAGGACTCTCAGTCTTTCCGTGTCCAACAAGATCCACTACAATAACTTGAAACTGCTCACTCCATGAAGAGATAAAAGAACGCCACGTTTCCATGCTTCCCGTAAAACCATGAAGAAGTAGAAGTGGTTCCCCGCTTCCGACTACTTCATATTCATACGATACACCTTGCAGCGTTACGTTCATTTTGATTCACCTTGCAACGATGTAGTAATTACGTCCTGTGTTTTTGCCCATAACGTACGGTGCAATGTTAAGTTTTCATCACGATTCGTACAAATTTCCACAACGTGTAAACCTTCTGTCGTCGTTCCTTTTCGAACTTCTTCTCGGAATTGCTCCCAACCATTTACACGGCTAAATGAACCGCCGTACATTTTGACAACATGCTCATAATCAAGTCCAATTGGTGTTCCAAATAATGATTCAAAATGTTCCTTTTTCTCATACTGTGGTAAGAATGAGAAAATACCCCCACCATCATTATTTACAACGACAATTGTTATATTTAATTCATGTAATTTCGCTGCTAACAGTCCATTTAAATCGTGATAAAATGATAAATCACCAATTACTAATACAAGTGGGTCGCAAATAACGCTTGCTCCTAGAGCTGTCGAAATGATTCCATCAATACCATTTACACCACGGTTTGCCATCACATGGATGTTTTTATCCGATGTGAAGAAGAATGAGTCTGTATCACGAATTGGCATACTATTGCTCGCAAATAACGTTGCGTCTTCTGGTAATACGCGCACAATATCTGTAATAACCTTTCCTTCAAATGCAGTTTCATATGTTTCCATTTCACGAAGCGTTTCCTTCGTTTTTTCGTTTATATGTTGCCACATTAGGGACCAATCATTCTTTTTCATAACTGGCATTTTTTCTATTAATGCCTTGCAGAATTCAATGTCACTTGCTTGCACAACTTCTGTCGCAACAAGAGCTGGATCTCTCCATTGTCCTGATTCATCGACAACGATATGAACTGCTTTTGTTTGTTTTTTTATGAACTGCGTTAATGATTTAGAAACAGGCATACCACCAAAGCGAATTAAAACGTCCGGTTTCCATGTTTCTTTTAACTTTTCATTTCGTAAAAATGTATCATAACAGTCAATTACCATCGTTTTATCGTGGTGTCCGCTACGAATATTAGAAAGTGGGTCTGCTAATATAGGATAGCCAGTTTTTTCAGCTAGTTGCGTTGCAAACATTGCAATTTCTGCATGACTATCATCTCCACAAATAATAAGCCCCTTTTCCATATGTGAAAGGCGCCCTACAAGAGAATCTACATATTCACTCGGCATCACCGCGTTTCCTTGCTGAACTACTCCTGTATATTCACTACGTCCTTTATCCCATAAGCTTTCTAGTGAGAAATCAGGGATAAGTGGCTCGCGAACTGGAAAATTAAGATGAACAGGACCCTGCGGCGCTAAACAAGCATTTGCTACTATACGCTGCGTCGTCATACGAGCGTAATGATACATCGCTTCACTTGCTTCTGGCAGTGCCATCTCTGTAAATTGTTTCACAAAAGTACCGTATAAATTAAATTGATTCATTGCTTGTGGTGCACCCACATCTCTTAATTCATGCGGTCTATCCGCTGTTAAG
Organism: Bacillus sp. cl96; assembly: GCF_900100505.1. Taxonomy (NCBI): domain Bacteria; kingdom Bacillati; phylum Bacillota; class Bacilli; order Caryophanales; family Bacillaceae; genus Bacillus; species Bacillus sp. cl96. Next base: position 264,274 of record NZ_FNDM01000006.1, read on the forward strand.
ACGATAAGTGGGACCCTTGAATGAAAAGCTTCACATACAGCTGGATAATAGTTCGCTGCTGCTGTTCCTGACGTACATAATAATGCTACTGGGCGTTTTTTTGCTTTCGCAATACCGAGCGCGAAAAATCCTGCTGATCTTTCATCCACATGTAAATATGTGTTCATTCCTTCGTGTTGTTCCATTAGTAAAGCAATCGGCGTTGACCGTGAGCCTGGACTAATGACAACATCACATACATCTAGACGCGTCAGTTCATCCACGAACGCGCCTAAATAATATGATAATGCTTCTATATGATTGTTCATTTCATTAATTCCTCCAAAGCACCAAGCATCGGTCTAAACTTCAAACTTGTTTCTTCATATTCAAGCTGCGGGATTGAATCAATTACAATACCACAACCGGCAAATAAGGATGCTTTCTCGCCGTTTAATAATCCGCAGCGCAGCGCAACCGCAAATTCACCATTTCCTTCATCATCTATCCAGCCAATTGGTGCACCATACAACCCTCTGTCTAACAATTCAACATCACGGATCAGTTTCATCGCTTCCAAACGAGGTGTCCCGCCAAGAGCTGGTGTTGGATGTAATTCTTCTACCATTGTTAAAAGACTCGCATCGCCTTTTGCTTCTACAGGCGTATATAAGTGAATTAAGTTTTTCGTTGTTAATAAACCTGGGCTTTCCGGAATATTAACGTATTCGCAATGTTCATTTAGTACCGAGCGGATCATGTTAACAACATACCCATGTTCAGCTAAATTCTTTTCATCATGAAGAAGCGCATTACTATTTCGCTTACTTTCTTCTATAGAATGACCATGACCGATTGAACCCGCAAGACACATCGATGTAAATTTCTCATCTTCTTTGCGAATTAATCTCTCAGGCGTCGCTCCTAAGAAGCATGCTCCTTTATAATCAAAAGAAAATACGTAACAATCCGGTTGACCAATGCGAAGTGCTTCTAAAACAAGAGCAGAATCAATCGACTGATTCATCTCTACTTTTAGTTCCCTCGCCAATACAACCTTCTGCACGTTACCCTGCTTCATCTCATCTTGTACTTTTTCAATTGCTTTCATCCAGCCTTTCGGATCCACTTCTACTTTAGAAATAACAGTCAATTTCGATCCGTTTAGCGCACATTTACTCTCTCCCAAAATCTTCTCTTCTAAAGAAATCATTTCGTTAGAAAGAGTTTCTGCACAATCTGTTGCTGAAACAAATGTATTCATCGTTAACCATGCTTTTTCATTTTTTACAGTTAATAAAAATGCTGGTAGTGAAAATGTCGTATCTTTAAATTCTTTCCATAGGTCCGTTTTCTCTTTTTCTGGATCAAAGGAAAAACCACCAAATAAAAGCGGACCCGTTCCAAATTCATATTCATCTCTTTGGACAAATGCATTCTCTTTTACTTTCTCCCACTCGTCGCGAGCGGTTTGAAAGCGCTTATGAGAAGAATTTGCTATAGTGAAAACAGAGCCAATTCCTGCAAATATTACATGCTGAGCCGGGTCTGCAAAATAACATCTATTTTCGAATGAAATCCTTTTTCCTGCTGCATAGAACAGAAGCGGATCCACCCAGTCTATTTGTTTTACAAAACTAACCAATGTTTTTTCGTTAGTTGCACGCTTGATAGCTGCAATAAGAACTTCTTGCAAGCCTTTTTGTTTCGTTTGAATCACAATTGTCTCCCCCCTATGGGCGAAAAATAGTCATAATTACGCTTGATTTTAAGATACACCTCAAACGAAAGGCCTGTCAACGTTTAGCATTTCTGAGAAATTCACCTTCTCTTCCTAGAAAATAAACGTTGACACTAAATGATGCTTTTTCTACACTTAGTTGTGTACAATATGTGACCAAAGGAGGATTCAACATGGAAATGAACGTCAAAACGAATTCCTCTCCTACGGCGCCAAAGCCAAGTAAGCAAACAGGCTGGCGCATCTGGTGGAGTTTACTACGTCCCCATACATTAACAGCCGCTTTCGTACCTGTTTTCATCGGAACAGCATATTCGATGCAGGTCGGAGGTATAAATCAAATACATCTTCCTCTTTTCCTTATGATGCTTCTTGCTTGTCTTCTCATTCAAGCAGCAACAAACATGTTTAATGAATACTTTGATTATAAAAGAGGACTCGATCACGAAGGTTCAGTTGGTATCGGCGGCGCTATCGTTCGCGATGGCATTCAGCCAAAAACAGTGCTTAACTTAGCATTTGGATTTTTCGGCATCGCAATACTATTAGGTGTTTATATTTGTATAAATTCTAGCTGGTGGCTTGCTGCAATCGGTCTTGTTTGTATGGCCGTTGCTTACCTTTATACAGGTGGCCCACTTCCAATTGCATATACACCATTTGGAGAGTTGACAGCCGGATTATTTATGGGTGTCATTATTATTGGGATTTCATTCTTTATTCAAACTGGAACTGTAACATCAGAAGTCATTTTACTATCTATTCCAAGCTCCATTTTAATTGGTGCCATTTTACTAGCCAATAATATTCGTGACTTGGATGGCGATAAAGAAAACGGTCGTAAAACGTTAGCAATTCTCGTTGGACGCGAGCGAGCGGTTGGTGTACTTGCTTCGATGTTCATCGTTTCCTACATTTGGACAATTGCTTTAATTATCGTGGGCATCGTATCACCATGGATGCTTATCGTATTTTTAAGTGCGCCGAAAGCATTTAAAGCGACGAAAGGCTTTATCGGCAAAAGCATTCCGATGGAAATGGTACCTGCGATGATTGCAACAGCAAAAACAAATACAATCTTCGGTTTCCTAATGGGAATCGGATTATTACTTGGATACTTTCTATAAAAGGAGCTGCTTATGCGGCTCCTTTTTCATATCTAAAATTCATCTCATAATTCCTACTCTCAACGCTCATACTATGTAAAGAAACTGAATTGTAGGAAGGTGGACGACTATGTTAACTCCACAACAAGTAGGTCAATTTAAATCCATTTTAGAAAAACAAAAACAAGAACTAGAGCAAACGATACAAACTCATGAAAATACAGATCGTGCTTCTGAACGTGACTCAGTAGGAGAACTGTCTAGCTATGACAACCATCCAGGTGATATGGCTACAGAGCTATATGAACGGGAAAAAGACTTCGGGCTTATTGAACTTTGGCATAAACAGCTTGAGGACACGAAACATGCCTTGCAAAAAATAGAAGCGGGTACGTACGGCATTTGCGAAGTGTCTGGCGAAGAGATTCCATTTGAAAGATTGGAAGCAATGCCGACTGCTACAACATGCATCCAGCACGCGACAAATAAGTTAAATATGAATACACGACCAGTTGAAGAAGAAGTGTTGTCTCCTTCTTTCCACAAGCATGATGAGGACAATTCTGTTGAGTACGATGCGGAAGATGCGTGGCAAGATGTCGCAAATTACGGAACATCTGAAACGCCGTCTGATTTAGAAAGACAAGATTCAAAAAACTATAATGGCATGTATGTAAATAGTGAAGAAAACGTAGGCTACGTGGAGGATTTTGAAAACTTTATCGGTACGGATATGTACGGGAAAAACCCACAAGTTTTCGCTACAGAAGAGCATGAAGAATATGAACAAATGCTTGATGATTTTGAAGAACGTACCTTCAAAGGTGAATTATCTTCAAATGAATCTAGTTCCAAAGAATAAAAAAAAGCATTCCGAAAATCGGAATGCTTTTTATCGCTAGCTAATTAGTTTTTTGTAACGTTAGCAGCTTGTGGTCCACGGTTACCTTCAACGATTTCGAAAGAAACTTCTTGACCTTCTTCTAAAGTTTTGAATCCGTCACCTTGGATAGCTGAGAAGTGAACGAATACATCGTCTCCACCTTCAACTTCGATGAAACCGAAACCTTTTTCGCTGTTGAACCATTTAACTTTACCTGTTTGCATGTCATGTACCTCCTAAATAAAAATGAAACTATGAATCCACATGAAAAGGTGGATATAAAGGACATGAATGTATAACAAGCTTACAGCCTTTAATTCAACGTGCTTTATTTCCGTACCACATTATGTAGCTCAATAGTGATTTCACTATATCACGCTATATCCAAAACGTCAAATGAGAACACTTTCATTCCATCATTTTTTTATAATTTTAATATAATGTTGAATTTCCATATTCATATATTATCCCGCCATTTGTGGACAGCTTGATTGGCGGGAGCTGATAATCAGTTTTGGCTGGTTCCACTTTATTTGAAAATTAACAGAACTAAAGTATTCTAATCCTATTAAATTCTGTACAATATAAGTATCTATTACATACGAGGTGAAAAAAATGAGAGCACACGAAATCGAGTATAAGTTATATGGCGATGATATGCAGTTTGTTGAAATTGAGTTAGATCCAGAAGAGAGCGTGATTGCAGAAGCTGGCGCAATGATGATGATGGAAGATTACATAGAAATGGAAACAATCTTCGGTGATGGTTCTGGCCCATCTGGAGGTTTATTCGGAAAATTAATGGGCGCTGGTAAACGTCTCGTTACAGGCGAAAGTATGTTTATGACTGTATTTACAAATACAGGTCACGGCAAGCGCCACGTCTCATTTGCTGCTCCTTATCCTGGTAAAATTATTCCTGTAGATTTAACAGAGTATCAAGGAAAAGTAGTTTGTCAAAAAGATGCCTTTCTTTGTGCCGCAAAAGGTGTTTCCATCGGAATTGAATTTACGAAAAAAATAGGAACTGGTTTCTTCGGTGGTGAAGGTTTCATCATGCAGAAACTTGAAGGTGATGGCCTTGCTTTCATGCACGCAGGTGGAACTGTATATAAACGTGAATTAAAACCTGGTGAGAAACTTCGCATTGATACAGGTTGTCTCGTTGCTATGACAAAAGACATTAACTATGATGTCGAGTTCGTCGGTAAAGTAAAAACAGCTCTATTTGGCGGCGAGGGTTTATTCTTCGCAACATTAGAAGGTCCTGGAACAGTTTGGATTCAGTCCTTAACACTTAGCCGCTTAGCAGCACGCCTTACAAGCCCAGCAGCGCAAAGTACTGGCGAAGGTAGTGTAAGGTGGACTTGGTCGTTTATTAGATGGGAAAGAGTAAACTGTGCCCTTATGTAGGCATGGCCATCAACTAATAAAATAATAAAATTAAAACACCCTTGCTTGCAGTAATGCAGTGAAAGGGTGTTTTAATTTACGTCTACAAACGAGAAAAAGCAGTTAAAATAAAGTAATAAGGTTTACTTCAGGAAAATAAGGTATATTATATTTGTTGAATAGATTCTCTTTAGAGACAAGAAAAGTAGGTGAACAAAGTGGGAAAATATCAATTGGATTCCAAAAGTCAGGTAGCTGTGGCAAAGTTCCATGAAAAACAGAAACCTGCCAAATTTGATAAAAAGCAACAACTTGAAAAATTGCGTACGGAGTATTTGAAAAAGAAGCAAAAACAAACAGATAAATAATACGTTTTGTTTTTCAAATTTTTCTGTATATAGTGTAAACAAACACAAGAAAATAGGTAAGTTATTCATCGTTCAAATATATACAGGCTATTTTTTCAAACCTCTTACTTATGCAACTAACGCATGCGTCAGTTCATTAAGAATAACTAAAAAAGTCGATTCCTTGAGATGAAAAAGAGTAAACAGTGCCCTTATCAGGCACTGTTTTATTTTGACGTTATAATTTCCTCCACTGATTTAGATAAGCGATATAAGCTATTCCCCACCTCCAAAAGAATGAATCAAGTTCCTCACTGCATATATTAAACTATACTTTTTCTTAAGGAGGGCTTCCTTAATGCGTACTCCTTTATCCTTTGATAAAGACACTGCCATACTGTTAGCTTCTTGTTGTGAGTTAACGTATGAACAATATAAACAAAATGGCATTTTCGAAATACCAGATGGTTTTCAATATGTACAAGGGTTTCAAGGAAAGGCCATTCAAACAACAGAATGGTTCGGATTTATATTAGAATCTGAGGATACAATTATTGTTGCCTTCAGAGGCACTCAAACAGATCCAGATTGGATTATTGATTCTCTCGTCAATCAAAAACCTTATCCTTATGCTTTAAATGGCGGAAATGTCCATAACGGTTTTCTCTCTATTTATGAGTCTTGTCGTGATTCTATTATGGATATGCTCGTATCATTGCCAGCACATAAAAAACTGCTAGCTACTGGGCATAGTCTAGGTGGCGCGCTTGCCACATTACACATATTAGATGCACGTATAAATACTGCCTTCGCACAGTATGGACTTTATACATTCGCTTCTCCAAAAGTAGGAGATATCGCTTTTCGAAATTATTATAAACTACAAGTAGCTAGTAGCTTTCGTTTCGTCAACTTGTTCGATGTCGTCCCACTTCTCCCTCCCCGAAACATAAATTTTAATGATCATGATTGGGAGTATGCACACGTCCATCACAACATGACATTTACAAAAAACACAAAATCCATTACAAATAATCATTCCATTACAACATACAAAACATGTCTGACTTCTCATTTTTAACCAGTAAACAATTGGAAATAAAATATTCGTATACTATAATAATGTATGAAGTTATTTTTGGATGAGGGGACCTTACATGTTAAAATTTATCTTCGCACTTTTTCTTATTGTAATTTTTACGGTTACAGGTTTCTTTACATTTTCATACTTTGCGACAGGAGAGTATGATGGGGCAGGTATCATATATACCACTGTTCCATTTCTTTCTTAAGCAAAATAAATAAAACGAGCTTAATTTTATTAAGCTCGCTTTATTTATTAATATCCATTTTTGTTGGTAAATCGATAATATATCTCCCAATATAGCAACCTCTTTAAAACTGTTTAACTGCATTACCGATACCCCAAATTTCATTACTGTACTGTAAAATCGTTCGATCGCTCGCAAAATGACCAGACTGTGCAATATTTAAAATAGACATTTCTAGCCACTTCGTTCGGTTCTCATAAGCTCTACCAACAGCTTCTTGTCTTTCAGCATACGGACCAAAATCTCGCAGAACGAAATATTCATCGTTTTGAATAACGAGAGAATCGTAAATCGCTTCAAATTCAGCTCCCGATTGTGCAAAGAAACCATTTGTTAATTGATCAACTACTTTTTTAATGTGCCTATTGTGGTGATAATAATCACTTGCACGATACCCACCATTTTGATAGTAATGAAGAACCTCTTCGGCTGTTAAACCGAAAATAAAACAGTTATCCTCACCGACCCGGTCTTTTATTTCAACGTTAGCACCGTCTAGCGTTCCGAGTGTAATCGCACCATTCATCATAAATTTCATATTACCTGTTCCCGATGCTTCTTTACTCGCCGTTGAAATTTGTTCACTTACATCCGCTGCTGGGAATATATCTTCAGCTAAAGAAACTCGATAGTTTTCTAGAAAGATAACTTTCATATATTGACTGACATACGGGTCATTATTTACTTTTCTTGCGAGTTCATTTATTAATTTAATAATTTTTTTCGCGTAATAATAGCCAGGTGATGCTTTCGCTCCAAAAATAAAAGTACGCGGATAAAATGTAAAACTAGCATCCTCTTTCAAACGGTTATACAAATATAAAATATGAAGAACATTTAATAATTGTCGTTTATAAGCATGTAATCTTTTCACTTGCACATCAAAAATAGAATTTGGATCAATGGTAATCCCCATTGTATTATGAATACGCTCCGCTAAAATCTCTTTACGCTCTTGTTTTACCTCTGCAAATTTCTCTTGGAAACTCGCATCATATTGAACTAATTGTAGCTCTTGAAGCTTAATCGGTTCTTTCTTCCACTCCGTTCCAATCGCCTCTGAAATGAGATTTGTTAACTGTGGATTTGCTTTCATAAGCCAGCGCCTATGAGCAATTCCATTCGTCTTATTATTAAACTTATCTGGATAAAATTCATAAAACAATCGCATTTCCCGCTGCTTTAATATTTCCGTATGAATTTTTGCTACACCGTTTACGCTATGGCTACCGACAATCGCTAAATGAGCCATTTTCACAAGGTCATGTGCAATAATCGCCATTGCTTCAATACGATCCCACTCATACGGATACTGTTCCCACAGTTCATGACAGAAACGTTCATTAATCTCTTCAATAATCATATAAATTCTCGGTAATAACGGTTTAAAAATGTGAATTGGCCACTTTTCGAGCGCTTCTGATAACGTCGTATGATTCGTATAAGAAATCGTCTGCGTCGTTATGTGCCAAGCTTCTTCCCATGCTAACTTTTCTTCGTCTAGTAAAATACGCATCAGTTCCGGAATTGCTAAAACCGGATGTGTATCGTTAATGTGGATCGCAATTTTTTCATGTAGTTGACGAAGGTCACCATATCTTTCTCTATGCATTCGAACGATATTTTGCAAACTTGCTGATACGAGGAAATACTGTTGTTTTAAACGAAGTATTTTTCCCTCATCATGCGTATCATCTGGATATAAAAACTCCGATACAGCCTCTGTTTCACGCTTATATTTCAAAATATCTTTGCAGTTTTGCGGGAAAGGAACTGGTTCAGCATTCCAAAGTCTAAGTGTATTTACAGTACTCGTCTCATAGCCAACTACCGGCACATCATATGGCACGGCCATAATGACTTCTGCATTTGTATGCCTAAACTCTAAACGCCCGTCAATTTCTAGCGGTTCAACACTGCCGAAATAACTTACTTCTACAGCTTGATCATACCTTCTTACTTCCCATACGTTTTCATGAAGAAGCCACTGTTCTGGAAATTCAACTTGATAACCATCAACAATTTTCTGATCAAACAAACCATGTTTATAACGAATTCCACAGCCGTGTCCTGGTAAGTTTAAAGATGCGAGTGAATCGAGAAAACAGGCTGCTAAGCGTCCAAGCCCACCATTACCAAGGCCTGCATCTGCTTCCACTTCTTCTAACTCTTGTAACGAAATCCCTAGTTCAGATAACCCCTGCTCGCATACATCTCGAATACCTAAATTCAAGATGTTACTTCCAAGCAAACGTCCAAGCAAAAACTCAATAGACAAGTAATACATTTGCTTTTGCTCTCCGGATCGATAACTCTCGTTCGTTGCAATCCATTGACTATTCATATACTCACGTACCATATGGCCGAGTGTATTATATTGATCACGAGTTGTAGAATCTTTAAAACTTTTACCATACATCGTCTCTAACTTTTCTAGAAAAGTTGATTTAAAACTTTCAACATGAGTAAACATTTTTTCACCACCTACATGTTATTCCATGAGACTTTTATACAATTTCTTATAAGCAAGAGCCGATTGCTCCCAGCTATAATCTTCAGTCATCGCTTGTTTTACAAGCTGCTCCCACACTGGTTTATCATGATAGAATTCAATTGCACGATGAATCGTATGCAGCATGTCATGTGCATTAAAATTCGTGAAACTGAAACCATTTCCTTCTCCAGTTTCTTCATCATAAGAATGTACCGTGTCGTTTAACCCACCTGTTTCTCTTACAATTGGAATCGTACCGTATGCTAATGCGATAAGTTGTCCAAGTCCACACGGTTCAAACAGCGATGGCATTAAAAACAAATCGCTTCCCGCATACACTTGGTGAGCTAATTCTTCATTAAATCCGATATAAACTTTTACCTTCTCCGGATACTCATATGCCATCCACTCAAAGAATTGCTCATATTCCGAATCACCTGAACCTAAAATAATACATTGTACATCTTCTTCCATTATTTCGCGGAATACAGTACGTACTAAATCAAGACCTTTTTGCTTCGTTAATCTCGTTACCATTGAAATAATTGGTGTATCCTCTTTTTCTGGCAAACCAAAATAACGCTGCAAGGCGCGTTTATTTTCACTCTTTTCATATAATGACTCTGCATCATACTGGGCCTTAATATACGAATCCGTTTCTGGATTATATACGCTCGTATCAATACCATTTACAATGCCGCTAAGCTTATCATTATATTTTCGCAGTAATCCATCTAACTTCTCACCGAAAAATTCATATTGAATTTCTTCTTTATACGTCGGGCTCACCGCTGTAATTTGATCCGAAGCAATAATACCGCCTTTCATAAAGTTTACGTTTCCATAAAACTCTAGCTGCTCACTATGAAAATATTCATCACCAAGCTCTAACAAGTCGTACATCACTTCAGGAGGAAATACACCTTGGAACTGCAAGTTATGAATCGTATATACCGTTTTAATACGCTCATATAACGGGTTATCTTGATACTTTTCACGAAGTAAGAAATTAACCATAGCCGTATGCCAATCATGGCTATGAAGAACATCCACTTCAAAATCAAGGTGCGGAATACACTCTAACACTGCTTTTGAGAAATAAGAAAAACGCTCTCCGTCATCGTAATGACCATACAGAGAATCTCTCTTAAAATAATATTCATTATCTATTAAGTAATACGTAATTCCGTCTTGCTCACCTTTTAAAATTCCACAATATTGATTTCTCCACCCAAGAGGGACGTTAATTACTTTATGTAACGTACATCCATCTCTTAACTTTTGCGGAATGAGACTATAATTCGGAAGTATAATACGAACGTCCACTCCTAATTTTTTTAGCTCTTTTGGGAGCGCACCCGCTACATCAGCTAATCCTCCCGATTTCACAAACGGTACACATTCTGATACTGCAAATAAAATATTCACTTGTTGTCCCACTGCGCGAAAAGTTTTTATTACTCCTCTTGCAGCTTCCTCCCTTCGAGTTTTCATTTAAATTAAAACTTTAATCAGTGGAGGAAAAAGCCCCCACTGATTCTTTAGGAATAACTATTAATCGTACTGTTTTGTACGCTTCCTTTTTCTACAACATACGGCTCATCGGCGCTTCCTTTTAATACGACACCGTCGCCAATTTTCACGTCTTTATCAATAATAACACCGTCTATTATACAGTTATCTCCAATTTGGCTCTTTTGCATAATAATACTGTTACGAATAATTGAACCTTTTCCAATTTTAACCGAACGGGAAACAACACTGTTTTCGACTTCCCCTTCAATAATACTGCCATTTGCAATCATTGTATTTTTCACGACTGCACCCTTTAAATAACGAGTTGGTGGCTCATCTTTTACTTTCGTAAAGATCGGTGCTTCTTTCTTAAATAATTGCTTCCAAATAGCAGGTTGCAAAATTTCTAAGCTATGTTTATAGTAACTTTCAATCGAGTCAATAATTGCTACATATCCAGTATGTTCATATGTAGCAATGTGTAATGATTTCCCGCGCTTTTCTCTCACTACATCAAATAAACTGTATTGTTCCACACCTTTATATGACTCAAATAAGTCTAACAATAATTGTTTCTTTAACACGTATGTTTGAAGCGAAACCCCTTCATGGCAAACTTCTGTAATATCAGCTGCCGTATGTATATGTCGCTCTAACACCGCTTGAAAATTTAATGCTGTTACGAGATGGCTATTCGTAATAACAACGTACTCTTCTCTGCTTCTTAGAAAATAATCAATATGTCTTCTAAAGTGTGCAAAAGACCCAAATTCATCTTGGTCACATTGGCAGTTTGGCGGGAATAAAAATAGTCCGTCTCGTTTTCTATCTAAATCCCACTGTTTTCCTGAACCAACATGGTCCATTAACGAACGATTTTTATGGCTTGTAAAAACTGCCACACTATGAATACTAGAATTCACCATATTTGAAAGCATGAAATCAATGAGTCGATAACGGCCCCCAAACGGTAACGCCGCTAGTGAACGATGCCCTGTTACTTTCTTTAAGGAAGGAAAACTTCCCGTTGCATTAATAATTCCTAACATTTTTTCTCCCATTCATTTCATCCCCCTTTTCTATTTCCCTTCAGCAATTAATACTACATCGTCAACATTCTTTTCTGGACGAATGATTGTTCCATCTTCGATAACCATTTCTGATCCAACAATCGCTCTTTCAATCACAACATTTTTACCAATCTTAGCCCCTGGCATAACGACAGAATCAATCACCATACTTCCTTCTTCCACCGTCACTCCTTGGAATAACACAGAATGCTTCACGTCCCCTTCAATGACGCATCCTTCGTTAATAAGCGATTCTTCTACTTTCGCCTTTTCAGCAATATATTGAGGCGGTTCGTTTGGATTGACAGAGTAAATACGCCAATTACGATCGTTTAAATTCAGTGATGTTTCATCGCGAAGCAAATCCATATTCGCTTCCCATAAGCTCTTCACCGTTCCAACATCTTTCCAATATCCTTCAAACGGATACGCCATTAACTTCTTCCCTTCATCCAATAAAAGCGGAAGTACGTCTTTTCCGAAATCGTTACTAGATTCAGGGTTTCTTGCATCCATCTCTAAATACTCTTTCAAAATTGACCAATTAAAAATATAGATTCCCATTGATGCAAGATTACTTCTTGGAAATTGTGGTTTCTCTTCAAACTCAACAATCTCCATTTCTTCATTTGTATTCATAATGCCAAAGCGACTCGCTTCATCCCAAGGTACTTCAATAACAGAAATGGATACGTCCGATTCTTTCTCAATATGGTAATCTAGCATCTTACTGTAATCCATTTTATAAATATGGTCGCCTGATAAAATAAGAACATACTCTGGTTCATATTGACTTAAATAGTTTAAGTTTTGATAAATGGCACTTGCCGTACCTGTGTACCACTTCACACCTGAAGACTCCGCATAAGGAGGTAATACTGTGACTCCACCGCTTACTCGGTCTAAATCCCATGCATTGCCGATTCCGATATAATTATGAAGTTCTAGTGGTTGATATTGCGTTAAAATCCCAACCGTTTCAATACCAGAATTTGCGCAGTTACTTAGCGTAAAATCAATAATGCGATATTTACCACCAAATGGAACAGCTGGCTTGGCTAAATTTTTTGTTAATGCACTTAATCGACTACCTTTTCCCCCTGCTAGTAACATTGCTACGCACTTTTGTTTTTGAGCCATCTTGTTTTTTGCTCCCCTTTCTCGTCTTCACTGGTCGTAATATGGATACGCCAAATGGTGGAATTGTAATCTCTACATGTGCTGCTTGATTATGGTACGGTTCTAGAATCGTCTTAAGACGTTTCTTATTCACTTGCCCCGAACCGCCATATTGCTGTGCATCACTGTTTAAAATCTCGTTATAATACTCGAAATCTGGTACACCTACTTTATAGTTTTCATATGTAGCTTTCGTAAAATTACATACGATAACTAACGCATCCTCTTGTTTATCCCCTTGGCGGATAAACGAGAAAATACTTTGCTCGTTATTATTAGCATCAATCCACTGAAAACCTTCAGGCGAATGATCAAGCTGCCAAAGTGGTTTTGAGCGCTTATACAATGCTATGAGCTCTTTAAAGTAATCATGCATATAACGATGCATTTCAAAATCATGTAAATTCCAATCTAAATCTTCAAGGTCTTTCCACTCATCAAACTGTCCGAATTCCCCTCCCATGAAAAGTAATTTCTTTCCTGGGTGAGTAAAGAAATATCCATATAATAAACGAAGCTGAGCAAACTTATCCCAGTAATCACCTGGCATTTTATTTAATAACGACTTTTTCCCATGAACGACTTCATCATGAGAAAGCGGTAATATGAAGTTTTCAGAGTACGCATATAGCAAAGAAAACGTCATTTTCTCATGAATGTGTTTCCTATATTCAGGCGCACACTCCATATATTTCAGCACGTCATTCATCCAGCCCATGTTCCATTTGTAATTGAATCCAAGCCCACCTTCATACGTTGGAGTTGTTACAAGTGGCCAAGCTGTTGAATCTTCTGCCGTCATAAGAAAATCTTCATCCTCTGCAAACACTGCTTCATTTAACTCTCTTAAAAATGAAACAGCATGCTCATTACTTTGCTCTTGTCCTTCTTTATTCCAGTACAACATGTTCGCAACTGCATCAACTCTGAAACCATCAATATGGAAATATCTCATCCAAAATAACGCATTTGAAATTAAGAAATTACGTACCTCTCTCTTTCCTAAATCAAAATTGACAGTTCCCCATACTGGATTTTCTTGTACATCTTTATCTTTATATTCATAGGTCGGTGTACCATCAAACAAATATAAACCGTGAGCATCTTTACAAAAATGCCCCGGCACCCAATCTAAAATGACACCGATTCCATATTTATGACATTCGTCGACAAAATGCATTAAATCATGCGGCGTACCAAATCTACTCGTCGCTGCATAATATCCCGTTCCTTGGTATCCCCAAGAACGATCATATGGATGCTCAACAAGCGGCATAATTTCAATATGTGTAAATTGATGTTCCACCACATACGGGATGAGCTCTTCAACCATTTCCCTGTAAGAGTACAGCGTTCCATCTTCTTTCTTTTTCCAAGAACCAAAATGTAATTCATAAACTGTCATCGCTTCTTTATAAATCGATTTTTTCTTTTTCTTACGATTCCAGTTTTTATCATTCCATTCATATCCTTTTATATCAAAAACTACAGATGCCGTATTCGGTCTTACTTCTGCATATACAGCATACGGATCTGCCTTTAAAATGACGTCACCAGCCAATGTTTCAATCGCATATTTATATATTTCTCCTTCTTCAATATGCGGTATAAATAAGGACCAAATGCCTTCTTCTGTCACTTGTAGCATCTTATGTTGCTCATAATCCCACTCATTAAAATCCCCAACAACACTCATTGCTTTCGCATGAGGAGCCCACACTGTAAATCGTACCCCTTGAATCTCATCTTCCGTCACAACATGCGCGCCAAAGATGTTATAACTTTCATAGTACTTTTCTGTATGAAACTCATCTCGTTTCACTTCTTCACAATTTATTACATTCAATATGCTCACCTCACTTAGATGACAGAATTTTTTATACTTTAACTATTTCTGCGAAAAACTGCAATATCCTTGTTAATTTATAAAAAATATTCGTTTTTTTCTTAAAAATGTTAGTTTTTCTTCACATTTCCGTGTAAAATATCGAATTTTGACGAATATTTATTGTAAACGCTTCATTCTACTTCTATATTTCCTCCTATTATTTTTTTCTCAACCTTTATTTTATTAGGTTTATACTATTTTTCATGCTATTTTCCACTCAAAATCAAAACAAAATAATCTGTAATAAAAAAATGTTTCTCAACATTTTTTGTCATATTTTTATTGAAACGCGAAATTCATAAGCATATACTTGTTCTCAATAAAGAACCCTGATCTTTCGTAACTATAATTCATAGCGGACTACTATGTTTACTTATTTATCCTTGTTGCGAACGGTTGCTATACAAATTTAACTAGGAGGCTTTCTTATGTCATTAAAACAAAAAGTAGGAATGGGAATTATCACCGCTTCACTTGGCTTATCCCTTACATTCGGCGGTGTATTCGCCTATTTCAGTGATTCAGAAACATCAAGTAACTCATTTCAAGCTGGAACACTAGATCTTTCTATTAATCCAAGTGTAATCGTTAATGTAAAAGATTTAAAACCAGGTGATTTTATTGAAAGGAACTTCAAGCTTGAAAATAAAGGTACATTGGATATCGCAAAAGTAGCACTTGAAACATCATATGAAGTTACAGATGCAAAGCAAAATAATGACGGTGAAGATTTAGGTGATCACATTATCGTCAAGTTTCTAGTAAATGATGGACAGCCATCTAATCCAAACGATGATCATGAGATTGTGTGGGAAACAAAACTATCACAATTAAAAACTATGAAACCTGAAGATGTCGCTACGTCTCTAGAACGTCATAACTTAATAGATGGTATTAAATCTGGTGAAACAGATTACTTACACGTCCTCTTCTCATTTGAAGATAACGACCGAGATCAAAATAAATTTCAAGGTGATTCCCTGCAGCTAAACTGGACATTCCATGCTGAGCAAACAGCTGGCGTGGAGAAATAATTTTTAAAAATATAAATTACCGGAGGCCTATACATGAAAAAGAAAAATCGTTTTGTTACCGGAATTGTAACAGCTGGCGTTTTGTTTTCAACTGCTATTCCGTTCAATGTACTTGCTGAAAGTCCTATTAACCAAATTGAATCTTCAAATGCTCATTCTATATTATCTAAGCTTTCTAAAGAACAACGCCTGGCATTACAAACGGTAGATGCCAACCCTGGTTTTACAATTTCACCAGATATTAATACGAGTAGTTCTGAGCCTGTAAATATCATCGTAGAATTTCAAACTGCTCCAGTAAAGATTAATGAATTAAAACAAAAAGAAAAAGGATTACAGTCTGCTCCTGAAAATATAAAAGCACGTATTGATCAAGAACATGAAGAATTCGAAAAAGGACTAAAACGTCTTTATCAATTCAGCCCATCAGTAAAATCAGGAAACTTCCAGTCTGTACAAATTAAACGTTCTTATAAGCATGCGATAAATGGTGTTGCGATGACATTACCAGCAAATACAGTAGAAGAATTGTTACGAATTGGCGTTGTAAAACGTATTTGGAAAGATTACGAAGTGAAATTAAATTTACCAAAACAAGCTGAGCAAAAAGCGCCTCAAAAACTAACAGATAGCATCCCGCAAATTGGAGTAGATAAGTTACATAGTGAGGGCATTACCGGAAAAGGAATTAAAGTTGGTGTATTAGATACAGGTATTGATTACAATCATCCTGACTTAAAAGACGTATATAAAGGCTATCGCGCGAAACCTGGTGAGGACTCTAGCAAAGTAGACCCAAACTCAGTAAAGGGTTGGGACTTTATTAATAATGATGCAGATCCAATGGAAACTACTTATTCAGAATGGCAACAATCTGGTGCTCCTGAATTTGATAACCGTGGTTCTTCCTTCTACACAGCCCACGGCACTCACGTAGCAGGTATCGTTTCTGCTCAAAAGAAGAACCAATCTGATTCAGCAGTAAAAGGTGTTGCACCTGACATTGAACTGTATAACTATCGTGTACTCGGTCCATACGGAAGTGGAGATAGTTCAGGTATTATCGCTGCAATTGATAAATCCATTTCTGACGGTATGAACGTTATTAACTTATCGTTAGGTGATGATAGCAACAATCCACTCGATCCAACATCTATCGCTGTTAATAATGCAATGCTTTCAGGCGTTGTTACAGTCGTTGCTGCTGGTAACTCTGGACCAAATCCATCAACACTCGGATCACCAGGTGCTTCACCATTTGCAATTACGGTTGGAGCAAGTGATAGCTCTATTTCCTTACCGAAACTATCAGGTCATGCTGGACAATTACAATTTCCTAACCTAATTCTATTCGGCAAAAACTTCACTGATAAAATAGAAGATTTCAAGGGACAAACTTTACCTATTGAATATGTAGGAATTGGTACGCCTGACGAGTTTAGTAAAAAAGATGTAAAAGGAAAAATCGCTCTCGTTGCACGCGGTACACTGTCATTTGATGAAAAAATTGCTAATACAAAACAAGCAGGTGCAAAAGCCGTTATTATTTATAACAATGTGGATGGAGAAATTCCTTTCTACGTTGGCGAAAGTACAAAATACATTCCAGCATTCCGCCTAACGAAAGAAGAAGGTGAAAAACTAAAAGCTCAAATCGAACAAGGTAGCACCTCCTTAACTCTCGATGAAATTAATTACATTCAAACAGAAGGCGATCATCTTGCAGACTTTAGCTCACGCGGTCCTGTTACAGCAAATGATGATATTAAGCCTGATATTACAGCGCCTGGTGTCGCTATCCTTTCAACAGTTCCTGAATATATTAACGACCCGCAAGAGGGTGAAAACTACGCTGTTTCCTATGAGCGTATGCAAGGAACATCTATGGCTTCTCCTCATATCGCTGGCGTTGCTGCTCTAATTTTACAAGAACACCCAGACTACTCTCCGTTCGATGTAAAAGCGTCTCTTATGAACACAGCTAATGATTTAAAAGAAAAATATTCCGTATATGAAGTTGGAGCTGGGCGAGTAGATGCTTACAACGCCGTTCGTACAGAAACAAGCTTTAAAGTATTAGATACGACACAAACTGTTGTAAATGATGAAGTAATTGAAGTACCCGAAGAAACTGGATCTATTGCATTCGGTAAGTTTTATCAAAAAGACGGTGAAGCTCTTGAACAAAAACGAAATATAAAAGTAACTAATCATAATAAACAAGAGAAAAAAGAATTTAAAACAGAAATTTCTTATACACCAGCATCGTCTACTATTAACGATGCTGTCGCAAACGGTGTAAAAATCTCTGCTCCAGAAACAATTACTCTTGATGCTGGCAAAACAGGTGAAATTGAAGCAAAAATTAATGTTCCAGCCGGTGTGAAACAAGGCCGATATGAAGGGTACATTCATATTACGAACACAAAAAATAAAGAGGAAACATATCAAATCCCATTCTCTATTCGTGTATCAGAGCCTGGTATTGAAAATGCAATACTATCAAGAAAAGCAATTTCAACTGATACATCTAAATTCAATCCATACGGTGAATCGTATGTTCACGGAGCATTCCAATTAAACAGCGAACTTGAAACGTTAGATCTTATCGTAAAAGATTCCAAAACAAATAAAGCTCTTGGCTTCATTGGAACATTAAACACGAGTGGCCTAAAAACTGATGTGTATTACTACTTAGATTCATTCTTTAATGGAAAAGTGTATCCTTTTACAAATGATCCTGCAAAACCAATCGGTGATGAGAAAATCAACTTACCAGAAGGAGACTACACAATTGAGTTTGTCGGTTATGATAAGGCTGGGAAAGCACGTGTAAAAGGTGATTATGTTGTAATTGATAATACACCACCAGAAGTGAAATTAACTGGATTAAAACCTGGTATTTACGAGTTAAATGAAGAAAATTATACAGTAGAAGATGGCAAAAAAGCATTATGGATTAAAGGAAATGTATACGATTCAAACGTTGATTACTTAAAAGGAAAAGGATTAAACATTACGCAAGAAGCGAATGGCGTTATGTACTATGACTATTCTCCATACTTGCATAAGTTTTTACCGATTAATGCAAATGGCGACTTTAAAGTTGGCATTACACCTGACTCCTTCAGAACGGAAGGTCCAATGAACACAGGCGTATATATTTTCGATTATGCAACTGCAGGTCCTGACTATCCAAACGGTGTAAATAACTACTGGTTTATCCCGCAAGGTGCTCAATATGCAAAAACTAGTTACGATAAAAAAGAATTATATAAAAATGACGAGTTCACAGTAACACTAAACGCGAAACACGTAAAACAATTTGTTGCTGGGCAATTTAATGTAAACTTCCTAGAGAAGAACTTCAAATTTGCAAATGCGAAATTTAATCCTGCTTTTGAAAAGCTACTTTCCCAAAAAGGGGTAACCGCAAAAGTAAATGAACCGAAACTAGAGGCAGGCTCTGTTACAGTTGGCGGAGCTATCGATGACAAAAATTTTGCTGGATTAGATGGTGATTTCCCGTTCATTGATGTAACTTTCAAAGTAGAAAATGATGAGTTTTATGAAGCAAACGCTCAATTAGAATCACCAATTTTTGTTTACTGGAAACAAGGTGAATCAGAACCAAATAGAATGCGTGTACTTCAAGATCAAACATTCTCAGTTATGTCCTTAAACTCATTAGTAGAAGGAAATATTAAACCTGGTGCATTCTTAAATGAACGCGGATATTTAGATGAAAAGTTCGATTATACAAAGCTTGACGTAAAAGTATATGCGACTGATTCTTACCGTCATAAGTTTGAAGGCTCACTAGATAAATACGGATACTTCAAACTAAATGGACTTCCAGTTAATAAACGCGACTATAACTTATATGTAGAGGTGCCAGGACATTTAACAAGCCGCCTAACAACGAAACTTGGTACTGAAAAAGACGGTAAGTTGCTTGGCCAATATTATTATGCAAGACCTGACGAAAACCTTGCCGGCGATGTAAATGGTGATAAAGTAATCGATATTAAAGATGCTGAAATCATTGCTAGCAACTATGGTAAAAAAGGACTAACTGTAAAAGACGGAGATCTTAATAAAGATGGTATTGTCGACGAAAAAGATATTCGCTTCGTTGAAAAGAACTTCTTGAAAAAAGGGCCAGATGCATCTAAATCACAAACACCTGTAGAAAAATCAAAAAGCGGTACACTGGCAGATATTTTAAAGAAATTAGGATTAACGCCTAAAAAATAATAAAGTGAAACTTTAATCAATTGAGGTTTTACTGCCCGGCAAATAACGGAATAATAAAGAGCACTCTACGTAAAATAGAGTGCTCTTTTTCTATAAACGACCCTTATCCAGCAAAAGGGGTATATTGGGGATATACAAGGGAAACCGGAAAAGGAATTTATATTAAATTATATAAGTTCAGAGGTAAGAAGCAGTGTCCCGCCCCTGAATGATTTAGCAATTATTATAGTACTGGTGCCATTGTTTCTTTTAATACTTTTACAGAATGAGCGAACTTCGCTTTTTCATCTTCATTTAGCTCAAGTTCTACGATTTCACGTACACCTTCGCGGTTAATTACAGCTGGAACACCTACGTAAGCATCTTTCTCGCCGTATTGACCTTCAAGGTATGCAGATACAGTTAATACGCTGTTCTCGTTGTTTAAGATTGCTTTAGTTACACGAAGTAGTGACATACCGATTCCGTAGTAAGTTGCACCTTTACGCTCGATGATATGGTAAGCTGCATCACGTACGTTTTCGAAGATTTTGTCTAAGTCTTCTTGTTTGTACTGTTCGTTGTTAGCTAAGATTGTTTCTAATTTTTGTACACCGATAGTAGCGTGGCTCCATACTGGAAGTTCAGTGTCACCGTGTTCACCAACGATGTAAGCATGAACGTTACGTGGATCTACATCTAAGTAGTCACCTAACATGTAACGGAAACGAGCAGAGTCTAAAGTAGTACCAGAACCGATTACGCGCTCTTTCGGTAAACCAGATTCTTTCCAAGTTACGTAAGTTAAAATATCAACTGGGTTAGTTGCGATTAAGAAGATTCCATCGAATCCGCTATCCATAATGCCTCGAACGATTTGTTTAAAGATCTTTGTATTTTTCTCAACTAAGTCTAAACGAGTTTCACCTGGCTTTTGTGGTAACCCAGCAGTGATAACAACTAAATCTGCATCTTTACAATCTGCATAGCTACCGCTCCAAACTTTTGTTGGTGATGGAGAGAATGGTACCGCATGGCTTAAGTCCATTGCTTCCCCTTCTGCTTTTGCTTCATTAACATCTACTAATACGAATTCTTCAGCTACACCTTGGTTGATCATTGAGTAAGCGTAACTACAACCTACAGCTCCTGTTCCTACTAATACTACACGATTGATACCTTTTTTCATGGTAATTTCCCCTCTCTATTGTTCACATATATTTTTTTATGATTGTTTAAGTAATTAATTAAAATACTAATTTAATGTTGTTTAACTTCTTTACATTCATATTGTAGCACGTATTATTGTGAATTACTTCACAAATTATGACCTATTTGTGAACTTTTTCACATAGAGTGTAAAGTTATTGGAATAGGTGTGGAATCCATTTCAATGGAGGCGTTTTCTTTAGATTGTGAAAGGGATTTTCTTGTGGTTTTTGTCGGTAAGTGAAATTACACCGGCGATTTTTAGAATATATCGACCGTAACTCCAAATATATCAGCGATTATTAAAATTTATCGATCGTAACTCAAATTATATCAGCGATTTTTGCAATATATCGACTTACCGACAATACTGACAACATAAAAAAGCTGTCTTCAGTAGATCACAGCTATTGAGAGAAAGCAGCTTCTTCTATATATTATTTATTTTCCACAGTAGCTCCCAGATGCATTTTCATCGGTTTCTCCAAGTGTAGGAGGCTACAGCCATACAGCTGGGGTAAAAGTTCAAGTTGAAGTTAATTCCTTCATATTCATACAGGTCCAAATAATTAACATGATTGTATTTACGGCTCTCTATGTACCCAACTGCAACAGCGAATACTTCATATTTCTTCTATTGCATAAAAAAGCAGACTATCCAAAGTCCATTTTTATACAACAAAAAAGAGATAGCAGATTATGCTATCTCTTTTAGTATGACCCGTACGGGATTCGAACCCGTGTTACCGCCGTGAAAGGGCGGTGTCTTAACCACTTGACCAACGGGCCAGTTCTGGCAGAGAAGAAGGGATTCGAACCCTCGCACCGCGTTCGCGATCTACTCCCTTAGCAGGGGAGCCCCTTGAGCCACTTGGGTACTTCTCTATAAATATGGCTCCGCAGGTAGGACTCGAACCTACGACCGATCGGTTAACAGCCGATAGCTCTACCACTGAGCTACTGCGGAACAATTATGGTGGGCCTAAATGGACTCGAACCATCGACCTCACGCTTATCAGGCGTGCGCTCTAACCAGCTGAGCTATAGGCCCATAATTGAAAAGCGGGTGAAGAGAATCGAACTCTCGACCAGAGCTTGGAAGGCTCTTGTTTTACCACTAAACTACACCCGCATTAAATTGTAAATGGTGAGCCATGAAGGACTCGAACCTTCGACCCTCTGATTAAAAGTCAGATGCTCTACCAACTGAGCTAATGGCTCATTTTGAAAGTGGTGCCGACTAGAGGACTTGAACCCCCAACCTACTGATTACAAGTCAGTTGCTCTACCAATTGAGCTAAGCCGGCGTATTTTATTAAAATAAATGGTGGCTCGGGACGGAATCGAACCGCCGACACGAGGATTTTCAGTCCTCTGCTCTACCGACTGAGCTACCGAGCCTTTATGTAAAAATGGCGGTCCCGACCGGGGTCGAACCGGCGATCTCCTGCGTGACAGGCAGGCATGTTAACCACTACACCACGGGACCATTTGGTTGCGGGGACAGGATTTGAACCTGCGACCTTCGGGTTATGAGCCCGACGAGCTACCGTGCTGCTCCACCCCGCGATGATAAAATATTTACTTTAGAAAAAATGGAGGAGGTAGAGGGATTCGAACCCCCGCGCGACTCTCGCCGCCTGTCGGTTTTCAAGACCGATCCCTTCAGCCGAACTTGGGTATACCTCCGAGATATATACGTCTAATGGTGGACCTTGTAGGACTCGAACCTACGACCGGACGGTTATGAGCCGTCTGCTCTAACCAGCTGAGCTAAAGGTCCTTTATGGTAGCGGCGGAGGGGATCGAACCCCCGACCTCACGGGTATGAACCGTACGCTCTAGCCAGCTGAGCTACACCGCCATAAATGATATTAATATAAGTGGAGCCTAGCGGGATCGAACCGCTGACCTCCTGCGTGCAAGGCAGGCGCTCTCCCAGCTGAGCTAAGGCCCCATGTTTTTTAGGAATATCGGGAAGACAGGATTTGAACCTGCGACCCCCTGGTCCCAAACCAGGTGCTCTACCAAGCTGAGCCACTTCCCGTTAATAAAAGCGCGCCCGAGAGGAGTCGAACCCCTAACCTCTTGATCCGTAGTCAAACGCTCTATCCAATTGAGCTACGGGCGCATATGGTGCCGAGGGCGGGGGTCGAACCCGCACGGTGGTCACCCACCGCAGGATTTTAAGTCCTGT
>NZ_FNDM01000015.1:0-126249 GCF_900100505.1 Bacillus sp. cl96
ATACGTTTCAATTTTTTGTTCTAATTTTTGTTTTCGTTTTCTTAAACCAATTAAACAAGTTTCTAATGAAACTTGTTTAGGTCTTTTTTTGCCGCGTTCATAATCATCTATTTTTTGTAACGTCTTTTCTAACTTTTTTTGATTGTTTTCTAGGTAAACAGGAAGAAGTTCTTTTTGAGAGAAAAGGATCGTTTGCGCTTGTAAAATCGCATCTTCACAAAAACGTTTATTTAACAAATATTTAGGTTGTAGTTTTTTTATCAATTCTTTCTCGTTTTCGCCCTCAATCAAACGATTAAAACTATATCGTTTTGCACTTTCGAACGTACGGATTAAAGTAATTAAATCTTCCGTTTGTTCTTTTGTAATAGAATTGATTTTACAAGTACGTGTTGTTTTCATCCTTTCCCCCCTTTTCATCACCTGAAAATATTATAGGATGAATTCTGTAAAATATAAAACCTGTAATTGTAAATTTTTATAGTTTTTTATAGATTCTCATTTACTGTTATTCCCTCCTAATTAGAAACGATATACTAGGCTGTACATAATAAACATATTTATGATAAAAATTGAAAGAGCAATTGGTACTTGCGCTTTAATAACCGCATTTTTATCCTTTAGCTCTAAAAGCATCGCAGGTACGATATTAAAGTTTGCTGCCATTGGAGTAAGCAGCGTTCCGCAATATCCAGCAAACATACCGAGTGCTGCCATAATTGCTGGGTTTCCGCCGTGCATTTGAACTATTAAAGGTAAGCCAATTCCGCCAGTAATAACAGCAAACGCTGCGAATGCATTTCCCATTACGACTGTAAATAGCATCATGCCTAAACAGTACGCCATAACGGCAACGAACGGATACTCTGTCGGTAGCACTTGTCCGACTAAGTCTGAAACAACTTGTCCAACGCCAGACTTCGCGAATATACCGCCAAGTGCTGCTAACATTTGTGGTAAAATTACAGCCCAGCCAACAGCTTGTAATAGTCTGCTTCCTTCTTGTACAGGTGTTGTTATTTTTGATTTTGTAATACGCATCGCCGCAACAAATGCGAGTAATGCACCAAGCGCTAGTGCAACTAATGTTACTTTATCTGGATCAACAAGAGAGACATTTCCCCATTTGATTTTCCCTAAGGTCAACGTACCGATAATTGTAAAAATAGGAATTAATAGTGCAGGCATAAAAATTTTATTTTTTAATTTCTCAGCATGTTTCACACGTTCTTGTACTGGAACTTCTTTTTCCTCTGATTTTGTTACTTTATTTAGCGAGGCTAAAACGACCATAGCGAGCACGATACAGCCAACGTAAAACGAAGGAATTACATTTCCAAATAAAAATGTAACTGCAAACAATGCCCAAAATAAACTAGAACCGAATCTGTTTGGATGTTCACGATCGAATGCGATACGAACAGCGATAAAAGCAACGATTATCCCTAATACATAATAGATTGTATCCATTGTGATGATGTTCATATTAAATTGCCTCCTTCTCTTCTTTTCCTTCTGCCTTCATTGTTTTCTCTATATATTTATCAAACCTTCTAAATCTAATCCAGCTTACAATAAGTGCAGATATTGCTGTCGGAATGCCCCAAAGTGCCATATCCCATACTCCGACATGCATACCTACTGAATCGAAGAATCCTTTCATTAATAAAATAGCTCCAGTTGCGATGAAAATATCTTCTCCGAAAAACCAAGCTGTATTTTCAGCAGCTGCTGCGTTTGCTTTAATCTTTTCTCTTAATTTTTCAGGAAGTTTACCGTATTTACCTTGCGCGGCCCCTTCTGCCATCGGTGCAACGAGCGGCCTTACTGTTTGCGCATGCCCACCAATATTAAGCCCTAGTGCTGCTGATGATTCTCTTATCGTAAAATATGACATTAATACTCTTCCAGTTGTTGCTCCTTTTGATTTCGTTATAAGTGCTTCTGCTCTTTCTTTTAAACCGTAACGCTCTAAAATTCCGATTACCGGTAAAGTTAATATAATTGGCATAGACATATATCTATTTTCTATGAAAAATTTACCGAACATGCTGATCACATCATAAAAACTTAATCCTGAAACCATACCAGTAACAATACCTGCAACCATAGCTACTAAAAGTGTATTTAATCTAAATAAAAAGCCCACTGCAACAAGTAGTATTCCGATTAATTTAATCATCCCAGCACTTCCCCCTATTTTTTATTTCGGTGCACAAATAGAAATATCATTAAGTTTGAATGTTCTGTATATTCTTTTTGCAAATTGCACTGCTTTTTCCCCATCACCGTGTAAACAAATTGTTTGCGCCTGAACTGCTACTTTCTCTCCATTGACCGCATTTACATGGCCCTCTTTCACCATTTGAAGTACTTGCTTTATCGCTTCGTCTTCATCTTTTATAAGCGCATTTTCTTCTGTACGGCTCGTTAATGTACCATCTTGCTTATATGTACGATCCGCAAAAGCCTCTTGTACAAGAGTTACTTTGTATTTTTCTGCAGCCTGTATAAACGCCTCGCTATTTGCTAATCCATAAAGTAATAGACTTGGATTTATATGATAAATTGCCTTTGCAATTGCATCTGCAATTTCCGGATTAGACGCCGCCATATTATATAAGGCACCGTGCGGCTTTACATGCTGCATTTTCCCGCCTGCCGCTTCCACAAATGCGTCTAATGCGCCTGTTTGATATAGAACATAATCGTATACTTCACTTGCTGAAACATTCATGTTTCTTCTACCAAATCCAATTAAATCAGGAAATCCAGGATGCGCCCCTATTGCTACGTTATGCTCCAAAGCTTTTTCAACAGTTTGACGCATAATAGACGGATCACCCGCATGAAAACCGCAAGCAACGTTTATAGAGGAAACGAACGGAAGAATCTCATCATCATTCCCCATTTTATAAGCGCCAAAACTTTCTCCTAAATCACAGTTTAAATCGATTGTAGTCATAATGTATTCCTCCTAATTTCAGCTTCGTAAAGCGATGAATTTCTTTAATAAATTCATATTTACTTCTTGTTCTATGTACAATTGTTCCGCTTCTTCAAGCGTAATTTTCTCAAAAGAAACATAGTCCCCCGGCTTTAGCTGGGCAAGAAGAGGTAAATCTACTGAAATGATATTTCCCATTCTCGGATAGCCACCTGTCGTTTGCCTATCTGCCATTAATATAATCGGCTGTCCACCATTAGGAACTTGAATGGTTCCAAATGTAACAGGACTCGATAAAATCTCTTTTTCTTCATTCCTATTTAAAACCTCTCCCTCAACCCTATAGCCCATACGGTCAGCATAATTAGATACCTTATACTCTTTCGTAAAAAATGCCTTTCTACTTTCTTCTGTAAATTGATTGTATTCAAAGTCAGTTATGACACGAAGCTTTGGATGTTTCTTATACTTTGGTAGTACGCTGTTGCTAATTGCCCATTTCGTTTTTATTCTCGCATCTTTTTGTAAGTCTAGAATGAAACGACTCGCCATTTCTGGTTGTGCACCAATTTGGAAGTAGTCACCCTTTTTCAGCATTCTTCCTTCTATACCACCAATCGCAGCACGTATGTACGTACTTTTGCTTCCCATTGTACGCTCAATATGTATACCACCCGCAAAAGTTACATACGCTCTGCAACCACTTTTCACTTTTCCAAAACAAAGCATACTACCTTCTTCCGCTAAAATGGGACGCCATAACGGGATACGTTCTCCATTCAATAACGGTTCCATATCTGCTCCGCCAATCGCAAGTAAAGTCGTTTTCTTTATTAACAATTTAGGTCCCATAATCGTCATTTCGAGTCCAGCTTCATTCTCTTCATTACCAACTAACATATTGATCACCCGAAGTGCACTTTGATCCATCACCCCGCCAACTGGCACACCGTATTGTTGATAATGAGATCGCCCTAAATCTTGGACTGTTGTAAACATTCCCGCATGCAAAACCTCTACATCCATTTTTTAGCCCCCTCAAGCGATACGTACTCTTCCTTCGTTATTGGAATAAATCGTAAATACATACCACTTTGAATATATGTTGGTATTTCTTCTTCCGGATTAAATAATGAAATAGGAGTTCGGCCGATAATATTCCATCCTCCTGGTGTTTCAAGCGGATATATACCTGTTTGATTTCCGCCAATACCTACTGAACCAGGAGAGATTTGTAACCGTGGTGTTTCTTTTCTAGGTGTTTCTAATTCTTTTGAAAGTCCTCCTAAATACGGGAACCCTGGTGTAAAACCTAGCATATATACAAAATATGTAGTTTCACTATGTATTCGAATCACATCTTCTACTTGTAAACCGTGATAATGCGCGACTTCTTCTAAATCAGGTCCATATTCTCCCCCGTAGCACACTGGTATAGAAATATGTTTCACATCCTGTTTTACTTCTTCTTTATAAGAATCACACAGCTCCTTTATATACTGGCGAACGTAATCATGTGACCTTTCACTTCTCTCATTTCCCTTCCATACTTCGTATACATTGTAGTAAACAGCTAATGAAGTAAACGACGGAACGCACTCTATCATTCCTGCAAACGGATGTTGCTGCAGTGCTTGAAATAACCGCTGTACTTTCTCATATATATCCCTCTTAATTTCTTCACCAAATGTAACAATAATTGCTTGATCCCCTAACGCAGAAAATTTCATCCTACTCCCTCTTTCTATGCCAAAAAGCCGAGTTCTTTCGAAATGCGATGCGCTGTTTCTTTCACCTTCGCAATAAAATATGAAATGTTACTTTCGTTGTACTCAATTGCTAATCCCGAAATACTAATGCCTGCTACAACCGTTCCATCGCTCGCGAAAATGGGTGCTGCTATCGCGGCTGTATGATTTTCTAACTCAGAATAACTAATGGTGTAGCCTTCCTTTTTTGCCATTTGCAACACTTCTAACAATTGTTTCTTATCCACGATTGTTCCATCTGCAAACTGTTTTAAATCCACTTCCTCTATGTATCTCCGTTTCTCTTCCTCAGAGAAATACGATAGTAAAATTCTTGGACATGCGCCAGCATAAAGCGGTGCTCTTCTTCCAACCGCCGTATACACGCGTACCGGCTGAACACCTTCCATTTTTTCAACATAAATTGCGTCATTTCCATCCTGAATTATTAAATTAACTGCCTGTCCTAAACTATCTCTAAGTTCTTTCATATAAGGAATTGCTATATTTCTTACTGATAATCGGTGTGAAACAAGTTGACCGAACCGTAAAAATACGACCCCTAAACGATATTTCCCCTTTTCGTTTTTTTGTAAAAACTCCATCTCTTCCAACGAACCAATTAAACGATAAACAGATGTTTTCGGCATATTTGTAAGCTGAACCATCTCAGTTAAACTTAGCTCTTCATGCTCATAAAACAACTCTAAAATATCCATTGTCTTAACTGCCGTTTTATTTATACTCATTCTATCTCCCTTTCGTTCCGAATTACGGAACTTAAATTCCGTTTTTCGAAACAAACATATAATTTAAAATTATAAAATATTCTTTCAATTCAATCAATAGATTTTAAGCAAATAAAAAAGTATGGAAGAATATCTCTCCCATACTTCACCACACTTTATAACGCTCTTACTTGTTCCAACGGCCAGAAAACAGCTTGTCCTTTTCCGACAATTTCATCTTCTGAAATAAAGCCAAACATGCGACCATCCTTAGAAACTTCACGATTATCCCCTAAAACAAATACTTGGCCTTCTGGCACTTTCGTTTTCCCAGTGATTTGTTCTAACGTAAAGTCTGGAGTTAATACACGGCCTACTGCTTTTTCTTTAAACTGTTTTAAATATGGTTCTTCCATCGCTTTTCCGTTTACATATAAAACATCATTTTTATACTCAACTGTATCGCCTGGCAAACCAATTACTCGTTTTACTAAATCGTATCCTTCTTTCCCGTGGAAGACGATAATATCAAAGCGATCTAATCCACTTATACTATAACCAATCTTATTCACGAGAACTCTTTCGTTATTTTTTAAAGTGGGCATCATTGATTCACCTTGTACTAAAGAAGGTGTAAATAAAACACCGCGAATAATAGCAATTAATACAAGGGTAAAACCTATCGTTTTAGCCCAAGAGAATAATTCTTTCTTCGTATTTTCCTTCATCGTTTCTCCTCTTTCTTAAGCACTTATTTTATTATTTCAACTAATTCTTGTACTAAATTAGGATCTATTTCAGAAAAACATGATTTTCCTTCTCTTACCGCTGTACCGACATGCGCCTGCGTGATTCCAGTTTCATCTAGCAATCGCTTTATATTTTCTTTCGTCACGCCAGCTCCAGCTACAAGCTGAATTTGACCATCACTTACCTTTTGCATTTCTGTAAGCACCGGAATATTCTCTACTATATTTCCTTGTCCACCTGAAGTTAAAACGTGAGTCACTTTATGAAACTTCTTTAAAGTGCTCATCGCTTCTACTGGATTTTTTATATCATCTATCGCACGGTGGTACGTTACATTTATTCCATCTACAACAGATAGTAAATCCGCTAATTTCTCTTCATCCACTTCATTTCGTTCGTTTAATACGCCTAATACTACCCCAGCTGCTCCTAACTTCTGTGCAACTATAATATCTTCTTTCATCATTTCAATTTCTTCTTCCGTATATGTAAAAGACTTCGCATGCGGACGAATCATAACATGAATTGGTATACTTACCACTTCTACCGCTTTTTTTATAAAAGCATAACTCGGTGTTAAACCACCTTCTGTATAAGATGAAATTAATTCAATCCGCTTCCCGCCAGCACTTTCAATTCGTTTTACATCTTCTAAACATGTTGCAATAACCTCTAGCATGAGATGACCTCTTTTCGTGCTTTTTTCTTATTATAACATTAGTAAAAATAAGAAGCCTAGCTTTCTCCTTTAAAACTTAAAAAAGAAGAATGAAAAGAAAGATTTTTTATTGGCAACGATTATTGGTAACATCCTATTATTCATGTACACTCCTACCATAATGAAAAAAGCCCTTCATTTTGACGGATTTTTCTAATTTCAAGCTTTTCTTTCCTCAGTTTTCATATCAATGCCTAATTGATCTTCCAATAACTTTACACCTTTCTTTGTAAGATGGACAGCTCGGTTCTTATCCGTTTTCGTAATCCATCCCTGTTCAAAAAGCAGTTTTGCAATTGCAGACCCTAACCAACCAGAAATATGGTAACGCCGTTCACTCCAATCAAGGCAAGGTTTTGCAAATACCCTCCTTTTTGTATCTGCCTCATCAACATTTATTCCAAAATTCAGAAACCATTTCTTACCTTGTTCCGTTACAATGTATTCTCCATCCTCTAAAATTATAAATTGCCTATCTAGTAATTTTTCAGTTATCTCTACACCGAGTTTGCCTGCAAGATGATCATAACAAGTTCGAGCATAACGAATTTGTTTTAGTTGGCTTGATTGTTTTAAAGAGCGAACTTGAACTGTTGGTGCAATTGTCCCTAACTTTTCAAGCACTTCTGCAACTTCTTGATTAGCAAGTCGATAGTAACGATGTCTACCATGTTGTTCAACTGTAAGTAAATTCCCTTCTACTAATTTAGAAAGATGCGAACTAATTGTTGGATGTGACACTTTTGCCATATAAGCCAATTCACTAGCAGGTAGTGCCTGATTATTCATTAGACAATCTAAGATGATTGCTCTTGTAGGTTCAGCAATTAGTTTAGCTATATATGAGATATTCGGATATACATTCATATTTCGATGATACCCTAACTATTAAATTGATACAATTATTTTAAGTTTAATAGTAAAGGAGAATGTATTATGAATGCAATTGATCTTAGTATATTAAATTTAAAAGAAACGAGAAGGCGCTCAGAAAAATTATGGAATTCTCTTCCCGATAATTTTCTTAATTGGAAGCCTGATTCTGAGGCTATGTCCTTTGGTGAAATGATTCGTCACGTATGGAGCTCAACTTTTTACTATCATATGATTATAAAAAACAACGGTTCAATAAACGACATACGTACCCCGTATGATGACGAGCCAATTACTTGTGTAAAAAAAGAAATTGAATTGGCACAATCACACTTTACTGACTTCATAGAATATGTTCAATCAATAAGCATAGCCGAGCTAGATTCAAGACTTATTGATAGAAGTGATGTTGGCTATCAACGATATTTAGGTGATATGCTATTACGAATTGCCTATCATGATGCGGTCCATGCGGGTCAATTTTTACAATATTTGCGAATGGTTAACTTGGAAAGACCTTTAATTTGGGATTAAATACGAAAAATGTTTATACAGCCTCCAAACTGGCATTACAATAAGAATTTTTCAACAAGAAACAATCACAACACCATGATAATCATTTATATTAAAAACCTACATCTCCATTAAGTACTTCATACACATAAAAAGCACGGGTTTGATTACTAATCAAACCCGTGCTTTCAAAACAACTATAATATCCATAAACAATAAAATGTAAACTTCAAAAATCACGACCGAAACGCCGCATCCGCCAGCATAGACAATGTTGCATCATCCATCGGTGGATTATGCAGTCCTGCTCTGACGTTTAAATAGTAACGATGGAGCGGATTTTTTTCTGATAAACTTTTTGCTCCTACGATGCGCATCGATTTATCCACTATAGATATCGCCGCATTTGTTACGGCGTATTTCACTGCCGCTAATTCTGCTTGCAGTGACAGTTTATCTTCTGCCTCATCGTATTTTTTCGCAATTTGATATAAAAAGACGCGAGCTTGCATAAGCTCGAGTTCTAATTCTCCAACTAATCTTCTAACATTCGGTAATAAACTAATAGAATGGTTTAAACTATTTGGTTTGTATGATCCCGCAAACTGAACTGCATAATTTCTTGCTGATTGTGCAATTCCTAAATAACATGCTGGTATATGTAGCAACCAGCCAATACCCTTTTGTTTCACTTTCCCGCCTTTTACATCCGTAAAAAAGCGGTTGTCTATCTCTACATTTTGTAAGACAAGGTCGTGGCTAGCAGTCCCTCGCATTGCAACGCTATCCCACGTTTCTTCAATAGATACACCGAGTGTATTTCTTGGAATAACAAACTCACCAACTTCTTCACGGCCTTCCATCCTTGCTGAAATAATAAAATAATCAAGTACTGGCGCCATCGTTGTAAAAGTTTTTCTTCCATTTATAACCCACTTCTCGCCTTGTTGAGCCGCTATTGTTTCTGGTTTGCCGCCACGCGTCGGACTCCCTGTTTTCGGTTCTGTTGCTGCCCTGTTAAAGAGCGCACCATTACGTACTTCTTCGCAAAACCATTTGAACATCTCATCATTCCAAGAGCGATTTTCCGCTAGCTCCTTCACAATGCCAAGATGCCAGCCAATCGATAATGCAGTAGCTCCACAGCCTTCCGCGATTTTCTCTTGAAATAAAACGAAGTCATATAAAGAAATGGCACTACCACCAAATTCCTTCGGTAACGTTAATTTCGTATATCCGATATCTTTCAAATCATTTATATTTTCATACGGAAATGATCCTAATTCACTTAGCTGATGCTCCCTTTCCATGAACTTCGGAATCAATTTATTTATTTTCTCAATAATTAAAGACTGTTCTTCTGTTTCAACAAATGAGAGTGCCATACTATAATCTCCTTTATGCTCGATTCATAAACCGTTCATTTTGTCATTATGATTATATGAAGCTACCTCTCTATTGTTTCACTATTCCGATAAAAATACAATGTTTTTGACTAATAAGAAAAGTTCCTATTTAAGGATAAATCCTTTTCTTATATTAGTCCCCCTTCAATGCTTTTAATGGCAAAGAGGTTACATATCCAATATACGAGAATAATTCTTTAAAGAAGAATGGTATTTCTGTATCTAACGTTTTATATGCTGATGTCGGCGTTGGTGAAGCATACGCTTCAATATTAATATGTTTTGCGATTCTCATTGCGCGTTTCATATGAAGTGGATCACTTACAATCGTGTATGTTTGTATGCCGTTCTCTATTCCAACTTGCTTCGCATTTTTTAAATTTTCTTCAGTGAAAAGGGATTTAGTTTCAATTAAAATATCTTCCTCTTTTACACCTTGTTTCATTGCATATACTCTTGCAGTACGTGCTTCCTCGAGTTCTGCCTCGAACTTTGTACCACCTGTAAAAATAATCTTTTTAATATTTCCGTTCTTATATAAAGAAATCGCATGATTAATTCTTTCTTTAAATACAGGAGATGGTTTTCCGTTCCATGAAGCTGCTCCTAGTACGATACCAGCATCCGTTTTCACGTCATCATTTGCTTTAAAACGATAACTCCAAATATCGTAAGCTGCATAACTTACATATAAAATAGCAGAACAAATCATTAGTAAAAATACTTGAAAGATTCGTCTTTTCTTACTCTTCTTATTTTCTTTCATTTGTAATTGCCTCCGTACATCATCCATACTTCTATAAAAAACATTTATATCAAATCGTTTTGTTTGAGTTTATTTAAAAGAAGGAACTTTACTTGTTATTTATGTATAAAAGGGTTTTCATTTAAAATTGAGGATTATCAATTCATTTTCATTTGCGGTTTTCATTACATTTTTTAAATTCATAAGTTTATTACCATACAACTACATTGTAACGAATTTTTTCTCAGAAGGGAACGATGAAACAAAAGGAATTAAAATAAAGTAGCATTTTGTAAGAAAAAAGGTATATTTTTCATATCTCACGAACAATATACCTTTCAAAACACGAATTATAACTTTTCTTTATACAACTCTAATTTTTCTAACAATTGTTCTTTTACGCCTGGCCATTCACTCGAGATAATACTGTACACCACCGCATCTCTCACATAACCATTCGGTAATTTTCTTTCATTTCGAAGCACACCCTCTTTTACTGCGCCTAACCGTTCAATTGCTCGTTGTGCTTTTTCATTTCTTGCATCCGTCTTAATTTGCACTCTCAGCATATGCAATTTTTCAAAAGCATACTGAAGAAGCATATACTTACACTCTGTATTTATACTCGTACGTTGCACACTCGGATGATACCACGTTTGCCCTAACTCAACTGTCTTATCTTCTACTGAAATATTATATAAACGTGTACTTCCTACAATCTTATTCGACTGTTGATCTACGACTATGAAAGGTATTTGAGTACCTCTTCCGTAACCCTTTATCGCTTTTTGAACGTATTGTTGCATATCTTGCACACTATCCATTTTAGAGATTAAATACGCCCAAATATCCCGATTTCCTTCTACAATCGAAAACAAAGTTTCGACATCAGTATTATCCATTAACCGCAACTTTGCTCTTTCGTGAATAATTTCCATTTTTAAGCCCCCTTTGTTGTTACTATATCATAAGAATCAAAAACGCATTATAAGAATAAAAAAATATAAAGAAAAGAATTCTTTTCAAATATATTCTTCTCGTATAAGGTAGGAAGACTCATCAGTAATCATTAAAAAAGAATTTTTTGATAATTTCCAATAAATTCTATATAATGATAAACGGGAGGGGATAAAAAATGCTAGATCAAATTACTTGGGGAACGCCAGGCAGCTTATTATGCTTAGGATTCTTTTTTGCGGGACTAGGAATCTTCTTAAGAAGCGTTACGTCATATACGAAAAATAAATAAGAATATCCCGCTTTTAAACAAAAGAAGCCCTCTTTTTACAGACGGCTTCTTTTGTTTAACTTTATCTCATTAAAACTTCAAAGCAACAAATAAGCAATCGGCGTAATAATAAGCAACGTTAAAATCGTTCTCTGCACATACAGAATAATAAGTTCAGATACTTTTAACGGAATATCTGTTGATAATATACAAGGAATTGAAGCGGAGAAAAACAGTATAGATGATACGGAAACAACTGCAATGACAAACTTTGTCACAAGTGGCGCACTTACAACTAATAATGACGGTAAAAACATTTCTGCAATACCAACGGATGCCGCTTTAGCAGCTAAGTCTGCTTCCGGTAATTGTAATAACCATGTAAACGGATAGAAAATATAACTGATCCAATCAAATATTGGCGTGAACTTCGCTAAGACGATACCAATTAATCCTACTGACATAATGGATGGTAAAATTCCCATTGTCATAATAAATCCGTCTTTTAAATTCACTGCAATATTTTTCATAATGCTCGGTGCAGACTTTGATACTTCTAACGCATCTTCCCAAGCACGTTCCAACATTTTCTCTTTATAAACAGGCTCTGGGAACCCTTCTTCTGTTACATATGTATCTGGTTTTCTACTAAGGGGCGGGATTCTTACGGTGATAGCAGTCACGATGAATGTTACAACAAGTGTAGTCCAAAAATAAACATTCCATAAATGCATAATATCTAATGTTTTTGCGATGATGATCATAAATGTAGCGGATACTGTAGAAAATCCTGTAGCGATAATCGCCGCTTCTTTTGTCGTATACTTTCCTTCTTTATACACGCGGTTCGTAATAAGAAGGGCAAGCGAATAACTTCCAACGAAGGACGCAACTGCATCAATCGCCGATCTCCCCGGCGTATTCCATAATGGCCTCATAATCGGACGACAAAATGTACCGATAAATTCAAGCAATCCATATCCGACTAATAACGCTAAAAACGCCGAGCCAATTGGAACGAGCAAACTTACTGATATGACTAGCTTCTCATACAAAAACGGCCCAATATCTGGCGCAAAGAACCAAGCTGGTCCTACTTTTAAACAATATAATATGCCAAAAACAACGCCAACTACTTTTAAAATAGAAAAACAAATGTCTACAATAGATGCATTCCATTTCTTCGTATAAAATGGATAAATCGCACCAATCGCCATAACAAATAATGCATAATAAGGTACTACGCCAGGAACCGAAGCCCTAATCCACGATACGATATGATCAATCATAATAGACGATGCACCGTTTATCGTAACAGGAACGAAAAACATAAACACCCCAACGAGACTAGCAAGTATAAACCGAAGAATAATCCCCTTCTCTCGCCCTGTCTTAATTACATTACTCTTTAATTCAATTTCACTCAAAATTCGACACCTCCCGTTATCTAAATATTCCGTACAATTATATTATATTCCTTCTTTCCATTTCTACTATTTAATCATATGAAAAAGCCTATTTTAAAATAGGCTTTTCTATTACCTCTCATAATCATCCACAATCACTTGAATGAAACGATACGACTCTTCTGCTACTTTTTCATTACTCTCCCTATTCGCATCATATGTAATTAACGCCTTCCAAAGTGCCCATCCTCTCGCTCTATTCCACGTTTCTTCATCCATGCGTAATACTTCTTTAAATACATTTCTACTATTTTCATCAAAAAACGTCCACGCCATCGCTGCATCACAAGCAGGATCTCCTACACCTAAAATACCAAAATCAATTACAGCACAAAGCTTTCCATCTTTAACGAGTAAATTCCCTGGCGCTACATCTCCATGAACCCAAACTGGCTTACGATCCCATGTTGAACTAAGTGCTACATTCCAAAGGTGTTTTAATAATGCCTCGTCAAAAACATCCTTATTATTTTCAATAGCAACTCTCGCCTCTTCATCATATACAGATATAAGTCCGCCTCGGTAAAAATTATGTGTTCCAGCTAAAGGTCCGTTACTCGCATTAATAGATTGCAATTCTACTAAAAAAGATCCTAAGTCCGCCGCAAATTCATTTAAATCCCGAACGTTTTGTTTCGTAACTGTTTCTCCCTCTATCCACTTATTAATAGACCAAGGCAATGGATACGCTTCAGACGGATTTCCTTTCGCAAGTGGGGTAGAAATCGGTAAAGAAAGCCCCTTATTTAATATAGGAAGCCAACTATTTTCTTTCTCTACTTGCGGTGCATATGCCACATCACTTGGCAATCTTACACTCATCTCATCCCCTAAGTGAAACGTCCTATTATCATACCCACTAAACTTTACAGGTTTCACTTCTAAATGGGCCCATTCAGGAAACTGTTCCTGTATTAACTTTTCAACTAAACTTACGTTAATTGGATGCATTCACATTCTCCTTTTCTTTTGAAACTTACTAAGCCCATCCGTACTTCCAACATATTCAAAACTATTTTTCTTATAAAAATCATTCAACGTACGATTATGCCCCACGCAATCTAACTTCAAATACTCTTTATCACATTGCACATTCTCTTCTACCCACCGTAAAATCCATTCTCCTATTCCATTTCCCTTATACTTCCGTTTCACCGCAAATCTATGAATATATAATGAATTAGAAACTTCCTCTTTACCAAAAATATGTTCATCCCATTCATTTTGTTTAGGAGAAACTGTAACCGTACCAACTATTTCAGCTTCTTTCAGAACAACATATGTATATTTCTCTCTTATACATTCTAGTATTTCAGCCGTAGCTTCCTCTCCTAAAAGATACTGCCACTGATCCACTTCTTTATATTGTAGCCATTGTGCTACCTCTTTTAATAAAAGGATAATACTATCACTTTCATTTTCAGTAGCAATTCGAATTGCATATTCTTTACTTATATTTCTCTCCATATTGCCTTTCCCCTTTCAAATTGCTACCATACTGACAAACGAGTCCTTCCATCATTTTCATCTGTAATATATTCTACATAAAATCCTTGATTCACTGCGTTATCATACATTAATTCAATCGATTTTTGATCTTTCGCATAAATTTGTATGTATTGAGCATCCACCGCTAATACAACTACCTCACACTTGCTTTCCTTAAACTCTTCGTATGTTTCAATATCTATCGCTATTTCTCCTTTAGGATATGCTTTTAAATCTGCAAAAATAAGATAATATATGTTGTCTTTAACTAACTTTTTCAACGCTAACCCTTCCACTACACTTGGTTCTTCTGGAAATAATGCCTCATCCAATTCACCACGTGCTATTAAGTAGGACTCCTCATCCCTCACTCGCCAATCAAATACAGTAATATCAATTGGCTTTAATACTTTCCAAAGTAAATTATCATATCCATCTAGAATATCTACTGTAATCCCTCTTTTCATATGTCTGCTCCTAGCTTATTTATTTTTGTTCTATACATTATATATGAAATGTAATTACTATATTTTGTCGATACATAAGTACATCATAAAAAAACCGCTCCACGACTAGCGAAACGGTTTCCTTCTGCTTACATTTAAATATTTCATTTAATTGTTGGACTACGTTTTAAAATATTTTTTAATATATGCACCACATCAGTCGTTCATTCTTAATGCTCACTTCGACTTCACGAAGTAATATAAAAACCATACTGCATGATTTTGTTCATCCGCAGCTATTCTCCGTAACAACTCTTTCAAATGTGCATCCGATGTCTCATCTGAAATTTCCAAATAAAAATCTACTGTTTTTTGTTCATCTTGTATAGCGAACTCTAATCCTTGTAAATACGTATTTGGGCAGTCTTCAGTAATTTGTGGTTTTGGCTGCCTACCAGTTAAGTTCGTATAAATTTGTACAAAGTTGTGGAAATGCTTTATTTCATCATTACGAATTTCAAGAATTTGTTTTTGTTCTACTTGATTTGGAGCCATATTCGCTAATTTTGCATAGCAGCTTATAGCGCTATACTCTCCATTAATAGCTTTTTCAATATCACTAATTAACTTATCATTCTGCCTATACCAATCATAATAATTCGAATTATACATCATATCCCCCCATACTTTCGCTTAACATTTTATGCATTTAGAAATAGTAGGAGCCTGTGTATATAACGGGACGGCTTTAGATTGAAAGAAAAGTTTGAGAAAAGGGTCTATTTTGTAAAGGAATTGCTTATTCATAAAGTGAAACTATAATCAGTGGGGATTTTACTACACGGCAAATAGCGGATAAAATATCACTATTTTTTTGTACGCTGTTGCTATAAATTCGCGAATGAATCAGGTTTCCAACCAGATGTGGTGTTGAGATGCGAAGCTATTATGAATCCAGTCATATAACTAGGAGGTACCACTATGCCATCTTTATTTAAAACTATGGCCTTCCAGCTGAAAACCGAAAGACTTGAGCTTAGTATGTGGGAGGAATCCGATTCCGTTTGGCTGAGCAAATTAATTGGCGAACGTGGCGTGGACATTCCAGCCGTTGATTCCGTTCGTAACCGGCTTATTGAGATGCGCAAGAAGGCAGACGAAAATGGTATTTCCCTTCTCACTATTCGAAGGAGAGACGAAGGCGATTTCATTGGGTACTGTGGCTTAATTATCGGTCGTTCCACACTTGAAGAGCCGGAGATTGCATACGAGTTGTTCCGCAGCGCTCATGGTAAAGGTTATGCGACTGAGGCCGCATCTGTTGTACTGGACGCGGCGATTGCTACTGGGCGCCAAAGACTTTGGTCGACTGTAGGTGCTTGGAATATCGCTTCCCTCCGGGTACTAGAAAAGATAGGATTTAAGCGACATCACAGTACGTGGGATGATGAACGTGGTGAGATTGTTTGGAACGTACGCGATCTTTAAAGATTTCGCCTTAATTCTAAACACTACACTTTTCAACAATCAGGCATTTACATTGAGAAAAAATCACAAACAAGCCGTTTCACTAATTAGTGAAACGGCTTGTTTTTAAGCGTTCAATTCTGTTTTATGCCCTTTTACTACACTACGTTTGAGTGCAGTTGCTAATATAGTAACCATACTTACTATACCAATCCAAACGAGTACAGTAACAGGTGTATTCCAGCTTAACCCTTTTCCGAAGAAGAAGATTTCTCTTAGGCCTTCAATCATAAATTTCATTGGTAACCATGAGTAAACCCAGTCTTGATAAAACGGAGACAACATCTCAGGTGCTAATGATAATAACGGTGCCCCGAAGAATAGTAATAAAGCGAATAAACCGATTCCTTTTAGCCCAACTAATGATAGTACTGCAGATATCATTAAGAAGAAACTAAAAGAAGTAATGGATAAGAATAGAGCTGTATCCGTGAAGTTCGAAATATTTAACCCTACCATCCCATCTGCAATCCATGTAAGACCAAACCCAATTACAAGTGTCGCAATAGCTCCTGTTACGATTTGTTTTACTTTTAACAGAAAGTTTTCTTTTCTTGAGCTTACTGGCATTTTACTAATCGCAATAAAAATAATCGCTGCACTAGCTAAACTTGCAATCCATAACGGCTGGAATAATGATATTGGTGAGTTACCGTTCGCACTATTTTTGCCGACCTCATTCACATTTTTCACGTTCTTTACAATAGGTGTTACTAATTTCTCAGCTTGATCTGTTGTTACAGTAGCTCCTTTTGCTTTCAACCCTTCTAATATTTGTGTACGAACAGTATTGTTCATATTATCAACAATCGCCTGTAATATTTGCCCTGCCATAGTTGATGCAGCCGTATTCATTCCTTGATTAATATATATTTCTATCTCAGGTGAAGATGGCTGTGGTGTTCGTAACGACGCTTGTTTTGCGCTAAATTCTTTCGGGATTACTAATGCCGCGTAATACTCTTTATTGTTTAATCCCTTTTGAACGGCTTCTTTATTTTTTACTTCTACCCACTTCACTGCGGGTTCTTCCTCTGATTTCGCTGTTTTTTTCATGTTATCAACGATCGTTTGCCCCATATTCATTTTCGGTTGATTTGGAATTTCTACACCTTGATCCTCATTTACAATTGCAATTGGCAAGTTTTTCGGCTGCGGTTGAACAGTTGGAAATAGCGTTAATGAAAAAATAAAAACAACAAGTAGTGCAATAACTGGTGATAAAAATAAAAGTTTATTTTTAAACATTTTCTTTTCTCCTCCCTTAATTTGATCTATAATAACCAACAACGTGTTGTTTATTTATATTTTGAATTATATGTTCGAGTTGAACCTTATACAATAATCAAAAATCGTGAATGTGTTGGTTATAAGACACATTTTCCAAATGTGTTGAGTAAAATTAAGGAGGGATATGCTTTGCGCGATAATAATTTAGATTTGCGTGTTGTTCGTACGAAAACTGCCATACGAAATGCATTGGTGGAGCTAATTGAAGAAAAAGGTTTTGACGCCATTACAGTGAAAGATATTACAACGAAAGCAAACATTAATCGCGGTACTTTCTATGCGCACTATCAAGATAAATTTGATTTAATGACAAAATGCCAAGAAGACATTATGTACGAGTTTTCTAGCATTGCTAAACAGAAATTCCCGGAAGTTATTGCTGACCTTGGATCAAATCCTTCTCCAACAATGCCATTTATACTTATCACTTCTATTCTTGAATTTCTAAATGAAAATAGTGATTTTATGAGAGCTGTACTAAGTCCGAAAGGAGATTTATCTTTCCAAACAAAACTGAAAGACTTTATGTGGAAAACATTATTTGAAGATACGAATGGTCCTCTCATTAATAAGGAGAATTTACTTGTTCCAAGCGAATATTTAACTTCTTATATGGCATCTGCACATATAGGTGTCATCCAACAATGGTTAAATAATGGACAAAAAGAAACACCTGAGGAGATTGCTCGCTTTTTATCAACAATCGCAGTTCATGGACCTTTTTATGCTGCTGGCTTAAAGAAATAAGCCCGCTTGCTTAATAATTTCTATTATTTTATTAATAACTTGAAATTTATGTTTCTGTAAAAAAAGCTGTTGAAAGGACTCCCCTTCAACAGCTTCTACATTATTAACGATATAAACGAACTGCACCTGCAGAATTATCATCTGCTTGTCCAACTACTTCAAATTTCAATCCAAATTTCGGTAATTTACGTCCTGCATCTGGGATTAAATCATTTATATACAATTTAGAGTCATCAAACTTCGTTACACCTGGTAATCCTTTGTAATCATATGTTCCGCGTGTTGGAGATACCACTTTCCATGCTGGCGTTTGGTTAAGGGAGAACGCAGCATCTGCGATTTGGAATCGTGTACTATTTTTAACAGTTGGTTTGCCGTTTAGTGTTCCAACAATTGCCTCTGGGTGAGAGTCAACAACTCCTAAGAAACCTTCACCTGGATGTAAACCAACCCAATTATCTGTAAAGCTAGAGTCTGCATACCATACTAGCAGACCTGTATTATATGGTACACCACTGCTATATTTTAACGCTTGATCAGCACCAGCATAGTTTCTCCACTCTAAATAGTAGTTATGCTTCTTCTTATCAAAACCGTCTGCTACAACAAAACCATTTAATTTAAATTTCGTTTCGCCTTCTGCATCATCAGAGAACACAACATTTCCATCTACAGTTAATGTAGCATTATCAAAAGTAAAACCGGTCGGCGCTAAACCACCATCTGTAATGTATTCGAATACTAATTTTACTTTTTGACCTTTAAATTTGCTTAAGTCATAAGACTTATCTACCCATTTACCATCTGTTGTGTCTAGACCATTTCCCACATTTTTTTCACCAATTCGATCCACTAACGTTTTCGTACCATCTTCTTTCACTGCATGTACTTCAAGGAAGTCATAATCCGTTTCAATTTCATACATTGATTTATAATCAAACCTCGCATTTGTTGCATTTGTTAAATCAAACACTGGCGTTTCTAATGTTGTATGAAGGTTATCACCTTTTGTACTATAGTAGTACTTCTTACCGAATGCAGGCTGAATACCTTTCACCTCTTTATCTGGTAAGTTAACACGAATCAGACCAGGACGATTTGATTTCGTTACACTTTGATCTAAATACGTCGCATAGCCAATACCACGATTTAATTTATTATAGTCAACCTCTACAATATTGGCCCAGTTTCCACCTATGTTCTTTTGAAAGAACTCTTTGTTTTGCGGAGAGAAACTCGGTGGCGTTGTTCCTGCAATTTTACCAGCCCAGCTACCGCCACTCATAACAGACCAGGAGTTAATTGGCTCACCTGCTCCTGTGTACTTTGTATCATACTCATC
This sequence comes from Bacillus sp. cl96, assembly GCF_900100505.1. Lineage (NCBI taxonomy): Bacteria > Bacillati > Bacillota > Bacilli > Caryophanales > Bacillaceae > Bacillus > Bacillus sp. cl96. The sequence continues at coordinate 19,963 of NZ_FNDM01000015.1, forward strand.
TGGAAGACCTAAATCATGACCAAATTCATGTGCGAATACACCAACCGCTCCGTCTTCTGGCTCAATTGTGTAGTCGTATGCTGCCATCTTACCGCCCCAGTTATCAACTTTTGCTTTTGTTCCTTCAATTGGATATGGTGTTCCAAGGTGCCAACGATGTGACCAAATTGCATCATCACCTAGTCTACCACCGCCCCCATCTTGCCCAACTCCAGCGTGAATGACCATTAAGTGATCAATCAAACCATCTGGTTCATTTTTATTGCCATCACCATTATTGTCATATTGATCGTATTCGTCAAATTCAGATAAATCAATACCACTTTCTACAGCCGCATTTAATGCCTCTTTTACAAAATCACGAGGTCCTTTTGGTCCCATATTATCATGACCGCCATCTCCTGCATCTGCGCCATAATCTGCCGCATTACCAGGAACTGTCAACCACTTTGTTACTGTGCCATCTACTGTATAACTACCACCAGATTGCTCTTCATAATATTGTTTAAATGTTGGTACTTTTGAACCATCAAAGAGTGTAAATGGCTCATTACCAAATAACATTTTTTGATAATGTTCTGGATTAAAATCATTTGAATACATATAACCTGGTACTTGATCAATATTGTTATGCTTAAAGTCCGCAAACTCTACTAGCAATACGAGAACTTTATCTTTACGAACATCACCGTTATATTGTTTTTGCTTCGCTGAAGTAGTTGGTACTTGGCCGTTTAATCCCCCTTTAACCGGCTCTTGTCCCGCTACTGGACCACTAGCAGGTTGATCTGCTTTTTCTTTCTCATCTGCTTTTGCATCTTTAACTTTTTTCAAAAAGTCAGCCGCTTCTCTCGTAACACTATCCCCCGCTGCTGGTTCTTTTCCCGCATTTTCTCCTTTTTTCTTCTCTACGTATTTTTCAACAGCTTTTAATGTGTCTTCTTTCGACGTAGATTCATTAATTACACCGCGTTTCTTGAGCGCATCTGCTAAACGCTCCTCTTGAATTAAATTTTCATCAATCGGACTTAAAGTTCCTCCATTAGACGGCGTTGCCGCATAAACAGATTGACCCCCATACCCAAATGTGCAACTAAGCACAGCTGCCGCCGCAAGCGTAGACAGCACTTTAAAAGGTTTTTTCTTCATCCCTATTCCTCCCCAATATTAAATACGATACAACGTTTATATATTACGGAAAATTCAGAAAATTATCAATGCATTGTCTGAATTTGTAATATTTTTGAAAAAATCCTTTGTTTTAGATGAACATACATTCTGATTCATCAATATTTCAGAAAATATTGATGAAAGTTGATAAAACTATTAAAATCATAAAGAAATCGTCCACTATATTTAGTGGACGATTTCTTTATTTATCTAAAATACAACTACAACACTTCAATATATCCTTCTGTTCCATGTACCCGAATTCGTTGCCCGTCTTTTATTAGTTTCGTAGCGTTCTCTACTCCAACAACTGCTGGCAGGCCATACTCACGTGCAATCACTGCTCCGTGCGTCATAAGCCCGCCGACTTCAGTGACTAACCCTTTTATAGAAACAAACAAAGGTGTCCACCCAGGATCGGTAAATGCCGTAACTAATATATCTCCATCTTCCAAATTCGCGTCTTCCATGTTTAAAATAACGCGTGCTCTCCCCTCAACCACTCCAGAAGAAACAGGCAAACCTACAATTGCTTCAGCCGGGAGATTTTCGCGTTTGTACTTACCTGTAATGATTTCTCCATCAGACGTGATAACACGCGGAGGTGTTAGTTTTTCATATAATTTGTACGCATTTTTTTGTTTATGAATAATCTTGTAATCTAGTTTATTTGTGCGGACGACTTCGTGAAGTTCTTCAAAAGTTAGATAGTATATATCTTCTATTTCATCCAGAACATTATTTTGCACAAGTTTCTCTGCTTCTTTCAGTAATGCCTGCTTATATATGAAATAACGATGAATCATGCCGTATTTCGGATATTCACGATAACCGATGAAATTGCGGAGGTTACAAATCATTCTCTTCGTCTCTTCTACTTTTTGTTCCCCATCCGGCAAGTGCTGCAATCGCTCTAACAACTCTTTTTCTTTTTTCAAAGCTTCCTGTAGCCCTTCTTCAAACTTCCGCTTACTAGCACCATATTCAAAGTCTCTTATATGATTTAAAATCATCGGTATAATTGTAGCTGGCTGTTCACTCCAGCGCGTTTTCGTAATGTCGATTTCTCCGCTGCATCTCATTCCATATTTATTTAGAAAAGCATCGATTGCATCCCGAACTTTTTCCCCGCCTTTAAACTGAATTAATTCATCTAAAAAGCTGTCATCTTCTACATGCTGTAAATACGCAATGACTTCCAGATACGGCCGAATCACATCTGCCACATCCAATAACGCTAGCCCCATTTCTGACGTAATATTATGTTGTACAGATTGTGAAAGTACATCTGCTGCATTTTTTTCTCCTAGCCACTGCTCCATCTTTTCATTAATCCATGATGAAGCATTCATACCTGCCATAATGATAGCTATACTTTGCGAGTTAAATAATACTTTCTTTAATTGCTGAATGTCTTCTAAAATAAAATCAAGTATATCCACCCCTGATTTCGTTTGCATGTTTCGTTTTAATTCTTCTATTGATAATTCACTATTCTTTATTAAATTCGTAACGATTTCCGGATCGTTTTCAGGTTGTTGTTGCGAACTTGCAGGTGGCACATTTTTACTAAGATCCTTTTCTTTTTCATCATCCGATAACAATTTAATAAAATTCTCTCGCTCAATTACAGTCGTTAATGCATCTCGTATGAGCGGATCCGATTTACCTAAAGTGTTTATTAAGTAATCTCTGCTAGCAGGTGAAGCTAGTCTTTGCGTAGCATCAACAAATAGTCTTCCTCCGGCTTTACACATAGGTGCACTAGTCGTTAACAGGAAAAAAGATAAACCTAATGGTTTCATCGCATCGGTCATCATTTGTTGGTGACCAACTGATATATACACGTGATTTTCCCCATCATTTACTTCTGGAATTGGATATAAAGTCGTAATCGGTCTGCTTTGGACTATATAAATTGTATCATCAACTAAGCACCATTCAATATCTTGCGGACAACCAAAATAAGCTTCGATTTGTCTTCCGATGCGTGCTAGTTGTAAAATCTGTTGTTCAGTAAGTGTTTGAAATTTTTGCTGATTAGGAGCAATTTTCTTTCTCTCTGTTCCGCCTTCTTTTCGTCCATAGATGGCTAATTTTTTCGTTGCGATGACCTTTTCGACGATTTCGTCTTCTTTTACCTTATAATTATCGGCAGAAACCAATCCAGATACTAGCGCCTCGCCAAGTCCAAAGCTGGCATCGATTGACAACACCTTCCTATTCGAAGTAATCGGATCCGCAGTAAATAAAATCCCTGAAGCCTCAGGGAAAACCATTTTTTGAATGACAACACATATAGAAACTTGATTATGATCAAAACCGTTTTGCATTCGGTATATAACCGCCCGATCTGTAAACAAAGAAGCCCAGCATTTTTTAATATGCTGCAAAATGTTTTCTTTTCCAATAACATTTAAATACGTATCTTGTTGACCAGCAAACGAGGCATACGGTAAATCTTCAGCAGTAGCACTCGAACGCACTGCATATGCATGTTCATCGCCAAAGTGCGAGAGATAATGAGCTACTGATTCCACTACATCAACTGGAATTTCCACCGCCATAATGACTTCTCTAATCTGCTTACTAATTTCACCAATTCGATCTCGTTCCTCAATTTTTAGCATTGCTAATTGATTCAATAAAGTTTGAAACGCTCCATTTTTTCCGATGACCTGTTCATACCCTACCGTTGTAACACAAAACCCTTCTGGCACTTGTATCCCTTGAATATTGGATAACTCCCCTAAATTCAATCCTTTTCCACCAACGAGAAAAAGCTGCGTTTTTTCTATTTCCTGAAAATCGAGAACGAAAGAACTCATTTGGCACCTCTCCTTACTATTCATGTGTTCTTGATTGTAACAGTAGTAAATGAGAAGAAACAGTCTATTTCGAACGTAAATTACATGATATAATTAAGTTAGGAAGAGATCATCACTTCTATTTCCCCTCTAATTCACTTCAATTACATCACCAAACTTAAACATTCTTTTATTATGAAAAGCAATCATTAGACATAATGGATTTCTATCGAACTTTGTTATGTATTTTTTATATAAATCCATATTGTAATATTTTTATAAATCTTTTATTAAGCCATAAATTCGCCTCAAAAAATAGTAGAATCTGTGACTTTAAAAGCAATATTTTTTGTTTGCACTTTATATAAATTGATATGAATCCCTCTTAATTCTAGGACTAAATTATTGTTTTTAATCCCACATTAATTCTTTTCTCAAATTCGCCAAAATGAATTTTCAAGATTAGGGAACTATAATGTCGTATTAAAATATATTAAGGGGGAGAAAAATTGGACAATGAAATGAATTACGGAAGCGATTACAAGTTTATTCCAGCAACTTCAATTGAAAGTGGTCACGGCATCGAAGTATTACGTGATTTATTTTGTTACACGATTCAAATCGTCAATATATGCTTTGTTGGAAATCCTGAGACCAATGATTTTGTTTTAGTTGATGCTGGAATGCCTAAATGTGCAAATGAAATTATCTCTATCGCTAAAGATCGATTTGGTACCAATAGTCGCCCAAAAGCAATTATTTTAACTCACGGCCATTTTGATCATGTTGGGGGAATAATTGAACTCATCAAGCATTGGGATGTTCACGTCTATGCACATCAAATGGAGATACCGTTCCTGACTGGACAACAAAGCTATCCAGAACCAGACCCTACAGTTGAAGGTGGTATGGTAGCGAAAATGTCTCCTCTGTTCCCAAACGAACCAATTGACTTAGGGAATAACGTAAAAGCGCTACCTACCGATGGAACTGTTCCCCATATGCCAGAGTTTAGATGGATTCATACACCAGGACATACTCCAGGGCATATTTCATTATTCCGAGAAAAAGACCGAACTTTAATCGCTGGGGACGCTTTTGTTACAGTGAAACAGGAGTATCTATATAAAGTAATAACTCAAGAACAGGAAATAAGCGGTCCGCCTCGTTATTTAACAACAGACTGGAAAGCCGCTAAAGAGTCAGTTCTTAAGCTAGAAAAGTTAAAGCCTCTAACCGCCGTTACTGGACACGGGATACCGATGTCGGGTGAATTGCTATCAACAAGCCTCAAAACACTCGTTCAAGAATTTGATAAAATTGCTGTACCTGATTACGGAAAATATATAGATAAAAAGATGCATTAAACGCGGGAATACTTTGTTTATTTTTATATTAATGAATCAGAATATGATACAAAATCAAAACATCAAAAAATATTAAGTTTAATATGAAAAAAACTGTACTTAGGCAACCTCTCTATTATAAGAATGGAACTATCCTTTGTGAATAAAGCTCGATATTCCGCAAATACTATCCATAGTATAAGCCTGCTTCTTACCCAGGTTGTACCTCTTACCATTAAAGGGTGATTAAAACGGGTTACGCTATATAAAAGCATAATCCGTTTTTAATGAAATATTGTATTCCATATACATTTAAACAATGGAGGAAAATAATGAAACATATTGTTGCCTTATTAATTAAGTACACAGCGATAACTGCAGTATTGCTAATCATGCTCAGTATCTTTCAAGGCATTTCAATTCCTAAAGTATTATTAATTTCTCTTTTCCTTACGGGAACTGCCTATTTAATCGGAGATCTCTTCATTTTACCTAAATACGGAAATGCGATTGCTACAATGGCAGATTTCGGCTTAAGCTTTTTCGGAACTTGGTTACTAACATCCTTGTTTACTAATTTAGATGCTACTCGTAATATTGGATTTTCTTCATTTTTAGCTGCTTTAATTATTGGCGGAATAGAAGTTTTCTTCCATATTTATATGCAGAAGTTAGTACTGCGTAATGACAATAAATTAAGAGAACATAATCATATTCCCCATGATAAATACGCTATGGAGATATCAGATGAATATATGGATTCTTCCACAATAAATAAGTCCAAGCTTGAGGATACACCTAAAAAATAAAAAAGTGGCCAACGCCACTTTTTTATTTTTGTTTATTACGCTTGGTCAGAATTTCTTACATGTAATGGAGGTGGAACTACCCATCCCTTTTTCTTACTTAAACGTAGCAGGGTTACACCTGCCTGCGCTTTTTTCATATGAAATTGTCCGAATAACATACCTACATCTTCTCGAAGGCATTTTCCCATTACTTGACTACATGTCACAAGTCCAGCTGCTAATCCTGTAGAAACAGCTGCAGCAATTTCAACATCATTAATACGCGCTCCCGGAGGAATGTCTTCAATAGATGCAACTGGTCGTTCTGGAGGAGCAGGCGGTAAAGCGACCCCATTAATCTTTAAAAGAGCTTTTAATTCTTCTATTTCCGAATTCATATCATTTTCAATTAAGCCTTCTAAAAACTTCTTCAAATCTTCATCACCTGTGTGATTCATAAACACTTGATGGCTTGCAATTGCACCCTGTGCAGCAAGAAGATAACTCCAAATGTCAAATACTTCTCCGTAATGTAAAGGTTCATTTTGAGGATTTCCACTTAATATACCCATTTTTAAATTCCTACCTTTCGAAAATATCATAATAAATATTGATTTCAATATTGAAATCAAATTTTTAAGTATGCTTTTTCCTGCAAAAGATTTTCTACTATGCATGGAAAACACCTTTCCAACACTGCGTGTTTATTGTTTAGGAAAGTAGTTTACAAATTAAATACTCAAAGATTATGAAAGAAGATTATCAATAATCTTTGAGTGAGAATCTGTTTAATATAAGGTTTTTTATTTTTATGAATACACAAAAGAAATTGATTTACATATTTGCTATATTTTAAGCCAATTTACTTAGCGGTTAGCTCTACCACCAAGTTGTTGTTCTGCCATTGCTACTAAACGTTTTGTAATTTCACCACCAACAGATCCGTTTGAACGAGCTGTTGTATCTGCACCAAGTTGTACACCAAACTCTTGTGCAATTTCATATTTCATTTGATCAAGAGCTTGTTCAGCGCCTCGAACTAATACTTCATTACGACTTCCACTATTATTTTTTCCCATATTGTTTCACCTCCGATGTTTTTAATATGCTACAAATTATGAAATAATAATTATCCTTTTTATGGAAATTAGATTATGAATAAAAATTGATTTTTTTCTTAAAGTAGGGCAAAACATATAAGAAAGAATAACTGATATAACATACTTTCATAACAACACTATGTATACTTTCTAATTCCCTTCAGTAAACAAAAGAAAGATTTCTATTTCACCAAGAGATTAAATAAAATTATGTTTTGAGACATAATCCAAAAGGAGATATGAGATGAAAGCTGTAACCTATCAAGGACCAAACCAAGTACAGGTTAAACAAGTGGATGATGCAAAATTAGAGAAAAAAGATGATATTATTGTAAAAATTACTTCAACCGCTATTTGCGGTTCTGATTTACATCTATATCAAGGCAACATGCCCTTACCTCAAGGATACATTATCGGCCATGAACCAATGGGAATCGTTGAAGAAGTCGGGCCAGATGTCACTAAAGTGAAAAAAGGCGATCGTGTTGTCATCCCATTCAACGTTTCTTGTGGACATTGTTTCTATTGCCAACATGAAATGGAAAGTCAATGTGATAACTCAAACCCTCATTACGATTCTGGTGGATACTTTGGTTATACAGAGAAATTTGGTAATCATCCGGGCGGACAAGCAGAATATTTAAAAGTTCCTTTTGGAAATTTCACTCCATTTGTTATACCGGAATCATGCGAACTTGAAGATGAATCCCTACTATTTCTATCAGATGTTTTACCAACAGCCTATTGGAGTGTAATAAACGCAGGCGTTAAGCCAGGTGATACTGTTATCGTCCTTGGTTGTGGACCTGTTGGATTAATGACACAAAAATTCGCTTGGATGCAAGGTGCTAAACGTGTAATTGCAGTGGATTACTTAGATTATCGGATGAATTATGCAAAAAAGATTAACAATGTTGAGGTATTTGAGTTTACAAAATTCCCCGATATGGGAGAACATTTAAAGGAAATTACACGTGGCGGTGCTGATGTAGTTATTGATTGTGTGGGGATGGATGGAAAAAAATCGCCTCTAGAATTTCTGGAACAAAAATTAAAATTACAAGGTGGAACTCTCGGTCCAATTCAAATCGCTACGAAAGCCGTAAGAAAATATGGAACGGTTCAAATGACCGGCGTTTATGGTGGCAATTATAACGCCTTTCCACTCGGTGCATTTTGGGTTAGAAATATTAATCTTAAAATGGGACAAGCACCTGTCATTCATTTTATGCCGGAACTATTTGAAAAAATAACAAATAAAGAATTTGATCCAAAAGAGATTATTACACACAAAATTCCCCTTGAAGAAGCGAGTTATGGTTATCAGATTTTTAATAATCGTGAAGACGACTGTATAAAAGTCATTCTGAAGCCTTAAAGCTACAATTCATTATTCTTAATGAAAAGATAAGATTACATTTCGTAATCTTATCTTTTTTTATTAAATGCTAAGTATCTATCCCCTATTTTCATCTCACATCTAAAATAGTTATTTTCAAAAACTTTGCATTTTGAGGCAATAAATAATTGGTAAAAACATGAATTAAAGTATTAAGTAACCAAATAGCGGACACGATAACAATGTTAACTAACTTAAAAGAGGTGTACTTCATGTTTTATTATAAAGAAGAACTGATTAATATTATCAAGCCGGACAAGCCAGATCCAGCTGCCGCAAAAGTTTTACAAGAAATATTAGGTGGGCATTATGGCGAAATGCGTACAATGATGCAATACTTCTTCCAAAGCTCAAATTTTAGAGGGAAAGAGAAGCAATATCGTGATTTACTTCGAGGTGTTTTTTTAGAAGAAATAAGCCATGTAGAACTTGTACAACATACAATTAATCAACTATTAACTGGATCTGGTGAACCTACACCAGGAAATGCAGGTGTTGACACGGCACCACTTGATGAAGCGGTTAAACATGCCAATCCTCATCACTTTATTGTAGGTGCTCAAAGTTCATTGCCCGTTGATGCAGCTGGCAACCCATGGAATGGATCTTGGGTATATAGCCATGGGAATTTAATTAGCGATTTATTAGATAACGTAGTACTTGAATCTACAGGTGTACTTCAAAAAACTAGAATTTATGAAATGAGTTCCAATCAAACTTTTAGAGAAACACTTGCATTTTTAATTGTACGTGATAATGCACATCAAAATGCTTTCGCAAAAGCTTTAGAGACATTGGGTGTTGAATGGGGGAAACTCTTCCCTGTGCCGAACTATGATATTAATAAATACCCAGAGTGCAGAAAGTATGTAGACATGGGATTCCATAACGCACAATTTAATTTTAGCTTAGATCCAACAAGAATGGGAGAAATATTCCAAGGTGAATCACCAAGTAGAAACAAAGGAACATTAGCAGTAACGGACCCGCCAAAAGGTTTTCCTGTACCAGAACTTCCTGAAATGCCAAATGAGCATAGTCCTGGATTAAAAGATATTGGTCTTTGAGATTATTATGGCCAACTATTGATTCATGGTTGGTCATAGTTTTTTATAAAGATTCATGTAAACTTGTTGTTAACATGATAAGATGTTTTAATAAATCCTCTTTATTTAAAAGTGATGTTGATTATATTGCTGCTCCTCTTAATTTTGTTTCTATGAACTATTAAACGCCACTGTTACTTACTTATAATCTCCCTACCTCTATTCACGTATAAAATCCCTATATTGTAAACAAAGAGGAGGGACTTGTCCCCCCTCTTCTTTTAATTTTTCTTTAAAAGAGTTGCTCCTGCAATCCCTGGGTGTGTCATTTCGAATGGATCTAGAATTAACTCTAAGTCCTCTTGTGACAATACACCATTTTTCACACAAAGTTCTCGAACAGATTGCCCTGTCGCGATTGCTTCTTTCGCAACGCGAGCTGCTGCTTCATAACCGATATGAGGGTTCACGGCTGTAATAATTCCTACACTTTTCTCAACATACTCTTTTAAGCGATCTTCATTCGCTTCAATTCCTTTTAAGCAATTATCTGTAAAGGCACGGAAACCGTTATTCATAATGCTAATCGATTGCAGTAAGTTGAAAACAAGTACTGGTTCCATCACGTTTAATTCTAATTGTCCTGCTTCTGAAGCAAGGCAAATTGTATGATCATTACCTATTACTTGGAACGCAATTTGATTAATAACTTCTGGCATAACAGGATTTACTTTCCCTGGCATAATAGATGAACCTGGTTGACGAGCTGGTAACATAATTTCTGCTAAACCAACACGTGGACCTGATGCCATTAAGCGAAGGTCATTTGCAATTTTAGACATATTCATCATACATACTTTCAGTGCTGCAGATACTTCAGTATACGCATCCGTATTTTGCGTCGCATCTACTAAATCTTCTGCACCAACAAGCGGTAATTCACTGATTGCAGCTAAATGTTTTACAACTGCTTCAATGTATTCTGAATCTGCATTTAAGCCTGTACCAACTGCAGTTGCCCCCATATTTACTTCATATAAATGTTGACGCGATTGTTGAATTCGTTTCATATCACGTTCAAGTACGCGAGAGTATGCTTTAAATTCTTGTCCAAGACGGATTGGCACAGCGTCTTGTAAATGTGTACGTCCCATTTTAATCACATGATCGAACTGTTCTGCTTTTAATTCAAATACATCATGCATATAACCCATCGTTTGTAATAAGCCTTCTAATGCATTTAACGTTGCGATATGAATCGCCGTTGGGAATGCATCATTTGTTGATTGGGCCATGTTTACATGACTATTTGGACTAATATAATGATAGTCTCCCTTTTCCATCCCTAATAATTCAAGAGCACGATTGGCAATGACTTCATTTGCATTCATGTTCATTGAAGTACCCGCTCCGCCTTGGATTGGATCTACGATGAAATGATCATGCCATTTTCCATCAAGAATTTCTTGAGCAGCTTCTGCGATCGCGCCGCCCTTGTTCAATTCCAATCTTCCTACATCTGTATTCGCAAGCGCTGCTGCTTTTTTTACAATTGCGAACGCTCTAATTAAACTTTCATGAATTTTATACCCTGTAATCGGGAAATTTTCAACAGCGCGTAAAGTCTGAATTCCGTAATATGCCTCAATAGGTAATTCCTTTCCTCCCAAAAAATCATTCTCCACTCGCACGTTCTTGTTTGTCATTGCCATTTTAATTTCTCCCCCATATTAAATGTAAAGCCTAAATAAATCATATGAAGTCATTACCAATCCTTATCAGATTTTATTGTTAAATCGTAGGCTAAAGGCTCTTCAATAATTTTTTTAATCTCTTCTAATTTATTAGTTTTCCCAAGCGCCCACATCAATTTTGCTATGATGGCTTCCGTATTCATATCTCCAGACAATATTACTTGATGTTGCGCCACTTTCCGTCCTACTTCATAGAGAAGTATGTCTTCTCCTTCTTCCAGGCATTGAGTAGTAATCACTACAGCAATCCCCATTTCAGTCAACTCTTGAATTTTCGAAAGCAAGTTCCTTCCTTCAAAAGGTAATCCACCGTTTCCAAAACTTTCAATAATAATCCCTTTATACAAATCTTTTAAACAATCAAATACCTCAGGCTTTGTACCTGGATACAATTTCATAAGAAAAACATCCGTACATAAATTAGTATTTATTGAAAGTTCACTATGTGAGGAAGTTGGCTTCCAATGATATTTCACTTCATCTTCATTTACCTCAGCAACATATGGATAATTCACACTTTCAAATGCATCATAACTTTTTGTTCGCATTTTAACTGCTCTCGTCCCAATAATCACCCTACTATCAAAAACAATAAACACACCGCCAACATCCTCACAGGCAAACCTAAGAGCATCAGCTACATTTTTCTTTGCGTCTGTCTTTTTAAAACTAATAGGTACTTGTGAACCTGTTAAAACAACTGGTTTTCTTAAACCTTGCAGCATATAAGATAACGCAGAAGATGTATAAGCTAACGTATCCGTTCCATGTGTAATCACAAACCCGTCATAGTCATCATAGTGATTAAAAACAGCATTAGCTATTTCTTTCCAGTGCTCAGGTTGCATATTGGTACTATCAATATTCATTAAGATTTTGCAATCTATTTCTAAGTTTCGAGAAGACTTCGAAAAATAATTCAATAATTCCTCAGCGGACAATCCTGGAACAAGCCCCTCATTCCCCTCCACAGATGCAATTGTCCCACCAGTTGCAAGTAATAAAATTTTCTTCATACACAACCCCTCCATAAAATAAACAACGATATATCGTTCGCGTAATGCGTATTTATATTTATCATTATAGAACTTAATTTGAATTAATCAAGATTTTGTATTCAATACGCGTACTTTTTTTCTATTCTTGATTCTTTTTCTATGTTATAATTAATTTAATAAAATTAGATGGGGTATGAGACGAATGCTGGAACGTTTATCTAAATTAAGAAAAAATCAAAAATGGTCCTTACAAGAGACAGCAGATCGACTTGGGATTGCGAAAAGCACCTATGCCGGGTATGAAAATGGTTATAGATTACCTTCATTACAATCTTTATCAAAAATAGCCGATTTATTTGATACATCTGTAGATTATATATTAGGCCGAATTGATCATTCACATCAAAACAAAGATGTAATTGATATTACAAGACTCCTAAACGATCCAGATCCAACACTTTTAATAGATGGAGAAGCACTGTCAACAGAAGAGATAATAGATTTTATTGCTTTTGTGAGAAGTAAACGAGAACTAAGTTCCAAGAGAATAGAAAATATTGAACCAACATGTAAAAGTTGATTCAATAAAAAACGAAGACACTGTACTCTTTAAACTTAGAAATACTTAGACAATTAATTTGCAAACGGTTTATATAATGAATTCTTAGCAGCTGGCCTCATTCGGGGACTTATACTTGGAAACAATCCCATTGGTTATATGATTCAATTATTTTTCATCATTTGTGTAGTGGTAGCAGCTATTTCCGGAGGTTTCACATCCAATAAATCAATTATCATGAAACAAGGATTTCTCGCTATTTTAGCGTTGCTTGCCCTTTTATCTGTCATATAGAACTAAAGCTTTTCAATAAAGGAACTCACTTTTGAAGAATACGCCATTCTTTCTGTAGATTTATAAGAAAGAATGGCGTTTTTGTATGTCTATTTCTGCATCGAAAGAATTTGAAAGTATAACAGAATTTAAACAAGAATTAGCAAAGTATATAAAATACTATAATCATGAAAGAATCAAGGAAAAATAAAAGGAAATGAATCCCGTATTGTACTAGGCTCATTCCCTAGAGGCTACTTAATAAACCGACCTTTCTAACTTTCGGGGGCACAGTCTAGTTGAAGTGCTACAAGCAACGAATTTACTATTTTAAAGTTAAGTGTTTAACCTTGAAGTACTTAAATTCTTTTTTCCAGACAAAGCATACATTATATCTTGATGCTTTATTGTCCTCTCATAATTATGTGGTATCGGGAATTTGTTTCGGTGTTCTTTTATTATAATTATGATTACTATAAGTGATAAAGCTACAGGTATAAAAACGATTAACGAAGCATCTTAATGTTTATGAAATTCTTTGTTAATCGTTTCTCTTCTCCCTAATCTCCTGCGAGACTATATTTTTTTACTAAAATTTTCCATATCTTATTTGATTTATTCTGTAACACCAGATTGGGTTACTTTTACATCAGCTGTTACACGAAAACGTAAATGTTTATAGGATTCTTCCCATTCTTGACTGTTCCATTTTCTTACGTGAGTTCTACCAAGCTTTCTAAGTCCTATAGGATCTGTGTCTTTTTTAATAAATCTCTTTATCAATGTAGTTGCTTTTTTTTCTATTTCTTTTTCCATAATTTTTTCTAATTTTTTTATTTCTTTAGGATTATCTAGATTTTTTGTTTTTGTAAATTCTTGAATTTCAGCTTTAACTTGAATATGAGCATTTACGAATGGATGCTTACTATTCCCCTCCATCTTATATTTTGTTCTAGCTTTTATATTCTCTATCGTGGCGTAAGTATTTGAGGAACCAGGTAGTTTGAATTGGTATGTACCTTGTTTAAAATTATCTGTCAACAATTTAAATACAAATAAATCTTTAGGGTTTACTTTATCAACCATTTTACATCTTTTAAAAAGTGCTATTCCATCTAACTCCAACACATTACCTTTTTTAGATATTATCGGTAAATATGAATCTCTCGCATCATCATTAAGTTGGTTTAAAAACATAAAAAAATTTGTTTTTGGCTGCGTTCCATTATCCATATTTTGCTCCAGTAAAGAGGATAGATAGGAAGCAATTTCTTTTTCTTCAGAATAGTTCCCCTTTAATAGTGATTCCCCTTTTACATTTGTAATTGCTAAATAAATTGCATTTCCTACACTAGGATTTCGGTTCAAAGTCTCTAAAATTTCCTGCATTCCCTTATCAATTATTTTTTCATTAAATATAATAACACGCAATTGCCCCAACTCTAGAGGTCCAGAAGATTTTTCGGATGCTCTTGCAAGAACTTCTCTACCAGTCTGGCCTGATGCTGAATAGATTTTCGTTTCACCTTCCCCGCCTCCTTTATAAGCTGAAATCGCAAAGGTTCTTTTTAGCTTACCTTTTGCTTCGGTATCATATGCCGCAACTTGAACTAAGTCAATGTCATCCACAATTTTCGTTTTAGCACAACCTATTAAGAAGACACTTACTATAAGGAAAAGTATCCATCGCTTCATGTTTATCTCCTTAACTTTATTTTGGCGGTTTGAATTAGCCATAATATAGGTAGGTATACATATATATATACAAAGCCAATTTGACCTGTCCAAGTATTTAATAAGTTAATTTTATTACGGTTATTCAAGAAAAATGATAAAACAAAGATGAACAGGATGATAACTGGCAAAACATATTTTTGCTTTATTCCCAGTGCCTCTTTTATACCACGACTTACTCCCCATAATGTAAAGGAAACATTGGGTAATATAAAAAAAGCCCAAACAGAAACAATAATGTATTCAAACCGCTCTATAAAGGGAAATTGTATAATTTTAATCATGCTTAAATATGCCCATATCGCGCTCGCTAGTTGTTTTTCACTAAAAAACGCAAGAGTTAAAATCATAAGGTATGTGTAGACAATAGTCGTTACTAAATTTGCATAGTGCGCATATTTTTGAGACGTTCTTGCCTTTTTAATAAATGGGTAGTATAACAATAACATTTCAAATCCAAAAAAACTAAACATATTTCCTTTCATTCCTTTCATAATTTCTAGGAATGAATGCTGTGCAATTGGAAATAAATTTTGGAAATCTGCATACTGCAAAGGATAAAAAAATGTGAAGATTAGAATGCTTGGGATAACGATTCCAAAGAAGCCGATTCCAGCAACTACACGAAATCCTCCAGTCACAATGTAATAACATAGACCCAAAAAAGCCCCTGCTATAATCCAAGATGAAATGGAAGGAAACATCCAAACATGTACTACTTCTATATAAGTATGTAGGGTTGTTGCACCTAACAATACAATATAAGATAAAAAAATGAAGTTGAACAATCCACCAATCCATTTTCCAAGTACGTCTTGATTGATTGCAATGATATCTCCATTACCCTGATTTAAAATCTGATATATAATCCAAATCATAAGATTAACAGATATTCCAAAAAGCAGCGTGCTAATCCACGCATCATTTCCAACTAATTTTGCACTAATCCTTTCAAAACCAAGCATACCAACCCCCATCTGTATAGTAATAATTAAAAAAAACACCATATATGGAGAGACTTGATACTCAATTGGGACCTGTTTCATAATGCTCCTCCCTGTTAATTTCAATCATCAAAATCATTTCGTGATTTGATTTTATTTTTCTCTACCTCTTCTGGATTAAAACGAAAACGCTGTTTAGACCTTGAAAAAATAGGACGTCGGAACATCGCTGAGATTGGCATACGTATAATGCTGTCTTTCCAATCTGTAGGGCGTGTAGGATAAAAAGGGAACAAATAAGGACGTCTTAATGATTCTGTACGTAATAAACGTGCTAAAAGTAAAGAACTTGTTAAAACAATTCCTAATAAGCCCAACAGGTGTGCAGCTATTATAAAAGGAAAACGAATTACTCGAATTGTATTACCAATTCGATATATTGGTGCTGTAAATGAACTAAGAGCTGAAAGTGCAACAATAATAATAAGTACGTTACTTGTAAGACTTGCCTCTACCGATGCTTGTCCAATAACAATACCCCCTACTATACCGACAGTTAGACCCACTTTAGTTGGTAAACGTGTCCCCGCTTCTCTCAGTAATTCAATCGTTATTTCTAAAAAAAGTGCTTCAATGACTGGAGGAAAAGGTACTTTACTTCTCGATATGATCAACGTTTCAAGAAGTTCTTTTGGAATTAGCTCATAATGATATGTTAAGATCGAAACATATAATGGAGTCGTTAAAACAGAAAACATAAAAGCAAAAATCCTTAACAGTCGAAAAAATGAGGCCATAATCCAAGGCATGGTATAATCTTCTGTCGTAGAAAAAAAGTCAATTAATGTTGTTGGAAGAGTGATAGCATAAGGCGAGCCATCTACAAAAAGTACAATTTTCCCTTCTGCTAATACAGCTGCTACACGGTCCGGACGTTCTGTATTCAAAAATTGAGGGAATATAGAATTCGGGTTGTCTGCAATTAACTGAATCAAATAAGTACTATCCAAAACATGGTCTGTTTTTATTTGGCTTACCCGTTTTATAATTTCTTGTAGATTTTGATCATTTACAATTCCCTCAATAAATACAATTGCAACAGTTGTGTTAGAGAGCGCGCCTACTTTCAATTCCTTCATTTGTAAATAAGGTGTTGGAAGCTTTCTACGTACCAAATTTAAATTCACATCTAAATCTTCGACAAATGCGATTTGCGGACCCACAATATTGTATTCAATTTCAGCTTTTGTAATATCCCTTTTTTCTTTCTTTGACACATTTACTAACAAACAATTTAATTTATCTGTATCGAACTGAATAAGTATATAGCCGTTTAAAATACTATCCTGAATATCTTTCATTTGATTTGTTATTTTTGAATTCTCAAAGGGTAAGACAGACTGAATATCTTGTAACGAATCGAAGCTCTTCTCTTTTATATAAGTCAAAACTTCTTCATGAAATATATTTACATCGATTAATGTTCTAAAATATGAAATGACTATAGAGGATTTGTTTGAAGCGATCTCCAACGTTATAAAATCTTTAGATTTTTTTAGTAATTGCATTAATTCCTGCAAAGATTTTATAGAGTGAACAGGTACTTTTTCATGTGGTTTCAATTGATAATACCCTTCCTTTCAAAAAGAACCTATATATATTTTTTAGAAATTTCTATTTTAAAAATGAGGGATATTTATATGTCAATATGCTCCTTAAAAATAATGCCTTTTTAACTAACTTAACCAAAATTAGTTGAAAAATGTATTACAAGTAAAAATTTGAAATGTCTCCAAGAAAAATTACAATATTAAAAACATCCTTTCTTTTGGTTCTAAAGAAAGGATGTTTTTATAACAGGCTTTTTCAAGTGTCTATTCTATAGGGTACATTTACCAGTGTTCTTCTCTTTATTATTTCATTAAGTAACATTGGCATTACATTCTGTATGGTTTCTTAAAAAATTTCAGTAAGAGAATATCTTAATTTTGAAGTGTACAAATAGGGAGAGTGACTTCAACTGTAGTCCCCTTATTCATTTCACTCTTAATAAATATCTTTCCCTGATGTGTTTCAATGATTTTATAACAGATCATTAATCCTAAGCCAATCCCCTCTTCTTTAATACTATAAAAAGGTTCTCCGAGGTATGGTATACGTTCTTTTGGAATCCCACACCCTTGATCGATAAAACGAATGCTTACTTGATTATTATCAAGTATATTTATTTGAATGAGAATTTCCCCTCCCATCGGCATAGATTCAATTGCATTTTTTAATATATTAACAAATACTTGTTTTAATTGATTTCCTTCACATGAAATCAATGGAATACCAGGGTTAAGATCGATTCTAAATTTTATATTATTCATTATTGCTTGAGGTTGTAGTAGCATTAAAACTTGATCCATTAGCACACTCATATTATTAGGTTGCATTTTTACTACCTGTGGTTTGGCTACCGCCATAAATTCAGTTGTAATGCTCTCTATACGCTCAATCTCTGATGATATTATATTAATATAACCCTGATTATTCTCATTTTCCGTTGATTTTAGTAATTGCATGAACCCTTTCATTGCAGTTAATGGATTATTAATCTCATGAGCCATTACAGTCGCTAATTGTCCTACAACAGCAAGTTTTTCAGATTTTCGTAATAATTCTTCTGTTTTTAGCCGTTCAGTGATATCACGAGAAATACTTAGGAAAACCTTTTTACCATTTAAGTTAAAAACACGAACACTAAACTCAGTTGTTATTACTTTTCCTGTTGGAAAAACATATTCATCTTGCAAAGTGAAGGAAGTTTGTCCTTTTTTAATTTTTTCTAATAACCTTACGATTATTTGAGAATCTTGTGGTACTATATTTGAAAATGATAATGAAAGCAACTCTTCTCTACTATATCCAAATCTTCTACACCCAACAGGGTTTACCTCAATAAATCGACTTGGAGCATTATCTTCATTCAGCTCTACTACATATACCGCATCAGTTGCTTGTTCGATTAGTGCACGGTACTTCATTTCACTATCTCTTAATTGCTGGTGTAATCGATGCCGTTCTCTTTCTGCTTGTTTTCTTTCAGAGATGTCTCTACATATTGCTGATAAAGCTATCACATTTCCTCTTACATCTAGTATAGGAGAAACTGTCAGACTGATATCAAGAAGACTCCCATCACTCCGTTGTCTAACAGTTTCTAATCTAGTAACCACCGATTCTCCTGTTAGAATTTTCTGAATATTTTCAAGCGATTCTTCCATTAAAAAATCCGGTACACAAGGTAATCTCTTACCTATGATTTCTTGTGATGACCACCCAAATATCTTTTCATAAGCTTTATTGGCTTGTAAAATATGCCCTTCTCGATCAGAAATGGTAATAGCATCTAGATTGTGCTTTATAAATGATTCTAATAATTCTTTGGTAGCGCTTAATTCTGATTCTACCTTTTTCCTTTCGGTTATATCAACTGTAGAACCAACAACTTCAATAACTTGTCCATTTCGTTTAATTGGCCTAAGCGCAATAAGAATAATAGTTTTATCATTTGGCCAAGGTAATTCAAATATAATTTCTTTTCCTTCCCATGCCTGGAGATAGTACTTCATCAATTGTGGAACTAAATGTGGAGGAATAATAGAAGCATCAATAGTACGTAAGCTTTTTCCTACCACCTGTTCAGAATAAAATCCGTTTTGATAATAAAACTGTCCATCACATAAAGTGTGTATAAAGTGCTTATCCACTTTTTTAAATTTAAAAATTCCTCCTTGAAGCTCATGTACGGTATCTGTAAGTTCTTGCTTCGATTTTTTTAATTCTCGATTCATTTTAGATAAGTCCTGTGTTAAATAATACAATCTCTGGTAGGCTTCCATAAGAAATAGCCCAATTAAAAGTCCTAACGCTATATATAATAAGCCTCCTGTGTAAAGTAATGTAGTGTTAAATAATACCCCAACTAACCACTTTATTCCAATAAAAACAGAAAAATATAAAGATGCACTTTTAAAAGGATGTAGTTTTTTTACATAAATTTTAAAAGTAGAAAATAGAATCCCCATACATAAATAAGCAATCACAGGAGGTTCCCAATACTCTCCAATGTAAAAAATACGCATTAATATTATGCTAATTAGCGTAATCCAACCCGCAATACGACCAAAGTAAATAAAAGATAGAATAAGAGGAACAACTCGAAGATCGTAGGAAAATCCCATGTATGGAAAAGAAAAGAACATTAACGTAACTGCAATAATCCCTCCATAGAGCTTTTCGAAATATCGACTAGAATTAATTGTAAACACTTGAATAAATATTGCTGCGCTAACTAATAAAGAAAAAATAGAAAGGTTGATGAAATAATCTTTAATAATCATGTAATGTCCCTCCTTGCATTAAGTGTATTCGACAAAAAAGCTAAAAATCCTACAAATTGTATAAACAGTTCAAATGTATAAATTTTAAACTAGGATAAAATCTGGAAAAGTAAATAAGGAGCACAGCAGATGAGATATTTTAATGAAAAATAGTTCAAAAAAGATAATAGTAACCGTTGACTACTATTATCTTTTTTCTTTAAGTTATCGTAGTATGTCTGAAACTCTAAGGGACGTGGTATGTCATTTCATCAAACAATAATTATATACTGAGTCATGAATATAGGAACTTCAACAGTAATTTTTGAAAAATAACATAAAAAAACAAAACTATCTTTGAAAATGGAAAAAATCTATATGAATGTCAACTAATCTATGTACAAAAACGTTCACTTAATTTTGCATAAAGTCACTCCACTTAGGAAGCTAAGTAGTTCCTCAAGGTCGATAAGAACACCTGTAGATGCTTCAGGATAACTACATAATTGTATGAGTAATGTACTTGAAACCTTTCGGTAAAGCCATCCACATAATGCAAGTAACGCCTTGGTTCAATATTTACTTTTTCTTGAGCTAAGTATTCTAGGACATAAGGAGAAATATGCCATTACAATTTTTCAATTAACTTGTTGTCTAGTTTATTGTCCAGCTCCAATTACTTCGTTACTTTCAGATTCAGTTCATTATATTTTGTACTTTGTCTTTATACACAACATATTCTTTACCATTCACTACTGCTACTACCGCAAATTCATCATTTGGATTGAATGAAAGCCAATCAGCCCACATGTTAGTATTAGCCCCTCCACTCCACATATTATGAACAGTATTTTTAGTTAAATTCATAACTTTATAAGACGCATTTGGCGCATTTGTTCCAGTCTTTATTTCAAAAGTGTATGCGTTATGAATCTTTTTATAAAAGTAGAAAACGTTTGATGGACGAAGCTGATTCAAAAAATCCTGTTCTTTTTTCTCTGCAATTTTTATCCCTTCTTGCAAAGTGACAACATCTGTTTTTAATATTTTCCAACTGTTTTTCGCTGCATTCAAGCTAGGGGTTAAGAATTTATATTTATTTTGATCGGCTTTTTGAGCTGCATTCTCAATATGCCCTAGAACGCCCGAATATTGAGAATCTAAATCCTCCCATTGCGTAGACATATAGGTAAGAGCAGTGATAGCACTATCAAGCATACTATGCATATCACTAATATTATGAAATGCAACTCCAACTACACGATTCAATGTTATTTTATAATCTACAGTCTGACGCAATTTTGCTAATTCAGGTTCTAGCCAACCTAACTTACCTCTTGCATCACCTATCATTATGCCACCAGCAATCAAGGTTGGAATAAAGGGAATTTTCACCATGTCTAACCCCTTAGATTCTATATCTTTCTGATATTTTACTTGTCCTAAAAGGTCCTCTAGACGCTTTTGGTCAGCCTCCACATCGGCACCTTGGTTTTTTAAAATCGATTGCAATGTCTCTTTATGACTTCCAAATGTTCTAACATCTTCTCCAATAGCATTTTTTAATTGCATTAATTCTTCTATTAATGCTTTTGCAGACTTTTGATTTTGTTGAATTCCTCCCTGTAAATCTGTAATCCCTTTTTTTAAAGTATCTCCATTTCCAGTATTGATCGCCTCTACTAATGTTTCATAATAATTTTCAAATTTTGTATCGTATTCTATAATGCCTGTCAATGTATCTAAAAGCTGTTTTTTTACTTGTGTATTCCATGTAACAGCATGTGCTCTTGCATTCTTTTGATCTTGTACAATTTTACTAGGTAAATCCGCATTTCCATTAATAGTTATTCCTTCAAAACTCACATCTGGATTATGAATTAGCAAATAAGAATATTCATTCATAGCTTTTGCAAATAAACCAGCATCTTGCAAAGCTTTTTTCATCTGTTCTTCATTTGCTGAAAGAGACATATTTTCAGTGTTCGTTTGTTCAATTTCAATTGCAAAAGTTTCTAGTGGTATGACTGCATAAGTAGTTGTTATAGTTAAAAACGCTGATATAGCGAGTAGTTTATTAGGGATTTTTTTCATCATTTCGTATTCCTCCTATATAAGGTATGGTTTCAAGTTCTAATCTTATTAAAAAGCGATGTCTTTCAAAATGAGTTCTACATCTTTTATCAGTATCGTTTGAACTTTCTTTAGCAGCCTTCAAATCATTAAGTATTAAAGAAAATGTATATAATCTACTTCAAATTAACCGATTCTGTTGCAAATTTTAAAAAAGCAATTAAACTACAAGGTTATTTTTTATTCGAATCATACTTATATATAATTGAAAGGCGAAGTCTTTAATGAGACTCCGCCTTTCTGTTATATAAGGATTTATTAATTATTACTTTTCTGTTTAACAGTGTAATCATAGACTTTCCATGTTTTAGTTCACTTTACAACAGAATTAATATTTCCCTATTTTTGTGGAGTAACAGTTTCCACTTTTAATTCCTTTATTCCTTCTTTTAATGTAACAGCATCTGTTCGTAATGTTTTCCAACTGTCTTTCGCTGCATTTAAATTAGGTTTTAAGAATTTAAATTTATTTTGATCGGCTTTTTGAGCTGCATTCTCAATATGCCCTAGAACGCCCGAATATTGAGAATCTAAATCATGCCACTGCGTGGACATATAAGTAAGAGCGTTAATGGCATCATCAAGCGCCTTGTGCATTTCATTAATATTACTGTAAGCAACTCCAACTACACGATTTAAGGTTACTTTATAATCCACGGTCTGACGTAATTCTGCTAATAAAGGCTCTAACTTACCTAAATTATCCCTTGCTACTCCGACTATAATACCGCCTATTATTGGTAGACCCAAAATAGCACCCTTCATTACATTAAACCCATCAGATTCTAATTGTTTATAATAGTTTACTGATCCTAATACTTCTTCTAGACGCTTTTGATCGGCATCAACATCTGCACCTTGATTTTTTAAAATTGACTGCAAGAGCTCTTTATTACTTCCAAAAGCTCTAACATCATGTCCAATAGCGTCTCTTAATTTAGTTAATTCTTCTATTAGTTGTTGTGCATACTTTTGATTTTGTTGAATTTCACCTCGCAAATCTGTAATCCCTTCTTTTAAAGTTTCTCCATCCCCTGTATTAATCGCTTCTACCATTGTTTCATAATAATTGTCAAATGTTGTATCGTATTCAACAATACCATTCAATGTATCTAAAAGTTGTTTTTTTACTTTCGTATCCCAAGTAACAGCATGTGCCCTTGCATTCTTTTGATCTTGTACGATTCTACCAGGTAAATCTACATATCCATTAATGGTAATTCCCTCAAAATTCACATCAGGATTCTTAATTAACATATAAGAATAGGCATTCATAGATTTTGCAAATAATCCAGCCTTTTGCAAGGTCTCTTTCATTCTCGCTTCATTTGCAGAAAGAGCCGTATCTCCATTGTTCGTTTGTTCAATTTCACTTGCAAAAGTTGTTACTGGTGAAACTACATTAGCAGTTGTAATAGTTAATAGCGTCGATACAGCGAGTAATTTGTAAGGGATTTTTTTTATCATTTCATTTTCCTCCAATTTAGGTTTTATATTTCAGTTCTACTCCTGTTTAAAAGCAATATCTTTTGAAATGAATTCTGCATCTTTATGAATATCATTCCAACTTTCTTTAGCGGCTTTTAAATCATCTGGTATTAAAGAGAATTTGTGGTCTTGCATAGAATCGATATTATCCAGTAAATCTGTATAATTTGCGCCCATTGTATTCCATTGCTTTTGAATATTTGTTAGAGACAATATCGCTTGATCTACAGTCTGATATAAATATGCCAATGTTTCTTTCGCGTTAGTAAGCGAAAGAACTGCTTGATTAGCACGATCTGCTTTCATACTTAATTCTCCGATTTTATTAGAAATTTCATTATAGGAGTCCATATGCTTAGATGCTGTGACACCAGCCGCAGTTCCTAGACCGATACCAGCTGCACCAAGAGCCGAGAGTCCACCAACAACAGCCGGTGTTGCTGTACCGCCAGTTACAACAATAACTACCGCTCCTCCAATAGCTGCAATAACTAAAATAGCTGCTCCCAATCCACCACCAATTGACCATGCTAATACATCATCAAAATGTTTTTTCTGAGTAGAACGAAGTTGCTCAATTTCAGCTTGAAGTTGTGGAATCGTTGCCTGTTGACCTGCTAATATTGCAGTTAATCCACCTTTCCCATCTGGACCACCAACATTATTTTTAAAATCTGTAGAATTTTGATATAGTTTCCCTTTGAAGTCTTGTAGCATCTTAATCACATCTGTAACTTCTTTTGAATTTGTATTGATTGTAGTAATTAAATCATTTATACCCTCTTTTAGACCTGCCTTATCTTTCTTTTGTACAGTTTCTACTAATGTGTCGTAATAATTTTGAAATTGTTCATCGTAATTTACAATATTACGAGCAGTTTTTTGAATCTGTGGCTTCGCTGTATCTAACCAGTAATTCGCATTGATTCGTGACAGCTCTTGATTAAGGTGAATATTTTTGAGCAACTCTCCCCCCTCTGAGCCTAAATCGATATTAGATAAATTTACATTTGGTTGCTTAATCATTGTTTTTGCGTATAAATCCATTACTAGAATATGAGACCCTGTTTCAGCTAATGCTTTCTTCAGTCCTTCGGGGCCTAATGCATAATTGCCTACTTTTTGTTCTTGAGCGGTCGTTTCTTGTGCAAATGCATGAATAGTGTTACCGGTAGTAGCAGTTATAACAGTTGCTAATGTAGCTAAAGTTAGTACTTTGAATGGAAATTTTTTCATGACTATTCTCCTTCTTTCGCTAAATGCTTATACTCTTTATAGATTTCCAAAAACGTAATATCAAAATTTATATACTTGCTCTTCAAGGTAACTTATTACATTTTTTAATTGTCTTAATGTATCTTTTTGAGACTGCTCGTTAGTTGTATCAACATTAGTAGATAATTTTGTAATGCTATTTTTTATTAGATTTAAATCTTCTTTATAGCGCTTTAGTAGATCAAGTTCTACATCTACTTGATTTGCAAACGTATGCAAATCATTTTGTGTAAGAAGAAGCATTGATTTTTGTAAATCAGCTATTGATAATTTCGTTGTTAAATCATATATTTTTTGATTTTGTTTCTCTAAATCATCTAAATATGCTCGCTGTTCTGCTGTTAATTTATTTACTTCAGCAAAAACGCCAAATGTTTTCTTAATCTTTTCGGTATCAATGACCTTCATCAGGTCATACTCTTGTGTTTTTGCTGCGGCTGCGGCTGCTATTTCACCTTGTTTGCTTTTCTCAATTGCTTCACGAGCTGCTTTTTTTGCTGATTCAATCTCTAGAGCCGTTTTACCTTGCTCTGTTGCTTCTTGCACTGCTTTTTTCTCAGCTTCTAGAATAGAGTTGTTAATTTCTTTTCCTTTGTTATACGCTGCCACCCCTGCTTGCGCAGCTGGTTCAATAATTTCTTTTGAAAGACTATAAACTTCTTTGAATATAGCAAATCCCTGTTCATTTAAAGCCCCTGGTATTAATGCAATTTGCTGTAAATCATTTTGAATTGCTTTTTTGGTATTTAA
Organism: Bacillus sp. cl96; assembly: GCF_900100505.1. NCBI lineage: Bacteria > Bacillati > Bacillota > Bacilli > Caryophanales > Bacillaceae > Bacillus > Bacillus sp. cl96. The sequence continues at coordinate 45,894 of NZ_FNDM01000015.1, forward strand.
TATTTCATTTTTTAACTGGTCTATTTTTCCTGTTCCGTCTGTACTTAGTATGCCTTGAGCAGTTGCCACATTGGTATCAAAATCTTTTAATTTTTTATCAAGCTGTAATTTAAGATCTGTTAATTCATTGATTTGCCGTTGCGTATTTTCTTGATTCGTCATAGCCATTTCTTGAAGTACTTCAAGTCTATCCGAAAACCCTTCTCTATCTTCTTTATTGTCTACAAACGATTTTAATGTCGGGTAATAGCTATTAAATTTTGTTACAAATCCTTTACTTTTTGAATTTAATAGAATTAACTGTGGATAGAGTTCCGATGACCATTCCTTCATATCTTGTTTGATTAGGAATTGATTGGTATTTAAAGCTGGGACTTCCTCTAGCTGTACATTAGGACTCATTAAAGATTGATCAATATACGTTTGGATTAATTTAGATTGCGCACCTAATTTTCGTAATGATGAAGAAATATCCATGCCTTCCTGTTGAGTTTCCGCTTGAACGATTGGTGTTGCGAGAGTATTGATAGGAATAATTGCTCCAGTTACTATGGATGTTATTAAAAATCCTGTCATTATTTTAGTTTTCATTCCGTACACTCCTTTACCATTGTTTTTATAACTTAATTCATATAACTTGTACGACCGCTCTCGTTGTAAACTGGATAAGAAGGAAAAATCTTTCAGATACGTTAATATCGTTGTTTTTTATTTCTAATAGGATGTAAAGATTTTATTTATCTCTCATTTCGATACTCTATTTTTTTAAATATAAATAACAAAAATTTATTAACTATATTTGAATCAGGCACCCTATGAGTAGTAAATTATTAATTCTTTCCTAAAGTTGCGGTTTAACTTACAGAATCGTGAGGATCAATAAACCAATGCTTACAGTTAATCTCGTCATAACATTGTTTAATTTAAATTTAATAATATTACTCTTAGTTTTATCAGCAAACTCCTTACTAGACTACAAAAGATGGAATTATGCTGTACATCGCTTATACTTTTATTGCGGAATAACTTCACTTTTGTTATGCAGAAACTTAGAACACGTTTATTACAAATTTGATTCTTGACCTCTTGTGGATAAATTTACTATTTAGAAAATTATTAACAACATAATGTTACTTACAACTTCACTATAATTCCTATTAGCGTAACCTTCTCCTTTCTGTCTGGTCATACCAGTTATGTTGTTCATTAAAACATTAAATTTTTAATGCGTAAATAGAAAAATTTTGTCGATTAAGCTCGATAATTTACTGTTAAATAAAAATATGCCCCGAAAAAAATTATATAAATATAGTTATTCATAAATTTCATTTCTGTAATTGTAATGATTACAAATTAATGTGTATACGGTTAAAAATAACTATTTTAGCTCAACCAAGAAATTTTATTTTAGAAAAAATACTTATAGAATAATATAATAGGTCTTTTTATACTTTTTTACCTTTATTTAGTTATGTATAATTGCATAAAATGTAGATATATTTAGTAATATATGTTATATTGTTGATTTTTTTACAAAACATTTTAATATCATTATTAACAAATATACAATATGAAGATATTAGTCTATAAACTTATCATCGTTATAAACATAGGTTTTAAATTACAAAAAAGCTGCAAAGCTTACTTGGAACACTTTGCAGCCTTCTGTCTTTTTGTTTTCTTTAGCAAAATAATGGTTAGTGTATTTTCATTTTTTGGGATACTTATACCCATGTTTAAGTCTTTACATTGAAGACAGCAGATAACAAGCTTATATTACTGTATATTTTTCACGGTACTGCCTAGGAGTCATACTAGTGATTTTTTTGAAAACTCTTATAAAATAACTTTGGTCATTAAAGTTAAGCCACGCACAGATATCTGATAACGAATAAGTAGTGAGTGTTAATAATTTTTTTGCTTCTTCCACTCTTTCCCTTTGAATATATTCGCTTAAAGTAATTCCCATTTCTTTTTTAAATAGTTTAGACAGATAAGTAGGCGTAATTTCTAAATGATTAGCAAGTTCATTCAGAGATATTCCATCGTAAACATTTTTATTAATATGTTTTATACATGTAGTAACCGCGTAAGAATACTTTTTTGCATTGTATTCTTTCACACGATCTGCAAAGGTACGTAAAGCGTCCCCTGACAATCGCTTTACAGATTCTACATTATCTAATTGTTCTAGGGTTTGTATATATAAAATACTATGGGCAAAAGCAATATCTGGTGGCAGGTTTCCTTCTATTGCATATCGAGTGGCTAAGGTAATCGCAATAATTCCAAGGTTTTTTTGATTCCTGAGCGGATCCTCTATTAGCATAAGTTCAACATCTTCTTGCGAAACCGCATACATATACTGTATTAACTTTTTTTTATTTCCTTCTTTAATAGTCGAAAAGAAATCATTTACTAATGCCATATTGTGCGTTTTAGGTTTGTTTTGTCGGCGTTTTAAAATATATAAATCCGGTTTCACAATTTTATTAGGAACTTCCTCTAGTACTTTATTTTTTTCCAAGACAATATCTACATCTAACTTTTCATTGAAAATCATGTAATGTAATAAAATTCCCATATCAATTAATGTAGTTTTTTTAATCTCAGATAAACACTGATAATAGGCAAGTCTTTCTTGAATGTTATCATTTGCTTTAAATTCTTTCTGAAATTTTATGATCATATCATCTGAATCTTTTGGATGTATAGTAGGACCGATTATAATAGTCCCTTTAATATCATCATGATTTTCTATATGAATTAGAACAAAATTTTCAAGATAGTTGTTACTTCGGAAAAGTGGCAAGTTAAAGGGATCGTTTTCTTGATAAATATCAGTAAGATGTTCTTCTTTTGAAGAATAAAAAGGACTACAAACATTATCAGATGTAGAATGATATAAAATTTTTCTGTCTGCAGATAAAATATGTACAGGGGCATTAAATGCTTTATGTGCAAGATCACACAAGTGTTGTATATCGATAGAAGTATTCATTACATTCTCCTTTATAGATCTATAAAATATATTCTGTTAGATATAATTCACGACAAATAATACTATAAAATATCAAATTAGTACAATTCACAACAAAATATTACTATATCTTTTTTATAAAAATCATATATTATTTAATTGTAGTTAGCATCTAAATATCAGAGTAGATAAGATAAGTAAAGGAAATAAGCTAAGTTCTTTTCTTAATTCTACAAGATATAATTATTGAACTTGAGAAAACAGTGAAATACTACAAAATACAGTGGTAGTCAATGCGAGGACCAAGCTGGAAAAAGATTTAAAATACAGCGAAAATAACAGGAGATACTGTACCACCGCAAGAAACAACAGTCAAAGTTCCAATTCAATCACTTATACAAATTGAATTCAAAAAAATAAATACTGCTAATTTAAATATGAAACTGAAAAACTATTTTGCTCCAAATTTTAAAAAAAGATAATAAAGAAGTTGTGAAATTGGAAACAGATGAAAGCGATATGGCTATTTTTGAAGCACTATGCTTTGAAAAGTATAAGGTGGAGGAAATTCAAGTACTCAACTAAACATTTAATTGAGAGAAAGGTCTTTTCATCAACTAAAAATAAAAAAACGAATGGAATTTTCAAAAAAATGACACTATATTACTGGTCGCAACATTAGCTTACTTTCCACAAAAGAGGAAAATATATATAGACTTTACAAATACTAAAAATAGCAAACTAGATGGTTTTAGTACCGCATCACATAAAGTGAAACTTTAATCAGTGGGTGTTTTGTTCATCCCCCCTGATTATTAGCCCACACCAATCGGGCTTTTACGGGCAAATAGCGAGATAAACTTATTATTAATTTCCAAATACAATAGTTGTTAATCAACCAAAAACTTCAATAACCAAGGTGCACAGTAAATTGACATCAAAACAATTCTTACTACAATATCAAGTTTTGCTTATTCTATAAAAAAAGAAATATCACTTAAAAACTATTCCTTTATATCGATTTAGACATAAAACATTTTATTATATCGGCTTAAGTATTATGGAATTAAAATTGCAAATAACACCAAAACTCTTTAAAGGGTTCATACATCGCTCGTATCGAATTTATCACCTTCCAATATCTACGTCATTAACATAACTAAAAAACATCATTACAAAGGAATCTGAGAGGTTTTTTCAATTCCGAAATTTATTTTTTTGTAAATTAAAGGAAAAATAATCCGTATATATACGGATTATTTTCTTAGTGTAGTCTGTATTGACCTGTTAACTGTTTTTCAGCCATTCGAACTAAGCGTTTTGTAATCTCTCCACCGATCCGAACCATTTGCAGATGATGTGATGTATCAGGTCCCAGTGTGACTCCTAGTTCAAAAGCAATTTCATACTTCATTTGCTCAATAGTACTTGTAGTAGCAGACATAAGAATTTCATTTGTATCACTTTCGTATCTTTGAATATTTATAAATAACATGTGCCTAATTATGCTATTTATGCATGATCAACCTAATTTATTCCAGTATTTTTATAGGAACCCTTTCCCTCCCCTTATTCCACCAATTAAATTTGAAACACAAATGTACATTGCATTTCAATATAACAATAAAAGCTACAAAAGCAACGAATTTACTACTTTAAAGTTAAGTGTTTAACCTTGAAGTACTTAAATTCTTTTTTCCAGATAAAGCATACATTATATCTTGATGTTTTATTGTCCTCTTATAATTATGTGGTATCGGGAATTTTTTTCGGTATTCTTTCATTATAATTAAAGTTTGAAGTTCTATGCTCAATACTTTTGCGAGGATATGATAGTTATATCCATTGTTTAACAGAGAAATTATGTCATAAAACATAGTTTTTCCACCCACTAATTTTACTAATTTATTCTTTAACTCATCCCCCTTTTCTTTAGCTTTATCAATTTCTAACAACATAGATTTTTTATTTGTCTGCTTAATGTATTGAGTATACAACTCTGGGAATTCTTTTTGTACTTCTTTGTTTAATACTGGTCTATATTTAATCATATAAGTAACTTGTAACAAAGAGCGTTTTAACAAACTATCTTCAATGAGATACGCTACTTTATTAAATAAATGTACATATTCCTCAATATTGGAATAACTATTAAAATGAGCTAATACTCTACTTTTTATACTAAAAGCCTTGCCTACATAAATAATATTGTCATTATAGTCTTTAATGAAATAAATACCACTGTCAGATTTTTTCAATTTATTATCCAATTCTTCTATACTCATAAAATGCAATTCACTCATACTTCTCTCTCCTTAGCAGCGTTAAATCGTAAAAAACAAGCAAGGTTTCTAAAAAAGTACTTAGCTGCCCTAGCATCTCTTATTTTATCTCTTGCTAAATGTCAAAACACTGTTTCTATGTTACTCAACTATCAATATGATTATTAATAAAATTTTCGATCGTTATTATCTCGCAATTTTATCATGTAATTTCGAGATCGTTTCCTCATTTAAATTACTGTGTTTTATCGAATAAAGGAAATATACTACTACCCCAATAGTAATCCAAATACTAAAGTACACCCATGTCCTTAACGGTAAATTTAGCATTAAAAACACACAGCATACAATTGCAACGCATGGTAATACAGGTACAAAAGGCACCATAAATCCACGTTTTAAATTTGGGTGTGATTTACGAAGGATAATAACTGATAGACAAACTAACGCAAACGTCACCAAACTACCGATATTAACTAAATTAACTAATTCTTTCAAATCAATAAACCCAGCTATTATAGAGCTCCCTATTCCTGCTAATCCAGTTATAAAAGTGGGTGCTCCAGTTTTCTTATTAACTTTCGCAAATGATTTCGGTAACAATCCATCGCGACTCATTGCAAAGAATACTCGTGTTGCCGCATACATATTGGAAAAAATAACAGCCATAAGGCCAATTACAGCACCTGCAGCAATTGCACCAGCGACTTTTCCTTGTCCTACCACTTCCATTACATAAGCCATTGCCTCAGGGACATTTAATTCTTTATAGGAAACCATTCCTGTCATAACAAGGCATACCATAACATAAATAATTGTACATATGATTAATGATGCAATAATACCGATGGGAAGATTACGCTTCGGATCTTTTACTTCTTCTGCTGAAGTTGCTAATATATCAAAACCTGTGAAAGCGAATAAAATAGCTGCTCCACCCGTAAAAACCCCACTTAAACCGTATGGTGCAATTGGTATCCAGTTCATTGGTTTTACATAGAATATACCAACTGTAATAAACAACAAAATCATACCAATTTTAATCAATACCATTATATTATTGATTCGTTTACTTTCCCTTGTACCACGGGATAACATCCATGCTAATATCAATGTAATGATTACTGCTGGTAGATTCACAATACCACCATGTGAAGGGATCGTTACTAGAGCTTTAGGTATCTCTAATCCAAACCCTTTTATTAAATTGTGGAAATAGCCTGTCCATCCAGCAGCGACAGCCGCTGTTGCCACGATATATATTAACAGCAATGACCAACCTACTAGATGAGCAACAAACTCACCAATTGTTGCATATGAGTACGTATATACACTACCAGACGCCGGGAGTGTAGAAGCAATTTCCGCGTAACATAATGCTATAAATCCACATATAATTGCTGCAAGTATAAATGAAAAAACAACTGCTGGACCAGCATTTGTTGCTGCTACTAATCCAGTTAACACAAGAACACCCGTTCCAACTATCGAGCCTACCCCTAACATAATTAAATCAAATGCTCCTAATGTTTTCGTTAAAGTCTTGCTTTGATTATGCTCTAACAATTGTGTAACGGATTTCTTTTTTAGTAAATTACTCATATTTTCTGTATCCCCTTTAAAATAAGGTTTGTTCTTCTCGTTAGTGTTGTATATAAATTTACTTAGTTATTAACTAGCCTCATAATATTTCTTTTACATTAAATAGATTTGAAATATTATATAAATTCGCTTCTCACTTACTAGTTAAACTAGACATTTCCATAGATTTTTGCGTACAACGTTTCATAGCTGAAATGATAGCTGTTCTTAAACCTTTTTCTTCTAGCGTTACTACAGCTTCTATCGTCGTTCCACTTGGAGAACAAACCATATCCTTCAATTCACCTGGATGTATTCCTGTTTCCAATACCATTTTTGCAGAACCTAATACAGCCTGAGCCGCAAATTTATAAGCTTGTTTTCTCGGCATACCGCCAAGTACAGCAGCATCTGCCATGGCTTCTATAAACATATACACATATGCTGGAGAAGAACCACTAATAGATGTAACAACATCCATTAGTTTTTCATTTATGACCTCCGTCTGGCCGAAAATATTAAATATGTTCAGTACCTCTTTTATATCTTTTTCTGTAACCATTTCATTAAAACATAACGCAGACATTCCTTCTCCAACAAGTGCCGGTGTATTAGGCATTACTCTAACAACCTTTAACTTTCTACCAAATTCATTCTCAGTGCTCTTAATACTTTTTCCTGCAGCAATAGTTACAACGATTACATCATTTTTTATTTGATCTTTTATTTGGTTAATTACCGATGAGTATAAATCTGGTTTGATTGATAAAATTAAAATGTCAGCACTGTTAGCGACTTCATTGTTGTTAGTAGTTATAGTTATGCCATATTCATTACTAGCATTTTTTAAATTAATGACGTTTAAATCTGAACAAATTATTTGATCTGGAGAAACTATATTTTTTTTTATCATCCCACCTATCATAGTAATACCCATGTTTCCACATCCGATGAATCCTATTTGTTTATTCATAATAATTTGCTCTTGCTCCTTCTACTCTAAATTTTATTGATTTTGAAATTATTATTCTAAATAAGGGCTATTACAATTACTTGGTTTATCAATAGAATTTCAAAATTCTCCTTCCTATATAGAGCTTACATATACCTCTAATAACTTCTTTGCTTTCGCTGAATTTTGAGGTGGGGGTCTTACTGCCCGGCAAATAGCCGGATAAAATCATTTCTTTAATCTATAATAAGAAGGACATAAAAAAACAAAAAGTTACAAAAATTTTCAAATTAAAACTTTTATAACTTTTTGTTTTGATGCAAATATAATATTAATTAAGGTATCTCACCGTTTTAAACTTGACGCTCCATAATCTTGTATAGTTACATTTATATGATATTTAATCGGTACCTTACTAAATGTTTGATCCCAATTTTTTTTGACTTTCTCCCATGTTCTCGGGTGTTTAATTCTTAATTGGTTGCCAAAACCCGCAATATCGACTTGGTATTCTTTTTGTATTTTTTTTGTAACATGATGTACTAAGTGCTTTACTTCTTTTTCAATAGCTTTTTCTTCCCTTTTTAAAAATTCATTTTCAAAATCTTTTCCTGATTGCATCCAATTTTCTGACAAACGCCCTTCTGATTCAATGTTTACATCAAAGGAAATATTATTTCCGTTAACATGTGGTATGATTTTGCTTTTTATTGACTTTATTTCGTATATAATGAGTTTCTTTGATTCTTTATCAAAAGTTTTTACCACACCACCATTCCTTTTTCCGTTTATCCATACTACTCCTTCCAATTCCTGTTCATTTAAAAAGCCCATCAACTTTTTTGTCTTTCCTTTAATTACAGCAGCTCCTGCAAATTTTGTTTCTCCTTTTATCGAGATTACATTTTGCAAAAGAAAACTGGACCCTGACCGCATCTTTCCTTCCAATTTAGCGAGCGATACAGGAGGTAAAATCCTTGTTGTTCTATTTCTATTATCTGCAATTCCAGACAAACGAAATGCTGGGATTTCTCCTTTTTTGTTTGATTCCAGTACCTCCTTCGCTAGACCCTTGCTAATTAAGAGCATACAGCTAAGCCGAACTTCATTGTCACGGAGATACTGTTCAAGTAATTGTTCTAAACTGTATGTACGTACAAGACTATCACTAATAACAATGTTTTTTAAATGTGGGCTGAACATTGTGCTCTCTCTTTTTAATGAAAACTCACGAACAATTTGATGAATGGAATCACCGGTCTCAGAAACATTTATATAACGTTTTTGTTGTCCATTTCCTTTACTTTGTGCTTGCGAACTAACAATTTGATAAGTAGCTGTTATAAGATTTCTTTTAGGATAACCTCCTTCCTCATCCTCTTTCTCAATTGTTGAATCCTTCCCTTTATCTAGTGCTATACCTGCAGTTAAACTCAACTCTTCTACTTCTTTACTGCTCCAACACCCTGTTAAAAATAGAAGCAAAAGCGTCCATAACAAAGCCAAATAGAACCGCATATAATTAAATTTATGTTTCACACTACTCCTCCTTTTAATCGCGTAATAATAAGAAGAAGCAGTGGCAGTAAACCAAATAAAAATAAAGCAGCATTACCGAGCATATCCCCCAATTTAAGCAAGTCATTTATATTTTTCGAAGTCATAGCAATGATGTAAATGATTGGAATTAAAGCAAAAATAAACGGATGAATACTCTTTTTAAAGAGTTGTGCTAATCCTAATGCAGCTGCATAGTAACTAATCGTATAGGTAGCAAATATTTGCATAATCCATATTACAAGCAGTAAAGATTCAAAACGTTCAAATATCAATCCAGAAATTTCAAAACTGCGCATAAGGTCAATTGTCGGCCATGTTCTTGTTACAACTCCATCAATTGATAATGCACCAATGACCATTACAACAGTTATTACATAAAAGATTAACGGAATAGAAATTCCAACTAAAATAGCTTTTACTGCTTTATTTCGTTGTTCCATAAATACCAAAAGAATTAACATAATTTCAGGACCTGTATATGCGAGAGACGTTGTTTTTATCCCATCTAATACCGGTTTAATTCCCAAACCTAATACGGGACGGAGATTATCTATCTCGAATATTCCGATGCTCATAAAGGAAATGATTAAAAAAATAAAAACAGTAATAGGAAATATTATTTCAAACATCCGTGCAATTGAATTAATACCACTCATAATCAAATAGAGACCTATCCACATAAAAGGCATAACAATAGCCCATGTGGGGGTTCCTTCGAGCAAAAAAAAGCTTATTACTTCTGCCATTGAACGAATTTGAAATGCTGAAGTTGTAAGAAAATACCCTATAATAAGAAAACTAAGCAACCTACCTATCCATTTCCCTACAATATCTTGACTGTATTGGTAAAATGTTTTTTCTGGAAACTGCTGACTTAATTTGACCATAATTACTCCTGAAACCATTGCCAGTATCCCACCTAATATCACACTTAACCATACATCTGGTGTTTTCACTTTTTCCACAGATGCTCTGGGCAAAGTAAGAATTCCTGTCCCAAGTATGTAATTTACAATAATAACAACTGCTTGTGAAGTTGTTATTCGGTCTTTAGGTATAGTAATCACTGAAGGCCACTTCCTTTCGTCATCAGCTACCTTTTGCGGATAGTTTTTTTGGTATGCATTATTTTCGGTCGACGTCTCATTATTTTTAATGGCATGCGAACCATAAAATCTTTCCAATCACTGAATCGATATGGAACAGCAGGGCTGGTATAAGGAACGCCAAAACTTTTCAGTTTCACTAAATGACTGCAAAGTAAAAGAAAGAAGAGAATAACTCCATACAATCCAAATATCGCAGCACAAAACATAGCTACAAAACGAAGAATGCGTAACGTAATTCCCACACTATATTGCGGAATAGTAAAAGAAGAAATAGCTGTTACCGCAACAACGATAACCATTATTGGACTAACAATTCCTGCTTCTACGGCAGCCTGACCAATTATTAAACCGCCCACAATTCCCATTGCCGGTCCAATCGGTTTAGGCAGACGTAAACCTGCTTCTCGTAAAACTTCGATAGCTACTTCCATAATTAACGCTTCTATTAAAGCGGGAAAAGGAACTCCTTCTCGCGATCCGATAATAGAAATAGCGAGCTTAGTGGGAATTAATCCTGGATGAAATGAAATAAAAGAAATATACAGTGCTGGAGCAAATAATGAAACAAAAGCTGTCATGAAGCGTAATAAGCGGAGAAGCGTACCAGGAAGCCACCTTTCATAATAATCTTCTGGTGATTGCAGCAGCATACTAAATGTAACTGGAGCAATTAAAACAAATGGTGTTCCATCTAACAAAATAGCTACTCGACCTTCCATCAAAGCACTAATAACACGATCAGGTCGTTCTGTATTTTGAATCTGCGGAAAAGGACTGAGATAATTATCTTCAATAAGTTGCTCTATATAACCAGATTCGAGTACACTGTCTATGTCAATTTTCTGAATTCTGTTTTTTATTTCATCCACCAATTCTGTACTAGCAAGATCTTTAATAAATGCGACGACTAACTCTTTCTTTGCACGTTCTCCTACTGGTAGCTTTACTAATGATAAGCTCTCATCCGCACAGTGTCGTCGCAAAAGTGAGGTATTATCACTTAATACTTCAGTAAAACCGACCCGTGGCCCTCTGACTAATGCCTCCGATACTGGTTCTTCAATGTTTCGTTTATTTGCTTTTGTTGTACCAAGAATAAACACATCTGCTAAACCATCAATTAAAAGAGCTGTTGAACCTATCAATACTTTGGGTATTAAATCTTTTATGTAATGGACTTCTGCTACTTCACTAATTGTAAGAACTTTATTTTTAATATATTCTTTTGAAACAGTCCCCTCCACATAAGAAGATTCATTTTTATATTCATCAGAAAAATCATCCATTAGTAATTTCATAATATGTTTGTCAATTATCTCTTTATCTGATAGACCATCAACAAAAACGATCCCAGCCTGAATATCTGTGCGTCCAATATTAAACTTCCGAAATCGAACATCAGAATTATGTCCGATTTGTTGCTTTATAAGTTCTAAGTTAGAGGCAAAATCATTTGTGAAATGAACGTTTGTATTTTGAGATGGTTTATGCTCTTGTTTCGTTTTACTTTGAATATTATTTTTTTTCACTTGTTTGTCTCTTGACTTCCACCAACTCATTCTTCCCACTCTTTCTCTGACATACGAACCCAATGAAAAAATCTTGAGATAGTATACGGAATTAAAAACAAGATAAAAGCTTGTACAAAGACTTTCCAATCTGGAAGATAAGAAGTAATTATGTTCCACATTTTTATCACCCAATTTATATACTCTGCTAGGATTGAGATTTCTAAAAAACGATATGTACTTAATAAAAAATAACGATAAGATTAAAGAGCAGAAAAGCGAGACATTATGCTTATTTAGTACCAATAACCTAATTAGTATAAAAACATTTCTGACCTAAAATACCATTTCCAATTATAATTTGTTAAATATTATCTCCTTTTCCCTTATTTATATGCCCGCATTTGAATTTCAAATAATATAAGGATCAATGATATTTCCTCTTAAAGAAAAAAAGATGCCAGAAGATAGCATCTTTTTTTCAATTCAACTTACTATGTATTTATATTTTATTGTGAAAATACTCGTTTTTTTTAATGAATATTAATGTGTAAAAAATACATATTCTTTTGTTTTAAGTTCATACACTTCTACCGAATCGATACGGAATTTTCTGATTTTAAAGCCAATATGAAATAAAGGAAAATCCTCTCTTAGAAAAACTATATAAAACCAATAACATGAAAACAATTATCAATCTATCAATTGAAAATAATACTTAGCAAGAGTTTATCATCTTAACTCCAAGTGTATTCGTTTTGCTTCAAAATAAAGAACTTGAATAAATTTTTTCGTATCAATACGAGCAGGTACTGTTGGTTCATTATTCAATTCTGTCATCTTTCTCCTTACGGTAGTAAAATCAAAAAATCTAGAGGCATAATTTTCGAACTTCGGGTTTAAAAAATCAGTAAGTCCAAGGGATGCTAAATGGTTTAATGATTGATAAATTGCTCTCCGAATCCGTTGTTTGGAAGCTTCTATGAACCTTTTTAATTCGGTATCTTCAGCTGAATCCCCAAGTTTTTTTTGAGCTAAATTCATAAAAATCTCTTTTAGTGAAGGAAAACCTTGTTCCAACGTGTTATCTTGTTCATATTTATATAAATAATCTAGCATATCCATTAAATCTTTACTTCCACTTTCACTGGCTATTCCTAATTCAGACAAAAGAAAATGAATGGAATTTTGAAAGTGATTAAAAGTATTTAAATGTTTTTCATTACGGTATTTTTCTTGCGCACTTGAATTACTATCCAATTTTAATACCATATTAAGCGATTCTTGAATGTTTTTTATCGATTTTTCCAAACGAATTCTTTCAATGACTTTCCGAACAACTGTTAATACTTCAATCCGGTTAATTGGCTTAATAATATAGTATTCAACGCCAAGCGAATAAGCTTCAGCAATTAATTCTTTTGATTCTACTTGAGAGACCATGATGATTTTCCCTTTAAACGAAGGCTTTATTTGACGAATTGTTTTTATTCCATCTTGATTCGGCATTAACAAATCGATAAATAAAATGTCTATCTTTTTAAGGATTGGCATGTGTTGCTCTAAAGATAAACCATCCTCAGCTTCTCCTATAACCTCTCCAAGATCTTCATCTTCGATAATTTGAGCCAACATTGAGCGAACCGCTTTTTCATCATCTACTATATAAAAATACATAGAATCACCCTTTCGAAATTATATGATCAATCCCTAATCTAATTATAAAAATTGATCCTTTTCCTTCGGTTCTGTCCTCAAGCGTAACATCACCTTCTAGTTGTTCGACCATTTCTTTAACATACGATAGTCCGATGCCTGTCGATGGATTGCCTAAATCATCATATTTAGAAGTAAAACCAGGCTCAAAAATTGAATCTTTATATTTTGAAGAAATACCTGGACCGTTATCTCCTACTCGAAATTCAACAAAATGATGGTCTTTATTAATGTCAATTGTGATGATTCCCATACCTTGGATAGCTTCTACAGCGTTTGTTACGATATTATTTATAATAGATAAGATTGTATAAATATGATAATGAGGATGCACACCATCAATTTTATACACAAATTGGATGTCTTTCTCTAGCAACCGTGCATATTTCGTATTTGCCCGTATAATGATATTTACTAGTTCATGCACAGACATATAATCTGTAAAACTTTCATCAGAAATTAATTTTGAAAGTCCCGCAAAAATACGTTGGTTATCCTTTTTAACGTCATGGACCTCACCAGCAATTTGTAATGCCTGTTGCCTTAAATCCTCAAACTGAAAATCCATCTGTTTGTGCTCAAAGGAGTCTAAGGTTTTATATAAATCATAGGATTTTTTTGTTATATTCTCAGCATCTTGTAATGTTTTCTTTAAATGAACAGCATCTTCATATAAATTAGAGATGAGCATGAGCATGTGTTCATTTTGCTTCTTTATATGTCTCTCCCTTGATTGTGCTTCATACAATTTCATCATATTGAAAAAGCTTAGAACTATAAAACTATGGGAACATGCGATAACAATGATCTCATTTATTGCCTCGGATGTGATCGATGTTTTTAATACGAAATATTGAATCATTAATTCCACACAGTCTGACAGTATTTCAATCATGCAACCAATAAAACCAATCATTAGTGGTTGATGATAAAAACGTTTGATTTTTGCTAAATGAAAGAGATACGAATAAGTAAAATAAAAGAAAAAACTAGGATAGTGAGTATGAAAAGCGGCTAGCCAATCCATATTTCCCTTTATAATGACATCCATTGAGATACGAAATACTACCACGACTATCGCTGTTAAAAAACCCGGTAAAAATGCTGGAATTCGTCGAAACAATAACAAAAAAAAGAAAAATGTTGGTGCGCCAAAGCTCATTCTAAATGTTTCATTTAAAGGAAATGACTTTATTTCACCTACTAAGGGTACTGTAAGTATCATTAAAACGAGAATATAGATGTCTTTTTTTACTAAATTACTAAGATTCAAAATAATCACTTCTCACTTTCGCCTAACAGTCAGTATACAAACCTATTTGCATTAATACAATACTTACTCTATTTTTTTCAAAAACTGATAAATAAGATATAAACGAAAGCATTATAGATTGTGAGTATTCATTACACCCTTCTACTTTAGAAAGATACTTTATAACTCAAAAATGTTCAGACACAATATAAGGTCTGAACACTTTTGGACTCGCTCTAACACCAAAATATCTGTGCTCCTTTTTAAAATATACTTAAATCCCATTCTTTTGCAATATGTTCTAACAACATAATTCCTGGTAAACTATTCCCATACTCATCAATGGCTGGTCCGTAAATACCAATACCACATCCATCTTGAAACGATAAATCCTTCCTAGATTTTGAGGGAACAAGTGTCATAATTCCGCCCGATACCCCACTCTTAGCTGGTAATCCAATGAAAGCAGCAAATTTTCCGGAAGCATTGTACATTCCACAAGTAAGCATTAAAGCTTTTGTTAACCTAGCTACTTCTTTAGGGAGCACTTGTTCTTTGCGAATAGGATGATATCCATCATGTGCTAGTATAAGCCCTATTAAGGCAATATCTTCTGTATTTATTTCAATCGAACATTGTTTTAGGTAAACCTCTAGTGTCTCCTCCACATCTGATTCTAGAAAACCATTCTCCTTTAAATAGTATGCTAATGCTCTATTACGATGAGCCGTTTCCCATTCTGATTGAAATACTATTTCATTAATAGCGGGACGCTTCTCTATCATTTTTTCAATTAATACGTATAGAGATTCTAATTTTTCTTGCACCGATGCCCCTGGCAAAAGTGAAGCTATCGCAATTGCTCCAGCATTGATCATAGGATTAAAAGGTTTTCCTGGTTTATGTATCTCTAAACGAATAATTGAATTAAAGGCATCTCCAGTTGGCTCTACGTCAACTCGTTCTAATACATAAGAAATACCGCGACTTAAACAAGCGGCTATAAAACCGATTACTTTTGATATACTTTGTAATGTGAAAGGTATCTCCCAATCTCCTGATTTTATCATTGTTCCATCTGGCTTTACTATACAAATACCTAACTGCGATACATTTATTTCCCCCAGAGCGGGAATATAACTGGCGCTTCGTCCCTTAGCTGCATACGCTCGATAATGAGCTACCCATTGATCTAAGCAAACTTTTTCTTGACCCTCAACTTGAACGCTAGAATCCTTTATCATTTAATCATATTCCCCCGTACTATTAACTTTATATAGAATGATTTTTTCTTTACTATAATCAATAATATTTGCACTAGAACCAAGAAAAATATTCAGACATATTGCAGTCTGAATATCCTTCTTATTACACACTTTTCTTTTTTGAAGTTTTCTCATAACTATCCCAACATTCAATATTTTCAAGCCCTTTAATGTTTTCTTTATAAAAAATAGGATCTTTACCAGCTTTTTTCTGGTTTATATAATCTTGTAACGCCGCAAATGCTACTTTTGAAAGTAAGGTAATAGCAATTAAATTAATAATAACCATAAAGCCCATAAATAAGTCCGCTAAATCCCATACAATTTGAATCTTTGCAACAGAACCAAATACAATCATAGCCAACACACTTATTCTGTATATCATTAACCACACTTTACTTGTATGTAAGAAGCGAATATTTGTTTCACCATAATAATAGTTGCCAATTAACGCACCAAATCCAAATAAAAAAACAAAGATAGCAAGACAACCCGATGCCCAAGGACCTATGTGTTCACTTAATGCTGCTTGTGTAAGTGCAATACCATTTAATCCCGGTTGTTTATATGCATCAGACAGCAAAATAATAAAGGCAGTGCTAGTACAAATGATCAGTGTATCCGTTAATACACCAAATGCTTGAATCAGTCCTTGTTTCACCGGATGACTTGTTGTTGCTGTTGCGGCAACGTTTGGTGCACTTCCCATACCAGCTTCATTTGAAAATAAACCACGTTTAACTCCATTCATAAGTGCTGCACCAATTGAACCGCCTGCTATTTGTTTAAAACCAAATGCGTTTTGAACAATAAGAGAAAGAACTTCCGGCATTTTTGATATGTTGGTAACTACAACAAATAATGCAACTCCAATGTATAATACCGCTAAAAATACCACCTTGTATTCAGCCATTTTTGCAATACGTTGTACACCACCAAAAATAATCGCAGCGAAAGCAATGGCCATGATTATCCCAACTGTTAGACGATCTGTACCAAATGAGTTTTGAAAAGCAATTGTAACTGTATTTGATTGTACTGAATTGAATACAAGACCAAAAGTAATTGTGATTAAAATAGAGAATAATACTCCCATCCAACGTTTATTCAACCCTTTTTCCATATAATAGGATGGACCACCGCGAAAACCAGTTTTATCTTTTACTTTATATATCTGTGCTAATGTGCTTTCGACAAAACTAGATGCCGAGCTGATAATAGAAATAATCCACATCCAAAATACAGCTCCAGGACCACCTAATGCAATTGCAATCGCAATTCCTGTAATATTCCCTGTTCCAACGCGGGCTGCCATACCAATACAAAACGCTTGAAAAGGAGAGACTTGATCTTTAGCACCACTTTTTCCCTCCATTAATACACGGACCATCTCTTTTAACATTCGAAACTGTACAAAATTCAATTTAAATGTAAAATAAATTCCGCAAATAACAAGCATAATAATTAACAATTTAGACCATAAAAAATCATTTGTTGATCCGACTAACTCTACAAAAAATCTTTCCATATTATCACTCCATACCAAAAATTTATCTATCATAATCTATATAAAATCACCTATATTCCTTGGCATAAATACCTCATTCATATTCAAATACAACAAGGATAAAAATTTTCTATATGAATAGAATTGGCCTGTTTAAACAAACATCGCAACACGCAACTACAAAACTGAATCTTCTAAAAACTTACCGTTTATACACACGATGCTCTATCCCCTTTCTGCAAAACTAATATTTTTATCCACTAACATTGTTGTACTACTATGTTTGTTTCGTTTACCGGTGATTTAAATCATAATAATTAATAGTGATTAAGTGGTTTTTTGTTAAACTTCTCAAGAACATGGAAATATCTCCTTTCTCACTACTAATCTCAAAAATAGGCTAGGTAAAAACTTCGCGAAAACTCTATAAAGCGCTTTCACTATTCAACTAAGAAAATCTTGTCTTTAATTTATAATTAAAAGTACAGAATGTTACGAAAAAGTACAGATTTTTATAAAAACAAAAAATATTTTAAGTTTTTTCCATCTAAAAAACACTGAGATTTTGTGAATTTTATACAGTATCCAAACGTCGCAGATTCTGTTCTACCTAACCTTTGACAAGCCTCTATTTTCTTCATAAAAACATGCATACTTTTTCTCTTTTAGAACTTCTTATAAAGTATTTGAAATCAAGAATCAATAGAATATTATAAGAATATTAAAAAAATAAAGCATTTAATTTATTTATGGTATCATACAAAAAACATTTGTTTTCTCAATTAATCCCCCTAGTGAGATTTGTTGAATATCTATTATTAAATGTATATTTCCTTTGCGTTTCATTCTACTAACATAGATTACAGGTGGTGTATTGTGAAAGAAATAGTATTCGTTCAAAGTAAAAAAAGACTCCTTATGAAATTCGAATTTTTAAAAAAGGATTTAGTACTTACCATTTCACTGATACTAGCAATTGTAAGCTGCTTAATACATTCGCCAAAGATCGAATATATTAACTTTGAAGTGTTAATTAGCTTATTTAATCTAATGGTGGCCATTAAGGCCTTGGAACAGCTAAAGATATTAGACAAACTTGCCGTTGCGATTTTAAATAAATGCAATAACAGCAGGTCAATATCTATTATTCTAATTTTGTTATGCTTTATTTGCTCCATGTTTGTAACAAATGATGTCGCTCTCCTCACTTTTGTTCCAATAACACTTGTCATTAGTAAAAAAACACAAATGAACATGATGGATACAATCATCCTGCAAACAATTGCGGCAAACATCGGCAGTAGCTTGATGCCTATGGGAAACCCACAAAATTTATACTTATATTCTTACTATGGAATTAAGCTCATCCCATTTTTAGGTTCAATCCTGCTTTTAGCTGTACTTGGAATCAGTTTGTTATTTATATTTACTCAAAAACTTCAAAAAACAAATTTAAAAATAGAACTACCTGTTATTACCGTGAAGAATCGAAAAAAAGCTACCATCTGGATTTTGATACTTATCACTATCATTGCATCTATTTTTGGTGTCATTAATTATTACATTGCGCTAATAGTTACATTGATGGCAGCATTTACGTTAGATAGAAACTTACTATTTAAGATCGATTACTTTCTTCTAATAACCTTTGTCTGTTTTTTTATTTTTATCGGAAACATTTCCCATTCCGATGCGCTGGAGACATTTGCTCGCGCTAATTTAAGAGGAGATACTTCAGTCTTCTTTAGTTCCATATTCTTGAGTCAATTGATTAGCAATTTTCCTACTTCAATTCTTCTATCAAACTTTACTTCTGATTGGAAAGCTTTATTACTAGGAGTAAATATTGGAGGGCTTGGAACAATTATCGCATCTTTAGCCAGTGTAATTTCCTATAAACTATTCACTCAGGCCAATGGTAAAGAGAGTAAGGCGTATTTAATTAAATTTAGCATTTACAACTTTTCATTTTTAATCATACTTACATGTATACAATACTTTATCTTTAAATTTCTAAAAATTTTTTAAAAAATTGATTACTTTAAAAAAACCCAAATATCTCAGCATTAAATTGAGAAATTTGGGTTTTAATATAGGTATGTTTAAAGAGATACAACAAAGTTACCATCAATTTAATATTTTAAAATGTTCTCAAAGCGAAAATCTTTTAGCTTTTACGTTATTTATTAGAATTCAGTTCATTTTTTATGTACTCAGTTATATAATAAATGACTGAATTTATAGGGTAATAACTTTCAATTAATAATAGAAATATAACTTATTACAATGTTATTTCATTTTTGAAGTCCTCTTCACAAAATCCTTAATGTCCCTCAATTTTTTTCCGCTAATATTATCTTTGATCGTTGAATCTATGTCATTTTCAATATAAAAAGTTTTATTCTTAACCTTTGTTTCAAATTTATATTTATTTTTATCCCAATTTATTAGATTGCTCTTTAGGTGTGCAATATTTCTTACATTAAATTCAATCATAAAAGGTTCTAAAGCTGGATAAAAATGTCCAAGTTTATTATTTTCTTTTAAAAAAACTATATATGTCTCCTCGGATTTTGGTTTTATATACAATGGATCTTTATTTTCTACTTTTTTAGTAAATACTTTCGTAGCACCTTTCAGAATGATTCCATTTTTATCAATGATTTCATTACTTTCCTCTAATACGAGATTTTCTGAATATCTATGATTTATTAAGATTTCATTCTTTACATAGTCCCCTTTTAAGATTTCTTTGACATGAAAACTAAACAAATGGCCTTCAACATCTTCACTTTGAATCTCATGTGATGAACTGTTTGCCATATTCCATTTAGAGTATAAGCCGTCATATTCACCTAGTACAATAACGTCTGCTTCTTCAACCATTTCGCTTAAATGATTTGTAGTTTTGAATGTCTTATTTAATACTATAGTTTCAGAATTCGATGACACGCTAGACACTCCTGCCACATCTATACTGGACCAAATTGTTTTACCAATAATAATTAAAAAAGTAAATATGAATAAACATAGACACCATTTCATTGCTTTATATTTATACATTATAATAAAGTCTCCCTAAATTATATTTTCTCAATACAAAATATTCTAAATGTTAATTAAATATTAATCCAAAAGAAGAGAATGGTGCTATAATTCTCTTGTTAAAAATAATCTTTGGAGGGATAATATGAATTTTAAAAAAGGGATTACTGCATTTTTATTAGGTACTGTGTTTGTTTTTTCAAGCGTTGGCGTTTCAGAGGCTTATGTAAAAGAAGGATGGAAGCTGCCTTCAAAATCAGCTACATATAAATGGGGAGACAGATTAGACGATGGTTCAAGTATCATCAAATCTGGTTGGCAAGCTGCCGATTCAGCCTGGTACACTGCTTCTCGTATTAATTTTACAGTTTCCTCTTCTTCTGTGAACACATTAAACTCTTGGTTTGAAAGTTCCTCTACTTATTATGGAAGAATGAAGACATCTTATAATACATCCACTAAAAAAGTAACGAAATTTGCTGGTGATATTAACGCAGGTAATACAAATATTACAAAATCAAATGTTGCTAAAAGTACAGGAGTCCATGAGTTTGGTCATGCAATAGGAATAGGTCACAACAGTGGTACTTCAATTATGAACAGCAATCGTAATCGTACTACTATGCATGTCCCTCAAACTGACGATAAAAATGGTGTAAATGCAATCTATTAACAGAAAAAGGAGATGATTTCTTAATGTTAAGTAAAAAAGCAAAAACTATGGTAATTGCAATACCTTTGGCTACAGTAATTGGTTTGGGAGGATATTCAGCATTTAATAGTCACTTCTCCCCTGTTGCTGAAGAAGATAAGAATACCGAAACTGTTATTCTCAGTAAAGATTTCCCTGCTACAAGTGATTTAAATCAAATGATTAATGAAGCAGATCTAGTTGTAATCGGTGAATATGAAGGTCTTGACTCTAAGTGGAATATGGCACGTAATCCAAGTAATCCATCGGAAGAGGACAAAGAAAATTACATTGAAGGACATCTATATAATTTCAACATTTCCGAAACAATTAAAGGTGTGAATGAAAATAAACAAATAAAAATCAATCATCGTTTCGCTGAAACTGTAAAACTTGAAGATTCTAATGCAGTTGTTGCACCAGATGGCACAGTTACAAAAAAGGCTACTAAGATAACTACTAAAGAGGTGCAAAATAAGGATCCTTTATATATCGAACCTATGGTTAATAAAAAATATATGATGTTTTTGAAGAAGGATCAATTATTTGGTAACTACTACGGAGCAATTGAACCATTCGCAATTACCTTTGATGAAAATAACAAAGCAGACCTTCAAACAAACATAGAAACTATTAATGAAAGTAAAATGTCTTCCAAAGCACAACTTGCAGGAAAAACAATTGTATTAAAAAATGAAATACATGAAACTATTACTGACAATATTAGCGGTAAGACCCTTGATGAATTAAAAGAACAAGTAAAACAAAAAAACAAGTAATAATTATAACTTATATTGATTTTCCCTATTTCATAAGATAATTAAAATTAATTTATAACTGTTATTACAGATTAAAGAAAAATCATTTTTTTCACCCAAAAGCAAAGCAACTGCCTATCAAATTTTTTAGTAGGCAGTTGTTCAATTATTAAAATAAAGTACCATACTGTTTAATTAAATACTATTTCCAAAACAAAAAAGTAAAGGTTTTCAATTCACTTGAGCTTTCTTGTCTCTAATTCATATATTCTTCTAAATTTATTTTTTGTATATCCCCAAAAAAAATCCTACATAGCGCATGTACCAAGATTCATCTGCATAACTAGTTACATTCTCCTTTTTCTATTGTTAATAGCTTCACAATAAAAGCTGTTAAACGGAAAAAGTGGGAAGTCTTAAATTAGACTTCCCACCTTATATAAATTTACAATTAGTGACAATACCCATACAAATACAATAGTATATATAATAATCACTCATTATATGTGTTGCTCTTTTAACCGGCCAATGTAACCCCTTAGCCATCCTTCATGATTGACTTGATTGTTTCTAGATACTTAATCCCTCTATACTCTTTCAAGCGGTAATCCATTCCGATGGAAATTACAAATGACAAAATTTATCCGTTTTTCCTACTTTCTAAATTCAGCAAGTAAAATGTTTTTAAAAACTTCCGGGTTATTAAGGTTTAAACTGTTCGAATTGATAGCGAGTGTATGTTTACCTTCAAGTGTTCCACCAGCAAAAGTGGAAAACCCTGGAACGGCACCCCTGTGTCCCCATACCGAGACACCGTTCGGAAGCTTAATTTCAAGTATTCCAAGACCATATCCGGTTCCCTCTCTATTTGTAGGAACTGTAGTAAGCATTTGTTTTAACTGCTGTTCCTTCAGTAATTTGCCACCTAGTAAGCAAGAGAAGAATTTGTTTAAGTCGTCAGCAGTAGAAATCATATCTCCATCCGAGCTACCTGGGTTAATATAAGTAACATCTTTTAGCTCACTCGCTCCGTCTAGTTGCAAGTAGCCACGGGCATGCTTGGTGCCTGGAATCACGCTTGAATTACCAGGTAGAAATGTATTTGACAAATCAAGCGGTTCAATAATCCGATTTTCAACCTCTTCCGCATAGCTGTTTCCTGTTACTTTTTCAATAAGGATTCCTAGTATTACATATCCTGTATTTGAATAAGACCAACCCTTTCCTGGGGCAAAGTCTGGGGGAAGTGAAATCCCCATCTTTACAAATTCTTCAGCCGTATACGATTTTTTTATATCCGTAATATCAAAATCTTTTGAATTTATATAGTCAGCAATACCACTTGTATGATTCAATATTTGCCGGATCGTAATCTGGTTACCATCATATCCGTTTCCTTGAATGACACCAGGCAACCATTTTTCAATGGAGTCATCTAGATTCAAACGGTTCTCTCCAGATAATTGAAGTAGCACTGTTGCAATGAACGTTTTCGTCACACTGCCAATGCGAAAGCGAAAATCTGCTTTCATTGGTTTCTTAGTTCTCAGATCCGCTATCCCAGCCGTATAACTCCAAGTTTTACCACCCTTAGAAATTTGAGCGAGTATTCCCGGGTATCCAAGTTGCAGTTCATCTCGCATTGCTTTCTTAACGGAAGTACGATCGCTTTGCGTACTTGTTTGTAACGAACTAGATACATTTTGCGTAGGTTCTGCTTTTACAACTGATGTTGGTGTTATGTATAACAGGGAACTTCCACCTATTAAAAGTGCTAGACTTGCACATGTAATTTTACTGCGTGTTTTCATAAAGAATTCCTCTCTTCTATTAAAATTGTATAGATAGTTGATAGAAGTGTCATATACGAACCACACAGCTATCCATTCTCCAAATGATGAAAAGGCAACAATGCATTTGCAATCATTGTACTCATTATTTTCACAAAACACTCTTGTTACTGATTATTTGTTTTATATGTAGGCCGTACTTGTTCCCCCCTTCATGCCTCCTTATATTTTTATCCTACACAATGAAAATCTCTTTTTTCTTACCTATTCCTTACAAATTCCTTACATACAAAATCACTTCTACAATAGGATTGAAGTAGCATCTGTGCCCGAAAGCGCAAAAAACACCGATGCTTTTCGCTTCAGTGTTTTTGCGCTTTACATATTGTAAGATTCGTTTTACTCTTAACAGGTTAAACTGCTGATTTTTTCTAATGCGATTATTCTTCTTGCTATATAAAACAAATTTCATTGTGTTATATGAAACACTATGAAATTTGTCATTAAGGCACATGATTCTAAATTTATTGATGTACTTGAGATGGACTCACTTTTTGAATTTGAACAAGTATATCAAACGCTTTACCTAATGATATATCAACAGTTTTTGGTATATCAGGCCCTTCGGTAGTTATTCCAGCGAAAATTGGATGTTGTTCGTTTAACCAAGTTTTTGTCACGCCGTTTGCCTTACGTAAATCAATAAAAAATTGATCTTTTTTAACTTGTCCAAAGATGTAGTTATAACTGCTTGAATCATCCGATTTTAATGTTCCATAGGGGCCAAATTCACCATCGCTATTCTTGACATTATATTGCCCTTCATAAACTGACGTTCCAATAGATACGTACCGTTTTCCATAATATTCTGCTAAATGCTGCCCAGCTACTTTAGGATATATAAAAGGCAGCATATTTGTTTTCGAAACGTGTCCATTATGTCCCCATACAATCGTTTTTCCTAAATGTTCTTCAGTCCACTTCGCATTTTCATACATTGCAATATCATGTTTCAAATAAAAATCCGATGGTTTATCAGGAGGTGTCGCTAACATTGTAGTAAACTGTTCAATAATACGAGCATTTTGCTTTATCCATGCAAACTCTTTAGATTTTCCATTTAAATAGCTTTTATTTTCCTCTAATAAAGCACTAATTTGTTTAGCATCTAAAACATACTTTTCTTTTTCTTCTTTCGTAAGGCTTTCAAAAGTATTCATATCCTTTGTTACAGGAATAAGACCTTTTATCTTCTCTTCTACTCTAGGCAACAGTTTTGAATTATTCGCTTTAATATATTCTATTATATTATTATAAACATTTTCGTTTACTGATTGAATGTCCATCCCGATGACACGTACTTTCGATTTATGTTTTGGATTAGCATTATATTGCCGAATCCAATCAAGTAAATCTAGCATTTCTTTCGTCTTAAATACAGGTGTTAGATGTTGGCTTGGGTTTCCCTTACCAGTAAGAACATATCGATCAAGTTCCAAGGCCCTGTCCCATCCCTCTTCTAAAACTAGATTGGTAAAGCCCTTTTCAGATACTAAATACTTAACAATGCGGTGTTTCACCGTAAAAACTTCATGAGCCCCATGCGTAGCTTCACCTAAACCTACAATTGAAGCTGAACCTACCATATCCTTAAGTGGTTTCAAATCATTAAGAGATGCAGTTGGATTAGTTGTTTTTAAAGGCTTTGCATGTGCTTCTAACCATTTCGCTATTTGATTTGTATTATAGGGAGCTGTAACAGAAACCTCTGTTTTCGAATCTGCATAAGTATTTCCTACAAAATGAGTCATTGTTATAGCAGAAACAACAATTGCAATAATTATTTTCTTTTTCATAAAAAACCTCCTGAAATATTTACTTATAGCTTTTTGACATACTCTGCCAACTTCCGTTTAAAACATTCATTTTCTTATTACTGTTAAGATACATTTATTCTAGTTCCTAAAACTCACTTATTTCTTAATAGGTTCTTAAGAAATTCTTAATTCACTTATACGAATATAAAACTAAATAAGCTTCAATTCATTGTATTGTAAATTCCTCATTGTATAACATTATAATGTACAGATATTCGTTATAAATGATGTTATCTAAAGTATTCAATTTCAGTATGTATTATTAACGTAGTTAATATATGGTTAATATGAAGTTCCAAATTTTGATTGTTTGTAGTCTCTTTATCATAGAGTTAATTTAGGGGTTATTTTTTGTTCACTTCATTTTTTTCGGCACTCTGCATCTAGACGGTATACCCATTGGCCACAGTTAGACTATTTCAAATCAAAAAAATAGATTACCTGCACACTAAAGAGTATAGCGCACAGGTAATCTAGTTGTTTTTGAGATTAATAAAAAACTAATTTATCTTTTGAATTCTTCCATCAATAATAGACTGAATTGGTTCTTTTGATTTTTTTATATAATCTACTAATGCTTCAAAATCAGTTGGTCCTGTTTCAGCATCTTTACCGTTTTTAAAGGATACAAATCCATCTCCACCTGAAGCTAGAAATGCGTTCGCAACGACGCTGTAAGTTTTAGAAGGAATAATTTCTTCTCCATTTGTTAAGCGAATACTTGTTACTTTTTCTCCATTAGGCTTGTTCGCATCCCAAGTGTATTGGATACCTGAAATTTGAAGCATTCTTGTTATGTCTTTTTGCCATTGTTGATTTAAAATATCACGAATGTCTTGACCTGTTAAATTTACTTTTATTAATTGATTTCCGAATGGTTGAATACCATATATCTCTCCCCATGTAATATCACCAGCATCTAAGTCATTACGAATACCACCAGGATTCATAAGTGCAATTTGGGATTGCATTGTTGTACGTTGAGCATCAGCAACTAAATTTCCAAGAGTAGATTCACCAGCCATATTTTGTTTGCGATCTAGTGGAGCGATAGACTTACCTACAACTTCATTAACAAGAGGTGCGATTTTTGCTTGATATTTCTCCATCTTCTTCTTTATTTTTTTATCAGGCTCTATGCCTTCATGATAAGTTGTAACAATTTCTGCTTTTTTCTCAACAATATCTTGTGTCTTACGATCAATCTTTACATCAACATCAGCAAAAGCCATACCATAAGAATTTGCTTGTACGACAAGTTTATTATTAACAGTTCCATTTACATAGGTGTGGCTATGGCCACCAAAAATAACATCGACTTCTGGATCAGTCTCATTTGCTAATCGGACGATATCACCATTTGTTACGCCGTTCCCATCTGTTATACCTCCGTTATGTGCAAGAACAACGATAGATTTAACGCCTAGTTTTTTTAATTGCTTTACGGATTTGTTAATAGCTTCAACTTCATCTGTAATTTCTACATTCTTTAGCATAGTAGGCATAACAAGGTTAGGAACATCCGTTGTTACGACTCCGATAAAGCCAACAGGAACTCCTTGTACCTTTTTTATAGTGAATGGTGGTAAAAATAAACGACCGGTGGATTTATTATAGAAATTTGCAGCAACATATGGGAATTTTGCTCCTTTAAAATTTCCTGTTTTCTCATGGTATCCACCATAAATAAGGCGGTTCATTTCTTCAACACCTTCATCAAATTCATGATTTCCTATCGTTCCAACATCGAATTTCAAATCATTTAGAAATTCAATTGTAGGTTCGTCTTGTAATAATGCTGAAACAGGAGTACTTGCTCCAACAACATCTCCAGCATGTACCTTTAATGTATTTGGATTTTGTTTTTCACGATCACGTAAATAAGCCCCTAAGTACTCAATTCCCCCTGCATCTTTATTGTTAATTTTTTTTACAGTGTCTAGTTGCCCATGAAAATCGTTAATACCGAGCATTTGTACATCTATGTAGCGATTTTGTTCTGTACTTGCTTGGATTGAAGGCGCAGCAAATACACTAGTAAAAGTAACTGTACTTAATGCTAAAGCAACTGGAATAATTTTTTTCAACATAAAATTTCTCTCCCCTAATTAAAATCTGACATAATACGATGTTATTTTAATATATTAAGAGAATTATTTCCATAAAAATTCTACCAATTATAAAAATTAATAAGATTTTATTGTTTTCTGACAAGATATTTCTTCCTCAAAAAATGTACATTTCTTTGTTTTGAGGAAGAAATATTATCTTGATAGTAATATAGCAATACATCTAAAAGACCTAAAAAAACTCTAAACAATAAATTTTTGCTGTTAAGAAGAATATTCAATTCGAAACTAATGAAGATTTATCAACCTAACATATCAATACCACCATTTAAAAAGATGCTCCTGGATTTATCCAAGAGCATCTTTTATAAAGCTTTATTTTTTACTTATTTATAATTTATCAACTAACAATTATATAGTTGTAATCAGTCCTTTAAAAATAATAGGAGTGCTTCATTAAATTCTTTAGCATGCGTTGCATTTAGCCCATGTGGACCACCCTTTATTAAGGCTACTTTAGAATTAGGAATTGCTTCATGTGTTAATTTCCCACTATATTCATATGGTACAGTTGCATCAGAATCACCGTGAATAATAAGAGTAGGTATATTAAACTTCTCCAAGTCTTTTCTAAAATCTGTCTTACTAAAGGCGGTAATACAATCAAGTGTTCCTTTAGGTGATGCACTGGCTGCAATATCCCAATTATATAAACGGAATGGCTCACTAACTAAATCTGTTCGATTACCAGCCGCAAAAAATCCCTTAGTAAATTCATCAAGAAATGCAAGGCGGTCATTTATCACACCACTTTTGAATGCTTCAATTGTTGCATCATCTAAGGCCCCTTCAGGATGATCCTCTGATTTGTATAAATACGGAGGAACTGCCCCAGCAAAAACAGCCTTTTCAATACGATCTGTTCCATACGTACTAATATACCGGGCTACCTCGCCTCCACCCATAGAAAAACCAACAAGTGTGACATTTTGAAGCTCTAAATGTTCTAATAGTTGATGTAAATCAGAAGTAAAGGTATCATATTCATACCCTTCCCACGGCTGAGATGATTGTCCAAATCCTCGACGATCATATGTTATAACTCTGTATCCAGCCTCAACAAGAGCAGGAACTTGGTATTCCCAAGATCGACCACTTAACGGCCAACCATGAATGAGTACAACTGGTTTTCCTGTGCCATGATCCTCATAATATATCTCAATTGGTTCTTGCTTTTCGGTTCCTACAGTAATTTTAGCCATGCTTCTACCTCCTAAAAATATTCCAATATGTATCCTTTTCTTCAATAATCTGGATGAATGTCATAACCTATTCATGCACGTTTATGTTGTGAATTCTAAGTATGAAACTCTATTGTTCCAATGCATTCATTTTCTCCTTTTGGAACAATCCCCCCTCTAATACCTTTTGCATCATAAAATAATTACTGAACATTACTCCTATTCAATTGTAATAACAAAAATAGGTGACTATCAATATCGTTCTATCTATAGGATGTATAGGTAAAACCAATCTATTTTATAGTGAAAACAACTATAGTTACGACCTATACAAATTATAGATAATTTAGAATTGATTAACGAATCAGTTTTCAAATACTATAAATTTGTATAGCACTTCATGTTCTGTGAATGCTGCTATAACCAATATTATTGGTCAGCTTAGTTATAAACGAAGAAACTTATGATAGTATCCGACTATTTAAACTTTCTTCGATTACTTAATTTTTAGGAGGAATACATAATGACTGATCTCTATTCTCGTATTAACAAAGATGATGCTGTTGTGCTTTTAGTAGATCATCAAACTGGTCTTATGTCCGGACTTGTACGTGACTATGGTGTTGATGAATTCAAGAACAATGTTTTAGCTCTTGCTCATACTGCTAAGTTTTTTAATTTACCAGTTATTTTAACAACAAGTTTTGAAAACGGGCCTAACGGACCTTTAATGCAAGAATTGGTTAATCTCTTTCCTCATGCACCAAAAATAGCTCGACCTGGACAAATTAACGCATGGGATAATGATGATTTTGTAAAAGCAATCGAAGAAACTGGAAAAAAACAACTTATCATCGCAGGCGTAGTTACGGACGTTTGTGTTGCTTTCCCGGCACTTTCCGCTATAAAAGCTGGATATGAAGTATTTGCTGTTACTGATGCTTCAGGAACTTTCAGTAAACAAGTTGCAGATGCTGCCAATACACGTATGGCACATAGTGGCGTGCAACTTATGAACTGGTTTAGCGTAGCTTGCGAATTACAACGCGATTGGCGCAACGATGTCGAAGGTTTTGGCAATTTGCTTGCTAGCAATCTTCCAGGCTATCAAAATATAATTGGAAGCTATAGAGGAGCTCAGCGAGATCTTAGTAAACAAAATGCATAAATGTATCTCAAGGAAATAGCTTTAAATCACCTTTTTTAAAGTAGATAGTATAAATTTAGTGCTGATTAAATCAGCACTAAATTTAAATTAAAAAGTATAGTAGAGCTTCAATTGACAGAAGATACATTACTTTCAATAAACAATTGAAAAAGGAGCGTTTTATTATGAGTAATTTAGAATTGTTAAATCCGGAGAACAGTGCCTTAATTTTAATTGATTTTCAACCTCAAATGACTTTTGGAGTTGCAAGTATTGATAGACAAACATTGATTAATAACGTTATGCTACTTGCTAAATCAGCAAAAACTTTTAACGTACCTACTATTCTTACTACAGTTGAAACACGCAGCTTTTCTGGTTATTTTTGGCCACAAATTCTTGATATATTCCCAAACCATGAAATTATAGAACGTAGTTCAATGAACTCTTGGGAAGATCCGAAATTTGTTGAGGCAGTTAAAGCAACCGGTAGAAAGAAATTAATATTTGCAGCACTTTGGACTGAAGTTTGCCTTGCATTCCCTGTGCTTGAAGCAATTAAAGCTGGCTATGAGGTATATGCAGTTGATGATGCTTCAGGTGGTACTAGTTTGACAGCACATAACGCTGCTATGCGTCGTGTAGAACAAGCTGGTGCAATTCCAGTGACAGCAATTCAAGTTTTACTTGAATACCAACGTGATTGGGCACACAAAGACACTTATGATGCTGTAATGGAGATTGTAAAGGAACACACTGGTGCTTATGGTCAAGGTGTAGAATACGCATATACTATGGTGCATGGCGCGCTTCCAAGCAGGAAAATATGAAACAAGAAGGAGTAGCTGTCGAAGAGACTTATACAGGGAACACGATGGATGCCGGCAATCCAGTAACAACGATTGTTACATGGGAAATTCAAGAAGGTAGAGAAAAACAGTTTGAAACATGGAGACATGAAATTGAGGCTGCGGCTACTAAATTCCCAGGACATTTAGGTGTAAATCTAATAGTCCCAAGTAACGAATCCAGAGAGTATACTGTTATTTTTCGCTTTGATACGTATGAGCATCTACGTACTTGGCAAGAATCAGATATTCGCCGGGATTTGTTAAAAACGGCGGAGCAATTTCAAGCCACTAATCCAACTTACAAAACTGAAAGCAGTTTGGCTTATTGGTTTGTTACTCCGAAAACGCCAGTTCCACCGCCAAAATGGAAAATGTCTATCGTTACCCTTCTGGGTGTATGGCCTCTTAGCATGTTAGTTCCTAAAGTGATAGGACCTATTATAAAACATATGAATCCTATTATGTCAGCTTTTTTTGTTTCTGTATGTATAGTGTCCTTGCTATCATGGGTAGTCATGCCGATTTTCGGTAAATTATTTCATCCATGGTTACAAAATAATAGAAAGTAGACGAGGTGTGAACATGAATTTACCGGATATGATCTTATATAACGGAAAAATTACTACCCTTGACCCTTCTCAGCCTGAGGTATCTGCTATCGCCATAACTGATGGTTTAGTCACTGCAGTAGGTGGAGATGAGCTTCTTAAT
The DNA here is from genome assembly GCF_900100505.1 of Bacillus sp. cl96. Taxonomy (NCBI): domain Bacteria; kingdom Bacillati; phylum Bacillota; class Bacilli; order Caryophanales; family Bacillaceae; genus Bacillus; species Bacillus sp. cl96. Next base: position 77,786 of record NZ_FNDM01000015.1, read on the forward strand.
AGTGCCACGGAAAAAACAAAAAAAATAGACCTTAAAAGAAAGAGAGCTATTCCAGGCCTGAATGACTCCCATATACACGTGATTCGTGGTGGTCTGCATTATAATATGGAATTACGTTGGGAAGGCGTGCCATCACTTTTTATTGCTCTAGAAACGCTCAAAGAACAGGCAAGGCGTACACCTGCTCCTCAGTGGGTAAGAGTAGTTGGAGGTTGGTCTGAATTTCAATTTAAAGAGAGACGGATGCCAACATTAGAAGAGATTAATGCTGTTTCTGAAGACACGCCTGTCTTTGTGCTACATCTTTACGATAGAGCACTTGTAAATCGTGCAGGGCTACGTGCACTGGGATACACGAAAGATACCCCAGACCCTCCAGGCTGTTTAATTCAGCGGGATAAAAGAGGTAATCCAACGGGCCTTTTAATTGCTAACCCTAACGCCTCTATTCTTTATTCAAGTTTGGGTAAAGCTCCAGTACTTAATCTTGACGACCAGATTAACTCAACTCGCCATTTTATGCGTGAATTAAATAGATTAGGTATTACAAGTGCCATCGACGCAGGTGGTGGTTTCCAAAATTACCCTGATGACTACAAAGTTGTTGAACATTTAGCCGAGAAGGAACAATTAACTTTGCGTATTGCTTATAATCTATTTACGCAAAATCCTAATCATGAATATGAAGACTTTGCTTCATGGGCAAAAATTGTTTCTCCCGGTCAAGGAAATGATAAGTATAAAATGAATGGTGCTGGAGAAATGTTAGTATTCTCGGCAGCCGATTTTGAAAAATTTCAAATGCCACGGCCCGAACTAGCTACAGTAATGGAAGCCGACTTAAAGAAAGTAATTTCTCTATTGGTGGAAAACCGTTGGCCATTCCGTTTACATGCAACTTATGACGAGTCAATCACACGTTTCTTAAATGTATTTGAGGAAGTTAACAGAGAAATTCCTTTTAATGGGCTACGCTGGTGGTTTGATCATGCAGAAACAATCTCAGATCGTAGTATGGAACGTGTTAAGGCTTTAAATGGCGGTATTGCCATCCAAGACCGCATGGCTTTTCAAGGTGAATACTTTGTTGACTTATACGGAAAGGAAGCTGCAAAGCATACTCCTCCGATTTATCGTATGTTAGACCTTGGTATACCTGTTGGCGCCGGTAGTGATGCAACCAGGGTTTCCAGCTATAACCCTTGGGTTGCTCTTTACTGGATGGTTGCTGGAAAAACCATTGGTGGGCTTTCCATATACGATGAAAAAAATAAACTTGATAGAAAAGTAGCCCTGGAATTATATTCAAAAGGAAGTGCGTGGTTCTCTGGCGATGAAGGTAAAAAAGGAACCCTGGCAGTAGGTCAGTTTGCTGATATTGCTGTATTGTCTGCTGACTACTTTACTGTGCCGGAAGAAGAAATCAAAGACCTTGAATCATTGCTCACCATTATGGGTGGGCAGGTTGTTTATGGAAATAATGAATTTAAAAACTTATCACCTGAATTGCCGCCAGCATCACCTGATTGGTCACCGACGGGCGTTTATGGTTATGGTGGTGCTAACCTAGCCAACACTATACTTTCTCACGATTCCCATGATAACAAGTTACATAGTTGTAGTAACCCTCTCCATCAACACACTCATACCGTAATAGGAAAAGATGGAACTAAATGGGGTATTGGTTGTACTTGCTTTGCTTTCTAAATCAAAACCACCGGTATAATGCCGGTGGTTTTCTTTCTACAATAAGGATATATAAATTCAAAATAGCAGTGTATATCCCTACATGGAATCTGTTACTATGCGATAAGACCGAAGAATTGATTGATTAACTTAACTTGTTTTTGATATCCTTCTCTCCTTGCAAAGTCTGTCCTTTTTTCCTTAATTAAAAGTCAATGGTATCCCCCTTTTTGATCGACTACACCACACATATAAATCCACTGTCCTTCGACTTTAATATAGATTTTAATTTTTTCAATTGTTACACTAGGATCATTATTATTTCTATTACACTGATACTTTTTGAGAATCATTTAACTTCTGCATAAAGATGCGTGCTGCAAAACTTAAAAATTTATCATCAAAGTGTATAAGATTAATATCTTGACTTGGTGTTGGATCAGTAATACGAACTATGCTCAAAGTATCATTATTAACAAAGTTAACCAGTGAAAGAGGTATTATGGCAACACCATGTCCATTGTATACAAGGCTCAATAGAGAAATAGAAGATTTTGTTTCTATATTTGCTTCAGATAAAGATAACCCTAAACTCTCACAATATATCTTAATAGATTCACGACAACTACATGAAACCATTACTCTACTGAGCCCTACTAATTCTCGAAAAGAAACAAATGATTTTTCATTCAAAGGATGATTTTTGGGAATTACAAGGACGAGCTCTTCACTATACAAAAGGGTGTTTGTTAATGTGTCTGGAATTTGAGCACTACGTGTAATCCCGAAATCAATATTTTTGTCAACGATTTGATTTACAGCAACTTCGGATTCTATAATCTTTACTACAATGTTGGGATAATGTTGTTGAAACTTCATAATATAAGGTGTTAAATAAGTAAGATCCTCTAATAAACCTCCTATAGTAATCACACCTCTTTTTACACCCTTTAATTCAAAAATTTCATTATAAACGTCATCAAATTGTTGCATGATAAATTTTCCTTTATCAAATAGCAGCTTACCCGCTTCTGTCATTTTGATACCTCTTCCAACTCGATGAAACAAGGGTGTATCAAGTTCACCTTCTAAAACTCGTATTTGTTGACTTAAAGTCGGCTGTGAAATACCTAGAACTTCCGCAGCTTTAGTGAAACTATTATTATTACAAACTTGAATAAAATACTCTAAATGACGTAATTCCATTCTTGATACCCACTCTCCGCTTTATGAAAGATTTATAATTTAAAGGACGATATGTATACATTAACATAACAACTTTATTTCATATTATACCGATTGAAATTACACGCTTTATTCATTTTGTATTATAATAAATTTACTACCATTTATTAATTTTTCCTCCTATTTATTTAAATTATATTTAATTAGGACATTACTAATTCGAGATATATTTCTAAAGATTTATAGTTCTAGTGCATAATACCCCAATTTTTTCAACTTTTCGATTATCATTTTTTTCTCAGTATAGTCCAAACCACCAAATATTTGCTGAATCGCCTCTTTATGCTGTGGAAAAATAATATCCATTAGTTCAATACCTTCTGAAGTAATTGACGCATACGTGACACGGCGGTCTTTAGGACATGGTTTTCGTATTAAGAACCTCTTCTTTTCCAACTTATCCACTACATACGTGATACTACTACTTGCAAGTAATATTTTGTCTCCAATTTTTTGTATAGGCTGATCGCCTTTACTATACAGTAGCTCAAGCACTGCAAATTCAGTTGGATTAAGTCCATAACTTTTTATATCCTCTTCAATACGCTTAGTAATTGACTGTATTGCCCTTGATAATATAACAAATAACTTTAAAGATAAGCTCTCATCGTTAATCACGCTCATAATTACCAATCCTTTACAAGTTATCTTGAATTCGAGATTCATTATATTATCGTCAAAATATTATGTCAATCATTCATTTTAGCTTTATCAATCCATTTATAATTTATTTCTCAACATATGACATATGGAATTAGAAGAAAACAATTGTTACTATATAAGTATCTCAATTACGTTATTTCTTTTAAAGAGAGCTTGTTTTTAATCGCAAGTTCTCTTTTGCCATATTCTAAATTGAATCCGGACAAATTTCAGAGTATATGATATAGTTTTTAAATAAAGATTAGAGCTCTCCTACAGGAAGGAGAGCTCTAATCTTTCATATAAATATTCACCATTTTTATCATTGTGAGGACATCAAAACTTTAACTTGATGGGGATATGGTGCTATCTCAATTAATAAATATTACAAACCATATATCTATCATATTTTTTATAAACAGGATTAATTAGATTTAAAAAAAGATTTCTTTTTCTTTACTCGTAATAAGTCACCTGTCCATCCTTTGAATCGCATATACATATACATACCCGCTGTTGTGAAAATAATAAATAAGAGAGCGATTAAATAGCTATATTTCCATTCTAGTTCAGGCATGTATTTAAAATTCATACCCCATAATGCTCCTAAGGCTGTCAAAGGCGTACTCACAGCAGTTAATACAGTAAGAGCTTTCATAATTTCATTCCCACGATGAGAAGAAACAACTTCTTGTAAATGAATCATCGTGTCTAATTCTTCTTGGTACTCTTTAACAAGTTGTAATCCACGCTCTAATTTTACGTATGTTTGTTTATAACAAAGGGTGTTTGTTAGTTTTTCTAACCAAGCTTCTTTTAGGCCTTGTAACACTTCTTGTATTAAGCGAAACACATGTGTGTTCATAAATAATTCATGACGAATATGATAAATCCTTTCTAAAACTGCTATGTTATTATGATGATAAAAATCCCATAATACATTTCTGAAATTGTTTTCAAAGTAGTCAACCTTTCGCAAATAATGAGATATAAACATTGATAAGATAGCACATAATCCTTCAGCGGAACTATTACAATTTTTTGTACCCATAGGGAAATTATGTATTATTTTTTGGAAATCCTCTTCCTCTTTTTCCTGAACTGTTATCAGTATTCCATCAGCTACGAAATAATGAAGAAATTTTTGAATTTTGGCGTCCTTTTTATCTTGATCATATAAAAACGAACCATATACACAAGTTTGACTTGGTGATAACGTATAAACATATAATCCATTTTCACAAGGAGAACTTATTTTCTTTACAAATTGAGCGAAATAAGATGTTACATCACGAGGGATTATAGAAGAAAGTTTTTCAAGCTCACTAGTTTTCACATGATACCAACTCCATTTCGTCATTTTTATGCATTCCATATTATTCTTCCTTTCTAAATAGTTTTATGTTTGATTGAATCATATCCGTAATACGAAATTTGTATGTAGGTATTCATGTCTTGGAGGAAGAGTTTTTAGATCATCTAAATTACAAAATAAATAACATAGGAGGTCTTATTCTTTTAAAAGGAAGACCCCCTATATATTAGTTATTTTTATTTTCAATTTTAAACATTTCCTCTATACAAGCACTTTTTATCTTTTCTTATAAAGAATTTATTATATGTGGAAAAGAAGCTACATAATTTGGCACGTCTATTCAACGAACTCCATTTCATTCGTTATTATAATTTGGATTCATATGCAGATTGATTGGTAATGTCCTCAAATACTTGACTCCCAATAATGTAGTATCCATGGAGTGCAGCCTCTTTCGAAGCGTCTACCATACGGAAAGAAGAAATTTCACTTTGCATTTTTTCAATTCGTTTTTTGTGGAGATCTACTATTCCTCCTGTCCAAATAATAGTGTTATACTGTTCTAACTTAAATTGTTCTTGTAATACACGCATGACGTCTTGGAAGTGTGCATCCAACTCTTTTTGAATCAAAGTATGAACCTGACTTGTCTCATGATTTTCTTCTCGACATTCATATCCTTTTTCTAATATGTTTGGCATGTCGTTAATATGCAATTGATTACTTTCACCCTCATGATTCTGCACGATATTCTTAATATTTTTCAAAGGCTTGCTACATCCTAGTTCCGCCTCATAATGATTTAAAATGACATTCTGTTTCATATCTGTCATTTCTACTGTACGAAATCCGCCATCAATAATTAAGATGCGATCTCGTTCCTGAATGATTCCCTCTTTTAAGAAATAGGCATGTAAAGCGACCGGTTGCTGAAGAATCAAAGCATTTTCCACCGTAATATGAATAAATTTCCCATCAATTTGTACGGAAGTCTCTTTTTTTAGTGCACGTTGTAATTGCTCATGCTGACTACCAAAACAAGTAACGGGGAGCCCAGTAACAACTAGAGGTAACACGACATTTTCTTTATAATCCTTTGCAATGCAACCAAATATTTGTTGTTTAAATCGTTCGCTTTCATAATAATTTTCTATTTCTTCGTCAAATGGAGGAAGAAACGAAGCGTCAGATTGATGTGCTTCATTTCCCATGTAGTATGCAAAATCTAAGTCTATAAAACTTACCTTTGTTAAATCTTCACTTTCAGCATGATTAGGTACAGGGGCTAGTGTGGAAGCTTCACTCTTGATTGTCATCTCAGAATCTACATCCTGTCGATATGCCCTTTTGGTAAAGCCAATTCCTACATCAATTGCATACAGAGATTTCATACTTTTTTCCTCACTTTCTATTTTTAGAATTAAATCTAGGCACTCTCTTCTTTCCCTTCTTTCACATATTTCTTTTCATTTTTCGTTTTTTCCCCGTCTAAGTTCTTACTATTTTCATTTATTTCGTAATCCTTTTCACCTGTTTTCTTTTTATTATTTTCGTTTTCTGTTAAGTCTTTAATGGTAGAAATGACAACTGGTGTGGCTGTAAGCAGTTGTGGTAATGTTTGTTTTGCAACATTAGCTGCAGTTACAGAAAATTGTTTACTTGTCTCAGTTACCTTCTCCAATGTTTCCTTTATGTTTCCTTCTTGTAGTTTTTCTTTTACGCTTTTTCCTTTTGTTTGTATAGCTTTCCGATTTTCTTTTTTTAATAGGGAGACTATGACTCCGGTCGTAATTCCAATCACAGCATATTTAAATATTGTATGTTTCATTTTTCTCATCCTTTTCTATTTTTATTTTCTTCCATGCTACAAACTAAAATAATTCCCTTACCTATTTATCAGATGTTGCAATCTATTACAGAGAATGATAGTTTTGGGGCTGCCTAGCATTCGCCATTGGTACTTCAGCTGTTACTAGGAGTAAAATCTTCCCTTGATCTAGTTTTTCTTCATATAAGTTAGCTTCCTCCTTCGACAACCCCATTTCTTCCATTTGATTTCGAAGTTCGTCCCCTTTTTTGGAGAAAAAGTTGATAATACTTGTTCCCAATCCTTGTTCTTTTACTCCAATCGTATTTGTGTTTGTATCATCCGCAATCCTTTTTGTTATATGTTTTTCATGTGCTAAAACATAAATGTCATCGTGACGAACCCCTTGCAATTCTAGCTCTTTTACTTTCATAACTACTTCCTGTTCATTTTGATATTCATAAACTACCGTTTTTCTTTCATTCGTATGCATCGTATCTTTCCTCCTTTAGATTTTTTATTTTTTTATTTAGTTGTTATGTAATATGTAATACACCTATTTTAAAGATGTTAAACCTAAATTTTCAAAAAATTTTACACAATAGGTTATTCATGTTTTTAATATCAAAGAAATGTCACAAGCACTTTGCTTTGATAAAAGCGCTCCAAATAACGATTTGTTTGGAAGGTAAGCCCATTGTTTTATAGAAATCATAGCAAAATAAAAAAGCACTCCTTTTCAAAGAGTGCTTTAAAAAAACATACAACCTAATCAAAATATTTCTATTTTGATTACGGAAAGAAAGTCCTTATTAAAACATATGGTTGCTAATTTAATTGCGATCTGCCTTGCACCCAAGCAGCAATATCATTTATAACATACTCAGGGATATTAGCAGGACTATAATATTCATCTGGCTTACTTATTTCCCCATCACCCTCTGTAAAGAAATGATTTAACTTTGGATATAGTCGATAATCTACGTTATCTCGTTCTGTTAATTGTTCTTTCCAAAGAGGAATTTCAATTTTTGATTGAACTTGATAGTCTCTTTCTCCTTGAATAATAAGAAGCGGTGTCTTTTGTTCTTTTGACATTTCTGCCGCTTTAATTTTCCGTATAGAATCCCAAAATACTGCTGACCCTAAGTAAAAATCTTTTGGGGGATTCTGACCAGAGAAATTGGGATCATTTAATAATTCAAATTGCGATTTGTAGAATTTATATTGATCCAGGTTCATTGCTCCAATAGAGAAAAGGTACTCAAATTGATCTAAAACAACGTCTTGGATCGTACGAGCTGGCCCTCCCATTACAATTGCTCCAGCAATATTTTTATTTTGGTCTTTTTCAATCATTTTCGGAAGCATCATTCCACCTTGACTATGACCAAGAATATATATTTGATTCTTATTTATTAGAGGCTCATTTTTAAGAAATTGAGTTACAAGAAGAGCATCATCTGTTGTCTCTTTATCAACTGTATAAAAGGGACTGAATTGTGTTTTCAACCCATGTTCATACGTTCTTTTATTATAGCGAAGGACAGCAATTCCCTTCGATGCAAGACCTTCAGCTAAATCGCGAAATGGTTTTAAAGCAAACGCTGTTTCATCCTGATCAGTTGCTCCTGATCCTTGAACAAGAATAACCGCTGGAAAAGGCCCCTTTCCTTTTGGAACCGACAATGTTCCTGGTAATGGAAATGCACCACTTCCAACTACTACTTCTTTATCAACAAATGACTCAGGCTTACTATATGATGGACGCTCTGCAACAGGACTAAACGACATGCTGAGTTGAAAATCGTCTATTTTTCCAGATGGATCTAGTTTAATTAGTAAAGGTACAGTCATTTTTTCAAAGACTAATTGAATCTCCACATTTGTATGAACAGGATTTGTCTCTTTTTGTGTAACCTCTCCAATTTCTATAAAAGAACCTGCTTGTAATTGCACTGGGAGTCCCTCCCAATAGCTTTTCAGCCATTCTTCGGATATTATTTTCTGTAATGACCTTGAGGTTAAATCAAATGCAGATTTATAATCTTCACTATTCATATGGCGAATAAATGAAAGAGTAGTAGATATAATAGGATTTTCATCATCAGTATTGTCTACTTTTTTTATAGTTGTGTTTGCTTCCTTTAATTTCGAACTAAATTGGTAGTTAAACGGATCGTTATATGTATCAGGATATAAGCTTGTTTTCAATACTTCCGTATTCCGTCCCTCATACAAACTTGAAGAACTCGTAAAATTTTCAGGTGAAATTACTTCCTCCGCATATGTGACTGAAGGAATTGCTATTGTAAAAATTGCACTGACAAGTAATAACTTATTACTTATTCTTCTTTTCTTACCCATAATTATTGATTCTCCTTCCAAAATTTAAAATTTCTAATAGAACATGCCAACTATAAGGAAAATAAAAATTATTAAAGAGATTAATAATCTATTTTACGATCCCCCCTAACTAGTTAAAAATCTATCATTAACAAACTTCAATAAAAAATGCCTTCCCCCTCTTTTTTTATCATTGGATTTTTCAGCGACATAGAAGCGCAGCGCTGCATTACATGTAACTGACCCATGGGGTTCTCTATTCTAAAAGAAAGCAGCACCCCACAAGATACTTTCTTTAATTGTTCTCACTCTAATTTATTTAGATAATTCTCTTATTACTGTAAGATACATTTATTCTAAATCCTAAAACTCACTTATTTCTTGATAGGTTCTTAAGAAATATCAAAAAATAAAGAAAAAAGTTATTTGGTTATTCATTCCGCAAGCTTAATGCTCAAGTTAGTTTTTTTCACATGGTGAAACTTTATTAAGAAAACTTTAAGGAATTTCCCTCTATATTTATAAGAATTTTTTTCTATACTGAAGCATGTAAATGAACAAGAGGAGAAACGATAATGAGAAAATTTGTAATTTGCATATTAGGAATAGGCCTTCCTATATACTTACTACCTTTCATATTACGCGGGGATTTAGACAGATTTAATCCGATTGCTGAAGAAAAAAATGTATATGCCGTTGCGAAAGGATATGGTGTTCCGGATTATCATCAAAAAGGAAAAGCTATGTACTCACTAAAAGCTGTTGATGAATTAAGCAATGAAAAAGAATATAAAGTTGGAACGAACACGCCTAATGATTTTATAAGAAAAACTTACTTAAAAATTCATGTGAAAGGAAAGTATGTGTATTCTTACGATATTATTTCTAAAGAGGATATTCCGGAGAAAATAAGGGGACAATTGGAGATAGCAAATAAATAAAAGAGCCAATTCATACGATTTGGCTCTTTATTCTCTCTCCCATCTACCGTTTGGATAATTCTTTCGGTAGATTTATTAAATTCGTTATCATTGTTTCAATAACCATTCTTCAATTACTTTCACTGTTTCATCTCGTTGTGCTTTTGCCGTAATTAAACTCGCATTATCACCTTTTTGCTCACCATACATGCCAAAATGAGCATGATTGCCCCCTTTTATCATGTGCATAGTTGTATTCTTTGACATGAACTTTTTATTGTTCTCTATTTTTTCTACAGTTGCTAAAGCATCTACTTCCCCGTAAATTGATAACATTGGAATCGACTTAGTAGAGAAGTCATCTGCAGGATACGAACCTAAGAAAATAATCCCGTCTACCTTTTCTTCATGTTGAAAGGCATACCTAGAAATCATAGCTCCACCCATTGAATGCCCAGCAACATACCATTTTTGAACTTCCGGATACTGTTCAATTACACTATCTACCTCATTTATTCCAAATATCGCTAAATTTAATGGTAACTTAGGCATTACTACAAAATGCCCATCTTTTGCAAGAGCTTCTCCTAAGTAACTATAAGCCTCGGCTTCTACTTTAGCTCCTTGATAAAAAATAACTCCTATTTTTGCATCTTTCTCTCCAAAAACTATATAATCTGCATCTTTTTTATCATCTACTAAAGACAAAGCCTCTTTCGTTGGTTTATAAGTAAACTGAGACCAAGTTAAAAAAGTAATACTTCCGATCATTAAAATACCTACTACAGAGTACAGAACAATTTTTATCCATTTCTTCACACATATGACCTCCCTAAGATGTGTATATTCTATACTTTAGATTATCATTAATAAACATAAAAACTCGAGCATTTTCTTTGTGCTCAAGTTTTCATTTACGTCTTTAATTTATACTATAAATTGTCCAAGATAAATATGTAGCAAATGCAGACCATAAAAAATATGGGATTAGCAACCATGCCGATACTTTAGATAAATTGGAAGAAAACATAATGAGAAGTAACGTAGTAATAGCGACTAGTAAACAATCTACTGTTGCTAAAAATAAATTTTTTTTCACTAAATTGAAAGTAGCTGAACGCTTGATTACATATATAATTTAAAAGGAATAAAAACCAAAATGTTTTTGACTTGAATCCATAGTTGTTGTAAATAATTGCAACTGATAATGCAATAAGTCCAAATAATACAGCCCATATCATTCCGATTGTCATACCAGATGGTGTCCAAGACGGCTTTTCTAACGCATCATACCAAGTACGCTCAATAGGGAATAAAACACTAGAAACATAAAACAAACCATATGTTAGTAAAAATACTATAATACTAGATTTTTTCATAAACATTCTCCTTTTTACTAGAAGATTATAGAAACTTTATATGATTAGTATGTCCTTGTAATGGATAAAATTCTAATATTAAAATTCAAAATACATATTGTTTAACCTATTTCATACAAATTTTTTCATACTTTTATATGCACAAAGGGCTCTCTCCCGTGCTGCCTTATGATCAACAATCGGAAAAGGATATGTATCCCCAAGTTTTATATTGGATTTTTGTAAAATATGCTCAGGTGCTTCCCAAGGCTTATGTATATATTTGTTTGGGATATCTCTTAATTCTGGTACCCATCTTCTTATATACTCTCCATTTTTATCAAACTTTTCTCCTTGTGTGATTGGGTTAAAAATACGAAAGTACGGTGATGCATCTGCTCCACTTCCAGCAACCCATTGCCATCCCATTGTATTATTTGCAATATCAGCATCTAGTAGTGTATCCATAAACCATTTTGCTCCTTCTTGCCACGGAATTAACAAATGCTTTACAAGAAAAGAGGCTACAGCCATTCTTGCCCGGTTATGCATAAAACCTGTTTGCCATAGTTCTCGCATTCCCGCATCAATAAACGGATAACCCGTTTTCCCCTTTTGCCATACTCTTAATAACTCCTCTTCCTTATCCCACGGGAAATTTTCAAAGCTCTTATTAAGAGGTTTATATACTGTAAATGGATAATGATATAGTAAATAATAAGAAAACTCTCGCCAAATTAATTGACGTATAAAGCTATTAACTTGTTTTTCAAAAAGACTACATTGTCTTTCGGTACTTTTATTTATTAAGTAATGAAACATTAGCTTTACTGATATTTGACCAAATGAAAGATACGGTGCCAACATCGAATGGACATTTTGACCTGGAAAATCTCTTCCTTCACTATAAGAGACTAATTTACTAGAGAAAAATTTCTTGAATGTTTTATATGCCCCTTCTTCTGTCGGATCCCATATTACTTCCATATGAGATGTCCACGGTATAATCGGCAACAATTGTAATTCTGAAACAGATAAGCTTGCTGGTAAAGAGTTCCCCCACTTTATACTCTGCACTCTGCTAAAAGGTTTAGGTATTACCTGCTTTTGAAATGCATTGTAAAAAGGCGTAAACACCTTATATTCAGTGTTATCTTTCTTTTTAATAATCCACGGTTCTAATAATAAATGCGAATTAAATTCTTTACAGATAATACCTTTATCCTCTAACATCATTTTCATTTTTTGATTAGATTGTAATCTGTCCGGATCATAACAAATATTCCAATATACAGCCGTTATATCTAATTGCTCTATGAGAGAAAGTATTTCTTCCTCCGTACGTCCTTTACGAATTATTAAAGTAGAGCCCAATGCCTCAAGTTGCTTCTTTACATCTATTACAGCATGGTGCAACCACCACTTTGACGCACTTCCTATTGAAAAAGTTTCATCTTGTATATATACAGGAAGAACCTCACCAGACTGAACAGCCTCAAATAGAGCTGGGTTATCATATAAACGAAAATCTTTTTGAAACATAACAATAATTTTATTTTGCATGGCTATCCTTTCTAATTCTTAAAGCATAATTCATTCTTTATTAGAACAAATACTTCTGTTATTTTTAAATGATTATAAGAATCATTTTTTGTAATTGCAAACAAACTCTTCTATCTTTAATGGATTTTTCCAACTCTTAATAAAGATAAAAATATAATGCACTTTGTACTTATCTTAAACTCTTATAAAATAAAAAAGAAAATGGAGAGAAAGATGAAAAAACAATTTTATAAACAATCAAACTTAAATACATCTATAGATTCAACAATCCTATGGACTTTTCAAAACCAAAATGCCATAAATACACTTTTGAATGAAGGTAAGCTTATAGCCGATCCTATTTTTGTTAGTAAAGAAGATTGCACAGCATATAAATACATTGTAAGACGCATGAAACAGAAAGGTATTGACTTTATTATAGATTTACCCATTTGGGCATGGCATTCATGCAATGGTTACCAAAAGAAGCCTACTTATGAGACTGCAAGAGAATTACTATCAGATATTCAATTAGAGAAAGAAATATACCTCATCGAATTCACATGTCCTAATTTTTTATTCATGTTAACAAACTATAGCGGATGGTGCGACATTTATTTTAAACTTACTGGCAATCCTAAAGCAAGTGTAACAAATGATGAAGAAAAATACTTATTTAATCTTTACCCTACCATTGAGGAAGAATGGGAATATCATCATATCCAAGCAACTCTACCCTACCTAAAAAAAGAATGGATTATACAAATAACTGAACTTAGTAAAATGAATGGATTTAACAAATAATATTGTTTATGAATGCTTTATTTAAGCATTCATAAACATAACAAATAGTCACATGAAACTAATACATTTAAAATAGCTTTTTTATAATGGAATCCTAAATATGCTCCTTACTACTATGATTTTGTATACATGCAGTTTACTCATTTAGTTTTGGTCTAGTTTGTAAATATAAATTCAAATCTGGACTTGAACCGTTAATAATTATATCTCGAACAATTTTAGAAAGTACCATACTATAAACTAATCCATTATCTCCATACGCATAGATAAAGTGACAATTTGGAAACTCTTCATACATTCCAATTATAGGTAAACCATCATGAGTACCACCATAAAAAGCACTTAAATAAAATTCAGGTTCAACTGTTATATTGGGAAAGAGCTTATTAAATTCATTCACTAATTTCTCTTTTTTATGGATTAATTTTGAATCTCTTTCTTGAGCAATGTTTGTATCTTCATCTAATCCACCTATAATAATCCTATTATCTACAGTAGTTCTCATATAAATATATGGTCTCGCAGTTTCCCAAATGAGAGTGCGTTTATACCAAGAAGATAAATCTTCCACAGGATTAGTAACAATTGCATATGAGCTAATCAGTGTAGCGTTCTTTTCCTTTTTAAATTCCAATCCTTCATATCCTGCAGCCACAATTACTTTATTGGCAGTAATAGAATTGCCCTCCTTTGTATAAAAGATAGCACATTCTTTCTCTAACTTTTTGCCAACAATCTCTGTATCTTCATAAATGTGAACTCCTTTATTAGAGGCTTGTTCTAATAAACTATGTGTAAATTTATAAGGATTTATTTCACCATCATTATACGTATAAATAGCTGCACGTTTTTTAAATGGATATCTCTGTCCAATTTGTTTTTCTGATAACCAAGCCGCTTTAAAATCATGCTTATGTAAATAATACAGTTCCTTTTCTAATTTCTTTATATCCTCTTCATAACTTGCATAATATAAGCTGTCACGTCGTTTAAAGTCAGAGCAATAAGGCAAGTTTTGATCAGCATATTCAATATCATTAATAGCTTGTTCACATAATTTCATATGCTTAACTGCATACTCTTCCCCAAATGTATTTACAAGTTCATAAAACATCTTATCACCTAAATATTGAATAAGTGCTGTATTTGTAAGGTTACTTCCATGTCCTACCTTTCTTTTATCAACGATAACAATATTTAAATCTGATTCACTCAAATAGTATGCTGATTGAGCACCCGAACTTCCTGCTCCTATTATTAGTACGTCACATTTTATATCTTCGTCCAAACGAGGATAAGAAGGTGTATTAGAAAAAGTCGTGTTCCAATATAATTTCCCTTTCTGTAAATCCATTTTAATTGCACCGTCCTAAATAAAATAGTTATATCCCCATCGGTATCTCCAAATCATTCTTACTATATACTTCTTATCAAAATTATCTTGCTATCATGAATAAAGGTTTTCATAAACCTAAAAGCCTTGTCTTAAAAATTTTTTCGAAAAAACGTCAAATAATTTTTTATTTTTATTATAAAAAGAGCAAAAGATCTCCATTTATAGAAGATTTCTTTTACTCTTTTTAAAGGAAATAAATCCAAATATTTAACATATTATAGTATCTACCAAATAAAAGTTGCTTATCTATCGATAACTTACACATAAGAATGCATTTGTTTCACTACTTTATTAACAGAAACTTTAACAACCGTTTCTTTTTCCCCTGTTCTATCAATCTTGAAACCATGAACTTTAACATCAGACGGTACTAGTGGATGATGACAAATCATATCTATACTCTTCTCAATATTTTCACTAACATTTTCTTTTCCACTTAGCCATTCATCAAGGCTACCACTTGAAAATTCAGGCATGCAATTTTCAAAGAGATAGTCTAGTTCCCTGTTATTTTTTATGGAATCACGTTGAATTTGTAGATTAACTACCTCAGTTTCTTTATCCTCTATTCCTACAACAAAAATTTCTTCAACATTTTCTTGATAAATAGCAATAATAATAGATCTCATTATATCTCCATAAGGATGTACAATTACAGAATCGTAGCTGTGTATAGTCAACATGTTTTCTTGTTGAATGTTAGTTACTTGTTGGATAATAGGCTCTATTTCATGTTTAATGTCTGTTAACAATAAAACTTTTTTATTCTTTGAATTCATATGGAGCACTCCTTCTTCATTATTGTATTTATGAAACTTTTAAGTTAGTAACAATAGTTGATAATTCATTACATGATTGTTACCAGTTTTTCCAGTGTCCCTCTGGATCAACACTTGCAAGTCTAACCCATCCATTTTGAACTTTTTCTCGAAATGTGAAATCATTATTTAGCAAACGTTCTATATATTGACTAGGCGCTTGAATTACAATTAGTAAACGAAGTGGTGAATGATACGTCTCACTATCTGACTGCATAACGGATTGCCAAGGTAAGCCTGGCAACAAATCACTTGCATTTCCCTGCATAACACCTAGACCCGCGGTTACGGTTTGGGTTGTTTTGTTTCCACTACCATAATAATGAGGAGCTACAGTTGAAGCGTAATATTGTAGATTTATCCACTGAGCTACTGTTCCTGGTCCTGCAATAATGTTAGCTAATATATCGCCACTTTCATCCTGTTTCCAATCATAATTATGGAGGAAAGCCCTACCGTCTAAGTCACAATCCTGAGTTAATTCTCGTTGCCCGATAATAAAAGATGCATTACGAGCTAATCCCCATTCTGGACGTATTTCACTCCAATCTTCTGCAAATCGATGTGCCTCTTTACTCGCATTTTTTATTTTCGTTTTAAAATTTGGTAATTGCGTTAAACGCTCTCTATTTGCATGTTGGCTCACATTTGGCATAATCGATTCGATACAATCAAATGCTTCTTGCGCAGTTTCCGAAAGTTCTGGGACGTAAATCCATTCCAATTCATCCACTGTTGTTTTATGTTCAGCTGCTGCAAAAATGGTATCCTCAGGAATTTTAATACCTTCCGCAAACAACGCCTCTCTCACTTCTGGGAGATTACATAAAGTAGCAAAAACTCTTGCATTGAATCCTCCTGCTGCTCCGCCACAAGCACCACACTCAAGTGCTGCAGCATAAGGATTGTTCGTACTTTGACTACTATGTCCGCACATTACAACTAAAGGAGCGAAACCTTCTGTTAATCCCACCATTTTTAAAGCTTGACGCACATAGTTCACTTTTTCTTCTTTCGTAAAACCGATAGGTATCTCGCCCTTTGTGTCATGAACATGATTAAGCGAGAATGTTGTATCAGGTTTTTGTAACATAGTTTTACGAAGGTTACGAATGAAGCCACCAACTCCTCTTGGGACAAAGCTTCTTGTCACCATCTGTAGACCAAGTAAAGGACCACTTAACTCAGGTAGCACCATACTTGTCA
Source organism: Bacillus sp. cl96 (assembly GCF_900100505.1). Lineage (NCBI taxonomy): Bacteria > Bacillati > Bacillota > Bacilli > Caryophanales > Bacillaceae > Bacillus > Bacillus sp. cl96. Next base: position 94,871 of record NZ_FNDM01000015.1, read on the forward strand.
GTACGTTCTGTTTCATCGTTTTAAAAGTATAACGTACCGAACTGCCTACCCTCTTACGTTGCTCATAAGATTTAAGTTCATTTTCATTTGTGAGCTCTTTTATTTGATGTTTCGGTTTGAGTATAACTGGCAAAGAAGGATGGTTGTTATTACTACCTAGTTCACTAGTTGCAATTGGTAACCCAAAGAAACCAGCTATTCCAAATGTTTCAAACGGACCTAATTTTTCAAGATGGCGACGAAACGGTTCTGAACGTACATCAATACAGAATGCTAATTGAGCTAATACACGCTTTTTATCATTGGTTGCACGTTGTGTAGAAGCAATCTTCTCCCTTAATTGCTCTGCATGCGTTTGTTCCCAAGCTTCCAGCCAAAGTTTCTTGCGAATATTTTCATCAAAACGATAAGCGAATACTAATAATTCACTTTGTTCAGTAGCAGGCATTTGTAACCATTCCCGTGTTGAAATATTCCCCCAATAGATCCAAGAAGCTATAAGTGGGACGATCGAAACTTTTTTCTCAACCTTTTGATTTTTTAAAGGTAAATAAGGTTTTACAATAGCCAGCTCCATAGAAATTCGAACTGCTAAATATTCTATGAGAAGTTCCTGTTCCTGAATTGATTGTTGTGAGCGCCATCGTATCATTCCTGACCACCCAGGCAAAGAAAGTAAGTGCCCTTCAAGGTAAGATTGTATGTTAGATTCAGAAATTCCTAGTTCAGATAATGCTCTCGCTAAAGCTACTTCGGCATCTTGTGGCCAATTTTTTAAAACTTTACGCTCATTTTTACTGAGCGCTGGATCAAATTTAATAAGGTGTTGCCATGCGCGATAAAAACCTTTCTCTCGATTTGGCATCGTCCAATTTGATCCGGATTCATCAAGATATAATTTACACCATTTAATGATATGATAATTAAGAACATCAGATAGGTTTTCACTATTTTGACTCTCTATAAGCGAACTTATTGGCTGCATAACAGAGGCTTGCATACTTGCTGTATTTATATAATTCATTTCTTCTGCCAATTTATTTACTTCTGGCGATGATAATAGACTAGAAGGTAATTTTTCTAACTTTAAAGCTGCTTGGCAAAATCGCTCTGCTTTCTCTCGCGGAATATGAAAAGATTGTGAATCCAGCCAACGAGACAAACTCATTTGTAAAAATGATTCCTCAATCTCACCTTTCGCTTTTGCCGAATGAATCATGGAGGCACTAGGATAAATATCCACATTACGAGCTTCTTTTAACCAATTTGCGACTTGTTCAAATGATTGCTTTTCAAGTCCCATCCAAGGGTGGTGAGCTGCAAACGTAGAGATAGGCCAAAGTGGCGCAATAACTCGGCTAGCAGATGCAACTAAATCATTTATATTATTTTCTTGCATATCAATGTTTGTATCTTTCTTTAATATTGACGGTATGCTCATCACGAATTACCTCCCTTTGATACATAATGTTTCAGATAGCTTGGGTGACTTTCTACTGACTTTCGTCTCGCCTCACCTACTCGAACTAACCAAAGATAAAGTACAGCGAATAAAGTAGAAGATTGATGACGAGTAACGAAAGTACTAATAACACTACTAAATAGTAAAATACATATAACAAAGATAACGGCTGGAGCTGAAGGTTGAACACTTTGATAAATATCAGTATGCAACCATTTATAAAGAGAATTATGAACGGTAAAGTAAATGAGAGAAAATCCAATCAAAACAATTACGCCAGCAATTCGTCCCATTCTTCCCTCTCCAAAAACAACAAGCTGTTTCCATGAAAAGTATAGTGACCAGCCTAAGATTAACGCACTAACTAGTTGATACCCCTCTCCAGAAGTCATAAACCAGAAAGTAATTGCTATAAATAATCCTAAAACACGCCCAACTATAATCCATAAATTGGACATCTTTTCATTAGACTGATTCACTACCCCAAAACGTTGCACGGAAGAACCAGCTTGTAAAAATAGTGTAGCTTTAAACAAACCATGTAAAATTAAATGAATAATAGCCGCTAAATAGGCGCCTAATGCACATTGAATAAGCATAAATCCCATTTGTGCAATAGTTGAACCTACTAGCTGACGTTTATAATCAACTTGGACTAAACTAATTCCTGTACCTATTAAGATAGAAATACTAGAGAAAATTAGTAAAATTATTTGTGCAATATCATCATGAAAAAGAGGTGAAAATCTAGTTAACATGATACCGCCAGCATTTACTAAACCCGCATGCATAATAGCAGAAACAGGAGTTGGAGCAACAGCAGACTCAATTAACCATCTTTGAAAAGGCCATTGTGCTGCTGGAATCATCACCGCTAATATAATTAATAAGTTAATTCCTGTTCTCTCCAATGTTCCATGTAGCACTACATTTTCATTCGTTAAAACTGATGTTAACTGCCACTGTCCTGTTACTTGAAAAAGCCAAATGATAGCTGATAGTAAGGCAATCCAACTTATTGTAAATAGGTAGCCAGAGATTTTAGTTGCTTCACTAACTACTTTCCACCCTTTATTTAGCCCTATAAGTAGAACCAATCCTATAAGCGTTGCTCCCCAACAAATGAGCATTAAGCGCAGATCATCACTTAACCATGCAACCGAAGATACACCTGTAGTAAATGTAAAAAGTGCAAAGTATTTTCGATATGAGCGATCTCCCATTAAATAACGTACAGAGAAACGCTGAATGATTAAACCAATTGTAAGAACAAAGAAAGCCATTAACCAAGCTAAAGTATCTAGATGCCAAGGCCCCACAACTCTATCTCCATTGTTATTAACAAGTGCGAGTAAAGAAACCAATGAAGGTAAAGCAGCGATACCAATATGGATATAAACAAAACGTAAAGGTATCCTTGCATTTAAAAATAATAATCCACTTAGCCAAGAAGCACTAAGCGCCATAAAAAATAAAGTTAACAGTGTTGATGAACTCAGCGAAATTAACATGTTAAATACTCCCTTCTAAGCGAAAATATCCTATAAAAATTCCTTTTCATTACGATAGTTTTTTTAATTTCAATTTTCATTCACTCTTTTTAGTACATCGTTTTTTCCCATAAAAAAAACCGACAACTTCCATAATTCAATGATTTTATATCATCATTGAATTATGGAGATTGTCGGTTTCACTTCAACTAACTTCAATAAAGTTTTTTGAAGAGCTCCCATTTTATAGAGGATAGTAATGTATGTATTACTCCTATTAAAAATAACAGTATATCTCTGATCTCCTAGATTATGCAATCAATATATCAATTTATGTTATGCGCTATCTTTCAATTAAGAAACTTTTTCATTTAGTCAATATTACATATTAAAAAAATGCTAAAGCCTTAATTATAGCAAACAGTTAAAATAAGCATCTATTAATTTTTTAAAACAATTATAAGATAAACTATATTAAGCAATTTGTCAATTTATTTATCAGTTTTTTGAGCGTTATTCCAATTAAAATTCAGTACACGTAAATAATTTCAAGTTTTTAATTATTATCATGTTAATAAATATAAATAAAGTGCAAAACTTTTAGGTTTCTTAATTATCTCCCACTAACCCTACGATGATTTTAATTTTTAAAACTTTTCCTCAAGATTATGAAACAATTTAAAAATCATTACTCGCTCACCTGTACGCGAACTTATATCCGTATGAAAACTTTTCACTTTTTCTCCAGTTAATTCTAGTATAATCTCTTTCAAATCGTCAATTCCAGATTCAACTAGCTCCGAACGATTTTTCTTTATCGTTAGCATACCGTCTTTCGTTTCGCAAACCGTATATTCAGCCGGTGTTAAAATACCTTGTAAATTTACGATAATCATATCCCGCAATATATCTGTCTTAACGGATATAGATCCGCGTCCTAGGTAGTCCTTTTCCCAGTGAGTAATTGCTTTGCTTATCTCTGATTCAATCGAGCCTTTTGAGTTTTTCATCTATGTATCCTCCTTCAATAAAATGTAATTATATTTATAATTACAATAACAATATAATAATCTGGATTGATTTTATTTTCAATTATTGAGAAGAATTTATAGGAATCGTTGTCATGTATCCTTTAGTATTAAGGTGAATTTCTATATTGTAATATACGTTTTTTGATTATTACCCGACAAAATACTCTTACTATAAAGACTCTGTTGCATAGATTTCAAAAAGGACATTCCGGAGAAAATAAGAAAACTCTTGTAACGTAATACATAAACGAAAGAGCCGATTTCTTTATAAAATAAGAAATCGACTTTTGGCTTAGTTATTGATTTAGTAATGGAAAACACCTTTTTAAAATAATTATGTTTATACTATAGACGTTGATCTTTCTGAAAGTTTAGTTGAAAATGATCCGCTTCATTGTATACCCCGAATTCATATCCTTTTTCCTTATAAAATTTAATAATTTCCGGAAGCGCTTGTAATGTCTGTAGTTTTTCATGCATTAGAACTACTTCCACATCTTCTGTTGTTGTACGCTTTACATTTTCTATAATTTGCTGTGGGTTACCTTTTAATTTCCAATCATTTGAATCTATCGTCCAATCCCAAACTTTTATTCCTGCTTCTACAATTTTGTTACGAATGTCCTGCCCCTTTAATCCTGGTGCAGATCCATATGGGGGACGGACTAGTTTAGGAGTTGTACCTGTAATATTATGAATAAGAGCTAACGTTTCTTTCATCTCCGTTACAAATTGTCCTTTTTTGTATAGCTTATCACTATTATGTGTCATACTATGTGCACCAATATAATGTCCTTCTTTTACTGCTCGTTTTACATTTTCCTGAAAACCAGTATTCTGTAAATTGCTACCTTGCATAAAAAATGTCGAAGAAACATGTTGCTCTTTTAGTACATCTAAAAATTTCCCAGTTAATTCGCTAGGACCGTCATCAAATGTTAAATAAACAACCCTTCCTACTGGTTTTCCGTCAGGTCTTTTCTGTTTTGCCAGCGATGTGTCCTTTTTCTTTTGTTGTTGTTGCGTATTAGCTAGCCTAATACTTTCATTAGCTACCCCTTTCGCTGGGATAGAGTTCCATTTCCCTATTAAAAAAAACGTAAAAAAGGTCGTTGCTAAAACAACTCCTAGAGATAGTATTGCCTTAGTTACTACATTTGTTTTTTTCTTATTTTGTGATTCTTTCATTATGTTTCGATCCTTTCCCTACTCATTTTCATATTCATTATTTATGCAGCTAAGAATTAACTTCAGCTGATATTTACAATAAATAGATTAATAGAGGAAGGTGAAGATAAAATGCAGATAATGTCGAAATTAGTTAAAGAATAGCCTATTACATCCACTCTTTAAAAAAATATTTGTTTCTCTACTACAGTTAAATTTGAAAACTCGATATACATCCAAAATAAAAAATACTACTCTTTCTAAATAACATTTTCACCTCAAGATAATAGCATGTCGGTATAAAGATAAAATACAGAGATGGCCGTACTATTGAAATTCTATTATAATTTTGTAATTGGAATTCATTTGAACCAAATGAAGAACTAGCAGAAATATTATTATGTGGAGGTACTCCGATGAACCTTGTAATTAGAGAGTTAGAAACAAATGATTTAGATAATCTCCCGGAGATTGATGACAGTTTTATAGTGAATACTCGGTTAATTCTTTCTCTTTCCAAAGGAAATAGACGCATAGAATATACAGTAGAAGACGTTCCAAGTTATGAAAAAAGTTATTTACAAAATCAAGATGATAATGAAGAACTGGCTTACAATGAATATATAAATAAACCTAATCAAGTCATTTACATAGCACTGTTACATAACCAAATCATCGGATTAATAGTATTGAAAAAGAATTGGAACCACTATGCTTACATAGAAGATATAACGGTGGATAAAAAATATCGTTCACTCGGAGTTGGTAAAAGATTAGTTAATCAAGCAAAGCAGTGGGCAAAAAAAGGAAATATGCCAGGTATCATGCTTGAAACGCAAAATAATAATGTCGCAGCATGTAAATTTTATGAAAAATGTGGGTTTGTAATTGGTGGGTTTGATTTTCTTGTTTATAAAGGTTTGGATATTGAAAATGATGAAGTTGCAATTTATTGGTATTTGCATTTCGACTCTTAACGTTAAACTTAGTCAAAATAAAAACCCCAATCTCTCTATATTAAAATTGAGAAACTGGGGTTAAGTTACTTAACAATATTTTTCATTTAAAACAAATAACTAATTAATAATCCTGCTGACAACAAGAAGCCGAAAATCGTATTTGTCATCGCTGTTGATTTCATTGCGATGCGCATATATCCAGGATCCTTTGCCCCTTTTTGGAAACTTTGAATCGCAGAAATTGGCTTTCTCAAACCTAAGAACATAACTAATGCCCAAGGGCTTATATAACCCATTAATACAATTACGGCAATCCATAAATACGCAATGAAAAAGGCTATCGCTAGTGTTACCACAGCTTTTTCTCTCCCAAGGAGGATTACTAATGTCTTTCTTCCACCTTTAATATCTTCTTCGATATCTCGAATGTTATTCGACATATTGATTGCACCTACTAAAATTCCAATTGGAATGGAAATCAATACACTTTCAATCGTTACAGTATTCGTTTGAATAAAGAAAGCAATGAGCACAAAACATGTTCCCATTAACAATCCAGAAACTAATTCTCCAAACGGAGTGTACGCAATTGGTAATGGACCGCCTGTATATAAATAGCCAACTGCCATTCCAATTAAACCGATGACGACTAACCACCAGCTGCTATTCATACAAATATAAACTCCAATAATTGCTGCTACGACATATAATAAAAGCGCAACTGTTAACACATTTTTTGGCTTCAATCCATGACGGACAATTCCACCACCGATGCCAACAGATTCAGCAGTGTCTAATCCGCGTTTGAAATCATAGTACTCATTAAATAAGTTCGTTGCTATTTGCAGCGCTAAACATGCAAGCATCATCGCAATAAATAAAAGCCAATCAATTTTGGCAACATAAAGTGATGCCACTGTCCCTAAAATTACAGGAGAAAACGTCGCCGTTAATGTATGCGGGCGCGTCATCTTCCATATTAATTTAGCGGAACTAATTTCCTTTTCATTCCCCATAACTCTGTTCAATCTCCCTACATTTTAAGTATAAATTACTAGCAGTATCTTTCTATCTATTTCCTGCCATGCATCCATTCATTATAGCAATAAATGATTATCCTTTCTAACAAATCAACTTTTAATAAAGTAAAATTTATAAAATGAAACTTTAATCAGTAGTAACTTCTTGTTTTTGTTCACTCGAAACGAATTCAATTGTAAATGGAGCCCCTTCTTCTATCGCTCTTTTCAGTACCTCAAACGGTGCGAATGAGACAAGTTCTCCAAAACCATCAAACAATACAGTTTGTATTTTCATTTTTAGAACACCTCATATGTTTTGTTTTATAAATCCCAAAGGAGAAGAAAGGTTATCTACAAATTAATAATGAAGACAACCTCTCTCCCCTTACTCTATAAACCTTCAAATGTTCCTCTAACTGCCTCGCATCTTCTAATACACTTAGCGTTTTCTTCACAAAATTCCAATTCAAACTACCGGATAACCATAACAATGAAGAAAGTCTCTTATAATCATTTGGTGTTACAATATTATGTACCGTATACCCTTCTAAAAATGAACTAGCAACACTTGAGCATACTTCATGGGACTGTATTCCTTCTGTTCGCGAGTACCATTTTATTAAAAAGGCTAGTCCTTCAATACGATCAACATATCCAATTGATTCAAAATCTACAATTCCTTTTACACATTGACTTGAGTCCCATAAAACATTCAAAGGATTTAAATCTGTTTGTACAATAAACTGTAAATTACTCGTATATGCGCACTCTATATGATATGTAGAAAGATTTATGTACTCCCGTAATTCCTTGCATGCGCTTACCTTACTTTCTAACATATCAATAAACTGGGCATACCCATCTAAATGGGATTTCTTTTGAAAAATCGAGCTTTGAAATGTACTAGAAATATCATGAATCTTTCTTGCCTTCTTTCCAAACGATTCTGCAATAGATTCTGTGCAGTGTGTAAGATGCTCTCCTTCAATCCAATTAGACAATACAAATCGGTACTGTTCATCATTCCAAGTGACTAATGTAAATGACTCCCCTGACGTATTCTTGTTAATTTGCATAAAAGGAATTCCATGCCCTCGTAAATAATAGGTAAAGCGTACTTGCTCTTTCAATTGTTCATTTGATAACGCTCCAAAAGCTGGATTGATTATTCGATTGCTATTCATAAACCGTGCGGAATATCGCTTTCCATTTACCATGATTTTATAGTGTAAATCTGTATGCCAGCTATTTATATGTAATTCTTCTTCTATTACTAATGAACGGATTTCTGTAAAATAATTCATTAATACATCTTTTATTATGTGCTTCACTTCCTTCTCTCCTTTCATATAAAAAATTAACGTACATGCAATCCATTCTATTCCCCATAACAAAATGTATTTCACTTCATTAAGCATAGCTAGGATATTTCAAATAGGAAATAGAATTATAGAAAATAGTAGATGGGGGGCATATTATTGAAGAGATTAACATTCGGTATGATTGGAGCATTAAGTATCACCTTATTAATTGGATGTACAAGTAATTCAAATGAAACGAAAGCTTCCAATAAAGAAGCATCCACAACAGTGAAAGAAAAAGAAATTGTATATGAAAACGTTATGTTTGAACAAAAAGAAGTGAGAAAACTTGAGATTAGTCCTGTAAATTCAAAAGGGAGTAATAAAATAGTAAATAAAACAAATATGAAAACAATTTTTACAAGTATGGAAAGCGCAGAGAAAAAAACACTCCTTCTAGATCAAGATGCAAAAAAAAATATGCATTCAAAAATGAAGGTTACTTATCAAGATAAATCTATGCAGGAATTTTTTGTTTGGATAGAATCGGATGGTGACATCGTAATGGCAAAAGCGAGCGATGAAACACACGGTGAAGGTTATGATTTAAGTGAAGATAATTCTAAAAAAATCATTCAGTTTTTCGAAAAGGCATCCCAGTAATAATTATACAATAGATAAAAAGCCGCATTTGCGGCTCATAAACTTATTGAACTAACGAATACCTTACCGTTTAATCGCATCCACAATTAACGATGGGCAACCAAGTTTATCTCCTTGATTTCTAGGATCATATCTTTTTGATCGGAAAATAACGCCATCATTTGCATCCCATTCTTTGTAATAAAATTGCCCATTTTCATCGCAATATTCCAGTAAAACTATTTCAAATCCAGCTGTTTCAAACATTTTCGTTAATGTTTTATAATTATAAACGATTTTATGGCTTGCAGCTGGATGGTCTTTCGGGCCAGGTCCGCCTACTTGCACTATATTTTGATATGTTTCATCTTGGAAAAATGCATCAGGGACACCGCACCGAATATGGCCTGACGGTTTTAAAAATTTATAACAAATGCTAGCTGCTTTTACCCCTTCTTCAAAAGTAAGGTGCTCCCATACATGCTCTGCTAAAATAGCTGAAATGGAGTTATGTTCAAATCTTGCTTCCCACATTGTTTCAACTAATAAGTTAAGATCATCTTCTTGCGTTTGAATCCAGCCCGGATTGTTATTAAATGCCCCAGCTGCCACTACTACTTTCATTTCGTCTTGTTTTATTACCATTATTTTCACCTCGTATGAATTTTAAGTCATTAGATTTTTCGTAAAATCGGATTTGCATGTCCTTTTCTTACATGTATGAATTAAAAAAACTACTTCTATATTCAACAGATTATTCAAATAGAAAATAATATCCTACATAATTAAAAACATTTGTAAACCCTACATTTTCCACAACTGCAACAGAAGGCTTGTTCAATTCCATACAGTCCCAATATGGAATAATATCATTCTCCAAACAATCTTTTACAAAACTATGCGCTATCTTTTGAGCTAATTTCCTCCCCTGGTAACCCTCTATTGTTTCAATATCTATGCAGTGTATATTTTCAAATACAAACCCTGAAAAACAAACACTCACAATTAGATCATCAGAGACAATGCAATAACCGATTCCCTCATTGAAAAAACAATCTGGTGAAGACCAAAACTCTAAAATTTTTGATTGTAAAAAATCAATGTTCTTAAATGTATTATTATTATTTTCATAGAGAGCTTTACTCATTTTCAGTACAGTATATCTCTGTTCAAATTTAGGCTCATGATGATTTTCATAATCCTCTTTTCCTAGCATATACACTCTTTGATTCCAACTCTTTAATTTACGATGCTGAAATATTCTTTCGATTGTTTTATTCCACTTCGAATGATTCCCGATTCCTTCAAAGCAATCTAATCCTACTTTCCTCGCCTCAGGTACTATTACATGATTAATAAAACGATTCACTTCTTTATTAAACTCTTCATTTTCAGCATCTCCAATAAAGAAGAAGCCATCATTATTACCTAACCAAATGAGTCCCGAATTAGGAGAAGTCACGTTATCTACAAATATACGACCAGGATTCACTCCTGCAATTACAGCACGTACCTCTAATTGACCTTGTTCATTCACTAAACGATTACACCTATAAAAATCATCCTTGCTTAGTTCACAGATCATACGTTACACCCCTTTTTTAAACTGTTCTATTCTAACTTTACCATTTTTACATAATATTCTGCATTTTTACTAAGAGTAGTTTTAAAGCGATGCGATAAGTAAATGAAATACATAATAAAAAAGAGCCAATCTCCAACACAATAGAAGATTGACTCTTTCCTTTATTTACTCACCTGTTTCAGAAAATCGTTTTATACGTTCACCAATTTCATCGCGAACACGTTGAAATTCAGACCATTCTTTTCCTGCCGGGTCATCAAATCCCCAGTGAACACGATTCACATGCGGCGGAGTAGATGGGCATACAGCATCCGCATGACTACAAAGCGTAACGACTAAATCAGCGCTATTTAAAATGTTTGCATCAATTATATCTGATGTTTGATTTGTTATGTCGATATTTACTTCGTTCATTGCTTTAATTGCGTTTGGATTGACTCCATGTGCTTCGATTCCTGCAGAATACACATTCCACTTATCCCCTAAATATTGTTTACCCCACGCTTCTGCCATTTGGCTTCGGCATGAATTTCCTGTACATAAGAAATAGATTGTCTTTTTGTTTTCCATGTTGTTTTCCACCTTTATTTTTGAATTTAGACTGGTTGGTCATTAAAATATTTACGTTTAAACCAAAAGGCAACATTTACAAGTGCAATCATGACAGGTACTTCGACTAACGGTCCAATGACAGCTGCGAATGCTGCGCCCGAATGAATACCAAACACACCAACTGCTACAGCAATTGCTAACTCAAAGTTATTACTACCTGCTGTAAATGCTAACGTTGTCGTCACCGGATAGTTTGCACCAATGTTTCTTCCCATAAAGAAAGAAACAAAAAACATTACAATAAAATAGATTAATAACGGAATCGCTATTCTTACCACATCTAGTGGCACGCTAACAATCATCTCTCCTTTTAAAGAGAACATAACGATGATTGTAAATAGCAATGCAAGTAATGTAAGTGGACTAATTTTAGGTATAAACACTTTTTCATACCACTGTCTTCCTTTTAACTTAACTAGTACAAAGCGTGTCAACATACCTGCTATAAAAGGAATTCCTAAATAGATACATACTGATTTTGCTACTTCTATCATTGTAATATCGACAATAGCACCTTCAATCCCTAACCATTCTGGAATTACAGTTACAAATACGTATGCATAAACTGAGAAAAAGAGCATTTGGAATACCGAATTAAAAGCAACTAAACCTGCCGCATACTCTTTATCCCCATCAGCAAGGTCATTCCAAACAATGACCATTGCAATACAACGTGCTAACCCAATCATAATGAGACCAACCATGTATTCTGGTTTATCAGGAAGAAAAATAATTGCTAACACAAACATAAGTACCGGACCAATAATCCAATTTTGTACTAAAGATAGCACTAACACTTTTACATCTTTAAATACTCGGCCCATTTCCTCATAGCGAACTTTCGCTAACGGTGGATACATCATTACAATTAAACCAACAGCAAGCGGAATAGACGTCGTTCCAACCTGTAATGTATTCAGTCCGTCTACTACACTAGGGAACACAAACCCTAAACCAATCCCAACAGCCATCGCTAGAAAAATCCATAGTGTTAAATATCGGTCTAGAAAAGATAAACGTTTCATTTTATCCCCCTTCTTCTATGAAAAACCAAAATATATTTCATAGATAATTTCTCTTTTACATGTAATTAATCAATATTTTTTGATTAATAGAATAAAATTTTAACAACAGCTACCTTTGCCTGTTTTTCTAAAGATACAGCACAATTCTTCTGATAATAAATTATTCACTTCCGCATCATTTAAATCATAATAACTCCACGTACCTTTTGTTTCTTTTACAATTAAACCTGCATCTAGTAAAATCTTTAAATGATATGACAACTTAGATTGCGTCATTTCAAAAACTTCAGTTAAATCACATACACACGTCTGGCCTCGCTGACAAAGCTCATACATGATTTCTAAACGTTTTTGATCCGCCAACGCTTTAAACTTTTTCTCATAGAGCTGAAAATTTTGTGCCACTGTAGTTCACTTCCCTTCATCAACTTTTTTTGATGTTTATAGTATATACGTAGATGAGTTCTATATGCAACTTATTAATCAAGTTTTTTTGATTTATCTAAAAAACTTCCTCGCATCATATCTTTGTTACAATTAAAAAAGACCATAACCTTTTCAAAAATGAAAAACTATGGTTCTTTTTACAACTTAATAGTTACAATATTTCCGAGAAATGGAGTCTCTATAACTATTTTAAATTTTAATTTGATCATTATAGAGTAGTGCCCCATCACCCTCAATCTAAGAAAAACAAATACCCCAAAATGAGAAAAATCGATATGCTCTTGTTTTTGGTGCATATTCATAAAAAGCACGTTACTATTCTCATTAACATAAGAGAATAGTAACGTGCTTTTAATTTCAAAAATTGTCTAAGATGGTTGTGGGGCGGGCCCCCCATAAGAACGGTATCTAAAAGATTGTATGATAGGTGTTAGTTCCATTCCAATGGCCTCAGCCGGCGATTAACTCAAATACCGATTTCGGATGACCGCCATGTGATGAAGTTCGTGTCCTGCGACGCCGTACGCGAGGGCGCGCGCCGTAATGCTTAGGTTGTTGGCTGTGCCCTTGCGGGTCCACGCCTCAGCCGGTAGCCCGCGCAGCAATGTGATCGTTGATTGCCGTACGGCCCGGTAGTCTTCGGCCAATTGCGCGGTTGTCCAGCTTCCGAAAGGAGGTATGAATAATTCCTGATCGAAACCGGTCAGAGGCGTCTGGTCCCCTCTTGCGAACCGGAGCAGGCGGTAGGTCATGACGCGTTCCGCGTCTGTAATGTGGCCCACGACTTCTTTCAGCGTCCATTTTCCTTCCGCATACCGATATGTGGCCTGGCTTTCGGTCAACGATGCCAGGAGCTCTGTCATTTGCTTTTCCTGGGCGAGCAGAATGTCGATGATGTTACCGTCCGGCACCAAACGGATATATTCGCCGGAGCTTCCGGCGTATTCTTCTTCTGACGGTCTTTGATTCATGCGTAGTCACCTCTTATATGTAGATATAGAAAATTATAGCACTCGTCTATGTCTAATAAATTCGCAAAATGATAGAACTTTCCTTCTAATAATTGAGGATAAGCAACTATTTAGTTGGTCGGTCTCCACACTATCCTGATTCGTTAGCACAATAAGCAATTCTAATCAATAATGCATAAAAATTAGAAGTTATACAATATTTCAAAGTTATTAATATATATTGAGTTATTCCGAAACATATATTAATACATTTTGTCGAAACTATTAAAAAGGGAGAATTTCTCTAGCTGGAGAATTAATAATTGTGTTACCAATATGTAAAAATCTCAATTTAAAATTAAAGGAGAATAAAATGGGACAAATAATTGTATCGATGTACCTCTCACTAGATGGTGTCATGGAGGAACCAGCTTGGACTGCTCCATATTTCAATGAAGAAGTAGCAAAGTTTCAATCCGATTTACTGTTTGAAAGTGAAGCTCTTCTACTAGGGCGAGTAACCTATCAAGGTTTTGCAGCTGCCTGGCCTTCTATGACTGATGAAGAAGGTTTTGCTGATAAGATGAACAGCATGCCTAAATTTGTTGCTTCAACAACTTTAGAAAAAACCGAATGGAATGCAAATCTTATCAAGGGTAATATTGTAGAAGAAATATCGAAATTGAAGGAACAGCCCGGTCAGAACCTTTTAATTTATGGTAGTGGTGAGCTTATCCAAACATTGATGCAACACGACCTCATTGATGAATATCATTTTATGGTCAATCCTGTTATCGTGGGAAGCGGAAAGCATCTCTTTAAAACCGGAAACGATACAAAGGCTTTAAAACTGATCGAAACAAGAACGACCAGTTCAGGTGTCGTTATTCTTTCCTATCAGCCGGAGAAAAAAGAATAATTATTGATAAATTATATAATCAAAAAAAGATTGACTCTTTCAGATCAGGAAAAGTTAAAAATAACTTCCAATAACGAGAATAATGTAAATAAGCTGTCCATGTAGACAGCTTATTGTTTTTTTGCTTAGCGTGCAAAATTCGCGTCTTGTTCGCGGGACTCCAAACAGTACGATTTTATTTCAAAGACACAACGATCTTACTACACACTTTTTATTTATCCTACACTCTCATTTGCTAGTATTACTATTTTTTATTACTAATGTTGCCGTTTCACTCGGGTGGCTAAGAGGAAAATGATGGCCATATGGAACAAAATCAACCTTACCAAGATGCGATGGAGCAGAATAGGCTCTGTCATAATCCCCCCAAATAATGTGAAGATTATACTTTGTTACTTCATTGAAATCACCTTGATCGTTTTTCAGTAGTAAACTGTTAAGCTGAACCGTAGTATTTAAAATTCTAGGAGAAGTAAAACTTTTACTTATCTTTTCAATATAATGTTCAGGGATGCTCTCCATACTTTCAAACAAACCATTACTTAATAAATAACGCTCTATCAAATTAGTAGTTGCCAATTTTAATGTCCATTTGTTCATAACTTGAGGAACATTTAGCGATTTAGCATTTTTTTTAGCAACAGGTGGCTGAAGTAAAGTGATTGAATACTTCTTATCTATGTACTCTTGTACCAATGCTTCCAGAAGAATAAACGCACCGAATGAATGTCCAATTAGATGCGCACCATTCGTAGCTTTCTCCAATAACTTTTTCACTACATTCAAATAGATATCTAGAAGATTTTTCTCTTGTTTAAAAGGAGACCGTCCCAAACCTGGAAGATCCAAGATCCATACAGGTTGACCAGTTTTTTCATGAAGCTCTTGTGCTAAAGGAAATAAATCCTCTCCATCACTCAATAAACCATGTAATAAAATAAACGGTTTACCCTTTCCTTGTAATTGGTAAAGGGTAGTGTTATCGCATAATGTTCGTTTAAATAAATGATTATGCCGGCCATTTTGATACATTATTCGATAATCCAGATCAGCTACTACGGCAGGGAAAAATTTCATTACACTCGTCTTCTTAAACCAATCTCCTCCCATAATTTTTTTCGCTGAAACATTTGAAAATTTTTGTTTTGTAATAAAATTCAGTCCATCAGAAGGAATTTTTGTTATTTTACTTCCTCCACTATTCATAATTGCTTTCATAAATGGCATTGGAACAGAGATTTTTGGTGCCCTCATATTCATACTTTCCGACATAATACTTAATAATTCAGCAATGTTTTGATCGTGCTGTTTGTCTTCAACAAGTGTATATGTTTGAATAGTCGGTTGCTCCAATCTGAAAACCTGCACAATAAACTTCGCAAGCTCATCGTTTGAAATAAGTGGTAACCTATATCCCTTACCTCCAGGAATCACTGGCATGAGCCCTCTTCGCATACTCATCACAAGCAAACCTAATCCTGCTATCTGCTCTGTACTCCCTGTTTTACTACTACCGACTACAGTTGGCGGATTAATTACAGAAAGCGGATAACCTACTGCTGATGCCTGCTGACGGATATAAAGATCTGCTAAAAATTTTGTTCTCTCATATGGATTTTTTATTTTCAAATAATTGTTTCCTTCTTTAAACACATCAATTGCAATCTTGCTATTTTTATCATCAAAGGGACTCATATAACCTACAACATGAATAAATTGTTGCAAACCCTTCAATTGATGAATACTTTTAGCTAATTCACTAATATGTTTGGCACCATTTAAAAATACGGAAGCTGCCTCTTTACTTGTCGCTTGAATATCCATGGGGCCTCCTGCGTGAATAATCACATCCGTTTTCAATACCCTCTCCTTATCTTCAGCACTTAGACCTAAATCTATTTTCGTCAAATCACCTTCAATAAAGTGCATAACTTCCTTTTTTAAGATGCCTCTTTCTTGAAAAAGGCGTGTTGCTTTATTTTTCGACCTCACTAAAAGAAGAATTTTAACATCCTCTTTGGCTAATTCTTTTACTAATTGTTTTCCAATAAAGCCTGTTCCACCAGTTAAAAATACTGTTCTCATATAAAATCCCCCTTTTAGTACTATTTAGTACTAATTTGATGTAAAAAAAATGCTTCTTTTATCGAAGCAATTTTAAAAAATGATCTGCTGTTTTCGTGATTACAGTTGCATCCTTCAATGTTTCTGAAATAAATAACGCTCCTTCAAGATTTGTAATAAAAAGTGATGCAACCTCATCAATATTAATCGTATTTCTGAATTCTCCATTCTCTACCCCTTGTTTAAGTAATAGAGAAACTTTCTTTTGTAATCCTGTAAAAAAAAGACCTATTTTTTCTTTTATTTGCGTGGCCTGTTTAGGACTTTGAATATAAAGAGTAATAAATGGACAGCTCCCCCTATACTCCCTCGACTGAACTCCTTGTGATAATTGCTTTAAAAACAGTTGGATACGATCTTCAACTAAAAATTGGTTCTGAGAAAGTATGTCATCAATTGCAGATTGATACATTTCAATCCAATAATCAACGACCCCTTCTAATAATACTTCCTTATTAGAAAAATGATAATACACATTAGACTTTGAAACTTTGCTTACACGTACTAATTCATCCATACTTGTATAAGCAAACCCTTTTTCTAAAAATAATGTTGCAGCTACTTCAATCACACGTTTTTGATTCATTAATTTTATCTTTGTCATAACTAGAACTATATAGTACTAATTTGAATATTGCAAGTATTTATGTTAATTTTTAAAAAAGTTCCACTAACATTGATTTTACTGCAAAAAATCTTATTTTGAATAAAGTTGAACTGAACCCCGAAATTGTTCATTCACTATCGTCTAATCGGGGGCACCATACATACCCGTCAACTTAAGAAAAAGAAATGCCCCCTGATTCAAGTTGCCTAGCGAAAAAATCACGTTTTAATAGACTTCTTTAGTATGCCTATCTTTCTATAAATTACTAGATTAGCTTGATGGCTATGGAGTAGTGACCCTATAAACAAAACCCACCAGAAACATCTAAAATCTGCCCCGTTACCCAGCGGCTATCAGAAGAAGCAAGGAATGCTACTGCATCTGCAATATCTTCAACTTGCCCTATTCGCCCGAACACAGATGAGTTAGTAGCAAAATTTCGTATTTCCGGATCATCTAGCAATTTTGCATTGATATCTGTCTTCGTATATCCAGGCATAATTGTATTCACTGTTATACCTCTTTCTCCAAGATGTTTAGCTAGAGGCAGTGTCATCGTATTAAGCGCACCTTTACTTAAGCCGTATGCAATTGAGCCTGTAAAACCAAGTCGTACTTCAGCTGATGAAATGTTAATAATGCGACCCTCTGCTCGTATTAATGGTAATGTTTGCTGGATTAAAAAGAATGGTGCTTTCATATTTACAGACATAATTTCATCAAAAACTTCTTCTGTCGTATTTTCAATCGTTCCTTGTGTACCTATCCCTGCATTGTTTACTAAAATATCAATCTCTGATGTACCAACTTTTATTTGTAATTCATGCTTTAACTGTTCTACTAGCTTTTTGACACCATCAATTGAATTGAGTTCAGCTTCAATTAAGAACGCTTTTCCTCCATTAGATTCAATCTCACTAATCGTTTCATCTGCAGCTGTTTTATTTCGACCGTAGTGAATCGCAACTAATGCTCCATCTTTCGCCAATCTCATCGCAATCGCACGGCCAATTCCGCGACTCGCTCCTGTTACTAATGCTACTTTTCCATTAAGATTCTTCATTTCTTCCATCCTTCCTAAATTTCCGTTTGATGAATGCTATACTTATATTTTCATGCAAAAACCAATCATTTTAAATATAGATTTATAGGTAATTTAGTTCGTTCACTTATGATATTATAGTTATAATTTATGATTCACTTTAGAAAACAAAACAAGGAGGCTACACAATGCAAAACACAGTAAAACTGGATGAAATCGATCATAAAATTATGAACTTGTTGTATGAAAATGCGAGAATTTCCGTTTCAGAAATAGGACGAATTATATCCATGACGCAACCTGCTGTAAAAGAGCGTATTAATAAACTTGAAGATCAAGGAGTTATAGCGGCTTATCGAACGAAATTTGAGCCTGCAAAAATTAATAAAAACATTCAAGCATTCATCATGTTTAAAACGAGCCAATGCTCTGATTTTATTCAATTTTGTAATGCCGCTCCTGAAGTAACAGATTTATATCGAATTAGTGGGGAGTTTAATTATATGATGAAGGTCATGAGCGATTCGATGGATTCTCTCGCTACATTTTTAGACTCTTTAATGCAATTTGGCTTGTCATCTCCTTTAATTGTTTTAAAGAGTGAGTTTGAGGAGAAATTGTCATTCTAATAAAGGATACGTATTATCCTCCGCTAACAGTAAAAGCTTTTCCTTTATGAGAAAATCCAACAAAATTAATGATTAGTAACAAAAAAAGAACATTGATTTTCAATGTTCTTTTTTATATCTCTACTTATTATTTAGATTGCTATTCGAAAAAAGTACCTTAATCCCCTTACCCTTGATTCCTCTGCGCCTCTCTAAACTCCTCCTTCACCTTCTCTAACACCCCTTCTTCCGTAATTAATCGATACGCCGTATTTGCTAATGCTTTTGCCGATGTAATTAATGCTTTATCTCCAAGTTCTGAACGTGCTGCTTCTCTAAATTCATTCGTATGTGCAATTAAATCATCTGGTCCGATTTTAATGTACGGATGAATTGTCGGTACGACTTGACTTACGTTTCCTGCGTCGGTTGAACCGATTCCTACTCTTTCTGTACGATTTACATCTTCACCTAATAGTTCTAGTTCTTCCGCTACAATATCGTTATATGTTTTTGTTACGAGTAATTCATCGATTTCATTTTGGAATTGATGGATTTTTACTTTCGCACCTGTTGCTAACGCTGCTCCCTCAGCAATATTTTTTACTTTTTCTGTTACTTCTGCACATCTTTTTCGCGTTGCTGCACGGATGAAGAACCTTGCTGCAGCGTAGTCAGGAATAATGTTAGGTGCTTTTCCTCCTTCTGTAATGACGCCATGAATTCTCACGTCTGACGGAAGTTGTTGGCGAAGTGCATTAATACCGTTATAGAGCTGAATAACCGCATCTAATGCGTTAATCCCTTCTTCTGGCGAAGCTGCAGCGTGAGCTGTTTTTCCGTAAAAATGAAAATCAAGTGGATCGACTGCTAGTGAAGGACTCGTTGTCGCTGTTTTTCCGCTCGGATGAATCATAAGCGCCGCATCAATGTCTTTAAATAAACCTGCCTTTACATAACTTGATTTCGCGCTACCATTTGGCCCGCCTTCTTCTGCTGGCGTACCAAACACGACAACTTCCCCGCCAATTTCTTCAAGTGTTTCTGATAATGCAATTGCTGCTGCAACACTAATTGTGCCGATTAAATTGTGACCACACGCATGACCGAGTCCTGGTAAAGCGTCGTACTCCGCTAAAAATGCAATTGCCGGTCCTTGTTTTCCAGAGCTTTTTCGCGCGATAAATCCCGTTTCATGTCCAGCTATATTGTGCTGCAACTGAAACCCTGCACTACCTAGTAATAAACTTAACGTTCTTGATGCGTAAAACTCTTGGTTTCCAATCTCCGGATTCGCATGAATATCATGACTTGTTTCTATGTACTTTTCCTTATTTCTTTCGATACTCTCTTCAATTGTTTTTCTTTGTGACGCTACTCCTGTCTCTCCCATTTTTCTTCCTCCTTTTATTTTCACGTAAAAAAGCCTCTTTCTAAAAGATAGAAAGAGGCTTTTGTATATACAGTCAAAATGAGCTTCTTTCTTATCTTTCAAGTTACCTTGCTGGAATTGGCACAGTATTCATAACGAATCCGCTGCCGAGGTATCATAGGGCCAGTCCCTCCACCTCTCGTGATAAGAATTTTCATAAAATTATATTAAATTATTTTTTATTCTAAGTTCATTCCAAGTAAAAGTCAAGGAATTCCTATCCGAATTTACCGAATATCTAAAAATCCTTTTAATACACCAATTGTCTCAGGTGCTTGCAGTCTTGCACATACGTACGGAAATTCCGTACTACCTTCAAACATCATTTGAGATGTAAGCGGTGCGCCTGCCCAGAAGATTTCATCATCGATTACTAGGAACGGGAATGCTTTATTTTGTCTTTGTAACTTTACATTTTTCAGTGGAACTGGTCCGTCACTATACACTGTTATTTGCGCATTTGTACGCATTAACGCTTGCCATACTCTCTTATCCACTTGTTTTGTACTTGGAAGTGAAATAATAATTTTTCGTTTTGCTGCTAAAATATCTTTTAATAGCCCTTTCGTTTCCTCAAGATTCATTTCCATAAACCAGCGTAAACGTTTCGATATTTTTCGTTCCCACAATTGTCTTGATGTCGTGCGATCATACACATCTCCGTGACGTTCTATATGAGCTGTTAATTGTGATAATGCTTGTTTTCTCGATAAATTTTTGCGCATGTAGTGGCAATCTGATAATTGAATGAACTTCCGATACGATAAACTTAACTAAATCTATACAATTCAATCAAATTTACACGAGTTAGTGCTTCATCGTGTTCTCGCAACCCCGAAGGGACGAGGGGTATAACACTCCACACGAGGCAGTATCGTTACCTCCTATTATCAAGCATTTATTTTACCCATCTTGATAAATTTATCGCAGCATTTACATCCCTATCGTGATGGCTATTGCATGAAGCACAACGCCATTCACGAATCTTTAAACTCCACTGTCCTTCTGGTTGAACTGAATGGTCGTATTTTACGCCGCAACATGAGCAAATCTTGCTTGAGGCGAACCATTTATCAGCTTTTACATACGCAATGCCGTACTTCTCGCACTTGTATGACAAACATTGAAAGAAGAAGTTTAATTTTTGAAATGAAAATGCTTTCGATAGCTTTTTGTTTTTTAACAGGTTTGAGATAGATAAGTCTTCCACAACAATCCTCATTGGTTTGGTTTTCACCAATTTAGCTGTTGCTTGATGGATATGGTTATTTCGGATATTCGTAATTTTCCTAGATAACCGCAGGTGCTCAGCTTTCGCTTTTTCATATCCGGCAGATTGAATTTTTACACCTTTTTTAAATCGCCTAGACATATCTCTTTGTGCTGACTTTTTCCTTTTCAAAAGCTTTTTAACCTTGGCATCTTTGTTTATATTTCGTTCTTTCATACCATTAGAAGCTACAAACAACTCTTTTAACCCAACATCCACACCAATCAACTCGTTCGTTAGTTCTTGGAATTCAAAGTCTTCTTGGAATCCTACACTAATCCACCAGTGACGACCATCAAAGGTAACTCTTGGATTGGATGGTTTTTTGTTTCTTGGTAGTTGTTGGCTTGTTTTCACTTCTCCAATAGACTGAATATGAACGACTTTCTTTCCTATAATCAGTCTTTCATAATTGGCATAAAATCCTTGGATTAAATCTTTTTTGGATTTATAAGAAGTGTGAGAACCATTTTTGTACTTTTTGAACGAATTTTTTCTCGCCGTATCAAAATCTTTTGAAGCCTGTTTGGGAACTTGTGCATTAATGTCTTTTAACCACTCATATCTCTTTCGCTTCTTGATCTTTGTAAATCGTTTCTGTAAAGCTAACTGTGAAACAGATTTTCCAAATAGCTTATAGTATCTATCACTCATTCTTTTACAATAGTTATAAGCAAATCTTGCAGCACCAGCATGGTTTCTAAGCACTTTTTCTTGTTCAGGCGTTGGAATCAGTCTAACTTTCTTCGCCAATATCATCAGAATGTAACTCCTTTAATGAAAGATTTGTTCTTCTGAATCGTAGCGTGTTCCACCAGCATTCTCCTGAGACTACCAGGATACAAACCTGTTAATTCCGATACTTGACTAACTCGTGAAAATTTCATTATTATTCTCACCTCATTGAACCTATCGCAGCACGTACGTTCGATGAATTCAATGAAGTTTGATAGATTCAATAAAATTTATCTTGTTCAACTAGGGCCGCAATTCCTTAGCCAGTTCTCTTATGAACTTCTCATGTTTTCACATGAGCGCAGACTATATGTTTATCTACTTAGAGATAGAGGATTTTTCCACCACCATAAGCTTGTGATGTACTCTCGTCAGTTATACGAGATAGTCGTTGAACGTTCATCTTATCACTTTTGACTTAGATGATTCGAGGCGGAAGACCCATTGTTCTAGTGTTTAGGATTTAACCTTGCACCATCTGATTGATTTTTTCTGCTTTCGCGACATTCACGCTCGCTATTTCTAGCCACGTTGTAGTTCAATCAGCTTTAGGGATTGCCCGCAGTTAACCCTCACTACTAGCCAATCACTTGACTAGCAGGGCTTACTGATATATTTAATTAACTTTCGTTATAATTGGTTAAATAAATCGTAACAGTTAGTTACCCTCTCGCTCTCGTCACTGCTACATTGACGAGGCGATGGTTTTTATGGTCAAAGAATAATACGCCAGGTCGTTCTTGCGGATAACTGTCAACCGTATCAAAGATCATCATATCTCTTTCAGAACCTTGGAACTTATGAACTGTCGCCGCTAAAACTGGTATGTTTTGATATTTCGTTCTCTGCAACATTTCTCTAATACACGTCGATAAAAAGCGTGACTGCGCCCTGTAAGGTGTCACAATACCAATTGATTGAACACCGTCTAACAATCCGATTAACATCATTTGCATTGCTACTAAACCAGACATAATGTTAAAACGTGAACCAGAAGCAGCATCTTTTAACGAAAAAGCTCCCATTTGGCTCGTATCAAATAAAACACTCGCTTCATTTGCAAACGGCTGCAATTGCGCAAGTTCTTTACGCTCTGAAACAGACGGATGATCGTATACTCTATTTTTATAAATAAACGAATTCGTAAACTTCGATATATCCGCATGCATACGTCTTTGTTCCTGCAACATAAATAGGTTTGGGTGTGCTTCTGATTTATTAACAGACTCCACAATCCCAGCATGGTAAAACATATCTTCCCCAAGCCATTTGCGAACGAGTTCATGATTTGCCATCGCAATTGGAGGTAACTGTAAAAAGTCACCGCAAACGACGATACGTTTTCCAAGTGAAGCAGCTAATGCAATTTGCGGAACGAACGCCATACTCACCTCATCTACGACAACTAAATCAAATGTACGCTCATAAATTAGCGCATCAATGGCACATTTCGATAAAGTTGCGCCGATTACTTTCGCATTTTCAATATATTCTTTTTCTACTTCTTTAATTTTAGCCTTTTGCTTTCGAAGATCACTTTCAATCTCCTGCATACGCTTCTTATCAGAGGACGTTGCCTTATACGATAAGATTTTTTCACGAAGCTCTTGGCGTGTTTCTTCCAAGTAGAGTCTTTCCTCACCCCATGATCCGTTCGTCGTTTCAACTAACTTAGATGCAAGTAACGTTTCATGATTTCGTATATGTTCATGTTGACTATAACCGTAACGAACAATTTCGCCAGGCGTCCATTTCTTTTTCTTCTCAATTTGCTTCGTTACTTCACTCATTAATACGTCTACTGCCGCATTACTATGAGCTAACACAAGTACCGATTTTCCTTTTTGATAATGGGCCGAAATAATACGTGATAAATTGTAAGACTTCCCTGTTCCCGGCGGTCCCCATACGTACGTTGTCGGATTATAAAACGCGCGATATGCCAGTTCATTTTTTGGATTTTTCATCTTCTCAATATGTTTCGGGCTGCTCGTCCCATCAACAAGACGCTTTATACGATTACGTTTCAGCTTATCTTTACGTGCTTCTTTCAATCGCTCTTGCAGTTGCTCTAAAAGTTGCCACGGTTCACTGTATAAAACCGCTTCTCTTATTTCACCTTGTATATAATCATTTAATTTCAGTTCTATTTCTAATCCATGTACAGATAATACTTCTCCTGTCGCTTCCTCACCATCGAACTCAATTCGAATCGGTGAACCTTCAGGTAAGCTTACTTCCGAAATAAGCTGAAATACGTATACTGTACTTTCATAATCTGTATATAAAAAACGACCATTCATGATAGAAATTTTACTACCACCTATCGTTTTCCAATGTTTAATTTCATATGCTAATGCATAATGCCACTCTTTCATCGTTTCCGATAATGAAGGAGTTTGAGTAGTTGTATTCATCGTATAATCTCCTTCCTTCTCCCCAAACATACTTTCTCACTATACCATATAACACGCTAAAATTTGTAAGGTTTTTATCTTGCTTATTTTCTTAATTTTCAATAATATATTGTATATAATTTTCAGAAAGAAGGAATCTACATGCCAGTTAGAAGAATAGAACACGTTGGACTTATGGTTGCAAACTTAGAAGCATCTATCTCATTTTATGAAGAAGTAGTCGGCTTACAGCTCCTTAAACGTATGGGGCACCCGAACCCAGACTTAAAACTCGCTTTTTTAGGTGTGGAAGAATCGAAGGAAACGATACTCGAACTCATTGAAGGTTATAACTCTTCTCTTCCGGCAGAAGGAAAAGTACATCACATTTGCTTTAAGGTAGATTCATTAGAGGATGAAATTGAAAGAATACAAAAACACGGCGTAACCTTTTTACTAGGAGAAGAAATCGAAACATTACCAGATGGAACACGTTACATATTCTTCGCTGGCCCTGATGGAGAGTGGATTGAGTTTTTTGAGACGGAGAGATAAAGTGAAACTTTAATCAGCCCACAATAAACGGGATAATAACTTTATGATTCACATAAGGAGTAGAAACTGATGAATACAGTTTTTATTATCGTTTTTTGGGTACTTATACTATTTCCACTTCTTAATATAATTCTGATAAAGAAATGGAATATAAGTCCCATTGATCTCATGGGGGTATTTGGCAATTTAAAAATGCTGTTTACTTATAGCACTTTTACGAATGCAAAAATAGCCAAAATACGCAAGCAGTTTCGCATAAAAACTTGCATATTTTAGGCTGTTTAATTGTACTCCTTATTTTGTTAAAGTTACCCGTCAGTTCAATTCCAAAGACCTCATGTGATGAAGTTCGTGTTCTGTATCCGCTACACTATCTGTAGCAACAGTTGCTATCTCATTTTCTTCAATACTTGACCTTGCTCGATTTATAGCCTGTTCTAGCTTTACGTTCTTCTTGTTCATAGCTGTTACTAAGCGTTCTATAGTTGCTACATCTTTATGATAAAAAATTCTAGAATTATTATTGCTACATTCTTTCATTTTATTAATTAGTATGATATACCATCACAGCACCAGAAAGACTAATATAAGCTAGTATCATCCATACGTTATCATTTCTAATCTATCCTGTTTAGAAATGATAACGTTTTTTTGTACTTAAAGGTATTAAAATTTCTTAAATTGATGGGAATATAGGGTGTCCCCTATATGGTGGAGATAGAATCGTAGCGGATGACATAGGAGAAAAACTAAACGGTCTAAAAGTATTGTATTTTAATATTAAAATTTTAAAGGTAGCCAACTATATAAAATGTAACACTGACGTTCCAGGGGATTATGTTGAATACAATAATGAGGAAAAATGGTTTATGTCTATATTATTTTCTCTTCCAATTACTATATCTTTTTAGCATACTATTAACTATAAGGAGGGAGTACCGAAATGGAAGAAAAGAAAGTGACGTGGTTAGAACTCTTTTATGATTTGTTATTTGTGGCGGCAGTGACGGCTGCGACTCATGTTTTACTTCATGTTGAAGATGGTCAAATCCATGCAGAGTATTTAGTAAAATTTGTCTTAATTTTTATTCCGATCTGGTGGGCTTGGGTAGGGCAAACCATCTTTGTTAACCGGTTTGGAAAAGATTTATTTCATCAAAGAATTTTTTTGATCCTGCAAATGTTTTTTGTCCTAATAATGACATCAAGCTTATCAGCTGATTTTGATCCTTATTATCTTTCTTTTTTAATTGGCTATATTGGCTTAAGGGTCGTGACTGCAATTCAATATCTTGTTGTCCAGCGTATAGAAGAGGGGGCTCGAAAAAAAGCAGCACTCTTTTTAGGAAGATATTTTTGGATTGGAATCGTTATTTCATTATTATCCGTCTTTTTTGATTCTTGGATTCGATATGCTGTGTTATATTTTGGGATTCTTATCGATATTATTGTCCCACTGCTTGGAAGGAAGTGTTTAGAAAAGGTTCCTACAAATACAGCCCACTTGTTAGAGAGATTTGGTCTATTTTCCATTATTCTCTTTGGGGAAGCTCTTGTAAGCACTCTTGTGGTCATTCAACCTAAACAAGGAAATTGGGATTCAATAAGCTTTGCGATCATTTCATTTATCCTCATTATTTCGATGTGGTGGCAATATTTCGATAACATGGAGAAGAAACTCGACAAGTCTAGACAAACTTCTGGTCAAATTATTATTTACGGTCATCTATTTATTTTAATGTCTTTGAGTATGGTTGCAGCATCCATTAGATTATTATTTTTACATGAGGTCTATTATTCTTTTATCTTATATTTTGTTTTTGGTTCTGTATTGCTCTATTTCCTGTCAACTACAATTGTTTTTCATCAATACAGGTTTGAACAACACCGCTTGAATATTTATCATTTATGCTTGTTTTTAGGAATTTTAGCAGTCTTTTTTGTTATTAATTTAATTATAGTAGTGCCGAATATTGTGATAATAGGACAATTAACCTTATTTTTTATCATCTATGCTAAATTAACAAGCACATAAATAAAAGAATCAAATAAATTAGTATCAAACTATAATACTGGTTTATATATATTGGTAAATTTTATATTTATATTAAATCTTATAATTCACGGTGACTCTGATGCAACTGTACCTTTTGAGTTAAGTGGAAACGCACATATGATTCCATTCCTGATAGTAAACTTGCTCTAATACAAGTTGTCCTCATGGATTAAACGCAACTCCTACAAAAGAATTTAATGAAGTATTATTAACATTTTTAAAAGAATAATCTTTGAGGAACTACCAGAGGCGGTTCAACAGCAATATCAAGAATAATAACACGAATTTATCGATTAGGGTTTTCCAAAAAGAGTAGCGCTATGCCTAATCTTTTGGAAAACCTTCTTTACATAGTTTTTTTAGGTCTCTTAGGGGAATCGTCACAGTGCTATCAAGTTAAAAAATACATTCTTCCCATAAACGAAAAAACGAACTGAACTTCTATGGACAACTATGAAAGAATGAAATTTTCGTTTTGGGGATAATTCAAAATCTTAGGTTGATGGCGATGTGGCAGTACCCCAAATCCAACATCTCTAGCTAGATTCTGTAAGGTATTTGGTGATAAAAGACTCTTAATCTCCTGTGCAAATAATTGTAAGTCGTCAGATACAGAATTAGACATAAAAAAACGTCATCCTTTCCTATAATTCTACCGTAAGAATAACGTCTTTATGGCGATATGGTGGTATACCTACTTAATTTAGCTTATTCTCCCTTTTCGGGGATTTGGGCAAAATTACCCCACAAAAAAACAGCGAACCCTTCGAATATGTGGGTTCGCCATTATAAATCATTTATTTCACGTCTAATTTTTCTTTCACCTTCCCAGGAAGCTCGTCTTTCTTCACCTCTTCCCAAGCAGTTACACCTTTTTTATCGGAGTGGAACACGCGTAAGAATGCTTCTTTACGAAGCTCTTTAAATCCATTAAATTTCACTGTTTTTTCATTACCATTTTCGTCAAATCCTTGTAATTCATAATTATACTCTGTGTATTTATTTCCTTCTTTAGATACCCCTGACTTTATTTTCGCATCAGTTGTAATTTGAACATAGTATTCATCTTTTCCCATACGATTCACATCGCAACCAACTAACATTGTAGCAAATACAACTAGAATACTAAAAAGTGTAATATATCTTTTCACGTCATTCACCTCATGTGTTTTTTATTATGCTGTTATCATAACCCCTTTTTATTTGAGAAGAAATTCAAGAACATGACATGAAGATTACACTTTTGTAAGATAATAAAAAGACGACTACAACAGCTGCCTTTTTAATCAACATCATAACAATCACTTGCATTGTAGTCTAACATTTAAATAAACCAACCCATATAAACACAAAAAAGAGGAGTCACCCTAAGGTGACTCCTTACCTAAGATAACTCCCAAAATATAAGTTATACAACACCCTTAAAAAAATAAATAATTTACTCCGGTTGCTATGATAGAGAATCCCATAATAATTGCTATTACAATACTGTGACGTACACGATTCATAACGAAGATTGCAATATACTCTCGAATCATCGCATTTGGCCAATAATAGAAGGCTGTTTTTGAGCCAATTCCTTGGCTATTTAATCCTACTATTTTAGCGTATAATCCGGCGCGAAACACATGGAAGTTGTTTGTAGAAAAAATGCAGTTATACTGTGTTCCTTTTAATGATTCCATAATTCTCTTTGAAAAAAGCATATTTTGGTATGTTGTAGTAGAACGGTCCTCTTTTATTGTATTCTCTAGAGGAATCCTATTATTCACAGCATACTCCTGCATAGCTTTCGCTTCAGAAATATTTTCATCTGATCCTTGTCCACCAGAGAAAATAATCTTAGGTGGTGAGGAAACTGCTTCTTGTTTCTTATAAAATTCAATAGCTCTATTAATTCTGCTAGCTAAAAGTGACGTAACCTTAAATATTTAGAAATTTAAAAAGCCCCCTAATATTGTTAAAGGGGCTTTACTCATACGAATGATAATTTTTATAAATAATTGCTAAATAGTGAATTTACATAAATGCTTTTAGAAGCTCTTGAACTAATGGGATTGCTCCACCTATAAATTTTAAAACTGCCATTGCGATTTCCATATTATTTCCTCCTCTTTTGTTAATACTGGGATGTGATTAAACTTTATACCTTCATTATAGTAAGCGCTTACATTTGTAACAATACATTTCTGTATGCAATATTGCATATTTATACGTTTTGACAATATTTGACCTCTATTAGCCATTCTTTAATGGTACCATAACGAAGTGAGAGTCTTTAAGGGTTCTCCTTAATAGGAGGAAACATGGAAAAAGTTCAAGATATTTACAGTAATATAAAATTTAAAAGTTGGTTTAAACAAGTATTAGCTGTAGGAGGAATATTAGGATTCTGCTACTTGGTGTTATATGGTTTTTGTTTTTTAGTTGATATGTAAATATTATACAAAGATACTAGTGGAGTCTTGCCTACAGAGGTAAGACTCTTTTATTGTACTTGAGATGAACAAACTACATACAATAGCTTTCAGGTTCTTCAAATTTCTCTGTATGGTTCTTTGTTCCTCTATGTTCTAGACCCACTATTTCCTATCATTCAATATAAATGAACTTCCATTTATATTGAAAATACAATTTTATTGATAAAAAATGTCTTTTTACTAGATACATATTAAAAAGAAAAGTATAAGTTGTATTCCATTTCGGTACAATCTTTTTATCTTTGAAAAGGACTTAAATCTTATTAATAGATTTGAGTCCTTTTTGTATACATCAATCTCTATATAACCATATAAATATAATATATTAAAAATAATTTAAATGCAAGAATACTTGTAGAGGAACCGCCAACACTTCGAAAAAAACAAGCTAAGCCAAAAAATACAATAAGCTGCCCATATGGACAGCTTATTTACACAATTTTCTTTATGGGAAGTACACTTAAGGTCATTTTTAACTTAATAGGAGTCTAATATCTCAAGTTTCTTAGCTAATACCCAGCTATTTAGGCCTAAAGATGCATAAATATTGTAATAAAAATAATTCCCGTTTCTCAATGTTTCCTATAATTCTTTAGTATCTTCATAGAACATAGGCCAACCTTGCATTAAGATATTATATATATATTTCTTACTACAAATATGGACGGTATTATCCTTGTTGCAGTTTTAATTTTAATCAAGTCTATTGTAATTACACAGATTGAAATATCTATTCAATTTTAAAAATAGTAAAGGAAATGTATATAAAAAGATCACTTGTCTTAGAAACAAGTGATCTTTTTATTAGATAAACTGCAACTTGCTAACAGCAGGTAATTGTTATCCTATTCATATGTTCAATAGATATCATAATACATTTTTTAGTTATATAGACGGAATTGTTTCTAATAAAATGAGACCAAAAATATTTCAAAAGGTACCATTAATTATTTAATGCTTTAAAAATGCAATTTTGAACCTTTCGAAGCACTAAATTAGATAGATTTTAATAAGCTTCGAACTTTGTCTGCATCAGGATCTCACAATTGAGTCTGAGTAATTAATGCTGTCAACATAACAAAAGAGTCCTGATTGAAACAAACTTTTTTATGAGTTTTACAAGAGTAAACTTTTAAACATATAATTACATTTCTACTATTTATTTTACCACTTGTACAGATACTGGTTTCCACCCCTGATTCTCTACCCAATCAATATTAACCTTATATTTTTTATTACTTTGTTTATCTCGTACATTACCGTAGGCTTTATTATTACCATTATTTCCAATAAAATCGAAAATCAATTGGCTCTCTGGAACATCAACAGCATAAGAGATTGCTTTTTTCATCTCACTCCAATCTACTGTTCCTTCTTTAAATTTCATATCAGGTTTTGCTCCTTGCTCTGTACCAATTGGCTTCCATGAAGGATTAGTTTGAGGATCCTTTTCTTGAGATAC